>CAJMLV010000013.1 GCA_905214345.1 uncultured bacterium
TTCAGCGCCTGCCGTCCCTCGCGAGACAGCTTAGATATAATACCACCCGGCCAGGTATTTGTCAACACTTTTTTCGAAGTTTTTTCACTTTTTCTTCATAGTCCGACTTTTCCTTGCAAATCTTCCGTTTTGCCGATATTTTCCTTCCATTTCCTTTTACATCCTTTTTTCTTGCGCTTTTCTCTCAAACGCCTTATACTTATATAATACGATGAAACTACGGTGGTGGCAGACTATGATGAAGATATACCAAACCTCCGACAAGCGGCTCACCCGCGTTGGGGAGATCGCGGAAGGCACCTGGATCAGTTTGACGGCGCCTTCGCCGGAAGAGGTCCGTCAGGTGGCTGCCACCCTGGACATTGAACCCGCCGACCTGCAGGCCGCACTGGACCCGGAAGAGTCCGCCCGCGTATCCCTGGAGGACGGGTATACCGTTATTATTGTGGACGTGCCCGTACAGGTGCCGGACAAAGGTGTGGGTGTGTACACCACCATCCCTCTGGGCATTCTTCTGACCCAGCAGACCATTACCACCGTATGTGCGGTGGACAGCCAGGTCTTGCAGGACTTTGCCGCCTGCCGGGTACGGGAATTCAGCACCCGCAAGAAGATGCGCTTTGTCTACCAGATCATGAACCGGGCAGCCACCATGTACCAGCAGGAGCTGCGGCTCATCGACCGGCGCCGGCAGGAGATTGAAAAGAACCTCTCCGGTACCATGCGGGACAGTGACCTTATTGAACTGCACGCTTTGGAATCCACCCTGGTCTACTTTGCCACCAGTTTGCGGGCCAACAGCACCGTTCTGGACCGCCTGACCCGGTACAAACGGCTGGAACAGTATCCCGACGATATGGAACTTCTGGACGACGTCATCGTGGAGATGCGTCAGGCCATTGAGATGACCACCATCTACCGCGACGATATAAAAGGTACCCGGGAACTGTTCAGCGCCGTGTTGGACAACCGCTTGAACAACGCCATGAAATACCTGACCTCGGTCACCCTCATCATGGCTGTTCCCACGGTGGTTTCCGGTTTGTACGGCATGAACGTGAATCTGGACGGCATGCCTTTTGCCTCCTCTCCCTGGGGTTTTGCTCTGGTGTGTACCATCATCCTGGGCATCTGCGCGGGAGCAGCCTGGTTCCTGCACAAAAAACATATGCTGTGAACTGCATTTGCAGCGGCGTTTCGGCGCCGCTGTTTTTATTTTGCCCGCACGCTTGCGGGATATTCCGGTATCTTGTATATTCTTTTATATAAAGGTGTAACACGAAGGAAAAAACACCGTTCCTTATAATAGGAAGAGAAGTGAATGGAGGTGACGGCATGGAGGATCGTGCCATTGTGGCCTTGTACTGGGCACGGGACGAGCGGGCCCTGACCGAGACCGCCGCCAAATTCGGTGCCTATTGCCGCAAGATCGCCATGAACCTGCTGGGCAGTGTTTCCGACGCCGAGGAAGTGGAAAACGACACCTGGTTGGCCGCCTGGAACAGCATGCCGGAAAACCGTCCGGCCCGGCTGGCCCCGTACTTAGGCCGCATCACCCGGAATCTGGCCCTGGACCGGCGGGACAAGGCCGGCGCCCAGAAGCGGGGCGGCGGCCAGGCCGAAGTGGTGCTGGAAGAGCTGGAAGGATGCCTGTCCAGCCCGGCGCGGGTGGAACACACGGTGGAAGCCGCCGAAACCGCCCGGCTCATCAGCGATTTTCTGCGCAGCCAGCCGGAAACGGCCCGAAACATATTTATACGGCGGTACTGGTACTGTGACGCCACCGCCGACATTGCCGCGCGCTTCGGCATACCCGAAGGCCGGGTGCGGGTAACGCTGCACCGGACCCGGGAACGTCTGAAACACTATCTGACCGAACAGGGGGTGAATGTATGACCGCACGAGAACTGTTTGAAGCCATCGGTTCCATGGACGACGACCTGGTCCTGGCCGCCGACGAGGAACCGCTCCGCCGCCGGCGCAGCTGGCGGCCGGTACTGTACCGGGCGGTCCCCCTGGCCGCCTGCCTGTGCCTGGTGGTGGGCGCTGTGCTGTGGCAGGGACAGCAGGGTGCATCGGGCGGTGCCGCTCCCGAAACCGCCATGATGCAGGCCGCCCCCAACGATGACCCCACCGCTGCGGCCGCCGCTCCGCCGGATGCAGCCGCCCGCAGTGACGAAGCCGCCGAGGAAAGTGCTGATTCCACAGCCGGCAAGCTGCAGACCGTTGACGGATTCAGCGCCGCGGTCAACGCTCTGAACGCTTCCGCTTTCCCCTCTGAACTGGCCGACCTGCTGGATACGGGCAGCGGAACTTACATCATGAGCACAGCACCGTCCCCCGTCGACCGCAGCGGTTCGGCCGACGAACAGCTGCCGGACACAGTACCGGTCTACGCCAGCATGGCGTCTTCCCGCAGTGTTGACACCGGCGGCATGTATGATCGGCTGCGGTCGATGCTGCAGGCTCTGGGTCTGGATACCGCCCTGGCAGATGAAGCGGTATATACCGGTCTGACCCAGGAGGAGGCCGCAGAACAGGCCGCTGCTCTGCGGGAACAGGGCGGAAGCGAAGGCGATGAACTGCGTCTTTGGTCCTGCGCCGCCGAACTGGCCCTGGAAGTAGCCCCCAACGAGACCTGGCCGCAGGGAGTGACCATCACCGCCGAGAGCAACGGAACCGTAACCGCCCGGGTGCCCGGTGCCGAGACCGCTGCCGCGCCCCTGCAGGAAAACGCTGCCGATGCCGCCGAAACGGTGCTGACCCGCTGGCCGGAGGTAGCCGCCCTGGCTGGGCAGGCACCCACAATCCAGACCTATACCGGCACCGACGGCGAATGGCATGCCCGGTTCTATGACGCTGCCGACAACAGCTGCCGAGATATTGAATCCGGAGACCTGCGCAGCGTGGAAGTGGCACTGGATGAAAACGGCAGCCGGTGCCTGGTGATCTGGCGGAATACCGACCTGAACGCCACCGTGGGCGAATACACCACCGTCACCCGGGAGGAAGCCGACGAACTGATGGCGCAGAACATGTTCCTCACCGATGTGGGCACGCTGGACGGCAGTGCCGTGCTGGAAAACCTGGACAGCGTGCGTCTGGTGTACACCAGCAACCGCACCGGCGCCTGGTACCTGCCCTACTGGAGCTACCTTGCCGATGAAGGCACGGACGAAACCGACCCCGACCTGCACATCTACCGGGAATACCTGGTCCCCGCCGTAAGCCTGCAGGACCTGGCAACCCTGGCCGATACACAGTAACGCATCTTTCACCCCGCGGCCCCCTCGATGCCGCGGGGTATTTTTATTTACAACTTTTTCACTCTTTGGCTGCCAAAAACGCTCTTTTACCCTCGTACTATAAAATATGCGGGTCCCAACACCGCTCTGTTTGTTTCCGTCCGGGAAACAATTTGTAAAAAGATGCGTCTTTTCACTGTTTATTTGTCAAACCCGCCAAAAGTCTACACCGCCCTTACCGAATCCTTGGCTGGTTTCCGGCTTGTTTTCCTCTCCGGACGGAAGTATAATGTGGTCTATCGTCAGAGGAATCTGATGGGGAGAAAAAAGGAGTTTATTATGCGCAGCTGGTTCAGAAATCACCCGGTCTGTTTTATGGCCGGGTATCTGGTATTCTATCTTGCGTTTTTCTTTTTGCTGGAAAAAACCGTGCTTGTCCCGGACCTGATCCTGCACTGCACGCTGGATGATCTGATCCCCTTCTGCAAGTATGCCATCATCCCGTACTATCTGTGGTTTCTCTGGATACCCGGCACCCTCTTCTTTCTGCTGTTCAGAGCGCCCCGCTGGGATTTCTGGCGGCTGTGCCTGCCGCTGTTCATCGGCATGACTCTGGCGCTGCTGTTCTGTGCGGTGGTGCCCAACGGGGTGTATCTGCGCCCCGGGTATGTGCCCGGCACCGATGTGTTCGCCGAGGCGGTGCGGGATCTGTACCGCGCAGACACGTCCACCAACGTGTTCCCTTCCATTCATGTGCTGAACGCCGTGACCCTGGACCTGGCGTGGCAGCGATACTTACGGAAGGGTGTGCCCTTCCGTATCCCGCTGTGCTGCGCAGCACACCTGCTTGACTTTGCCATCATCGCTTCCACCATGCTGCTGAAACAGCATTCCGCCATGGACGCCATGGGCGGCGTTCTGCTGGCGCTTCTGCTGGACCGCGTGGGCAACCGTCTGACCCAATGGTGGTTTGAACCCCACAGCGACCGCCGCAAAATTCTGGAACGGGTATGAATATCACCGGCCGGGCCTTGTACCCGGCCTTTTTGTTGCCGCAGCCACTATTTTTTCCCATTCATTTTTGCTAAAATGAAGAGTAGAGTCCAAGTCTTGTATAATACTGAAGTTTGAGTCTTTCAGGGAGGTATAGATCATGCACAACATTCAGACCATTGCCCCGGACATCATCTACGTGGGCGCCAGCGACCGCCGTCTGGCCAAGTTCGAGAACCTGTTCCCCATTCCCCGGGGCGTTTCCTACAACTCCTATGTCATCGTGGACGAAAAGACCGCGCTGATGGACACCGCCGACGTTTCTGTGGGCGCCCAGTTCCTGGAAAATGTCGCCGCCGCACTGAACGGCCGCAGCCTGGACTACCTGGTGGTGGACCACATGGAACCCGACCACGCCGCCATGATCGAGGAAGTGCTGCTGCGCTGGCCCGGCGCCCAGATCGTCTGCAACGCCAAGACCGTGCCCATGCTGAAGGCTTTCTTCCCCGGTGATGCCGCCGCCATCGACGGTGCCCTGCTGGTGAAGGAGGGCGACACCCTGGAACTGGGCAAGCACAGCCTGAGCTTTGTGATGGCCCCCATGGTACACTGGCCGGAAGTGATGATGGCCTTTGATACCGCCACCGGCACCCTGTTCAGCGCCGACGCTTTCGGCACCTTCGGCGCCCTGGGCGGCAGCCTGTTTGCCGACGAAGTGAACTTTGAGCGCGACTGGCTGGACGATGCCCGCCGTTACTACGCCAACATCGTGGGCAAGTACGGTGTGCAGGTGCAGACCGTGCTGAAGAAGGCCGCCGGCCTGCCCATCCAGACCATTGCGCCTCTGCATGGTCCCATCTGGCGCAAGGACCTGGCCTGGTTCCTGGGCAAGTATGACCTGTGGAGCCGCTGGCAGGCCGAGGACAACACCGCCGTGGTGCTGTACGGCAGTCTGTACGGCAACACCGCCGCTGCCGCCGAGGCCGTGGCCGCCCAGCTGGGCGCCCGCGGTGTGGCCGGCGTGAAGGTGCTGGACCTGTCCGTGGCTGATGTGAGCGAGGCCGTGGCCGAGTGCTGGCGCGCTTCCACCATCGTGCTGGCCAGCCCCACCTACAACGGCGGCCTGTATCCCCCGGTGGCCGCCCTGCTGGACGACCTGCAGGCTCTGGGTCTGCAGAACCGCACCTTTGCCCTCATCGAGAACGGCAGCTGGGCTCCCATGTCCGCCCGCCTGATGACCGCCAAGCTGGAAGGTCTGAAGAACTGCACCGTTCTGGAGAGCAAGCTCACCGTGCGCGGCGCCCTGAACCCCGCTCAGAACGGGGAAGTGGCTGCCCTGGCCGACGCTGTGGCCCAGGCTGTGAAGGGCTGATTCTCTCCCTGAACCTCCCATAAACAAAAAAAGCACCCCGCTGCCGGAAATGCCCGGCGGCGGGGTTTTTGTATGTGCATCTCGGTTTTACAGCTCCATCCGGGGCATATCGGGGGCTCGGGGCGTTTTCAGGGAGAAGGGGTCCTCCCCTGCCAGACCGTCGGCCTGCAGCATCTTTTCCATCACGTCGATGTCTGCCGAAAGGTCCAGTGCGTCGGACTGGAACAGCTTGTCCAGCTGGTTCTCAAAGGCAGTGACCAGGGTACCCATGGCCTGCTCGATGCGGCGCTTGGATTCGGAGATGTTCTCTCCCTCAATGCCCTGGGCATCCATCTCGGCGTAGGCTTCCAGCAATTTGAGGGAGGTGGGCAGGTAATAATCCAGGAATTTGCGCATCTGGGGCAGTTTTTCGGGGTCGGATTCCGCCTGGGCAAAAATCTTGGCGGTCACCGCTTCCAGCCGGGCGATGCGGTCGCTCATCTCCTCATCAGGGATGGCGTCATTCAGTTCCCGCAGGCGCAGCAGCGTTTTGTCATACTCGCTCTGGGGTGCGGCCTGGGCTTTGGGGGCTGCGGGCTGGGGCGTCTGCTGGGGTTTGGGGGCATCGCCCCGCACCACCAGGCAGCGGGTACGCATATCCAGGTAGGCGTCCTCCCCGAACAGGCCCTTGTCGATGCACTCTTCCAGACGGCGGCAGCACTTGTCGTAACTGCAGGGGATGGCATCGGCGATCTCTTTGATGTACATATGGTCGGCGTCGCCCACGATCTTATCGATCTTGCGGCGGATGCGCCGCCCGGTGCGCATGATGTTGGAACCGATGTACATGCCGATACCTGCGAACAGAGGCAGGGACCCGGCGATCACATCTTCCACATACAGGTGCCAGTACTCCCATCCGCCGTAGAAAAGCATATCGGACACACTGCTCACGGTGGCCAGCAGACCGATGGCTCCCACAATAATGCCCGCTATGGCCAGCACATTGATACCGGTTTCGCTGTCCTGATCGGCGGCAGGCTTTGCCGCTTTTTGGGGCTGCGGCACCGGGTTGGGCTGTGTTTGCCGGTCAGGCTGAGCCGTCTGGGCGGGCTGGGCATAGATGCTGTGGGTCGGCGCGTATTTCCGGGATGTGCGGAACGAATCCGAACGGATCTGCCCGGTGCGCAGCAGATGGTTGAGCACCAGCAGCACGATGGACACCGGCCACATGCCGAAGCAAAAGGTGAGGATCACGACCCAGATGGGAATCTGGAAGGGTGCGTCGCCCCGGCGGTATTCCTGGCGCTGGGGCTGGTACCGCCGGTTGGACGGCGGAGACAGCGGTCGGCGCTTGTCCCGATCGTCGTAGTACGGGGTGGGCATGAATGATTCCTTCTTTCCGCAAGGTAAGCCCTGGTTCAGGGCAGGTCGGTGAGCAGCTGCTTGATGGAGTCGTCCAGATAATAGGTGCTGCCCGCCTGGTAGGGATTATCTTTATTATAAGGAACATGGGTACACAGGTAGGTGACCCAGTTGTTGTAGCCGGAAACCGTCAGGTGGATGCCGTCCGGCTGGGCATAGTCCTCGATAAGGTTGCCGTCCGAATCGGTGAAAGCCGCCGCCAGGTCCAGATAGTAACAGCCCTTTTCGGCACACATATCCCGGATGGCACTGTTGATGGTGTTGAGGTGGTCGGTGGCCATCCCGGGGGAAGATTCCAGCACTTCCGGCCGCACCGGCAGGATGGACTGCACAAAGATCATGGTGTCGGGCAGCATGGCCTTGAGGTCATCCAGCATCCGGCCATAGTAGTTCAGGAAAGAGTCGTCCGCCGTGCCGCTGGCAATGGCGTTGGTGCCCACCAGCACATAGAGCTTGGCGGGCGGGTCGGCCGCCAGCAGGTCAAAGGGGATTTCGTCCTCATCGTTGGCGTTCTTCATGGTGGTGCGGTTGACAAAGTTGTTGGGGGACGCACCTTCGTAAGCCAGGACCCGGGCTCCGCTCAGGTCGATGTCATAATCCACATAGCCCACGGTGAGAGAGTCGCCCAGAAACGCTGCATCAGAGAACCAGTCGGTGGTGACCCGGCCGAATTCGGGCACAGCGTCGGATGCGGCGGGCAGAGCGGTGTAGGTATAGGTGTCGGTCTGTCTGACCGGCCCCACCGTGCCCCAGTTCACCGCCTGGGTGGCGGTGGACTCGCTGCCGTCCCCGCCGCCGTAGGGCAGGGGCGCCACCAGCCGGTCCGCCAGGGCGGTTTCCGGGCTGGCCATCTGAGAGGGCGGAGTTTTCGCACTTTCCGGCAGGACCAGCGTCACCACGCCGGAAACCACCAGAATCCCCGCCACAGTACCCAGAAACAGCTTGCGCCGCTGGGCGCGCCGGCGCTGCCGGGCTGCCTGCTGGCGGGCCGGGTCCACCCGGCGCCGGGGCGGCCGGGGCGAGGGCGTGCTCTGATATTCCGGTTCCGGGGAACGGGGCGGAATATACTCCTCCGCCCGGACCCAGTCTTCCTCCAGTCCGCTGGGGTCATATTGCGCCGGGCGCACATCATCGCCGCCCCGGCGTGGGGTATACGGGGCACGGTAGTAACTGTCCCGGGAAGATTGCCCGCCCAAGGGGTCCTGCCCCATGCGGCGCACCCCGCCCGTGCCGGGAGAATTGACTTTACGGCCGTTGGTGCGGCGCGGGTCCTGCTTGTAACCGCCGTAACCGCCTTCCCTGTTGGGCATACGCGCCCCTCCTTCCCTGTTTTCGGCCTGTCCGATTTTTTGGTATCAGATTGATTATACCACACTTACCCTTTCAAAAACAGAGTCCCCACAAAAGTTTTGCACCCTCTTGACATCTGCGGCAAGGCGCCTATAATAAGCATCGTTACAATAAGCATGCTTAGTATATGAGGTGACGGAATGGAAGCCCTGCATTATCTGCTGATGAAAACCCACTCCCAGCTCAACCGCCGGATCATGGCCGAAGCCGCCGGTCTGGGGCTTTCGCCGGGGCAGCCCAAGGTGTTGGAATGTCTGACCCGCTGCGGCGAATGCAACCAGAAAGCCATCGCCCGCTACTGCGAGATCGAGCAGGCCACCGTGGGCAGTATTCTGCTGCGGATGGAACGGGACGGGCTGGTGCGCCGCACCCAGAAGGACGGCAACCGGCGTGCCCTGTATGTTTCCCTGACCGAAAAGGGCCGGCTGGTGGCACTGCAGGTACAACAGATATTTCAGCAGGCAGACGCACAGGCGGCAGCCTGCCTGAGCGAGGAAGAACGCCAGTGCCTGCAGCAGCTTCTGCAAAAGGTGTATGATGCCGTCACAGAACCGGAAAGGAAGCCTTTTTAATGCAATCTTTGCCCAAACATCCCCTGCGCCGCTGCCTGCTGCTGGTGGCAGGGCTGTTCATCATGGCCTTCGGGGTAGCCTTTTCCATCAAGGCCGGGCTGGGCACCTCCCCCATTTCCAGCCTGCCTTATGTGCTCAGCCTCTTCACCCCGCTGACGGTGGGTACCGCCACCATTGCCATGCACGTCACCCTGATCTTGCTGCAGATCCTGCTGCTGCGCCGCCGGTATGACCCGGTGCAGCTGCTCCAGCTGCCGGTGGCCCTGGTGTTCGGTTTCGTGACCGATTTCAGCGTCTGGGTCCTGCAAGGGGTAACAGCCCCCAACTATGCCATGCAATGGGTCCTGTGCCTGGCAGGCATTCTGCTGGTGGGCGTCGGCGTCAGCTTTGAAGTCACCGCCAGCCTGGTGACCCTGGCGGGCGAAGGCATGGTACTGGCGGTGTGCAAGGTGTTCCCCGTTTCCTTCGGCAATGTAAAGATCGGCTTTGATGTGACCCTGGTGGTCATTGCCAGCGTGCTCTCCTTCCTGTTCCTGGGCGGGCTGTACGGTGCGCGGGAAGGCACCGTGGCAGCGGCCTTCTGCGTGGGGCTGATCGCCCGGCAGGTCAACCGGCCCATGCGCCGGTTTGCCGCCCGCTTTCTGGAATAATTTACTTTTGCACCGTTGATTTCCGGGCCGCTTTCCCCTTGTGGGGAGAGCGGCCTTTTTGCATTTGTGAACCTTTTGAAAACTCCGCAGATTTCACTTGACTTTATCAAGTTACAGATCTATACTTGACAAAGTCAAGAAAGTGAGGTCACACCCATGATGCACGCATTGTCCTATTACTCGGTTTTGCTGTACCGTGATTTTGCAGCCTACACCTCCAGCCGTTTGCAGGAGCTGGGACTCAGCCAGGGGCTGATGTTCCTGCTGTTGTATGTGGGGCGCCGCCCCGGCTGTACCCAGTCGGAGCTGACCAGGGCCCTGGGCCTGGACTGGGGTTACGGCCAGCGCAGCACCCTGAAACTGGTGGACGACGGGTTCCTTCTGCGGGAAAAAGAAGGCCGCGCCTACCGCCTGCGGCTGAGTGAAAAGGGCGAGAAGGCATTCCGGGTATGTCATGAGGTCTTTTTTGACTGGGACCGGCAGACGCTGGACGGTCTTTCGGAAGAAGAACAGACCCGCCTGCTGGACCTTTTGAAAAAAGTGAAGGAAAAGAAGGCTGATTCCAAGTTATGTACCAGACGATAAATTCTCCCGTCGACTACGGCGGGCTGAAACTGAAAAACCGCATTATCTTTGCCCCCACCAGCATGGGGCTTTCCCAGCAGGACTGGCTGGCCCGGCTGCAGACCATTGCCCGGGGCGGCTGTGCCATGATCATCGTGGGGGACGTGCCGGTGCTGCCCCACGGGTTCGGGCCCTCGCTGTACAGCAAGAAGGGCTTTGCCTTTTACCGGAAGGCCGCGGAACTGGTCCATGTCGAAGGATGCCTGCTCTGCGCCCAGCTGCACCAGTCGGATTCCGATTTCAAGGCGCTGCTGCGGTATCTGCCCGCCATGCTCTGCAAAAAGATGACAGCGGACGAACTGCGGGCCAAACTCAATGACACCGCCGGGCCGATGGTGACCAAGATGTCCCGGAAGAAGATCCACAAAATCACCGAGGCTTTCGGTGAAGCGGCGGTCCTGGCCCGGAAAGGCGGATTTGACATGGTGCAGGTCCACGGGGACCGGATGTGCGGCAGTTTCAGCTCCGCTGTGTTCAACCACCGCACCGATGAGTACGGCGGCAGCGCCGAAAACCGGGCCCGGTTCGCAGTGGAAGCGGTGCGCGCCGTGCGCCGCCGTCTGCCGGACATGCCCATCGATTACAAGCTGGCAGTACGCCAGACCCAGCCGGCCTACGGCCGGGCCGGTGTGGCGGAGGAGGAACTGCCCGTCTTTGTGCCTCTGCTGGAACAGGCGGGGGTGACCAGCTTCCATGTAGCCCTGGCTGACCATTGCAACCTCAGCGACACCATTCCCCCGGCCAGTCACCCCGAGTTCGGGGCGGAAGGCTGCTTCCTGAAATTCTGCGACGAAGTCCGCGCCCTGACCCGCTGCCCGGTATGCGGCGTGGGCGGGCTGACCGATCCCGATTTTATCGAAGCCCAGCTGGCCGCCGGGCGCATCGACTGTGCCGCCATGAGCCGCCAGCTCATCGCCGACCCGGAATGGCCCAACAAGGTCGCCGCCGGGCAGATCAAATGTATCCACCACTGCGTGCGCTGCAACCGCCAATGCCTGGGCGGCATGTTGGCCCACCGCGGTGTCCACTGTATCTATGAAGAAAGGAAGTCCTGATGATGAAATACGCCATCGTTTACAGCAGCCGCACCGGCAACACCCGCCTTCTGGCCGACACACTGCACAACACCCTGCCCGCTGAAGACTGTGTTTATTTCGGCACGCCTTCCCCCGAAGCTCTGGCTGCCGACCGGGTGTATGTGGGATTCTGGACTGACAAGGGCACCTGCGACGAGGATGTGGCCGCATTCCTGAAAAGCCTGACCGCCGGCAAGGAAGTTTACCTCTTCGGCACCGCCGGGTTCGGCGGGTCTGCCGTCTACTTTGACAAGATTTTGAACGCCGCAGCCGCCAACCTGAATGCCGGTGTGGCCCTGGTAGGGCGGTACATGTGCCAGGGCAAGATGCCCGAAGCGGTCCGCCGCAAGTTTGAATCCATGCCCGAAAGCCCTCGCCGTCAGGCCATGCTGGACAACTTTGACCAGGCGCTGACCCACCCCGACGCCGCCGACCTGACCCGCCTGGAAACCGAAGTCCGCGCCGGGCTGTAATCCCGTATCTCCCCAAACCGTCCGGAACACACCGGGCGGCTTTTTTCGTTTTTGCCACGGATTCGTAACATTTGTGCGGTATACTGGTCATATTCCTTCAACCCGACACACAGGAGAAACTGCCATGGCCAACACCACCAAACAGGCGCTGGAAGCATCCCTGAAAAAGATGATGCTGAAAAAGCCCCTGGCCAAAATCACCATCCACGACATCACCGACGACTGCGGTGTCAGCCGCATGGCCTTCTATTACCATTTCAAGGATATTTACGACCTTGTGGAGTGGTCCTGCCTGGAAGACGCCACCCGGGCCCTGCAGGGAAAAAAGACCGGCGACAACTGGCAGGAAGGCATGACCCAGGTTTTTGAGGCCGTGCTGGAAAGCAAACCTTTGGTCCTGAATGCCTACCGCTGCATCAGCCGGGAACAGATGGAACGCTTTCTGTTCAAACTGACCTATGGCCTGATCCGGGATGTGGTGGAGGAAAAATGCAAGGACTCTCCTCTTTCGGAGGAAGAGAAGGCGTTCATTGCCGATTTCTACAAATACAGCTTTGTGGGCGTCCTGCTGGACTGGATCAGACAGGGCATGACCGAGGATTACCACCGGATCGCCCGCTATATCGGGCTGACCATGCAGGGCAGCATGGACAACGCCATCCGCAATTTTGCCGCCGACAAATAAAATGCTTTTACAAAAAGGGCCTGATGATTAAAAACTAATCATCAGGCCCTTTTTGTAAATTGAAGCCAACCGTTCTTTCGGGTAGGATAGAGCCATACCGAAAACAACCAAACCGCATCCCGCGGTCCTGTTTCCATAAGAAAGGCGGTCTTGTATTATGGCAAGCAATTTTGTAAAACTGACGGCAGCGGCGGCCGGTCTGGCCGGCGCCGGAGCGGCTGTGGCCCTGGCAGCCAAAAAGCACCAGGCGGCAGCCAGACCCACGGCGCAGCCTGCATCCGATTACCGTAACACCGAACTGGGTATGCACCAAAAGAACAGCAAGGGCATCTACTACTCCAACGGCAACTATGAGGCCTTTGCCCGGCCGGAAAAGCCCGCCGGGGTGGAGAGCAAACACGCCTACCTGGTTGGCAGCGGCCTGGCATCCCTGGCGGCGGCCTGCTTCCTGGTGCGGGATGGCCAGATGCCCGGTTCCCACATCCACATTCTGGAGGCCATGGACGTGGCGGGCGGCGCCTGCGACGGCATCAATGACCCCACCCGCGGCTATATCATGCGGGGCGGCCGGGAGATGGAGAACCATTTTGAATGTCTGTGGGATCTGTTCCGCAGCATCCCCTCCCTGGAAAAGCCGGGGGCTTCGGTGCTGGACGAGTTCTACTGGCTGAACAAGCAAGACCCCAACTACTCCCTCTGCCGCGCCACCGAGCACCGGGGCAAGGACGCCCACACCGACGGCCGGTTCAACCTGAGCCAGAAAGCCTGCATGGAGATCGTCAAACTGTTCATGACCCCCGACGAGGATCTGTACGACAAGACCATCGAGGACGTGTTTGACGACGAGGTGTTCAACTCCACTTTCTGGCTGTACTGGCGCACCATGTTCGCCTTTGAGAACTGGCACAGCGCTCTGGAGATGAAGCTCTACTTCCAGCGGTTCATCCACCACATTGCGGGCCTGCCGGATTTCAGCGCCCTGAAATTCACCCGCTACAACCAGTATGAATCCCTGATCCTGCCCATGCAGAAGTACCTGGAGGACGCCGGGGTGGACTTCCAGTTCGGCACCGAGGTCACCAACGTACTGTTCGACATCCACGACGGCCGCAAGGTGGCCACCGCCATTGAGTGCAAGGTCAACGGGGTGGAAAAAGGCATTATCCTGACCGAGAACGACCTGGTGTTCGTGACCAACGGCAGCTGCACCGAAGGCACCATCTATGGCGACCAGGACCACGCCCCCAACGGCGACGCCGAGGTGCGCACCAGCGGCTGCTGGAACCTGTGGAAGAACATCGCCAGGCAGGACCCGGCCTTCGGCCATCCGGAGAAATTCTGCTCCGATGTTTCCAAGACCAACTGGGAGTCCGCCACCATCACCACCCTGGACGAGAAGATCATTCCCTACATCGTCAACATCTGCCAGCGTGACCCCCGCAGCGGCAACGTGGTCACCGGCGGCATCGTCAGCTGCAAGGATTCCGCCTGGCTGCTGAGCTGGACCATCAACCGGCAGGGCCAGTTCAAGGAACAGGACCCCGAAAAGGTCTGCGTGTGGGTGTACGGCCTGTTCACCGACGTGCCCGGCGACTTTGTGAAGAAGCCCATGAAGGACTGCACCGGCCGGGAGATCACCGAAGAATGGCTGTACCACCTGGGTGTGCCGGTGGATGATATTCCCGAGCTGGCGGCCCACAGCGCCGTCTGCGTGCCCACCATGATGCCCTACATCACCGCCTTCTTCATGCCCCGGGCCAAGGGCGACCGCCCCGACGTCATCCCCGACGGCTGCGTGAACTTCGCCTTCCTGGGTCAGTTCGCCGATACCCCCCGCGACACCGTGTTCACCACCGAATATTCGGTGCGCACCGCTATGGAAGCGGTCTACGGCCTGCTGGGTGTGGACCGCGGCGTGCCCGAAGTGTGGGGCAGCGTGTACGATGTGCGGGAACTGCTGGAAAGCTCGGTCCGCCTGATGGACGGCAAATCTCCCCTGGAGATCGAGCTGCCCGGTCCCCTGAACCTGCTGAAAAAACCGCTGCTGAAAGCGGTACAGGGCACGGTGGTGGAAAAACTCCTCCGTGACCACAATGTCATCAAGGACGGCATGCTGTAAATTTTCTCTTTTCCATTCCTTTCTTCCCTGTCTGCGCCCCCGGAGGATTTGCCTCTCCGGGGGCACTTTTTGTGCCCGTCTAAAGGAAACGGAAAGGCCCGCCGGATACACTTGTATAATGAAAGGAGTGTGTCCGCCCTATGTCCTCTGTCTGCGCCGCCCTGCCTGCGGCCCGTTCTTCCCCTTTCACGCTGCGCCTGCTGCCGGTGAGTGGTACCGTTCTGGCCTGTCTGGCGTTCTGTGCCGGGGTATACGCCCGCTGCGGGGCCGATCTTTGGGCCGCCGGGCGTTTTGGGTTCTGCCTGGTTTTGTATCTGCTGCTGCCCGGGTACCTGCTGGCCCGTTTTTTGATGCCTGCCGGGGCGCTGCGCTGCCTGACCACCCCGGTCTGCGGCAGCGGGGTGCTGCTGGGCAGTTATCTGGCTGCTATGGTGTGCCGTCAGCCGGTACTGCTGTACCTGGGACCGCCAGCCCTGGCGCTCTTGCTGTTCTTCACCCGCCCGGTCCCGGCAGGTCGGTGTCCCCGCCGCCTGGGGCAGGGGTGGGCTGCCCTGCTTACCCGGCACCGGGCTCTTTTGCTGCTGTGGGCGGGGCTGTGCGTCTTTTCGGCCTTGAGTTTCAGCGCGGTGAATCCCCATCCTGCCGCGGCTGGTGCCGCAGTCCTGGACCGTGATTTGCTGTGGAACGTGGGCAATGCCGAAGCCTTCTGCAAAGCCTTCCCCGCCCAGGATATCCGGTTTGCGGGGGTGCGGTTTTCCTACCACTACCTCACCGAACTGCTGACGGCGGCCCTTTCGCTGGTCAGCGGTGCCTCCTGCTACGATCTCTTTGCCTTCTTTCTGCCCCCGGTGTTTCTGGCCGGGGAGATCGCCGCTCTGTATTGGCTGGGTCTCATATTATACAAAGAGGATTCAAAGACAAATTGTATTCCTTTTGTATTGTTCTGTTTTCAGTGCGCTTCTTTATGGAAGGTATTCCGCACCGGGGACAGCATCTTCGGCAACACCATGCTGCGGCATCTGACCTCCAACATCAACGCCCAGGCCACGGCAGTCATTTTGTTCTGTGCCTTTCTGGCCCTCTTCAGCCATCTGGCCGCCCGACGTTTTGCCGGTTCGCGGCTGTGGGTGCTGAGCCTGCTCACCTTCGGGCTTTTCGCGTTGGGCAAAGGCCCCGAAGCCGCCCTGGCTCTGTACGCCTGCGGGGCGGCAGTGGTTTTGCAGCTGCTTTTTCGAAAACAGCCTTTCCGCGCGCTTTTCTTTCCGGTCCTGCTGGGCGGACTGTTTGCCCTGATGTACCGGGTCCTGTATGCCGCCGGGGCAAACACCAGCATGCAGTTTTCGGTCTTTTCCCTGCGGGATACCCTGACCTATGCCAGGCTGGAACCCCTGGCCGACTGGCTCTGCACCCACCTGCCGGTGTCGGGGTATGTGTGGCTGGCACTCATCGGGGTGGCGGATGTCTTTTTGTTTGCCCCGTTCCAGTTCTGCCTGTGGGCCCGTGGTCTGCCCCGTGCCCTGGCGCACCTGCCCCGGCTGGACGCCGCCCGCCTGCTGCTGCACGCCGGGACGGTGGGCGGGTTCCTGGCCTATCACCTGTTCCGGCACGAAAGCTCCAGCCAGGTCTATTTTGCCCTTTTCGCCCTGCTCTGCATGAGCGTTCTGACAGCAGACGAACTGCCCCGCCTGCCCGGAGCAAAGTTCCCGCCCCTGTTCACGCTGGCCTGCGGGCTGGCCGGGCTGGCAACGGCGCTGTGCATGGTCCTGGTTTTGAGCGGCAAGGGCCTGGCCGTGCTGGCCCGGATGCCGGGGGACGGCACTTTCTCCCCCGCCGCTGTCACCGCCTGTGACGAGGAAGCCGGGCAATGGCTGCGGGAGAACGCCCCCGCCGGTATGGTCTTTGCCACCAACCGCACCAGCGGCAGCCCCGACCCGGAAAATGAGGACGGCATCTCCAACGTATACACAGCCTTTTCCGGCGTACAGTGTTACATGGAAGGCTGGACCTACGCCATGAGCAACATGGGGGTCCCCGCCGCCGAAGTGGAGCACCGCCGGGCGGTGGTCGCCGACCTCTTCTGCCCGGATACCGCCCCCCAAACCCGCGAAGCCCTCTGCAAACGGGAAGGCATTACCTGCCTGGTCTGGTCCCGGCGCTGGCCAGGCACCGCGCCCGCCGGGAAGACCCCGGTGTTTGAGAACGCGGAGGTGGCGATTTACTGGATGTAAAGCGCGTTACTCCTCCACCGGCAGCAGATTGCTCACATAAGGCCGGCGGCCGGCCAGCACATCATCGTAAAAGCGCTGTTTCTGGTCCACATACGCCACCGCTCCTTCCAGTTCCGCGATCTGTGCCAGCAGCGCTTCCCGCTTGCGGGCCAGGATCTTCTTGCGCTCCGGGATGGACGCGGTCCCCCGCCCGCACAGTTCCACATAGTGCTGCATTTCCCGAATGCTCAGCCCGCACCGCCGCAGGCAGCCCAGCCCTTCGATCCACGCCACATCCCGGTCATCGAACACACGTCGGTTGGCGCTGTCCCGCTTTACATTGGGCACCAACCCCTGGTTGCAATAAAATTTGAGCCCCTCGTAATTCATGCCGGTTTTCCGGCAGACCTCTTTCATGGTATACATGGCGTTTTCCTCTCTGTGTTTTCCCGATTTTTTCACAAAGCAGCTCTTGACCGGTAGTTACTACCGGATGCTACACTGAGGATACCACAGACCACGGCGTCTTGCAAGCGGTCTGCCGAACACACAGAATGGAGGATACGACAATGGAATATGTAACCCTGTACAACGGTGTGCGGATGCCCATGGTGGGCTACGGTGTCTATCAGGTGACCCCGCAGGAATGTGAGCGCTGCGTGCTGGATGCCCTGCAGGTGGGCTACCGCTCGCTGGATACCGCCCAGAGCTATTTCAACGAGGAGCAGGTGGGCAGCGCCATCCGGAAATCCGGTGTTCCCCGGCAGGAAATCTTCCTGACCACCAAGGTGTGGGTGGAGCATTACGGCTACGAATCCGCCCGGGTGTCGGTGCTGCAATCCATGGAAAAACTGCGCACCGACTATCTGGACCTGGTGCTGCTGCACCAGCCGTTCGGGGATTATTACGGCGCCTACCGCGCGCTGGAGGACCTGTACGACCAGGGAAAGGTCCGGGCCATCGGAGTATCCAATTTCTACCCCGACCGTCTGGTAGACATCGCCAGCTTCGCCCGCGTCCGTCCCATGGTCAACCAGGTGGAGATCCATCCCTACCACCAGCAGGCCGAGGCCAAAGCCTGGATGGAGAAGTACGGCGTGCAGCCGGAAGCCTGGGCACCTTTCGGGGAAGGGCGGGGAGGTCTGTTTGACGACCCGGTCCTGGCCGCCATCGCCAGACAGTACGGCAAGACCCCGGCCCAGGTCATTCTGCGCTGGCATCTGCAGCGGGGCGTGGTCATCATTCCCAAATCCACCCACATCGAGCGCATGCGCCAGAACCTGGATGTCTTTGATTTCACCCTGAGCGAAGAAGATATGGCCGCCATCGCCGCTCTGGACAAAAAACAGAGCGCATTTTTCTCCCATCAGGACCCAAATATGGTAGAATGGTTCGTGAAGATGGTGGACGAGCGCAAAGCCAAACACAGCGCCGCCGACCAATAATGAATTGGAGGGATTTTTCATGCGCAAGAATTTTGGTGCCAAACCCTGGACCTATCCTCAGCCGGTGTTCATCCTGGCCGCTTACGGCGAGGACGGCACCCCCAACGCCATGAACGCGGCCTGGGGCGGGATCAGCGATGACCGGGAGATTTCCCTGTGCATCAGCGCCGGGCACAAGACCACCGCCGACATTCTGGCCCGCAAAGCTTTCACCGTAAGCATGGCCACCGCCGCCCAGGTGGTGCCCTGCGATTATGTGGGCATTGCCTCGGGCAACAATGTTCCCAACAAACTGGAAAAAGCCGGCTGGCACACCACCAAGTCGGAGTATGTGGACGCGCCCCTCATCGACGAACTGCCCATGGCCGTGGAGTGCCGCCTGGTCAGCTATGACCCCGAAAGCTGCCGCCTGGTGGGCGAAATCGTCAACATCAGTGCCGACGAATCGGTGCTGGACGCCCAGGGCAAGATCGACCCGGACAAACTGGAACCCATTACCTTTGACCCCATCCACAACACCTACCGCAAGCTGGGTGAAAAGGTGGGCAACGCCTTCCGGGACGGCGCCGCTCTGAAATAACGGACCCGGAACGCCAAAACAGGCAATAAAAAGCTGGAGAGGTACTGCATTAGCAGTACCTCTCCAGCTTTTCTTTTTTTTGCAGCCTTCTCTTTTTACCGTTCAGCCGACTTTTCGGCCCAGCAGACCGCACACGCTGCCCAGCAGCGCGGCGTCGTTGCCCAGAAGGGCGGGCACCACACGGCAGCGGTCCCGACATTCCGGGGGCAGGCATTCTTCCATGGCCCGGCGCAGCGGTTCGGTCAGCCGTTCTTTCTGTGCCGACACACCGCCTCCCACCACGATGGTGTCCAGGTCCAGCAGAATCTGGATGTTGGCAAACACACGTCCTGCCTTTTGCAGCCAGTCGGCAAACAGGGCTTCACAGACCGGGTCGCCCTCTTCCAGCCGGGCAAAAAAGGCTCGGCCGTCCAGATCCGGGCAGTTCAGGGCGGCGGCCCCGCGGCGGATCAGCGCCACGGCGGAACCCTGCAGTTCCCAGTATTCTTCCGGGCCGGCATAGTTCCAGTAGCCGATTTCCCCCGCGCGGTGAAACGCACCTTCCAGCGGTCTGCCGTTGAGAACCACGCAGCCGCCCACCCCGGTGCCGAAAGCCACACAGAGAAAATCCCGCTTGCCCTGTGCCGCACCGCGCCACCTCTCGCCAAGGGCAGCGGCCCGCACGTCGTTCAGGATGTTCACCGGCAGGCCGGGCCATTCCCGGGCAAAGAGGCCGGCGGGGCAAAAATCCTGCAGGCAGGGCATGTTTTCCACCCCGCCCAGCACCCGGCCGGCGGCACTGTCCACCGTCCCAAGTGTGCTGATGCCCACCCCGTCCAGCGGCCCCTGCACCGTCCGGGCGGCCTGCAGCAGGGCGGTTTCCAGCCCGGACCGGGTCATTCTGCTGCCGGTGGGCACCGTTCCCAGGCGGCGGAGTTCGCCCCGGTCATCAACCGCCGCATATTTCATGCTGGTCCCGCCGATGTCCACCGCAAGATACTGTTTCATGGCCGCGCTCCTTCGCTTTTATTCAAAGTATACCGGGCTCACAAAGGCACAGGAACCGTTGGCCTGGTACACTTCCATGTGGTAGAAATCCCTTTCGGTCTGCTTTTCGTCGGTGAATTCTCCCCCCAGGGTATACTGGCTCTGGGAGATGGCAGGGTGTACCTTGAACGCCTGGGAGTGGTAGGGCTTCATGTGGTTGCTGTACCCGCCCCGCATCAGCTGGGCCACCGTCATGGTCTGCACATGGCCGTTCACGTCAATGGTCACTTCGGTGTCCGGCGAACCTTCCAGTTCCAGGATCACCGCGCTGGTCAGCGGGTGCAGCGCCTGCGCTTTGTCTTTGAGGACAGATTCACCGTGAAGGTATCCAGCATCCCTTACTACCAGAACGAGATCCGGTTCGAGATCCAGCTGCCGGAAACGCCGTAACAGGCCGACTTGCCTGAGGGACCCGCCCGCGCCGGCACCATGCCGCAGACGGCAGAAAGGATTTCCATGGATCACACAAAAGAGCAGCTCGAAGAAGCACAGCGCCAGATCGACTCCACCCTGCACAAGCTGCGGGAGGTGGTCAGGACCCTGGAAGGCAAAGAAAATCCCGCCCGGTACAAATCCCAGCTGACCCTGGCCCGGCGCCGCATCGACGCCTTTACCCTGGCCAATGAGCTGATCCGGCGGGAACTGGACAACATGTAATAAAAATCCCCACCGCCGCCCGGCAGATACACCGGGCGGCATTTTTCTCATTCTGCGCCACGGGAATAGCATGTTGACAGTCTTTTCTGACTGGTATATAACTGAAAAAGAGATTTTCTCTGTTCATAAGGAGGTCTGCACATGGAAGTCCATAAAATCACACCAGAAGCTATTCCTGCCATTGCCTCCATGATGAGTACACTCAAACCGGATTGGTGGGATTACCAAGGTGCAGTTAGCCAGTTGAGCGACATCAACGAGGTCATTAAGACCGTGGGTTGGTATCTCACAGAAGAATCCGGCAAAGTAAAGGGATTCATTCTGTGCCGAGAACTTTTGGGTTATCGGGCGCTGGAGCTGGAATGTAGTGGCTATGATGACAACGGTGTTTTCAAGCTGGAACACAAACTTGGATCTCTGTTGGCTGAAGCAGAATCCTATGCCAAAGAGCAGGGTTATCTAACCTTCCGAAGCGGCATCAGCTCGATAGGGTTTAACATTCACATGCAGCCTGTTCCGGATATCGCGCAAGCCATCGCAACGCTTCAATGTGACCGCATCGACTACCTCTGGTATCTGGAAAATGGTTTTCGCGTGATTGGCATTCAGCCAATGCCTACGATATGGGGTTCCATCTGATTTTGCTGGGGAAGACCCTTTCGTAATATGATTTTTTTCGGTACAGATGGATTCTGTTATTCACCTTCCCCTACAAAGGATGTGGATTCTTGTGATTGTTTACCAAGAAAATTCTTTGACACCCGACCTCATAAACGCTCTGCGCATTGCTGTAGGCTGGACGCCTTTTTCTCTTCTGCAGCTGGAACGGTCCATCGGCGCCACATCTTGTTCCGTAACCGCTTGGAGTGATAACCACCCTGTGGGCATGGCCCGGCTCATCGGTGACGGCATCTATTATTTTCTATGTGATGTCATTGTGATTCCTGATTTCCAGAAACACGGTATCGGCCGTCATATGGTTGACCATCTTATAGAATATGCCCGGCAAGGTCTGGCCCCCGGTGAACGCTGCTCGGTGGTCCTGGTATCAGCTGAAGGCAAAGAAAACTTTTATTCATCCCTAGGCTTTGCCACCATCCCTAACAATCGCGCCGGGTATGGTATGCAATTGTTTTTATCCAAGTAAGGCAGTCAAGCCCTGGTTGTCTGATTACTTGTTCCCCTTCAAAGGGTCTTTGTATTCTTTCCGGCTCAAACCGTCTTCTATTTATTTAATGTAATCAGAATCCCCACCGCCGCCCGGCAAGGCACCGGGCAGCGGTGGGGATTTTTTATGGTTAACGGCTGTTCAAGAAAAATCGATTGACGCTTAACGGCGCCTCGCTTGTGGGCCGCACACCCACGCGGTACAATACAGATACAGAAAGCCGCGGCACTGAAACAGGAAAAAGGGAGATCATACCATGGAATCGACACAAATGAAAATCGGCGGCAGCATTGCATCCCTGCGCAAAGCCCGGGGTCTGACCCAGGAACAGCTGGCCCAGCAATTGGGTGTGTCTGCCCCGGCGGTAAGCAAATGGGAAACCGACAGTTCCTACCCGGACATTACCCTGCTGTGTCCTCTGGCCCGGGCGCTGGGCACCAATGTGGACACACTGCTGCGATTTCATCCCACTTTGTCGGACGAAGAGGCCACCGAACAGCTCAACGGTGTGTTGGACTTGGCCATGAAACAGAATCTGGCGGGCGCCCGGGAGCGCCTGGAAGATCTGCTGCGGCAATATCCCGGCTGCGCCGCCCTGCAATACATGGCCGCCACTGCCTATGACGCCTTTCAGATGTTTTTTCCCGACGTGGACGCGTCTGAGCGCAACCGCTGGCGAACCGCCAAACGGGCACTGCTGGAACAGCTGCGTACCGCAGGGAATCCCACCTACTGGCAGAGCGCCACCCTGCAGTTGGCCGCGATGGCCATAGGGGACGGCGAATTGGAGACCTGCGATGCTCTTTTGAAAGAACTGCCGGAACAAACAGCAGACCCCACCAGTATCCGTGCCCTTTATTTTCTGAAAAAAGAGCAGACGGAGGAAGCGCTGAAACTGACCCAGAATCAGCTGTACAAACTGGTACATCAAGTACTGACGTTCCTGACCTCCATGATGGATTCCCGGATGGTCCAAAGCCCGGAACAGCTTTCGGCCATCTGCCGCGCCTACCGGGACACCGCACGGACCTTCGGATTTCCGGATATGAGCGACGGCATCATGCTGACCGCTTATCTTCAACGGGGACAGCCGGAAAAAGCCGCCCAGCATTTTGCCCGGTATGTGGACAGGATGCTGAGCCCCGCGGTCCTGCCGGACCGGGATTTGTTCACGCCGGGCATGGACTGGAAAGAACCGGACAATATTCAGGTCACCACCCCCGCCATGCGCCGTATGCTGCTGCAGGCACTTCTTCAGGAGGAAAGTTATCGCCCGCTTTTCGACTATCCCGTTTTTACCGACGCCCTGGAAAAACTGAAAGCCAGCGTGTAAAAAATTCGCTTTTACCCCTGCCCTTCGCAGCCGTCCAGCAGCTGCTGCAGTTCGTTTACCAGGCGGCATGTATGGAAGCCGTCGCACACGCCGTGGTGTACCTGCACCGCCAGGGGCAGCAGCACGCGGCCCCCCTCCTCATAAAACCGTCCCATGGTGAAGATGGGCGGCAGATAATCGTACCCGTTCTGCAGGTTCAGGTTGAACCCTTCGAAACTGGCCCAGGGCACCATGGACACCGGAAAGGTGTTGGCAGGCGTATCGGGCCGGGACATCAGCCCCGGGGTATCGCCGTATTCGGCCATATCCCGCTCCCAGGCGGCACAGAATTCCCGGTAATCCGGGGTATAGGCCGTCCACAGGTTGGAGAAGGTCTCGGTATCCTTATGGAAAATGGTATAGCAGGGATGGACCACATCATAATACCCCGGGTTGCCTTCCTCATCCAGCGCCATGCGGAATTCCTGATGCCGGTTCACCACGGTGGACAGGTAAAACAGCATGGCCGGGTACAACTTTTCCCCCCGCTGCCGCAGCCGGGTGATGTCCAGCTTGAAGGTGGCGCTGTATGTGCAGGGCACCTGGGTAAAATAGTGGCGGAAATATTCTTCCCGGGGCCAGGTGCTCCTGTCGATTCTGGTAAAAGTCATGATTCGGGATTCCTCTCCTCTGCCGTTTCGGCGTCGCTTTGTGCGGGGCAGCGCCCCCGGCTGCATTGTAGCATGTTCGCGATCTTTTTTCCACAAGGCGGTGGACAACCCGCATTGACGGGTACTTTCGGGCGGTGTTATACTGAAAAAAATGCCCCAAAGAGGCCCCGCCGGGAGGTGAGCTGATGAAACTCTACCGTATTCTTGCGCTGCTCTGCCTTGTGGTGGCCTGCCTTGGTCTGGCCGCTTTCTTCGGCGGCATGCGCAGCGTCAAAGCGGGGGTATTTGTGTTCCCCCTCCTGCTGGCCTTTCTGTTCTGGTATCTGTACAGAAAAAATGATCGCTGAAACCATCCCTGCAAAAGCCCTTCGGAGAATTTCTCTCCGGAGGGCTTTTCGTTTGCCCGCAGGGCGGGAATCGCCTGTGCAGCCGCCGCTTTTCTGCCCTGGACAAGGGCGGTCCGGCCCGTGGAATTGCGAATTTTTTGGATTGGATGATGTATGTTTTGGGTGTGATTGACGCACCCATTTTTCCTTTTTATAATCGGCTTAAAAACACCGGGCTGCACGCCCGAAGGCAAAAAACGCGCTGTGCCGCGTTCAAAGGGGGAAACTCTATGAAGCTGACAAACGCCGGAACCGCCTGCTGCACCATCGTCCTGGGCAACAACGCCACCTGGCTGGAAACCCATACCGCCCGGGAATTGCGGGATTACATCCAGAAAATCAGCGGTGCGGTTCTGATCATCGCACCGGAATCTGCAGCGGGCAGTATTCCGGGCGCCAAAATCCTGATCGGCCGCCGGGAAACCAACACCCTGGTCTGTGCCTTTGATGAAGAGTACCGCATCCTGCCCGAAACCAGCGATACCGAAAACGACTGCATCGCCTTTGCCGTACGGGAAGATACGCTGGTCATCAGCGGCTCCAACGACCGCAGCGTACATTACAGCGCCTGCCATCTGCTGGAAACCCAATTCGGTGTAGGTTTCTATTTTGACGGCGATTATATTCCCGATTCCCCCGACCTGGAACTTGAGACGCTCACCGTGGTGGAGCGCTCAGCGTTCCGGTTCCGCCACACGGTGGGGCAGTGGGTCTACAACTTTGGTGCCTTCCTCAATGTGGAAGAGCGAAAACGCGAACTGGACATGTATGCCCACAACAAAATCAACTCCTACCGCTTCTACTCCTGGAACAGCTATGTGCGCAAGCGCACTTTCCAGAAAATGGGGGTGGAAACCGAACCCATCACCCCTGAGGATGTGCGCCGCATGGAGATCCAGCGGGAGGTAGCGGAATACGCCCGCAGCCTGGGCATCGAAACCATGGTACAGATGATGATCCAGGAAACGCCTCCCGGGTTCCGCAAGGTCTACCCCAACGCCCGGTATTTCGGCTGCGAGTGGGTCAAGGACGACAATGCCGAACCCGATGTTGTGGCCTGCCTGTACCCCGACGATCCCGTCTACAAAAAGCTGGTCAGGACTTTTGTGGAAACCTGGGTGGAGACCTACGGACCCAGCCGCCATTTTTCTTCCTGTCCGCCGTCGGAACATCACATTTCCACCGGGGTGGAGGATTTCATCCAGAGCAACATCGACTTTGCCAGATACACCTACGAGGCCGTGCAGGAAGCCGTGCCCGACGCCCGTTTCTTCTTTGACGGATGGGGTGTGCGGGCCAACACGCCGCCCCACATCTGGACCATGCCCGGCGTGATGGAACGCTTTGTGGACGCTTTGCCGGAGGAAGTGTATTTTCTGGATCTGTGGCCCAACCGCAAGGAAACGGACAGCACCTTCCGGGAACCCATGTACCGTGACGAAAATTACTGTCCCCTGCGCCGGGCCCGGTATGTGCTGGAACCCATCAACGAGTTCGGCGGCGACGACCACATGCATGGCGACTTTGCCCGCCATATTGAAGCCGCAAAGGAAATGACCGACCCCGCCGTGGTGGAACACGGCGAAGGGTTTGGCAACTGCACCGAGCTGTGCGGCGTCAGCCTGCACTTCTTTGACCTGATTTTCAAGCTGGCCTGGGACCCCGCCAAGGTCACTCTGGACGGATTCCTGGACGAAACCGCCCGCAACCGCTACGGCGAAAAAGCCGCCGCTGCCGGCGCCCGCGCTCTGCGCGCTTTGCAGCAGGCCGTGTATTCCGACCGTGATTCCTCCCATGCACGCTATCAGAAGCGCTGCTATCTTGTCCGGCCTCAGCGCCGCCAGGTCCCTGTGGAAGAATCCCTGCAGGTCACGGCCCTGCTCAACGAGTACATGCAGCAGATGAGCGCCCTGCCCGACGAAGAGAAGCACCGCTTCATCGGCCGCGACATGTTTGACGTGATGCGGCAGTTCATCACCGAATATTTCAACATGCACCTGCGCCGCCTTTTCGACGCCTACCTGCGCCGCAACACCGAGAACGGGGCTCGCGCCGCCTTTGAAGGCCACGCCGCCCTGCTGGAACGCCTGCTGACCGAGCTGGAATGGATGACACGGGAAGACGAAGAGTCCTATGTGGAAACCATGGTGCGCCGCTACACGGGCCGCCCCTGCGACCCCGATGTTTCGGGCGCAGACTGCACCCCCACAGACTTCCGCGTCTGGATGCGCGACCTGGGCACCACCTTCGCCAAGACCATCCCCAATCTGATCGACTACCCCAGCCGGGATTACCACGAACTCATTGCCTGCTATTACCATCCCCGGGTCACAGCCTGCATCGACTGCCTGCGCAGCGTCTGGGACCGGGACATCTCCCCCTCCGAAGTGGACGAGATGCTGGAAGCGCGCTACCGCGAAGTGGAAACCCGCTGGACGGACGTTGGGTACGAGGTCACCGACGCCTGCTGCGCGGCTCATCTGCCCCTGTGGAAGGCTGCAGAAAACGCCTGGCGTGCCCTGCGCACCCTGCCCCTGGATGCCGGGCTGCAGGGCGGGGACGATGCGGCTGTGCGGGAGGTCATCGACGTGTTTGCCAGCTTCTCCGAGCAATCGGCCCACAAAGCCCCCCGCTCCTGGGTAAGCGAAAATCCCTTTGACCACAAGGAGTAAAGGCATGAACATCTTTGAAGAGCTGGACCTGCAACGCTATATCAACGCCCAGGATACCTTTACCAAATACGGGGCCAGCTGCATGAGCCAGACCAGCCTGCGGGCCATGTATGAAATCTCCCGCAGCTGGGTAGATCTTGACCAGGTGCAGTGCCACGCAGGCGACGCCATTGCCCGCATGACCCGCAACGAGGGCGCCTATCTCACCAACGGCGCGGCCGGCGGGCTGGTTATCTGCGCAGCCGCTGCCCTGGCGCTGGACGAAGAAAGCGTTTATGACGCGCTGCCAGACACCGGGCACCGCTGCGAGATCATCGTCCAGCGGGCACAGCACAATTCTTACGATACCAGCCTGCGCACCGCCGGCGCAAAGCTGGTGTGGACGGGCAGCGAGACCATGGCTCCCACGGAAGCTGAATTTGAGGCTGCTTTCAACGGCCGCACCGCAGCCGTTGCGTACTTTATCTACCACGGGCGGGAAGCTTCCCTGCCTTTGGAAACGGTCATCCGGATCGCACACGCCAAAAATGTACCGGTGATCGTGGACGCGGCAGCCCAGAACCCTCCGGCGGAAAATCTCTGGAAATACACCGGGATGGGCGCCGACATGGTGGTGTTCAGCGGCGGCAAAACTCTGTGCGGTCCTCAGGATTCCGGCCTGATCGTGGGCAAAGAGCTCTGGGTCCGGCGCTGCCGCCGCTGGGGACCGCCCCGGGATGGTGTGTGCCGCTGCTGCAAAACTTCCCGGGAAGCCATGGTCGGATTGTACACGGCCCTGCGGGATTACCTGGCACAGGACCAGGAAGCCGCACACGCGCGGCAGGCCACCCTGTGCGCTTTATGGGAAGAAACCGCCCATCGGTGCGGCTGTACCCATGTGCGGCGCACCGAGGAAGGCCCTGTAGGCCAGCGGCTGTGGCGGTCCTTCGCCACGCCGGCCTGCATCGATGCGGCAGAGGCCGCCCGGCGAATGAAAGAAAACGGTATATACATCGGTGTGACCGATGACGGGCGGGAGCTTGTGTTCAATCCGCTTCTGCTCAACGAAGAACAAACCCTGCGCGTGTGCGAAGCCACACGCCTGGCTCTGGAAGCAAAGGAGAATTGACCATGGGTGCTACGGAAAAACGCATGGAACAGCTGGGCATTGAGCTGCAGCGGACCGACTGGCGGGGCAAAGGCGCGGTGGAAGCCGTGTTTGCCGGGGATCTTTTGTATCTTTCGGCCCACTTCCCTGTGGACGAAACGGGCAAGCCCGTCTATGTGGGCCGGGTCGGCGCAGAGATCGACGAAAAAACCGCTTACGAGGCGGCGCGTCTGTGCGGACTGAACATGCTGCGCACCATGCAGGCCTACATCGGCAGTCTGGACCGGGTGGATTACTTTGTAAAGGCGCTGTGCCTGGTGAACAGTGCGGGGGATTTCTACAACATGCCCCCGGTGATGAACGGTTTTTCGGACCTGATGGTGGAGATTTTCGGCCACCGGGGCCAGCACGCCCGCGCCGCCATGGGCGCCTATGTACTGGAAGGCAATATGCCGGTGTGCGTGGACGCCATTGTCAAGGTACGCAGATAAGGAGGGTGCAGAATGGCCACAGTCCATGAGATCCGGGAAAACGGGCAGGAAACCGTGCAGCGTTTTCCCCGTTACAAGCCCCTCATCCCTATCCGAGAGATCGACGGCGTGGTGTATGTATCCGGGCACGGTCCGGAGGACATCAACACCTACGAACCGCTGTACCGCGGCCGTGTGGGTGAAGACCTGACCCCAGAAGAAGGGTATCTCGCGGCGGGGGAATGTGCCAAAACCCTTTTGCGGGCGGTGCAGGAGCGTTACGGCAGCCTGGACTGCATCCACCACATGGTGCGCGCCCTGGCATTGGTGAACTGCGGGCGGGATTTCGACGCCCCGGAAAAAGTGGCGGACGGATTTTCGGATATGTGCATGGCCGTGCTGCAGGAACGCGGCCGTCATGCGCGCACCGTGATGGGGACCCGTAATATGCCCAACCACAACATTCCTGTGGAAGTGGAGATGATCTTTGTTCTGGCAGACGCCTACCGCAACCGGGAAGGAGGTAACGCGGATGGAACGATATGACCTGGTACTGCGGGGAGGTACCGTCTATGACCCCCGCACCGGCACACTGACCGGGCAGGATGTGGCCATCCGGGACGGACGCATTGCCGCACGGGCCAGAAGCCTTGTATGCGAAGCCGACACCGAGATGGATGTGACCGGATGTGTGGTATCGCCGGGCCTCATCGATATGCACTGCCATGTGTTCCCCATGTTTCCCTACCCCCACGAGGACTCTCTGCGCACCACCAACGCCGAGGAACACATGTTCCGCGCGGGCGTGACCACGGCGGTGGACGCCGGCACCTGCGGCTGGCGCAATTTCGGCGATTTCAAGGAACACGTCATCGACGTCACCAAGGTGCGTGTACTGGCTTTCATTGATATTGCAGCCAAAGGGATGCACTATACCTCTTCGGAACAATCGGTGAAGGACATCCAGCCCGAGATCACCGCCGCGGTGGCCAACACCTGGTCCGATGTGGTGGTGGGCATAAAAAGCGCCCACTACTGGGCCAGGCACGAGGACGCGGCTCATCCGGCGTGGGCCTCCATTGACGGAGCACTGAAAGCCGCGTCCCTGTGCGGCAAAATCGTCATGGTGGACAGCATCCCCATCCCGCCCGAACGCAGCTACCCCAACATTCTGGCCCGTCTGCGCCCCGGGGATGTACATACCCATGTATTCGCCCAGCAGTTCCCCCTGCTGGACGAGGCCGGGCAGATGCAGCCCTACATGCTGGAACAGCGGGCCCGCGGGGTACGGTTCGATGTGGGGCACGGTTCCGGCAGCTTCTGGTTCCGCCAGGCGGCAGGCTGCCTGGCCGCCGGCTTTGCCCCCGACACCATCTCCACCGACCTGCACCATCAGAATGTAACCGGGCCGGTGATCGACCTTTTGTATGTGGCAAGCAAGTTCCTGGCCATGGGCATGAAACTGGAGGATGTTCTGTACCGGGTCACCCGGGCACCGGCACTGACCCTGTCCCGCCCGGAACTGGGCACCCTGGACCCCGGCGCCTGCGCCGACATCGCGGTGCTTCGCCTGCGGGAAGGTCCCTTCGGCTTTATGGATTGCGGCGGCGCCCGCATAACGGGAGAGAAAAAACTGGAGTGCGTGGCCACGCTGCGGGAAGGCGAAGTGGTATTTGACCCCGAAGCACGCAGCATGCCGGACTGGCGCGAGGCGCCGCCGGCTTACTGGCAGGCGCCGGGACTGCTGCGGAGCTGGACGCTCTGGAAAGAAAGAGAGGTATAACAACGTGCGATTCAACGAACGGGAAGACGTGATCGAACTCACGCGGGAATGGAAGGGCGAACGGTTTGAGGACGGCCGCCCCAAGGTCAGCGACGAAAAGATCGAGATCCTGAAAACCCTGACCCAGGAAGAGATCTGGCATCCGCTGTATTTCAGCGGATACCGGTTCCAGTTCCAGGGCGGGATGCACACCCTGCACACCGGCAAAAAGCTGTACGGCCGGGCAGTGACCTGCTGTTTCATGCCTCAGCGGCCGGATATGCGGCGGCTGGCCTTTGAATCCGCCCGTGCCAAAGGCTGGAAGGGCGACTGCAACCAGTGGGTCATTGACAGCCTGCAGGAAGGCGATGTGGTGGTGTGCGATCTGTACGACAAGATCTTCAAAGGCACCTTTGTGGGCGGCAACCTGACCACCGCCATCCGGGCGCGGACCATCACCGGCGGCGCTGTGGTCTGGGGCGGCGTGCGGGACCTGGAACAGATGCAGAACATTGATACCCAGGTCTATTACCGCGGGGTGGACCCCACCCCCATCCGGGACTGCCAGCTGACCGCCTTCAACGGTCCCTGCCGGATCGGGGATGCCCTGTGCCTGCCCGGTGACATTGTGATCGGCACCAAGAACGGCGTTCTGTTTGTGCCCAGCCACATGGTGGATTTTGTCATTGAAAACGCCTACAAGATGCAGGTGCGGGACCTGTATGCCTTCCCGAAGCTGCGGCGCGGCGAATACACCACCGCCGATGTGGACGCCCCCGTCTGGAACGAAGAGATGATGCAGGAGCTGCTGGCTTTCATCGACACAGAGCCCGAAGCCGAAAAATACCGCGGCATGGACTGGAGCGTGGAGCTGCGGGCCGCCCGGGGCGACAAAGCTGCCATAGACGAGATGCTGATGCGTTTTGACATTGAAACCTTTTCCGCCCCCGGCGGGGAAAGACAGGTGCTGATATGATGGAAAAGACTTATCACAGCGGCATTGCCGACTATAACCGCATGCTGGAAGGCAAGCGCGTGTTTCTGACTACCGCAGCCCGGGGCATCGGCCGCAGCATTGCCCTGCTCTTTGCACGGCAGGGAGCCGAGATATACTTCGGCGGCCGCAACGAAAAATGGGTCCGGCAGGCCCGGGAGGAGATCGGTGCCGTGGCCCCCGTGTGCCGCGGGTATGTGTTCGATCTTTCCGATGCACGGCAGAGCGAGGAAACCGCCCGCACCGTTCTGCAGGACAGCGGCGGCATCGATATTCTGGTGAATACGGTGGGCGTGAACTGCCACTGTACCGTGGAGACCTATCAGGACGAGGATATGTTCCGCCTGCTGGAAACCAACTACCTCAGCGGCCTGCGCTTTGCCCGCCAGTTCGTGCCCGACATGTGCCGGCGGGGCAGCGGCAGCGTGATCAACATTTCCTCCATCCACAGCGTGATGACCCAGCCGAACAACATGCTCTACGCCGGCACCAAAGGCGCCATGAACGCCGCCGCCCGGGCCATGGCCCTGGACTGCGCCCCCTGCGGCGTGCGGGTAAACACCATCTGCCCCGGCGTGATCATGAGCGATGTGATGTACGATGCCCTGGATTCCATGCAGACACAGAAGGAAAAGGAGGATTTCTGGCGCATCTGCCGCAACTGTCAGCCGCTGCCTCCCGGGCAGATGGGTGACATTGCCAACACCGCGCTGTTCCTGGCCTCGGATATGGGCGCCTACATCACCGGCCAACACATTCTGGTGGATGGCGGTACCAGCATCCGCGCCCATGATTCCCACTGCGACGGCTGACCCGCACAGCCCCCAGACCAAACACGGAGGGTCCCCCATGAAACCAAAAATGCTGCTATTTTCCGGGTACGGTGCCCCCCAGGAAGAGGACATCTTTGTGTGCGCCCTGGACGGGACCGGCACCATACACCGCCTGACCGGCCTGCGCCACGGCGGCGCCCCCTCTTTCTGCTGCCGCGGGACCGACGGACACATCTACGCGGTTTCTGAGCGGCCCGACGGCTCGGACATCACCCTGTACCGACTGGCGGAAGGCAGCCTGCACCAGGTCCGCCGCATGCAGACCCCGGGCCGCGGTCTGTGCCACCTGTATGCCTGCGGCAGCGTGCTGTACGGCAGCTGCTTTGAAAGCGGCGACTTTTTTGCCGTAGATGCTGACCTGACCCGGGTGCTGTGGCAGTTCAACCCCGGTGCGGGCGCCAATGCCCACTGGACACAACAGGCAGACGGGATGCTCTATCTGGCCGATCTCGGCCACGACAGTCTGTACCGCGTACCGATGCACGGGGATCTGCCCTGCGCAGAACCCCGGCGGCTGGCACAGCCTGCCAACAGCGGTCTCCGCCAGATACTGCCCACCCCGCACGGCCTTTTGTGCGTGAACGAGCTGGACGGCACCCTGCGGCTGCTGGACCGGGAAGGCCAGACACTGGCAAAGGCCCTTGCTTCGGAAGAAAAGCGGGATACCGTGCGCAACTTTCCCGGCGGCGCCTGTATGGATGAAACAGGACGATTGTTTTTGTGCAATCGCGGCCCCAACACCCTGACCCTGTGGGATACAGCGAACGGACGGCTCACCCGGCGCGCCGAATGGACCACCGGCGACTGGCCGCGCCACATCGCAGCTTTGTCGGGTACGCCGTTCATTGCGGCGGCCTGCACCCGAGAAAACGCCGTGTACGGTTACCGCATGGACGGTGAAACGGCACGGGAGGTGTTCCGCCTGTCCCTGCCGGGCGCCTCCTGCGTACTGGAATTGTAAAACAAAAACCCCCGGGGGCGTTTCCTGAACGGAAACGCCCCCGGGCTTTTTATTGGAACATCCCTCTGCTGAAAGTCAGATTCAGATTTCCCGGGCAGAAGCTTCGGCAAAAAAGCTGCGCAGTGCCGGGTCCAGCGTTCGGGTACAGGGCAGCGTACAGATGGCCTCGGCCCGCTTGTCCGCACTGTGGCTGCCTGCAAAGAAGCGGAATTCCCCCGCTTCCAGCTTCCAGACACCGTGCTCATCCGGGAATGCAAACTGATCCATACGGAAGGTGAACCGCACCCTGCGGGCCTGCCCTGCCGGGACCATGACCCGGCAGACACCCACCAGCTGCTGGGCGGGACGGATAATTCCCGCCAGGACATCCCGCCCATAGAGCTGCACCACTTCTTCGGCGTCACGGTCCCCCACATTGCGCACCGTGACCTGCGCCTCGGCGCTGCCGTCGGGCGACACCTCAAGCTCCATATCGGAGTATTCAAACCGGGTATAGGTCAGACCGTACCCGAAAGGACGCAGCGGCGTATTGGAGGAGAACATGTACCCGTCGCGGTTCAGCGCACCGGCCGCAAAACTTTCTCCCGTGGAGCCGCAGTGCTCGGCATGGAACACCGGGGCGTGCCCCGCCGAACGGGGCAGATCCACCGGCAAGCGTCCGGCAGGCGAAAACACACCCGCCACTGCGTCGGCAACGGCCTGTCCGCCCCATGTGCCGGGCATATAGGCTTCCAGCACGGCGGCCGCATGGTCATAGATCCACTGGCTTGTCAGGGGGCGACCATCGGTATGCACCACGGCGGTGCGGGGATTGGCCCCGATCACTACCCGGGCCAGTTCTTCCTGGGCCCCCGGCAAATCCAGGGAAGCACTGTCATTGCCTTCACCGGTGTTGCAGTGCCGTCCCCAGCCATTTTTGCCGCCCACACACAGCAGCACCGCGTCTGCCTCTTGGGCGGCACGGCATGCCGCTTCCAGATCCTGCCGGGCAGGGTCCAGATAATCGCATCCCTGCGTCCAGCTGCAGTGCGGAAAATGTTCCTGCATGGCCTCAAAGATGGTTTTAGCCCGGGGGCACGCCCGGCGCACAGCGCGGTCGGTGGCTGCCAGATCATACTTGCGCCGGGGCGCGGCGGTGGCCGTCACCCCTGCCATCTGGTCGCTGTCGCCGGTGACCTGGAACATTTCCAGCATGGAAGGCAGGGTGTAGCCGCCGTACAGAAGGCGCAGGCTGCCTGCGCATGGCCCGATCACCGCCACCTTCATTCCGGGGTTCAGGGGCAGCAGACCATCGTTTTTGGTCAGGGTCAGGGTCTGGCGCGTGGCCTTTTGTTCGGCTGCGGAAGTATCCGCAAAGGCGTCGGAATATCCCTCCCACTGGGGCATTGGGTCCTCAAACAGGCCCAGCTCATACTTCAGTGTCAGCACCCGGAGAGCAGCCCGGTCCAGCCAGGTAACGTCGGCCCGGCCATCGCGGAACATCTGCACCAGGTCATCGGCATAGCCCAGGCGGTCGGGCAGTTCCATGTCCAGCCCTGCCTGCAGACATTCCAGGGCCGCCGATGCAATATCGGGGGATACCGCCAGAATATCGTCCAGCAAGCGCTGGATGGAGCGGTAGTCGCTGACCACCACACCATCAAAGCCCAGCTGGTTGCGCAGCAGATCGGTAAGCAGGGCACGGCTGGCACACACTGGACGGCCCTCCCATTCGGAATAGCTGTTCATCACCGCCCGGATGCCCCCCTGGCGGATGGCAGCCTCAAAGGGTTTGGCAAAGACTTCCCGCAGTTCCCGGGCATCGGCCACCGTGCGGGTCAGGTTCAGCCCGCCCGCGGTCTGGGAATACCCCAGAAAATGCTTGGCCGTGGCCGCCACCCCCCGGCGCAGGTCATCCCCCTGCAGTCCCCGGGTAAAAGCACAGCTCATCATGGCGCACAGGGTAGGGTCCCCGCCGTAAGTTTCATTCACGCGGCCCCAGCGCAGGTCCTTGGCCACATCCAGCACTGGGGAAAGGGCATGCAGAATTCCCATAGCCCGCATCTGACGGCGGATGATGTCCGCCATCCCCTGCACCGTGTCGGGATCAAAGGTCGCCCCCAGACCGATGGAGGTGGGAAAAAGGCAGGTATCCGGAACCACCGGTCCGCTGAGAGCTTCGCAGTGGAACAATGCCGGAATGTGCAGCCGAGAATGATCCATGACATACTGCTGCACCTCCCGCAGACGGCGGGACAATGCCTGGGGGGTACAGCGGATGTCCATGAGGGCAATTTCTCCGATACCGCCGCGCAGGTCTTTTTCGGCCAGGTCTTCCTCACAGCCGGAGAGCAATGTGCACCCCAGCTGGCGCACCTTTTCTTCCAGCGTCAGCCGGGAGAGCATATCTTCCGCCCGGCGGCGCGCCTGGGCCGATACCAGTTTGTTCTGTATATTCATGACTGTTCCTCCCTGACAGGATAATAAAGTTTGAGGGTTTTGATCTCAAAGGGGGTAAACAGCAGCGGCCGGGCCAGGTCCAGAGGTTCCCGGGGCTGTTCCATCATATCGCACACCTCGGCACGGGTCACCTCAAAGCCCGCATACAGCCGCGCGGTGCTGCGGGAACCTTCACATTCATACAGGCGCACCACCAGGGCGTTGCAGGCATCCTCACAGGGCTTTACCGTTTCCACCACAATGTTAGGCGCATCTGCCCACAGGAAGGCCGCCTGTTCCAGCGCCCCCGGCACCGCCAGGGGAAGGCGGTCAAACCGCATGCCCATGCGGGCCGTATCGGCGGAGAATCCGCTGTGGGGAATGATGCCGTAGCGGAAGGTATATACGCCCCGATCCCCCCGCTCGTCGGGGCGGGTACCGCCCTTGGCCAGGGTCAGGGTCAGGGTGCCGCCTTCGGCACTGACACCGTATTTGCCGTCGTTCACCAGGCACAGGCCCCGGGACGGTTCGGAAAGATCGGTGTAGCGGTGATTGCACACCTCAAACATGGCCTGTTCCCGGGTGTTGTTGCGGGTGGTGGGCCGCTGGATGCAGCCGAACTGGATTTCATGCCGTGCAAAACCCGCCCGCACATTGGTGCGGAAAGCGGTTTTCAGCAAGCGGTGCTTGTCGCTCCAGTCCAGACGGCAGTCCCACTCCACCAGCGGAGATTCCCGGTGAAACACCACGTCCTGCACCAGGATGGAATGGTCACACACCTCATACTTGCAGCGGATGCGGAATTCCAGCGGGCCGTCGGCCACAACGCTTCGCTCCAGCAGCCGTGCGTCGGAGTGGAGCTTCATCAGGCAATCGGCGTCGATGTCCCAGCCGTCCCAACCGGCAGACACATCCTCCCCGAAGATCAGTTCATTGAAGGGACCGTCGCACCATTCCATGCCGTCGGCCAGCGTGACCAGGGAGGTAATGAACCCACGGGCATCGAAACGCACCCGCAGGTGAGGCGTGGTAAGGGTGTCCCCTTCCAGCCGGAACGGCGACGGGGCCGTTGTCCTCTCCGCCGGGGTCAGCGGCACCACCGCTGTGCCCAGCGGGGGCAGTGTCAGCCCGAAAACCGCCGTAACCCGGCTGCCGTCGGGACGCTGCACATCCTGCAGTTCTACACCGGGCAGGGGGGTTGCCATCCCCCGGGTGTCGGGCAGGTAGCAAACACTCGTGCAGGGTTCATCCAGAGGATTCCACAAAGTAAACACCGGTTCCGCCGCTGCGCCTCCCGCAGCCGCCATCAGGCGGTGTTCCGCTTCCCGCAGCAGCGCCGCCATCTCCGACAGGCACTGGTCATGGGCGGCGGCAATGCAGCTGCCGGGGAGAATATCGTGGAACTGGTTGACCAGCAAGGTGTTCCACAGCCCCCGCAGGGCCTCGCCCGTTGCGGCACGACCATGGCGCACTGCGGCTTCACATTCCATCAGTTCCAGCATCCGCAGGGCATTTTCCGCCATGCGGTTGTTTTTCTTGATCTGCTGTTTGTTGGTCAGCGTTCCCCGGTGCAGTTCCAGGTACAGTTCTCCGTCGTATTCCGGCAGGTTCCGGGCATTTTCTTCCAGACGGTGCATGAAGCCGCTCACCGAGTCGTAGGACACTTTCGGGCAGCCTTCCAGATCTTGCAGGCGGCGGGCGGCTTCGATCATCTCAAACTGCGGGCCGCCCCCGCCGTCCCCGTAACCGAAAGCGATCAGCCGCTTGTCCGATGCCTGTTTGCAGCGGATGCAGTCCCTGTACCCCACACCGTCCACCCGTTCCAGCAGTCCCGCGGCATCGGGCCAGGTATCGATGACAAAAAAGTGGGTCAGGACCTGGGACCCGTCGATGCCCGTCCAGCGGAAGGTATCATAGGGGAAGTCGTTGGTATCGTTCCACGCCAGCTTGGTGGTCAGGAAGTACTTCACCCCGAATCCCCGCATGATCTGGGGGATGGCGGCGCTGTACCCGAAGGTATCCGGCAGCCAGAAGGCATCGGACAGGATACCGAAGCGGCTTTGGGTGTACCGCTGCCCCCACAGGAACTGCCGCACCAGGGCTTCGCCGGAGGGAATGTTGCAGTCACACTCCACCCAGACCGCGCCGTTGAGTTCGTACCGTCCTTCGGCCGCCCGGCGGCGCAGTTCCGCAAACACGGCGGGATAGTCCCGTTCCATCCGCCAGGTATGGTAGGAGGCGCTCTGCACAAACCGGTATTCAGGATACTGATCCAGCAGGCTGAACTGGTTGGATGCGGTACGGGCGATCTTGCGCACTGTCTCTTCCAACGGCCAGAGCCAGGCCGTATCAATATGACTGTGTCCCACCAGAGACGCCTGGGGTGCGCTGTCCCCATTGTGCCGGGCCAGCGCCGGGGCCATGGCCTGCCGGGCCGCCGCCAGCGAAGCCCTCCATACCGCCGGTTCGGCAGCAGCGGGATCAAGGCAGAGTACGCGGTGCACCCGGGTCAGGGTATTGAGCACATCGGCCCGCCGGAAGGAAGATTCCGGCAGCTTGTCCGCCAGCTGCAGCAGGATACGCAGATCCAGCAAAAAGTCCAGCACATCCTGCTGTTTGGTACACACCGAAAGACCTTTGGCCGTGAACCGGAAATCCGAACGGGGCCGCTGCTCGAAAGGCTGCTCCCCGACCACATAATGCCCGGCATAAAATTCCACATGCAGCCGCAGGGTTTTCCCTGCCTGCGCCCGGGCGCAGATACAGTTGCAGTAGTGGTTGCCGTGGCGTGTCACCACGATTTTGGTGGCAAATGTGCCGTAGGGCGCACCGTCGACCCACAGCATGGCTTCGTACCCACCCAGGTCCGGGCGCAGATAGATGGTCTGCCCGTCCAGTTCCGGCGGCACGGTAAAATCCGCCAGGAACCAGCAGGTCATGCCTTCTCCGCCCCATTGGGTGCCCCGGGCACGGTGTTCGGGCGCTTCAAACAGCGATTCATCGGGGATGGCGTGCAGCCGCCGGGATGTTTCATACATCCGGAACGGCAGCTGTACCACCGGAACAAAAACATAAGGTTCGTAGGTTTCCAGCGCGCGCCGCAGTTTGGCGAGCAGCTTACGATTTTGCGCATCGTTGAGCATGGAGCACTGCCTCCTTCCGCGGTCCGCAACGGGGGCATGACCGCCTGTCCTGTTTCCATCATACGGCATGAAAAAGCCCCTGCAAAGACACAGATAAAAAAATAGTTATTCAATATAAAAAATTCATTATCGCAAACCGCGCCACTCCTCCGCGTTATCTTGTATAATAAAATAGGAAAAAGGGGGGTTGTATGTTGAAATACACCAGAAAAAAGGGCTCACCGCTCTCGTTCAGTCTGCCGCGCAGGCTGCTGGCGTCTTTTTTGGTTTTTGTGCTGACCATATACGCCGTGGGCATGGTGGTATGTGTCTGGCTGGGCCGCAATGCCGCCGAGCAGGTGCGGCAGGGGTATGCGTCCCGGGTGGATTCACTGGCAGAACAGCTGGACGCTGAATTTGAACGCATCCATCTGCAGATCAACTACGCCATCACCCGCCCGGACATCCAGCACCTGGGACTGATCCAGTCCACGGCCACCTTCTCGGAAATTTACGATCTTGTGAGCGAAGTTTCCGAATTGATGTATGCCCTGCAGAATTCCAGCGGCCTGATTGAGAACGCCAGCGTCTATCTGCCCGGCTTGGACCGCATCATCTGGGCGGACGGCACCTTCCGCGCCCCCACAGAACAGGACCGTGCCTTCATCCAACTGTACGCCGGCAAAACCGATTGCCGGCAGCTCATGACACAGAGCGAGGAGCTGTATCTGGTTTCGGATTCAGCCCGCCCCATCGGGGGAACCGGCAGTGCCATGATCCGGGTACAGCTGTCCCGCCGGGCCATGACGGAATGGTGTGACCTGCTCTCCAAAGACACCCGCATCTGCCTGTTCGGCGCCCGGACCGGAGATTCCACGTTTGTTCTGACCACCGGCGATCTGCCGGACCCCGACAACGACATCACCGCCGATCTGCAGAAGACCGCGCAGGAAGGCGACCCGCCCCTTATGGACAGCGTATCCGTCAACGGCCGGGAATGTCTGCGCTTTGCGGCGCCGGTGGGGTTGTGCGACCTCTGGGTGGGCGGCTATGTCAGCGAAGCCACCCTGAACAGCACTTCCCTGCCCTTCTGGCTGTGGCAGGTCATGCTGACTGCCTTTTTGCTGCTGGAAGTGGGGCTGTTTTTCTACATCATCCGCAAGATGATCTCCCAGCCGATCAACCGTTTTGTCTCCACCGCCCAGAGTCTGGAGGAGGAAGGCGTGTTCCAGATGTCCGAGCAGCCCACCCATGATATGGACTTTCTGTACCAGGCTTTCGTGGGCGTCAGCGCCAAGCTCAAAGCCTCTTTGGAGCAGATCTACAACGACAAACTGTTGGCCTATCAGTCGGAGATCAAGTTTTTGCAGGCCCAGGTCAACCCCCACTTTCTCTACAACAGCTTTTATCACCTGTACCGCATGGCCAAGATGGAGGACAACGAGGGCGTTGCCGAACTGAGCCGCCGGCTGAGTTCGTACTACCGCTACATCACCCGCAGCGACCAGAATGTGGTGCCTCTTGCGATGGAGTACGAAAACATCCAGGATTACACCGAGATCCAGACCATCCGTTTCGGAGACCGCATCCAGGTGGATTTGGAACCGCTGCCCGCGGAATTTGTACAGCTGGACGTGCCGCGGTTTGTGCTGCAGCCCCTGTTTGAAAATGCCTACAACCACGGGGTGGAAAAAATCACCGCCGGGCGCATCCGTCTGCGTTTTGAGCAGAAACCCGACGCCCTGGTGCTTCTTGTGGAAAACAACGGTTCCTGCTCCGACGAGGAACTTGCCTCTCTGACCCGGTATCTGGAAAGTACCGAGTCCGGGCAGAAGATCACGGCACTGAAAAACGTCAAAGGCCGCATGCACCTGCTGGGCGGCGACCTGACCGTATCCCGCGGGACGCTGGGCGGATTCTGCGCCGCCCTGACCCTGCCGCTGAAGCCAAAAAACACAAACAACGAGGAGGCGGACAATGTACACACTGTTGGTTGTTGACGATGAGCCGAATATTGTGGAGGGACTGTCCAGCCAATTCGAGCAGCGCTATGCAGACAGCGTCATCGTATTGAAATCCTATTCCGGCGAACACGCCCTTTCCGTCATCCGCAACAATAAAGTGGATGTGATCCTTTCCGACGTGCGCATGCCCGATGTGGACGGGCTGGAGCTGATCCGCGAAACGGAAAAGCTGTGGCCGCAGGCCCGCTTTGTCTTTTTGAGCGGCCTGGATGAATTCGACTACATCCATCAGGCCTCGAAATCTTCCATCTACCGCGGCTATTTGCTGAAGATGGAAGGCGACGAAGTGGTGATGGAAAAGGTGGACAGCATGATCGAGCAGTGCGCAGCCGACCAGCGCGCCGAGGATGAGCGGGGCCGGATGCACGCTTTTGTGCAGCGTGCCGCGCTGGAAAGTGCCCTGCGCGGGGGCGGGTCCTGGCAGGATTTCACCGCCCAGACCACCTCGTTTTCCCTTGCCATCGACACCGGGCGCCCGGTGTATCTTGTGCTGGGCAAGTGTCTTTCCGGGTTCGGCGCCGACGGGCTGAAAGCCACCGAACGCGCCGCCATTATGCTTGCCAGCCAGGCACCCGGCCTTGTGTTTGAATCCCTTTTGCCCGAAGACGGCACCCTTGTCTGGATCCTGCAGGAGCGTGAACCCGGGCAGACCAAAGGGCGGCGGTACATCCACGCCCTGTTCGGCGCCATCCAGCAGCAGCTCAACGATTCTTACGGCCTGTCCGTCGGCATGGTGGTGGGAGACGCCACCCCTTTTGACAACATGCTGGAACAATACGGGCGGCTGATCAACATCTACTATCTGGTGGCCCGCAATACCGGCCGCCTTGTGATCGTGGACGAGAGCGATTATGCGGGGGCACTGCTGAACAAAGAAAAAAGCGTTCTGCAGGAGCGGTTTCATTTCTCGGTTTTCAGCCACAAGCTGGACCAGCAGCTGCGCACCGGAACCCCCGAGTCCACCGCTGAACTGTTTGCCGAGTATTTCCACACCCCCGGCGGTGCTCTGCTCCACCCGGAAACCATGCAGTCCGAACAGCAGCTCACCCTGTTCACCCAGATACTCGCCTTTCTGCGGGAGAGCGACCTGGGCGGCGACTATGACAAGATGCTGGCCGGGATGATAGACGGTTTTCTGCACGGCGACGCAAGGATGTGCTCGGAGGCTTTTGTGGAAAACCTGGCCATGTTCTGCGGCGACCTGTGCCGCCGCCGGGCCGAAAACGAGGCCCACAACACCCAGACCATCGTGCAGCGCATCAACCGATACATTGAGGACAACATCGAGGACTATAACCTTTCCTTGACCGAACTGGCCCGTATGACCGGGTTCAACCCGTCTTACCTTTCCCGCTTGTACCGCATGCACACCGGCAAAAAGCTTTCCGAACAGATCGACGAAGTCAAACTGCGCCATGCCCAAAAACTGATTTTGTCCGGTGCCATGACCAAAAATGTGGCAGAGCGCACCGGCTTTGCCTCCCCGTCCGCCTTCATCCTGTTCTTCAAACGCAACACCGGCCGCACACCCCGGCAGTTCTTTGAGGAACACCAGACCGCTTCTTCCGGTGGTATCGAGAAGTAAACAGAACGCCATTTGATGTCAATAGCTATTGATTGAAACCAGCCTGTGCAAAAGATACAATAAAGACAACAAAACCCCACCGGAAAATGTTCAACATGAAGGAGGAGTACACTTTGAAAAAGCTAAAACTCGGCGCGGCTTGCATGGCAACCGCGATGACCGCCTCCCTGGCCCTGAGCGGATGCGGCGGTGCCGGCTCCGGCTCGACCTCACAGAGCGCTGCCACGCCGGACTCTGCTTCCGGCACGGGAACCGCAGCCGTGGAAGGTGCGGACTGGCTGACCCCCTTTGAAGAAACTGTCAAGCTGGACGTGGTTGTCGGCTGGGACGCCGACCCCAGCGTAAAAGAGGGGACCACCCCCGAGACCAACGCCCTTGTGCAGGTAGCGAAAGACCTGCTGAACATTGAGCTGAACTTCCTTTGGATGGTTCCCAACGATCAGCTGCAGGAAAAGCTGGCCCTGCAGATCAGCTCCGGCGAGATCCCCGACATTGTGATGCTGCAGAGCGCGGATTTCTACGAGTTCATGGACAGCAACTATCTGCGCGATCTGACCGACGCATACAACACCTACGCTTCCGATGAGCTGCGCAACACCGTGGAAGGATTCGGCGATGCCGCCATCGAATATTCTTCCCATGACGGCAAGCTGTACGGCATTCCCGCCCAGCTGGATACCGCAGAGAGTGTGGCCGGCCTGTACTATCGTTCCGATATTCTGGAATCCGCCGGTGTGAGCACTCCCACCAACACCACCGAACTCAACGACATGCTGGTGGCACTGGCCAAAGCGGGCGCCGAAGCCAACGGCGGCAAAGACACCGCCGGGCTGGGCACCACCTCCAGCGTACTGGACACCAACTTTGGCCTGGCAGCCTACTTCCAGTGCTACGGCGCCTATCCCAACAAGTGGATCATGCGGGACGGCCAGCTGGTGAACGGCATTGTGCAGGACGAAATGCTCGACGCGCTGAAAGGCTTGAAGGACCTGTATGACCGCGGAGCCCTTTCTCCCGACTTTGCCACCTGGAACTCCGACCAGTTCACCGAGCGGGTGACCACCGACCAGGTGATGGCATCCTTCGGCACCTATTACATCCCCGCTTGGCCGCTGAACCAGAACAAGGATGCCAACCACAACGCCGAGTGGGCACAGCTGGACATCACTTCTCTGGGCAGCAAGCCCGCCATGAACCAGGTGAGCATCAACCACTTCAACGTGGTCACCAAGGACGCCCCGGCCCAGGCCGAGGAAGCGCTCATCAAGCTGCTGAACCTGACCCTGGCCGCCAACTCCAACTCCACCTTCGACAAGGCTGTGTTCGAAGGCCGCGACCTGCCGGCAAACGGCGCCGCCATCTTCTACCTGCCCGTTTACATGTACTATCCCACCCCGTGGACCAGCTACCGTGAAAATATCTGGAATGCCTACGAGACCCAGGACCCCTCCGGTCTGGTTACCGACGTGGAGAAGGAATGGTACGGCTACATGAACGACTATCTCACCTACGGCAACGAATGTGAAAACCTGGGCACCGCCTGGGGCATGTACAAGAGCCGCCTGAGTGAAGATATGGGCATTGCGCTGGGCCTGAAAGCCCGTGACACCGGCGAATACGAGACCTGCTATTACTACGGTCCCGCCACCGCCACCGAGCAGCGCGCATCTTCCACCCTGACGGACACTGCGGTTTCCTTCATCGTGGAATTCATCATGGGCCGCAAGACCGAAGCCGACTGGGAAAGCTTCAAGAAGAGCTGGAACGATCTGGGCGGCGCTGCCTGGACCCAGGAAGTCAACGAACAGTACCAAAGCATCGCGGGCTGATTTTCTGCCCACAGTATAAACCCAGGCATCATACAGGGAGGAGCGGCGGCCGCCTGCCGCCGCTCCTCCCCTTTATTCCACATAGAGAGCGGGTTGTGATTATATGGCGCGAAACAACGGCAAACAGCAGGGAACTGCCCGGCAGTCCCGCAAATTGGCCCTGCTTCGCCGGGAATATCCTTACTACCTCATGCTGATTCCGGGCGTTGCATTTATGATCGTTTTTTCCTATCTTCCCATGTTCGGCCTGGTGATGGCGTTCCAGGATTTTACGCCGCTGCGGTCGTTCACCGGGTCTGAATGGGTTGGATTGCAGAACTTTAAAGATATGTTTGCACTGCCGACGTTCTGGCCGGTGGTACGCAACACGCTGCTGATCTCGGTCAGCAAGATCATCCTGCGCCTTGTGGTGCCGCTGGTGATTGCCATCCTCCTCAACGAAGTGGTCAGCAACCGCTTCAAGCGGGTGGCCCAGACCGTGTTCTTCCTGCCCTATTTCCTGTCCTGGGCGGTCATGGGCGGTATTCTCCGCAACCTGTTTGAGTACGACGGCATGGTCAACGGCGTTCTCTCCTCCCTGGGGATGGAACGCATCATGTTCCTGGGCAGCAACACCTGGTTCCCCATCATCATTATCCTGTCCGATGTGTGGAAGGATATGGGTTACAACATGATCATCTTCCTGGCAGCCATCACCAACGTGGACCCTTCCCTGAACGAGTCCGCCGCCCTGGACGGCGCCAACCGCTGGCAGCAGATCTGGCACATCACCCTGCCCACCATCCGGCCCATCGTGGTCATGCTTCTTGTGCTTTCTCTGGGTTCGGTACTCAGCGCGGGCATGGAACAGATCCTGCTGCTGTACAACCCCATGGTGTATGAGAGTGCCGACATCATCGACACGCTGGTTTACCGTCTCGGCCTGGTCAACCACCAGTGGTCGCTGTCCGCCGCCGTTGGCATGATGAAATCGGCCATTTCCTTCCTGCTGGTCGTCATTTCCTATCGCATTGCCACCAAGCATTTTGATTATCAGGTATTCTGAGAAAGGAGGAACTGTCATGGTTCGTAAACGCTTTTCCATCTTTACGCTGTTGAACTATATCGTTCTCTCCGTGCTGGTGGTCATCTGCTTTGTGCCGGTCATGCATGTGGTCGCATTGTCCCTTTCCGAAAAGATCGAAGCCGTTTCCGGCAACGTGGGCATTCTGCCCCGGGGGTTCAACCTGGCCGCCTACCGATATGTGATGGAAGATACCCAGTTCTGGAAGTCCCTGGGCATCACTCTGCTGCGCGTGGCCATCGGTGTTCCCATCAATATCCTGCTGGTCATCCTCACTGCCTATCCTCTGTCCAAATCCAACAACCGGTTTCACGGCCGCACCGCCTTCTCCTGGTTTTTCGTCTTTACCATGCTGTTCAACGGCGGCATGATCCCCGCTTACATTGTCATCAACAAACTGGGGCTGATGAACACCATCTGGGCGCTCACCCTGCCCGGCGCGATGAATGTATCCTACATGATCCTGATGATGAACTTCTTCCGCGGAATTCCCATCGAGATCGAAGAAGCGGCCATCATCGACGGTGCCAGCCAGCCGGATATCCTCTTCCGCATTTATCTGCCCATGTCGCTGCCATCCCTGGCTACCATCGTGCTGTTTGCCACTGTGGCCAACTGGAACTGCTGGATGGACGGTTACCTCTACATGAATACTCCCGACAAGTACCCGCTGCAGACCTATCTGGCCACCCTGCTGATGGAATCCAAGAACAATGTGGAAGCCCTCATGACACCCGACCAGCTGGCACGCATGGCTCTGGTAAGCGAAAAAACCATCGAAGCCGCACAGATCTTTCTCAGCGCCCTGCCCATCATGTGCGTGTATCCCTTCCTGCAGAAATACTACATCAAGGGCATTGTGGTCGGCAGCGTGAAAGGATGATCCCGGTTGCATCGCGCAAAATCTTTTGAGATCGGATACCGTCCCTGGGGTGGTGCATACCATCCCGCAGCCTATGCTGAGATGACCGCGATCCCCGGCGGTATACGGTTTTGCCTGTGGTGCGAAGAGCCCTTTGCGGTCCCTGCCTGTACACAGGACAACGGCCCGGTATATATGGACAGCTGCCTGGAAGCCTTTGTGGATTTTTATCCCCAGGCCAAACGGGGGTACATCAACTTTGAGATGAACGCCGCCGGCGCACTTTTGATGCAGTTCGGGCCTGACCGCGGGCATCGCCGCTTTCTCACCAGAGCGGAGACCGGGCCAAAGGTCACCCCTTTCACCGCGGAAAATACCTGGGGCGTACAGCTGGATGTTCCCTTCTCCTTTGTCCAGGAGGTATACACAGCCTCTCAACCACCGGACCCGGCCTGCCTGCGCGGCAACTTCTACAAGTGCGGCTCGGCCCCCGAGCATTACATCTGCTGGGCCCCCGTCCAAACCCCCGCGCCGGATTTTCACCGGCCCGAATTCTTTCAGACATTATGGCTTTTCTCCCAGCCATAATTGTGGTAAAGCAGACCCGGATCAGGATTTTCCTCCCCTGACATGCGTTTGCTCCAGCAAGAAAACACCCTGCCGAGCCGGTCTTGCCGGTTCCGCGGGGTGTTTTTTTACCTGCGCACCGTCTTACAGGCATAGTGCCCTTGTTCCCCTTTCCGGAATGGGCTACAATAAGGGCAAAAAGAAACACACGATCCGCGAGGTATCTTATGCTGGAAAAAATGAGCGATTTCTTCAACAGCCGTCTGGACGGTTACGAAGATCATCAGCTGCATGCCATTGAGCAGGCAGAAACCTTCTATCCCCTGACCGCCAGGTACCTGCCTGCGGACCCTCATGCCCGGGTACTGGATCTGGGCTGCGGCACCGGGCTGGAACTGGGGTATTACTTTGCCCTGAACCCCACGGCGGCGGTCACCGGCATCGACCTGGCCGGGGACATGCTGAACGCGCTGCGGCAAAAATTCCCGGACAAGGCCCTAACCCTTGTGCAGGGGTCCTATTTCACCGTTCCCCTGGGGGAAAGCTGCTTCGATGCGGCGATCTCGGTGGAGTCCCTGCACCACTTTACCCATGCCGAAAAAATTCCGCTGTACCGTAATGTATACCGGGCGCTGACGCCGGACGGGTTCCTGATCCTGACCGATTACTTTGCCCGTTCCGACGAACAGGAAGCGTTTTTCCGCCGTGAACTGCTGCGCCTGAAAGAGGAAGAGGGCATCCGGGACGGGGAATTCTATCATTATGACACCCCGCTGACGGTGGCCCACGAGGTGGAGGCCCTGCAGAAGGCCGGTTTTGCCTATGTGGAGGAATTGGGGCATTGGGGCAACACCCATCTGCTGCGTGCGGGAAAGTGAGCGATTACGGACGCTCCCTCAGCGGTGCAGGTCCATCGTGCTGCACCGGGCGCAACCCATCCCGCGAAAACTGTAAAAACAGGGGCGTGAACCTTGACCGGTCCGCGCCCCTGCCTTTTTCTTTCAACGAATCTTCAATCTTTTTCAATATCGTACGGCCAGGTGGAGATACCGCCGAACTCGTAAATATTGGTGTAGCCCAGCTCAGCCAGCGCCTTGGATGCAGTCTTGCTGCGGTTGCCGCTGCGGCAATACACCAGAACGGTGGTGTCCTTCTCCGGAATCACCCCGGCGGCAGATTCCTCGGTGATGGTCCCCACGGGCAGCAGCACGGCACCGGGAATATGACCACCGTTGTATTCATCCTGTTCCCGCACATCCAGAATCAGAACTTCCTGGGTGTCCATCATCTCCTTGGCCTGCTCCTGGCTGATCTGCCGGTATCCGGGTTCCTCCGCGGTTCCGGCGCCGCAGCAGCCGGTCAGCAGCAGAAGAAGGGTCAAAAACAAAGGCAAAAGTCGTTTCATCGGGCAATCTCCTTATACAGTTCTTCGGCAAAGGTCCGGTGGCCTTGCCCGGTAAAGTGCACACCGTCATAGGCAAGAGGGATGTTCCAGGCTCCCGCATCGGCAAACCGGGTGCCCAGTTCTTCGGCCAGCGTCCGGTAACACCCGGCCAGTTCCCGGGATGCTTCGACCAACCCTTCCCCCTGCACCCATTCGCCCGGGGTCATGGGCGGCGGGGCAATCAGCAAAACCTTTTGTGGCGCCACGGATAGGCCCTGCAAAAAACGGCGCATCCGCTGCGAGGTCTGTTCCGGCGTGCTTCCCTGAAGCAGGTCGTTGGTGCCCAGCATCACGATGCACAGGTCGGTGTTTGCGGGCAGCCCGGCGGCTGCCGCCGGAACACAGCGGCCGTTTTCCCCCAGATTGGTGACCTGCCAGCCGGTTTTCTCCGCCAGCAGGTCCACCCATCGGCTGTCCTTCGGATACCGTCCGCCAAAATAAGAGCGCGGGTCATATCCATAGGTATTGGAATCCCCAAAACAAATCACATTCATAGGTTTCTCCCGGTCTGCGCCTTTCCTTCCATGTACTGAGTTTACCGCTATTATACCAGCCCCGGGTCCTTTCAACAACCGTATCTTCTTTGCCGGCCATATTGGCCGGTTCCCGGTTCTTGCCTGCCATATTTCCGCATAAACCTGCATTGAATGGGAGGTGAGTCCGTGTTTTCGATTTTATGGGTCTTTTTGCAGAGCGCGGCGGCGCATATCTGGTACGCGGCACTGCATCTGGAAAGCGGCAGTTTTCCTCGTCCTCTCTCCCCCGCACAGGAACAAGCCGCCTTTGCCGCCATGCACGGCGGCGACACCGCCGCCAGGGATACCCTCATCAGCCACAATCTGCGGCTGGTGGCCCACGTGGTCAAAAAATACTACGCCGCGCCCGGCGGGCAGGACGACCTCATCAGCATCGGCACCATTGGGCTGATCAAGGCGGTGGATACCTTCCGCCCCGAACGCAAGGTCCGTTTTGCCAGCTATGCCAGCCAGTGCATCGAAAACGAGATACGCATGCACCTGCGGCACATACGGCGGGAAGGCACGCTGGTCTCCTTGCAGGAACCGTTGGAATCCAGCACCAGGGAAGGCGGAGCCCTGACGCTGGGGGATGTCCTGCCGGATGACGCCGTGATGGAGGACGACTGCGAGCAGCGGGACCTGGCACGGCGGCTGCGGGAGCTGGTGTCGGAACTGCCGGAGCGGGAACGCCGCATCCTGACTTTGCGCTACGGGCTGGACCGCCGGGCACCGCTGACCCAGCAGCAGGTGGCGGAGCAGTTCCGCATCAGCCGGTCCTACATCTCCCGGCTGGAAAAACGGGCTCTGCAGATGCTGAGCCGCAGATGGCGAAGCGACGAAGAACGACGGAGGCATTGAGGCCGCAAAATGTACGCCAAACAAATACACTTGACCTTTCTGCGCAATCATGGTATTCTAGATAACGTCCCCGTCGCCCGGCGCGGCGGTTTGCGGTATCCAAAACCAATGATGAGAGAGGAATGGAAAGTATGATGGAGCAATTTACCGCGCTTGTATCTCAGGCAAGCGATTTTCTTTGGGATTACATCCTGTTGTTCCTGCTGGTGGGCACCGGCCTGTTTTTTACCCTGCGGTTGGGGTTCATTCAGGTCCGCCGCTTTGGTGAAGGCATGCGCCGTCTGTTCGGCGGGTTCAGCCTGCACGGCAAAGCCGCCGGCAAGGACGGCATGACCTCTTTCCAGGCGCTGTCCACCGCCGTGGCGGCCCAGGTGGGCACCGGCAACATCACCGGCTGTGCCACCGCTTTGGTCAGCGGCGGTCCCGGCGCCCTGTTCTGGGTGTGGGTGTCGGCCTTCTTCGGCATGGCCACCATCTACGCCGAAGCCGTCCTGGCCCAGACCTACAAAACCACGGTGGACGGTCAGGTGACCGGCGGTCCCGTGTACTACATCCGCGCCGCCTTCAAAGGCAAGTTCGGTAAGTTCCTGGCCGGGTTCTTCTCGGTGGCCATTGTGCTGGCCCTGGGCTTTATGGGCAACATGGTGCAGTCCAACTCCATCAGCGATGCGTTCCATAACGCTTTCGGCGTCAACAAGCTGGTAGTCGGTGTTGTGGTGGCCGCCATTGCTGCCTTCATCTTCCTGGGCGGTGTACAGCGCATCGCCGCCGTGACCGAGAAGCTGGTCCCCATCATGGCCATCTTCTACATTGTGGGCTGTGTCACCATTCTGGCCATGAATGCCTCCGCCCTGCCCGCAGCCTTTGAGCAGATCTTTGTACTGGCCTTTGATCCCCAGGCCATGGCCGGCGGCGTGGCCGGCGTGACCGTGCAGCAGGCCATGCGGTACGGTGTGGCCCGCGGCCTCTTCTCCAACGAAGCGGGCCTTGGCTCCACTCCCCACGCCCACGCCATCGCCAAGGTCAAGCGTCCCCAGGACCAGGGTGCCATGGCCATCGTCAGTGTCTTTATCGATACCTTCGTCATCCTGACCCTCACCGGTCTGGTGCTCATCACCTCCGGCCTGGTCCCCACCGGACTGACCGGCACCGCCCTGACCCAGGCCGCCTTTGCCAAGACCTTCGGGTCCATGGGTCAGGTCTTTATCGCCGTTTGCATGCTGTTCTTCGCTTTCTCCACCATTCTGGGCTGGTATTTCTTCGGCCAGGTGAACTTCAAGGCCCTGTTCGGCAGCAAAGCCCTGCCGGTGTACAGCGTCATTGTGGTGGCTTTCGTCCTCATCGGTTCCACCCTGAAGGTGGACCTGGTCTGGGAGCTGGCCGACTTCTTCAACGGCGTGATGGCCATTCCCAACCTGATCGCTCTGCTGGCGCTGTCCGGTGTGGTGGCTTCCATCGCCCGGCAGAAAGACCAGGATTGATCTTCCTTTTCCGCAAAAACAAAGCTGCACTTCCCCACCGGGAGGTGCAGCTTTTTTAATACAGAAACCAGTCCACCACGGCCAGCGTCAGATAGCAGGCGGCGTAAAATCCCATACCCGCCCAGCTCCAGCGCGCCAGAGATGCTGCCCGCCGGGGCACGGTGCGGCGGCAGGCCAGATACAGTCCCGCTCCCACCGGGGGCAGCAGAAAGGCAAGGGTGTTCAGCCCCTGATGGGGCAGGTCTTTGTCCGGCGGAAGGGGTGCAGCGCGAGGCGCCGCCTGCTTGCCGGGTCTGTTGTCTTGCATGGAACCGCCCTCCTTCCGGCCGGAATCCGATGATGATACCATCTCTATTTTAGATAAATTATATCTAAAAGTCAATAGACAGAATCTATCTAGCCTATTCTTTTATTAGGTAGGAAAGGCAGGTGGATACACATGACCAACCGCGTGCGGGAACTGCGTGAAGACCACGACTACACCCAGCAGCAGCTGGCCGAAAAAATCGGCATCACCCAGCGCAAGTACAGTTACCTGGAAACCGGCACCCAACCCCTGACTGCCGATTTTCTGGTGGCACTGGCCGACATTTATGATGTGAGCATCGACTATATTCTTCTGTGCACCGATACGCCCCGGCGTTACCCGCCCCGGGGAAGGAAATGAATTCTTTGGACTCCGTTATACTGTACTCCCTTTCGACATCTATACGGAAAACCCGCCTTCTTTTGGTCCGAACGGCCGAAGAAGGCGGGTTTTTGATGCTTGGAAAACAAAATGACCGCGCCGCCACACAGAGCCCGAAAGCCCTGCGCGGCGGCGCGGTGTTAAGTCAGGATTGGGAGGACTGACGATTACAGTTCAGCGAAGTACTTGATGGTGCGGACCATCTGGCTGGTGTAGCTGTTCTCGTTGTCGTACCAAGCAACAACCTGGACCTGGTAGGTGTCGTCGTCGATCTTGGTGACCATGGTCTGGGTGGCGTCGAACAGGCTGCCGTAACGCATGCCGATGACGTCAGAGGAGACCAGCTGCTCTTCGGTGTAGCCGAAGCTCTCGGAAGAAGCGGCCTTCATGGCGGCGTTGATGGCTTCCTTGGTCACGTCGGAGCCCTTCACAACGGCAACCAGGATGGTGGTGGAGCCGGTGGGAACGGGAACGCGCTGAGCAGAGCCGATCAGCTTGCCGTTCAGCTCGGGGATGACCAGGCCGATGGCCTTGGCAGCGCCGGTGGAGTTGGGAACGATGTTCTGAGCGCCAGCGCGAGCACGACGCAGGTCACCCTTACGCTGCGGGCCGTCCAGGATCATCTGGTCGCCGGTGTAAGCATGAACGGTGGTCATGATGCCGGAGACGATGGGGAAGGTCTTGTTCAGGGTGTCGGCCATGGGAGCCAGGCAGTTGGTGGTGCAGGAAGCAGCGGAGATGACCTGGTCCTCAGCGGTCAGGGTCTTCTCGTTGACGGAGTAGACGATGGTCTTCAGGTCATTGCCGGCAGGAGCGGAGATGACGACCTTCTTGGCGCCAGCAGCGATGTGAGCCATGCTCTTCTCCTTGCTGGTGTAGAAGCCGGTGCACTCCAGCACGACATCGATGCCCAGTTCGCCCCAGGGGCAATCCTTGGCGTCCTTGATGGCGTAAATCTTGATTTCCTTGCCGTCCACGATGATGGAGTCATCGGTGGAGTCGACGGTGTGCTTGTTCTCACCGATCTTGCCCAGGAAAGAGCCCTGAGCGGTGTCGTACTTCAGCAGGTGAGCCAGCATTTTGGGGCTGGTCAGGTCGTTGATGGCGACGACTTCGTAGCCCTCAGCCTCAAACATCTGACGGAAGGCCAGGCGGCCGATGCGGCCAAAACCATTGATAGCAACTTTAACAGCCATAGTAAAATCCTCCCAAGATTTTATTAATTCGGGACGGTCTTGTCCGCCCCACCTTGATGCGGTTTTCAAACCGCGTTCCGGTATGCTTCTATTGTACTCGATTCATCCCAAAACTGCAAGTGCGTTGTTATTATTTTAACACCGAATTTCAAAAATCATGCTATTTAGTCAAAAACAAGAGGGATTGTCGGGGCTTTTTTCGTCGTTGTGTCCATGGCAGACGGCCAGTTCTTCTACCAAAGAGCCTGTCGGCGCCCCAAAATGCGTCCGCCCAGCATTTTCCGGGGGCACCTGCGGGGATTTCTGCATACAATAGCGCTGTCACTGCTTGCACGGAAAGGAGGCCGGGAACATGGAACTGCCGGAAAGCGAAGCCCGCACCCGGCTGGCGGAACAGGCAGCCCGCCGGGCGCGGGCCGGGCTGGACCCGCTGCCGGTGTTGGGCGGACTGCGGCTGCTGACCACCGCCGAACTGCTCTGCCCCGCACCGCCGCCCCGCCGCACCATTGACGCAGCCGGGGTGCTGGAGGGTGTATGCGCCGCCGTGTGCGCCGGGGTACGGCGGCGGCCCGGGTGGCTGTATGCCATGATCCCCCCGGGGCAAGAACTGCCGCTTCTGGTACCGGGGCGGCTTTTGCAGGCCGCCGTACTCTGCGCGCTGCGGGGTGCGCTGCGCACCGGAGGCAGCCGGGCAGTGGTGCGGTGCTTGCCGGAAAAGGACGCCCTGCTGCTGTGTATGCAGGGCGGCGCGGCAAGCCTGACCTCCTGCGACGCTGTCCCCTTGTGGAAACGGCTGGCCGCCCAGGGCGGCGGCACGGCGGTGTTCGGGGCCGGGCCGGTGTTCACGGCGGCGGCCCGTCTGCCGCTGCATCCGGGTACGCCCGCCCCCTGCCCCGCCGCAGAGGAACTGCTGCGGGACCGGTACTCTTTACCCTATGTGTATCTGGGGGATTGGTTCGCCCGGCCCTGGGTGTAAATCAACCCTCGCTGCTTTCCAGAAATTCCAGCATCTTCCGGGCGTCTTCATTGCCCTGTTCCGCCGCGGCACGGTACCACTTCCGGGCCATAGGCAGGGATTTTTCCACGCCCCGCCCGTAGAGATAGCATCGTCCCAGCCGCTCCTGGGCCTGGGGATGCCCCTGGCGGGCGGCGGACTCGTACCAGCGGGCGGCTTCGGCATCGCTTTTTTCGATGCCTTTTCCCTCCTCACAGTTCAGGCCCATATACCACTGGGCCCGGGCGCTCCCCTGTTCCGCCGCACGGCGGTACCAGCGCACCGCTTCCTCGGCGTCGGCTTCCAGGCCGATGCCGTTTTCATAGCAGACCCCCAGATTGCACTGTCCCCGGGTATCTCCCTGTTCGGCAGCCGCCCGGTACCAGTGCACCGCCTGTTCGAGGTCCTTGGCCGTACCGTCGCCGCTTTCCAGGCACCAGCCCAGATTGCACTGGGCGGGCGCATACCCACGCTCCGCCGCTTTGCGGTACCATTCCACCGCCCGCTCCGGACGGCGGGGCAAGCCGGTACCGCTCTCAAAGCAGAAGCCCAGTCGGTTCATGGCGGGAAGGCTCCCTCTTTCGGCAGCCATCCCGTAGAGTTCGGTGGCCTGCACCGGGTCCCGGGGCAGACCGCGGCCGTTTTCGTAGCATTGTCCCAGACAGTACATGGCCCGGGCATGGCCGTGTTCCGCCGCAGCGGCGTACCAGCGGACGGCCTCTCCGTCGCTGGGGGCCACACCGATGCCCTGCTCAAAACAGAATCCCAGGTTGCAGGCGCCGTCCGGGTTGCCCCGCCGGGCGGCACGGCGATACCACTGGGCCGCCTGCTGCTTGTTGGCGGCCACGCCCCGGCCCATTTCCAGGCACAGGCCATAGGCCACCTGTGCCCCTGCGTGCCCCTGCCGGGCAGCCGCCCCATACCAGCGGGCCGCCTGAGCCTGGTCTTTTTCCACACCCCGGCCTTCTTCCAGGCACTGTGCCAGGGCTACCTGGGCCCGGTCCAGCCCGCCCTCAGCCGCCTGGCGGAAAAAGGCTGCCGCTCGGCGGTCATCCTGTTCCACGCCCCGGCCTTCCCGATGCAGTTCTCCCAAGGCATACCGGGCAGGGGGATACCCCGTGGCAGCGGACAGTTCATACAGCTGCACTGCCCGGGCGGTATCCTGCCCCACACCGATGCCGTTGAGGTAACACACCGCCAGGCAGCACTGACCCCGGGGGTCCTTTTTCAGCGCTGCTTCCCCATACCAGTAAGCGGCAGCTTTTTTGTCCATGGGCACACCTTTGCCGAACTCATAGCACCAGCCCAGGTTGCACTGGGCGGGGGCAAAGTTTTCGTCCGCCGCCTGCTTGTACAGGAAGATGGCGTTCTCCCAGCTTTGGGGGCGGCCCTCCCCTTTTTCAAAGCAAAGTCCCAGCAGGCATCGGCCATCGGCACTGCCCTGGGCGGCGGCCCGCTCAAAACAGTCGGCGGCCTTTTCCAGGCTGCGCACCGTGCCCTTGCCGCTGTACAGGCGCCGTCCCTGCTCGCACAGGCAGGCAGGGTCCTCTCCGCCCCGGCAGCAGAATCCAAAAGCCTGTTCCTGGTTGCCCGCCCGGGCTGCTTCCCGGCAGAGGGACAGCCATCCCCGCGGGGTGATCTCCTCCTCCGTCACCGGCACAAAGGCCGTGCCGCCGCACAGAGGGCAGAGTTCCCTGTCCTCCTGCATGGTCACGAACTCACAGTCCGGCGATTCGCAGCGGTAATATTCCATTTCGGTCCCTCCCCCGTCGCCCCTGGGGGCGTTGTTTCTTTTCAGTATATTCCCTTTTTCGCCACGGCACAAGCGGGCTGCCGGACCTGTTTCCCGCGCCGTTTTGGGCGGTGCGGGCGGGTTTTTGTTTGGTTTTGGGCTTTCGCTGTCCTGCGGCAAAAAGTGCGCCCCGGGCAGGATATACTTCCTGGCACAACCGCATATAGAGAGGGGACCATATTATGCCGATCTTTACCAAAGACAAAACACGGGTACCGCCCGCCGGGGCGGAATCCGCCGCGCCGGACACCCAGGTCCGGGACCCCGAAAGCCCGCCCGCCCTGCAGGCCACCCCCCGGGAGCGGATGCTCACCGGCGCGCTGCTGTGGCGGCTGGGGACAGCCGCCGCAGGGTGCCTGTTGGGGGCAGGACAGCTGTACGGAGCCGCCCCTTTGGGTCTGGCCCTGACCATAGGCTGTCCGCCGGGATTTGCCCTGCCCGCCATGGCGGGGGCGCTGGCGGGGTCACTGGCATTTCAGCCTTTTGAGCTGGGCCTGAAGCTGGCAGGCGCCCTGGTGGCTGCCATAGCCGGACGGTGTGTGGCCGCCCAGCTGGGCAAAAAGCAATACATACTGGGGGCGGCTGCCGGCAGCTGCGCCCTGCTGGCGGAACAGCTGGCGGTCAGCGTGGGCACACCGGTGGGCGCGGCTTCCACCGCCCAGGTACTGGCCACCGCCCTGATGGGGGCGGGATTCGGGGCCGCCATCCACGCCCTGCCCCACAACAAGCCCCGGGGACTGTGCCTGTGGCTGGCCATGGCCGCAGCCTGCGCCCAGCGGCTGATGCCCTTGCTGGGGGGCGGGTTTGCCCCCGGGCTGGCCCTGGCGGCGTGCACCGGGCTGTGCACCGCCTTTGCGGGCAGCCTGGAACAGAGCGCCGTGCTGGCGGTGGCCATGGCTGCCGCGGTGACAGCCGCCTCCCCCGACCTGTGTTACGCCGCGCTGGCGGTGGCGCTGGGCACTTTGGGAGCCGCCGTGCTGGCCAACGGGGAACGCTGGCGCTGTGCGGGCATCTTTGCCCTGGGCTGTGCCGTGGGAGCCCTGGCCGCCCCCACCCCGGCAGGGGCCTTGTGGCTGTGTCTGTCTGCCGCCGTGGGCTGTGCGGGGTATCTGGCCTGCCCGCCTGCTTTGCTGCGAGCGGTGTTCCCGCCCCCGACCCCGCCGGTGGTGAGCCAGACCCTGAGCAACGCTGCCCGGCGGCTGGCCGGGGTGGCGGACAGCCTTTCGGACATTGCGGACACGGTAAACGAAGTCTGCGAGCGCCAGCTGCCCCCCAAGGGGGAAACCTACGATTTTGTGGTGGAGTACGCCGCCCGGCACGTCTGCCGGCAGTGCGAGCGCCGGTCCACCTGCTGGATACGGGGCTATTCCACGGCGGTGGACGGGCTGTACAAGCTGCGGGGCGTGTTGGACGCCCGGGGACGTGTTGAGTTGGAGGATCTGCCCGGGCAGCTGAGCGCCTGCACCCATCCCAGCGAATTGTGCTCCTCGGTGACCCACGGGTACCGGCTGTGGATCAGCCGCCGCCAGACCCGGGCCAGAGCCAGTCTGCTGCGGGGCGCCCTGACCGAACAGTACAGCGCCATGGCCGCCGCCCTGGCCCAGATGGCCGCCCGGCTGGGCCAGGCGGGGCTGCCGGACCCCCGGCGGGAAGCCAAAGTGGCCAACCTCTTTTCCACTCTGGGACTGGAACCGCTGGAATGCAGCGCCGTCAGCGATGTGGTGGGGCGCATCACGGTAAGCGTGACGGTGCCCCGCATGAAATTCACCGATGAAGAGCTGGCCGCCCTTTCCCGGGAGGTGGGGCGCATCTGCCGCCGGGACTTCGACCTGCCGGACCTGGCCCAGTGCCGTACGGTGAGTATGCTGCGGTTCGGGGAGCGTCCGCTGTTCACCCCGGTGTTCGGTCTGGCCAGCCGCCCCGCTCCGCCGGAACAGGTCAGCGGCGACGCCTGCGACCAGTTCTGTGACCGGGCAGGCCGGGCCCAGATGCTGCTGTGCGACGGCATGGGCACCGGCAAGGCCGCCGCGGTGGACGGGCGGATGGCCGCCAAGCTCACCGCCCAGCTGCTGCAGGCAGGTTTTGCCGCCGAGAGCGCCGCCCGGCTGGTGAACGTGGCCCTGGGCATGAAGTGCGCCGACCAGGAATCCGGCGCCACCCTGGACCTTTTGACAGTGGACCTGTACACCGGCCGGGCAGGGTTGTTCAAGGCGGGGGCGGCGCCCAGTTTTCTGGTGCGGGAGGGCACCGCCCGGGTGCTGGAAGCCCCCAGCCTGCCCATGGGGGTGAGCGATTCGGTGGTGGGGCGGTCTGCCGCCTTCTCCCTGGCCGAAGGGGACATGGTGGTGCTGGTATCCGACGGGGCGCTGTGCGACGGCAGCGACTGGCTGGTGGAACAGCTGCAGCTGTGCGCCCGGCTGGGCCACGCCCCCGACCAGGTGGCCAAAGCGGTGGCCGACAGCGCGGTGCGGCGTTCCGGCGCGCGGCAGGATGACATCACGGTGGCGGTATTGCGCCTGGACCGGTAAAACGCATCCGGTGCAAACCACGATGGAGCGTAAAACCCATCTCGTTTGTTGTTTTTATTTACAAAATCTTTATAACTTTGCCAAAAAAACTGTTTAATTTTTTCCAAACATGTGGTAAAGTAGAATCATTCGGGGAACGGGCGCGGCCCGCCACCCCCATCACATAACGCCGAACGGCCGGAATCTGAACTGCTGCGTGGGACCGGGCCCGGCGCGAAAAGAGGTTTGAATACGATGGAATACGCCAGCAAGGACATCCGCAACATTCTGGTAGCCGGTCACGCCGGCTGCGGCAAGACCACTTTGGTGGAAGCGCTGCTGTACATGAGCGGCGCCACCGAGCGTATGGGCCGCGTGGAAGACGGCACCACCGCCAGCGACTTTGACCCCGAAGAGGCCAAGCGCAAGGCATCGCTGAATTCCAGCGTGGTCCCGGTGGAACTGGACGGGATCAAGTACAACCTGATCGACGTTCCCGGCCTGTTTGACTTTGAGTCCGGCGCCTGCGAGGGCGTGCGTGCCGCCGAAAGCGTTCTGATTTGTGTGTCCGGCCGTTCGGGCGTGACCGTGGGCGCGGAGAAAGCCTATGCCCTGGCGCTGAAGAACAACAAGGCCCGTATGGTGTTCGTGACCAAGTCGGACCTGGAAAATGCCGATTACTTCAAGATCCTGGAACAGCTGAAGATCAAGTTCGGCCCTTCCATCTGCCCCTGCGTGGTGCCCACCCGTCTGGACGACGGCACCAACGTCTACATCAACCTGTTCAGCCAGAAAGCCTTCAAGTATGAGGGCGGCAAGCAGGTCCAGGTGGATCTGCCGGACATCGGCCACCGCTTCGAAGGTCTGATCCAGGCCATGAACGAAGCCATTGCCGAAACCGACGAAGCCCTGATGGAGAAATTCTTTGAGGGCGAAGCCTTCACCACCGAAGAGATCGTGGCCGGCATGGCCGCCGGTGTGCGCACCGGCCAGATCACCCCCGTGTTCTGCGGCAGTGCCGTGAACATGCAGGCCCTGGACATGCTGGTGTACAACCTGAAGGAACTGCTGCCCGGCGCCGACAGTGCCGTGCAGGTTGCCGAGGACAAGGACGGCAACCCCGTGGAGATCGCCGCGGACGATACCGCCCCCACCTGCGCTTATGTGTTCAAGACCGTGGCCGACCCCTTCGTGGGCAAGCTGAGCTTCATCAAGGTGCTGGCGGGCAAGCTGACCGCCACCTCCAACGTGGTGAATGCCCGCACCGGCCAGCCGGAACGCCTGGGCAAGACCCTGACCATCTGCGGCAAGCGTCAGACCGACACCGCCGCCATCACCGCCGGTGACATCGGCGCCGTGGCCAAGCTGGCCACCGCCAAGACCGGCGATACCCTGTGCGACCCCGCCCGCGTGGTGAGCCTGGCCGCCCCCGAATACTCTGCCGCCTGCTACCGCATGGCTGTCAAGGTTGCCAAGAAGGGCGACGAAGGCAAGGTTTCCGGCGCGCTGGCCCGCCTGATGGAAGAAGACCCCGCCATCACCTTTACCGTGGACCCCGAAACCAAGCAGCAGGTCATTGCCGGTCTGGGCACCCAGCACCTGGAAGTGGCGGTTGCCAAGCTGAAGAACAAGTTCGGCGTGGAGATCACCCTGGAAGCCCCCCGTGTTCCCTACCGTGAATCCATCCGCAAGACCTGCAAAGCCCAGGGCCGCCACAAGAAGCAGACCGGCGGCCACGGCCAGTTCGGTGACGTGTGGATTCAGTTTGAGCCCTGCGAAGGCGACGACATCATCTTTGAGGAGAAGGTGTTCGGCGGCAGCGTGCCGAAGAACTTCTTCCCCGCCGTTGAAAAGGGCGTGCGGCAGGCTGCCACCCACGGCGTGCTGGCCGGCTATCCCATGGTGGGCCTGAAGGCCACCCTGCTGGACGGCAGCTACCACCCCGTGGACTCCAGCGAAATGGCCTTCATCATGGCCGCCAAGCTGGCGTATAAGGCCGCCATCCCCGAAGCCAGCCCCGTGCTGCTGGAGCCCATCGGCACCCTGCAGGCCCATGTCCCGGCGGAGAACACCGGCGACATCATGGGCGAAGTGACCAAGCGCCGCGGCCGCGTGCTGGGCATGAGCCCGGACGAGGAAGGCGGCCAGATGGTGGACGCCGAAGTGCCCATGGCCGAGATGCAGGACTTTACCACCTTCCTGCGGCAGCTGACCCAGGGCCGCGGCCACTACACCTTTGAGTTCATCCGTTACGAGACCCTGCCCCAGATGTTGGAAGGCAAGGTCATCGAACAGGCCAAAGCGCTGGGCAACATGAACGAGGACGACGCCTGATTTCTGATTTTTCCCTTTGCTGATACAACACGCCGCCCCCGGTCCGAACGGACCGGGGGCGGTGTGTTTATTTACTGGTTAGTACAAAAACTCCACAGAATTTCCTGTCACCGGTTCATCAGCGACAGTTCGATCTCTTCTCCGTCCTCTGCACCTGTTTCTGTAAATCCCTTGCTTTTATACAACCCCAACGCACGGAGATTCTCTTTGTTGCAGGTCAAGGTCACGCGCTCTGAAGAGCCGAAGGGTTTGGTCTTGATATAATCAAGCACCCTGTCCAGTGCGGCCTTTCCATACCCTTTTCCCTGTTCGGTCCGGTCAATCATCATGTGCCATATATCGTATTCCGGGATGTCATAATCGTAAATCACCATGACATATCCGACCATCCTATCGTCTTCATAGATTCCGAAAGGCTGGCATTGCTCCCTGTACACATACGCCTGTGCAAGGCTGCGAACAGGGTGTGAAACAAAGCGTTCCTGCTCCGGTGCAAGTTTCAGGGCAAATGCGTCAATAAAGTTTTCTTCCGTAATTGCTTTCAGATCAATCATAAAATCCTCCATAAATCAGGCGCCTTACTCGGCAAGAAGTTTTTGTTTGAATATCTATGAAGAACAGACGATCACACCAAAAAGCAAACAAAAAAGCCGTGGCTGACAAACCACGGCAAAAGAAATTCCATGAAAAACTTATAATGCAACCGAGGTCCTCCAATGATATTCAGCTTTCACATTGATTTTGCTGTTTTTCATAATGAAGCACCTCGCTTTCTGTCAGACTTTATCTCATCATAATCCCTGTCACTGACAATGTCAATCACAGGTCCATGATTTCCACGGTATGTCCGCGGCCCAAGGCAAGAGTCGGGGAGAGGCCTTACTCCTCCACCCCTGCCAGATACTCCTGGGCAAAATGCACTGCCACGGCGCCGTCGGCGGTGGCGGTGACCACCTGCCGCACCGCCTTGGCCCGGGCATCGCCCACGGCATACACACCGGGCAGGTTGGTGCGGGTGGTCTCGTCGGCGTCGAAATATCCGGCGGCATCGCAGCGCACCTGTTCCCGGAACAGCTGGGTGTCCGGCACACGGCCGATGGCCGCGAACACACCGTCGCAAGCCAGTTCCCGCACCTCGCCGGTGCGCACGTCCTCTACCTTCAGTGCCTGCAGACGGCCGTCCTCGCCCTGCACCAGTTCCGCCGGGCGGGCATTCCAGACGATCTCCACGCCGCTGCTTTCCAGGGCGCGGACATTGGGGGCCGGGGCCCGCAGTTCATCCCGGCGGTGCACCAGATACACCTTCTGGCACAGCTTGGCCAGATGCAGGGCATCCCCCACCGCCGTGTTGCCGCCGCCCACCACGATCACGGTCTTGCCGCGGTAGAGCATACCGTCGCAGGCCGCGCAGTAGCCCATGCCGCGGCCCACCAGTTCTTTTTCGTTGGGCAGGCCCAGCGGACGGGGCGAAGCCCCCGGCGCCAGCACCACCGTGCGGGCCAGAATCTCGCCGCTGTCGGTCTGCAGCCGCTTGACTTCACCGGTCAGGTCGGCGCTTTCCAGCTGGGTGTAGCGGAATTCCGCCCCGGCCCGCTCGGCCCCCTGGCGCATCAGGTCGCCCAGGGAATAGCCGTCCAGGCCCTCGGGGAAACCGGGATAGTTTTCAATGAGGGGGGAATCCGCCATCTGGCCGCCGGCAGCCAGCTTTTCCAGCACAACGGTCTTGAGCCCGGCACGGGCAGCGTACAGAGCGGCGGTGCAGCCGCCGGGACCGCCGCCCACCACGGCCATATCATACATCATTTCACTCATGATAAAATCTCCTTACCGGCTGCCCCTTGGGTGCGGGCAGCCTTTTGTTCCAATATAGCAAATCCGCACGGCTTTGTCGAGAGCCTGCCCCACCCCGGCATCCGCTATTCCCCGCAAAAGGAAAAAGCCCTCCGTGTTGTCCGTCACGGAGGGCCCGCCGGGGTCGCTTGAGGGGATACCCCGGCACGCAGAAAAAGAAGCGCGTTGTGCGAGAATGTCGTTTATTGGTTGGGTTCCAGACCGAACCAGCTGCAGATGGCCTCGTAGTAGATTTTGGCAGCGCGTTGGCAACCGTCCTCATCCCCCAGCAGGTCCACATCGGCACTGTTGGTGATGAAGCACTGTTCCGACAGCACCGCCGGGCACTGGGCATATTCCAGTACCCCGAAGGTGGGGTCGTCGTGGACGGATTCGTCGTCATACAGCAATTTTTCGTTGTCGTCGCCGTAATATATGTACCGCACGCCGTCCGCCCCGCGCAGCCGCTGGCCCAGGGCACCGAAACCTTGGGTCAGGTATTGGGCAAACCGCAGACTTTCATCGTGGTTGGCACTGCCCGGCGGGATGGGATAGCACTCATAGCCGGAGGTACTTTCGGCGGAATCGGAGTTGCCGTGGATGGACAGCAGCAGCTGTGCCCCCTGTTCATTGGCCCGCTGGGCCCGCTCGCTGGGCTTGATGCGGGCGCAATCCGGGTTCTGGCTCTCCTCTTCGGTGATGGTCAGATAAGGTGCAAACCGTCCGTCCGCTTCCAGCAGGTCGTACAGGGCGTTGGCGGTGTTCCAGGTCATCTCATATTCCCCGAAACCCAGACCCTCGGACCCGCGGTCCACACCGCCGTGGCCGGGGTCAATGGCCACCACCGGCAGTTCCGGTTCGGGGGCAGCCGCCGCTTTGGCCGCCGCGGGCACCTCGGCCGGTTCGTTGTCCGCCTTGCCGCCGCCGGAAAGCAATTTTTCCACACAGGGCACCAGAAAAAGCACCACTGCCACCGCCACGCACACAAAGGCGATCAGTACCCCGCCCCGTATCAGACGCCGGTTGCGGCGGCGGCGACGGCGCATGGCATACCAGTCCGGGGAATGACCGGCCGGGCGTCCGGCCCGGGCCGCTCCCGCCGTGTTGGGGCTGCGGCGGGGTGCCGCCGTCTGAGGACGGCGGTACTGGATTTTGCTTGCGCTGGACATTGGTTCCTGCCGTGGCATGAGGAAGGGTCACCTGCCTTTTGTACTTCCTTGGGCGGGTCGGTCCCGCCGTGCAGTTTGTATTATAGGGGCGCTTTGTGTCCGACTTGTTTCCGAATGTGACAAGTTCACACATCCTTCTGCCTATATAGTGGCGTTTTGCGCCCGGATGTTACAGGATGGGAGGGAGATTTTTGCTTTCATCCTTCAGAACGCCGGCCCGTGCCGAAACCTCTCACCCGGAAAAGATTTTTTGCAAAAAAGCAAACCGGACCGATGCAACCGCACCGGCCCGGTCTTATTTCTATACAGTTTTGTCAGATGGTGGGTGTGTACACGCAGCAGGCGTTTTTGCCCTTGTGCTTGGCAGCGTACAATGCCTCGTCCGCCCGCTGGTACAGGTCCCGCACCGAATCGTCCGGCTGTTTGCAGGCCACGCCGATGGAAATATGCACAGGGTTGCCCACCGACGCCCCCGCACTGTCGTTCACCTTGCGGATGATGCGTTCCGCAATGCGCAGGGCCATCTCATCGGAAGAAACTCCGGGGCACAGAACGGCAAACTCGTCGCCGCCCACGCGGCCCAGAACATCCACGCGGCGGGTGGCTTCCCGCAGGAGGACCCCCACCTGTTTGAGCACCGCGTCCCCTGCCAGATGACCGTAAGTATCATTCACATGCTTGAAATCGTCCAGATCCAGCACCATCAGGTAGGCGGGCCCTTCGCTCATACGCTGGGCACTCTGTTCAAAGAAAGCGCGGTGGTTGTACAGCCCGGTGACCGGGTCGGTGTTGGCCAGTTCGGCCATGCGGGCAGCCAGACGCTGGGTTTCCCGGATTTTTTCATTCATGCTCTTGGGGTAGTATTCGCCGTAAGCCTGCTCTTTGTAAGGTACAGACTGGTGGATGTGCACGATCTTCCATTCTTCACCGCGCTTGGCATAGACGACGCTGAAGCGGACATCCATATCCATGCCCGCATCATTTTCGCTGTCCCGGATATGGAATCCGCCATATACCAGGTGGGATTCCGGCCCGATGGCACACTCCTCATACCATTCATCCAGCAGAGCAAACACGATGTCCTCGGTCTGGGCGCACTCTTCCTCCAGAGCCTCCAACAAACGCCGGCCGGTGGTATAAAATTCATGCTTACCGGTGCCGATCACCACGCAGGCCGGATCGATCAGCGGATACAGGCGCGAAAAGTCCTGCGGCGTACGATGGAACACATACACATGCCACAATTGACGGGTCATTCCGCAAAAATCGGTCATCGGTGTTTTCTCCCCTGCCCAAAATCAAGAGTCTTTCTTTCATTTTATTATGAAAGATTCCCCCCTCAAAGTCAAGATAAAAACGGGGATTTTCACACAAAAAGACCGCCCGCTCAAAAGGCAGACGGTCTTTAGAAACATACGATATTTTCTCAGCGATGCAGGCGGAAAGCCTCAAAACCGGGATACACCGCCGCTGCACCCAGTTCTTCCTCGATGCGCAGCAGCCGGTTGTATTTGGCCACCCGCTCGCTGCGGCTGGGAGCGCCGGTCTTGATCTGGCAGGTGTTCAGCGCCACCGCCAGGTCTGCAATGGTGGTGTCCTCGGTCTCGCCGGAACGGTGGGACGATATGGCCGTGTATCCGGCCTGATGGGCCATCTTGATGGCCTCCAGGGTCTCGGACACCGAGCCGATCTGGTTCAGCTTGATGAGGATGGAGTTGCCGCAGCCCTGTTCGATGCCCTTGGCCAGGCGGCGGGTGTTGGTGACAAAGAGGTCATCCCCCACCAGCTGGACCTTGCCGCCCAGCTCCTTGGTCAGCAGCTGCCAGCCTTCCCAGTCCTCCTCGTCCAGGCCGTCCTCCAGTGACCAGATGGGGTACTTTTCGGTCAGTTCCTTCCAGTGGGCCACCAGTTCGGCGGAAGTAAAGGTCTTGCCGCACTTGGGAAGCTTGTACTCGCCCTTGGTGCCGCTCTTCCACTCGCTGGAAGCGGCGTCCATAGCCAGCACAAAGTCCTTGCCGGGGGTGTAGCCCGCCATCTCGATGGCTTCCAGGATCACCTGGATGGCCTCCTCATCGCTGGACAGGTCGGGGGCAAAGCCGCCCTCATCCCCCACGGCGGTGGCCAGGCCCCGGCTCTTGAGCAGGGCCTGCAGGGCGTGGAACACTTCGGTGCAGGCGCGCAGCCCCTCCGAGAAAGAGGGCAGGCCCGTGGGCATGATCATGAACTCCTGCACATCCACCGTGTTGGCTGCATGAGCGCCGCCGTTGAGGATGTTCATCATGGGCACCGGCAGGCGGTTGGCGTTGACACCGCCCAGGAAACGGTAGAGCGGGATACCCAAAGCAGTAGCGGCTGCCCGGGCACAGGCGATGGACACCGCCAGAATGGCGTTGGCCCCCAGTTTGGATTTGTCCGGTGTGCCGTCGGCGGCGATCATGGCGGCATCAACGGCATAAATATCCGAGGCATCCATACCCGCCAGAGCATCGTTGATGGTGGTGTTGATGTTTTCCACCGCCCTGGTCACCCCCTTGCCGCCGTAACGGGTCTTGTCCCCGTCCCGCAGTTCCAGGGCTTCGAATTCGCCGGTGGAGGCACCGCTGGGTGCCGCGCCCCGGCCCACGGTACCATCGGCCAGATGGACTTCCGCCTCCACGGTGGGGTTGCCCCGGGAATCGATGATCTGGCGGCCGATGACTTTTTCGATGCTGAGAGTTTTCATGGTGTACCTTCCTTTCCTGAACGCCCGGGCCTTTTGCAGGCGGGCGGTGGTTTCGCTCGGTTAGTTACCTCTAACCAACTGTATCATACCGCATTTTGGGGCAGGAATCAAGCCCTGCACCGAAATTTTGGGCAGAGGGAAGGCTGTTTATGCGTGCAAAGGCGGCAAACCTCCCGGCAGAATCCAGATGCCATAAATAAAAAATCCCCGGCGCGGGGCGTGCCCTGCCGGGGATCTGTCTGTTCAGTTATCGGAGGCCCATGGTATTCTGCATGGATTTGTTTCTTGCCTGTCCGGCCAGGATATCGCCGTCAGTGGTGCTGCCATCCCCAGGGTGCGGAGTATTCAGGTTCATGTTTTCGTCTGCCTTGCGCTCCGGGATGTCTCCCCGCAGCTGCCGCCGGGAATCGATCTTGCGCAGCACATAGGGTACCAGCGGAGCCAGGATCACCACCGCCAATATCAGAATCAGCCACAATAACGCATCCATACTCTACACTCCTATTACAATAAATTTGGACAGGAAAACCGGGCAGCCAGTTCGGCTTTCC
>CAJMLV010000014.1 GCA_905214345.1 uncultured bacterium
AAGAGAATGTTGGAATAGAGGATACCGTCCTGCATACTTTCCAGCAGTACGATAATCCGTCCGATATGGCCGAAGCCAAACAGGCACGATATAAATATGTAGACTTTTTATTTCCTGTTTCATGCTTTTCCCTATCAGTCCCCCAAAGTCCGTTAAATCATCACAAACAGTTGAACAAAAAACGTTAAAACATAACGGCACGCAAGAGTTATAAAAGAACAAGAAATTTTCGAAAATCTTCTTTTTGCGCAGAAAATGTTCGTTTTTACACATTTTCGTCACAACGCGATATTTATTTTGCCAAAAACAATCAGTATTGCCAAGAAAAAGTCCCGTTTTCTTGTGCATTTGCCGCATTGACAAGAAGGACGGAAAGTTTTACCATATACCAGAAACCTTGATTACAAGCCGTAGTTACGATAAATTCAACAGGGAGTACAGTATGAAACGAGCACTGGCAATCTTTTTAGCCGCAACCATAATCGCCACTTTTGCCGCTCCTGCCATCCCGGCCGAAGAGATAACAGAATCGACCGTTCAGACCCAGGAAACAAGTGTTCCGCAGGACCTTGTCTGGAACCTGTCCGGGGCGGATGACCTGCAAGAAATACAAGGAAATATTGCATCCTATCAGGGTATCACAATCGATGCCACCGACGGCAAGTTTTCCCCCCGCGACACCGACACCCAGATCAACGCCCAGACCCGTCTGACCGTCCCGGTACAGGCCAATCCGGCAGGCGCCACACTGGTACTGACACTGTCCGGCGGAAGTTCCTCGGTAACCGTGAACGAAACGGAGTATCTTTCCTCCAATTCCACCGTGAACATTCCCCTGCAGGCTTCCGACAGCGACTTTGGCTGTGAAGTTGTTTTTACGTCGCAATCCTATCTGTCTCAGATCACCCTTACGTACAACGAACCGGAAGCGCCCTATCCCGGTACCCCCGGCGAGGTACAGCTTCTGGATACGGACTATACCTTTGAAAGCGCCGATGCGCTGGCAGACGAAAACGGTTCTGCCGTTACCAACAACAAACTGGAGGGCAACCGGGGCCGTTTTGCAGACATCCTGGTGGACGCCCGCAGCGGTAAGTTCAACGTGCAGCCCGAACAGACCCGGGTCGCCATCAACGCAGGCACCGTCCTGTACCTGCCCGTGGCTTACGATGCCGCCGGCGCGACCCTGATGGTGGCCGGTACCCAGGACGGCAGCACCCCCTCCGAAATCGTGGTGGACGGCGTACCTGCCACCACCAACACCTCCATTGAGCTGGAAATGAGCGGCGATGCGCAGGCACCTCGGTATGTCTGCATTGAGTTCAAGACCATCTCCTATGTAACTCTGATCAATCTGAACTATGCCAGCGACAGCGACTATCCCACCCCCGACGCACAGGCAGAAGATACCACGTGGGACCTGACCGGTGCCGGCGAGACCCAGCGACCGAATGTACAGGGCGGAAAGGGCGAATACGCCGGCATCCAGATCGACGCCACCGCCGGTAAGTTCACGCCCCGGGATACCGACACCCAGATCAATCCCGGCACCGTCCTGTATCTGCCCGTGGCCTACGATGCCGCCGGCGCCACTCTGATCGCGGCCGGTACCCAGGACGGCAGCACTCCTTCCGAGATCGTGGTGGACGGCGAAACCTACACCACCAACGCCCCTATCGAATTGAAAATGACCGACGAGGCGGCGTATCCGAAGTATATCTGCATTGAGTTCAATACCACCTGCTACGCGACCCTCATCAGCCTGAACTATGCCAGCGACAGCGATTACGCCACCCCCGACGTGCAGGCCAAAGATACCGCATGGAACCTGACCGCCGCCAGTGAAACCTCGCGTCCGAACCTGCAGGGCGGAAAGGGCGAATACGCCGGTATCCAGATTGATGCCACCACCGGAAAATTCAGTCCCCGGGAAGAGGACACCCAGATCACCGCAGGAACCGTTTTGTATATTCCCGTGGCGCCTGACGAGAAGGGCGCTTCCATTACCCTGGCAGGCAACAACTACAATAACCTCACCCTGACCCTGAACGGCAGTATCTCCGTTGAAGTCGGCAAAGAGATTCCTCTTCCCCAAGTCACGGAAAACACCTATCTCACCCTGTCTTTTGACAGCGCCGACGGCACGGGCAGCTGCTATCTGAGTGCCATCACCATCGATTACATGAGCGACGATACCACCGTTGCTCACACCGTAACCGTGGGTGCCGGCGGGCAGTACGATTACACCTCCATCCAGGCGGCCCTGGATGCCAACGACTCCAGCATTGCAGAGCCGCTGGTTCTGCTGATTGCCCCCGGCACCTACCGGGAAAAAATCACCGTAAGCAAGCCGGGAGTCAGTTTCCAGCCTCTGTATCAGGATGGCGGCGAGATCCGCATCGAGGCAGGGTACTATTCTTCCAACACCTTTGATGAGGACGGCACCTTCATCCCGCAGGATGAGTACGACGTAGGCACCGATCAGAGCGGCACCGTTCTGGTGACCGAAACTGCCACCGGCTTCAGCGCCGTGGGCATCACCTTCGTAAACACCTACAACCTCACCGATCACACCCAGCCCGGCGAACAGACCCCCGCGGTGGCTTTCAGTTCCGCCGCAGACAAGGTCTATCTGTCCGGTTGCCGCTTTCTGGGGCGGCAGGACACCCTGTACCTGCACGGTTCCGGTGCCCGCGTCATGGTGGAAAACAGCTATATCGAAGGTACGGTAGACTTCATCTTCGGCGACGCCAATGCCATTTTTGTGGACTGCGAGCTGTTCATGGCCTACTATCCCGGCAAGAATAACGGCTACTTCACCGCTCCCAACACCAAAAAGGGCAATACCGGCCTGGTATTTTATTCCTGCGAACTGAGCGCCGATGCCCAGTACAGCAACGGGGGCACGGTAAGTCTGGGCCGCCCCTGGCAAACGGAGATCTATACAGAGACCGCCCGCACTCCTGACGGCAGCAGCTATCTGGTGGCCTACGATCCCGACCGCAAAAATCCGTCTTACAAAACCACCTCTTCCGCCGCCACTTTTGTGGACTGCATCATGCCCGATGCCCTGACCGAAGGGCGTTGGAGCATCTGGACCCGCAAGGACAAAGACGGCGACACGGTGGATGTAACCTATCACGACGACGTGCGTTTTGCCGAAGTAAACAGCATGGCTCAGGACGGCACTCCGGTGATCGTTGACGAGTCAAAACTGGTCCTGGGGACCATGACCACCGTAGCAGACAGTGCCACTTATCTGACCAATTTGATGGCCGAAATGGGCATTGGCGAGGGGATCGGGTATTGGGACCCCCAGATCATCATCTATTCCGAACCGTCTCCCTCTCAGCCGGAGGAGCCCGTCCAACCGGAAGAACCTGTCCAGCCGGAAGAGCCCATTCAACCGGTTGAACCCTCTCAGCCGGACGAGCCTTCTCAGCCCGAAGGACCCTCTCAATCGGGTGATGTCAGCACGGACTCCGGAAACCAGAGCACCAACTCCGATGAACAAAGTGAAGATGAGGCCATTCCGTCACCGGTAACCACCGTTACCTCCCCCACTCTGCCCACAGCTACCGCAGCCCCCTCCCGGACCAAGTCCCGGACCACCTCCACTGCCGAGAGCCAGCCTCAGACGACGGCCGCTCCCGCAGAAACCGAGGCGCCCGTACAGGAGGATACCGAACCTGCTCCCGAAAGCACCGCTGAGGAAGAAACCATCAGCGACGAAGAAACGCCTCTTGCCGAAAATGTACAGGAAAAAACTTCGTCCTGGTTCCTGCTGCCCCTGGTCATCGTCTGTGTGCTGGTCGCAGGCGTGCTGCTGTTCCTGGTCTGTAAGCACCGCAAAGAGACCGATGACACTGACGACCTGGATTGATGCTTTTTTTGCAAAAGAACAGCTTCGCCAATAAAAAAGGGATACTTCCTGCGGGAAGTATCCCTTTTTGTCTGCCATTCAGCCGGGCGTCTTATCGACTTTTTCTGGCGGATATGATATATTTTTTCAAAAAGAAGCAGGACGGAATTTGCCTTGCGGGCAATTCCGCCCCACGTCAGAGGGAGGACGGATATGGAGCGCCAAAGCAGGATACGCGGCAGCGTCCAAACTGAGGGCGACACACTTTTATACAAGATCACCGGCCAGGGCACGCCGCTTCTGCTCATTGCCGGAGGCGGCGGTGCCGGTGATTTGTATCTGCCGCTGGCAGACGCACTGGCCCGGACCTGCAAAGTCATCACCTATGACCGCCGGGCCAACGCCGGAAGCACCATGAATTTCCCCGAAACTTTTGATTTGGCCCAGCAGGCGCGGGACGTTCTGGCAGTACTGCAGGCCAGCGGAGAATCTTCCGCTTTTGTATTCGGCAACAGCAGCGGTGCGGTCATTGCGCTGGAATTTGCACGGCTTTATCCCGAAGCCTGCCGGGGCGTCATTGCCCATGAACCGCCCCTTGCCGCACTGCATCCCGACAAGGAAAAATGGCTGGCCTTTTTTGAAAGCTGCTACAATACCGCGTTCCGCCCTGGTGGACCTTCTCTGGCCGCCACACGGTTCCTGTTCGGCATTCAGGTGCCGGTCTTTTCCCTGATCCGGGCACAGATGAAGGCGACGCTATACGGAAAAGACGAGCCCAAACCCGCTGCCGGAAAAATTTCGTCTCAGGCTGCCACCCGTTATCTGATCAAGCAGGAACTTCTGCCGGTCACCCACTATCTGCCGGATATTTCCCATATCCGGCAAAACAAGGAGTGCTACCTCATCGCTGTGGGGCGTTACGCCCTGCAGCATCAGACTTTTCTGTTTGGCGCTGCCGATGGGCTTTGCAGCCGCATCGGCACTGCTTACCGCCCGGTAAGCGGCCACCACGGTTCCTTTATGGATAATGCCTCTGTCTGGGCCGGTGAAATGCAGGCCATGCTCCAAGAATTGCGCTCTACCGCTTTGTAAAAGTCAGGTTTCTGTCACTCCCCTTTTCCGTCCTGACCGGAACCGCCGGCATTGCGCAGTTCTTCCAGAATGACGCAGGTACATCCCACCATCAGAGCTGCCAGCAGCATGATACCGCCGTAAATGGGATACAGATAACTTTCCTGTACTTCGCCACCGATGCGAGGTTTCAGGAGTACCCCGAACACCCCGCCGAACACCGTCATTGCCAGGAAAAACAGCAGCAGCGTGATGACGATGGATTTGTACGCCACCGGACGACCAGGCAGTTTGCCCGGTTTGCCCTGGGGCGGGTATAAAAGCGCGTTGGGATCGGTATGCAGGGTTTCGGCCAGGTGTACCACCATGTCCAGGTCCGGGTAAGAGCGGGACATCTCCCAGTTAGACACCGTCTGCCGGGTCACATCAGGGCTGCGGCCAGTTCCTCCTGGGTCATCTGATTCCGCTTGCGGAACCGGCGGATATTTTTGCTCACATCAGACATTGCTGCGGGCCTCCTGTCACTTTTTTCTGATTTCACTATACCCGCTTTGCCCTCATCAGGCAAGCCAAGATCCTTGGCCTATCGTACATACGACAAAAAAGGACGTTCCCCCTTCCAGGGAGCAACGTCCTTTTTTGTATTCCGCTTTACTGCCTGGGCATGATCCAGAACTTCATGGCCGGGTAACTGAGTACCACCTGTACCACGATGTTGAGCACATTGGCCAGAGTGGGGGCCACGGCGGCGGGCAGTCCCAACCAGACAAAAAAGCTCTGGCTGTAAGCGGGCAGCGCGCTGGACACGATGACCAGCACCACCGCCAGCACCACATACCGGGGCACCGCCCGGCTGAAAGCCGCATTGGATTTGAAGACCCAGTTTTTCTGCACAAAGAAGTTCACCGTCTGGGCGGCGGCAGTGGCCACCAGAAAGCTGAGGAATCCGCACAGCCCCAGGTCGCTTTCCACATTGGTATAACGGAAAATCAGGAAGGCAAAGGGCTGGTTGCGGAAGGCCGTGAACACAAAGCCGGTACACAGCCACATGACCACAAAATTGACCACCGTGGCGCAGTTGGACAGCAGGTTGAAGAGGATGAATTCCCAGACGGTAGGATGGGCCTTGATCCAGTTTTTCACAGCATTCACAGGCGTTCCTCCTTTGCCGGGGCATTCAGACGGCGTTCCAGGGCGCCATCCCGGACACGGTTGATTCCGAATTCCACCAACAGACGCACCAGCCCGATGATCCAGAAACCTTTCAGTTCCATAACCAGGGCGTCGACCATGCCCATGCTCACCATGCCGTTGGTCATTTTGGCCACGGCCCGCAGCGGCATGTTGTAGTTGAACAGCAGGTTCAGGTCCGGGGTACCGGCCTGCAGGCTGCGGCGCAGCAGCGCAGTGTGTACCCGGTTGATCAGCCATGCCAGCGGACTGCGGCTGCGGCCGATCTCCCCCAGGGTCATATTCCGGTCAATGACGGTTTTCTCCACGGGGAGAGGGCGGCCCAGCAGGGTTTCAAACTCGCTGTCCGGCACATGGCGGATGTCCCCGGTTTGGTAATGCGGCAAAGCCAGCCCGGCATAAGGCAATGGATCGCCGCTGCCCGGCAGGGTCACCACCGTCTGCAGACGGATGTCCTCGACCGAAGTTCCCACACAGATCCGGTAGCTGCCCCCTTCCACCGACCAACGGTCGGCGGCGGTATTCCAGTATCGGAACGCCTTGTCATCCAGGGGAATGGTCACAGTGCGGCTCTCCCCTGCTTTGAGAAAGACTTTTTGGAATGCTTTGAGCTGACGGCGGGGTCCGAATACCTTTGCATCCGGCTTTTCCACATACACCTGCACCAGTTCGGCACCATCACGAGCGCCGGTATTTTCCACAGTCAGGGTCACTTTTGTGGAATCAGCCTGAAAATCGCGCCAGGCAAAGGTGGTATAACTCAGACCGTAGCCAAAGGGAAAGGCCACCGGCACATCCGCCGTCTGGTAATAACGGTAGCCCACATACAGGCCTTCCTTGTAAGGCACGATACGGCCCGGGGCCGCGAAAGTATCGGCGGCGGGCGTATCTTCATAGCGCAGGGGCCAGGTTTCGGCCAGATGTCCGCCGGGGCAGATTCGCCCGGTCAGCAGGTCCAGTGCTGCCCCCGCACCGGCCTGGCCGCCCAACGCCCCGTACAGCAAGGCTTTGCAGCGGGGCAGCCAGGGAGTTTCCACCGGCGCGCCGGCACTGAGCACCACCACCGTGTTGGGGTTGACTTCGGCCACAGCGTCCAGCAGGTCGATCTGGTTCCGGGCCAGGCGCATATCCGCCCGGTCCATGCCTTCGCTTTCCCGCAGTTCGTCCAGCCCCAGAAAGAGCAGAACCACGTCCGCGGTTCCTGCCAGGGCCACTGCTTCGGCCTGTTTGGCCGGGTTGGCAGCCCCGTTGCGCTCAAATCCCTGGGCATAGCCCACGCTGCGGATGCCGCTTTTGGCCAGCAGGTCCTTGACGGTATCCACCCGGCTGGCATTGACGGCGCTGGAACCGGCCCCCTGGTACCGGGGCTCATCGGCAAAGTCACCGATGACCGCCACCTTTGCGGCGGGGTCCAGCGGAAGGATACCGCCTTCGTTTTTGAGCAGTACCATGCCTTCGGCGGCAGCACGGCGGGCAAGGCGGTGGTGTTCTTCCAGACCGGCGTCTTTGGGCTTATTCCGCCGGGCCTGTTCAGCCGCTTCCATCAGAGTCAGCAGTTCTTCCACCCGGGCGTCGATGTCGCCTTCGGTGATCTTGCCGCTTCTGACAGCTGCCAACAGTTCCCGCACGGCGTCACCGCCGGGGGCGGGCATTTCCAGAGTGGAGCCATTCTTCACCCCCAGGGCATGATCGTTGGAGCCGCCCCAGTCGGTGACCACCGCCCCGGTAAAGCCCCACTCCTCTCGCAGGATCTCCTGCAGCAGATGGGAGTTCTCATTGGCGTAGGTCCCGTTGACGAGGTTATAGGAGGACATGATGGTGCGGGGGTGACCTTCCTTTACGGCAATTTCAAAGCCGGTGAGGTAGATTTCCCTCAGGGTGCGTTCGTCCAGGGTGGAATCCGACACCATACGGCGTGTCTCCTGGTTATTCACGGCGAAATGCTTGGGACAGGCCGCGGCGCCCCCTGCCTGGATGCCCCGGATCATAGCGGCAGCCAGTTTGCCTGCCAGGATGGGGTCCTCGGAATAATATTCAAAGTTGCGCCCGCACAGAGGGCTGCGCTTGATATTCAGTCCCGGTGCCAGCAGCACGTCCACATCCTGGGCGGCAGCCTCCTGTCCCATGGCACGGCCCACCTCTTCCAGCAGGTCGGGGTCCCAGCTGCCCGCCAAAGTCACCGCTGTGGGAAAGCAGGTGGCGGGAGCACTGGGATTGATGCCCAGATGGTCGCTGGCACCTTCCTGCTTGCGCACACCGCTGGGCCCGTCGGACAGCCAGAGGGAGGGTATCCCCTGCCCGGGCAGCGCCCGGGAGCAGAAGGTATCCGCACCGGAGAGCAGGGCGCATTTTTGTTCGAGGGTCAGAGTTGTCAGAAGTTCTTCACACGTCATGGAAATCATCCTTGCTGTTTGGCTGCTTTTTTGGCCTGCCGGGCGGCAATTTTGGCCAGCTTGCGTTTGCTGGGCTTGAAACCGCGGAAAATCACATATGCGAACCACAGAATGAGCAGGACACAGACGGTGGTAACCGCCACACGCACCTTGGTGACAAAGCGCATGCCTTCGCTGAGCTGGCTGCCCGGCATGGCACCGTTCATGGCGCTGGAGTTGGCCGTCACATACAGGATGTGGTGCATGGCTTCCCGTGCATAGTGGTAGTGAGCGGGGTTCTGGGGATCAAAGTCAAAACGGGCGGCATTTTCGTCGTAGGTCAATTTGGCGTCACCGCCGGCTTCGATCATCTGGTAGCCATCCATGAACACGCCGGTGTTGGCGTTGTCGGTGAGGACAAAGCCGTCGAAGGCCCATTCATTGCGCAGGATGCCGGTGAGCAGATTGTAGGAACCGCCGGTCCAGGTAGCCCCCACGCGGTGGAACGCGGTCATGACCGCCTGGCAGGCAGGGATGGCGGTGGTGGCGTTGGCATAGCTGCCGTCATCCTGCTGTTCCAGATAGTTCAGTTCCACATCCCCCACCTTCATGCACATTTCAAAGGGCTTGAGGTAAATTTCGCGGGCGGACTGTTCGTTGAGCCAGGTGACCAGGCTGTACTGTCCGTCACGGTCACCGCGATGATTTTCCTGATCGTTGAAAGCAAAATGCTTGACGTAGGTGTACATGCCCTTGGAAGCAGCGCCGTAAACGCTCTGGGAGGCAACGGCACCGGAGAGGAAAGCGTCCTCGGAATAATATTCACCGTTACGGCCGCTGAACGGCGTGCGATGGATGTTCATGGAAGGAGCATACCAGCCGTTGGCGCCGCCCAGCAAGGCTTCGTTGCCGATCATCTCCCCGTATTCCAGTGCCAGGTCCAGGTTCCAGGTCTGGGCCAGGACCATGGATTTGGGGAACATCTTGCCGGTGCCGCCGTAAATCAGGCCGGCGGCGGTATCGGCGTCGATGGTGAAGGGCTTCTGCACGCTGTCGATGCGTTCCACACCGTAACCGGACAGAGCGATGGTATTGTAGTAATCGTCTTCGGTCAGCTGATCCAGCAGCTGATCCCACAGGGGATCGTCATAGGCAAGGCCGCGCATCTGGATCAGAGTCAGGCCATTGTCGGCGCCGTAGACGGGTTCATCCGTAAAGGCGGCAGGGTCGGTGGGATTGCCGGATTCAAAGGAATCCAGCTGGGCCAGCAATTCGCTGCCGGCGGTCTTTTTCCAGGTGTAGGCCACGCCGTCATCGCCGTTGATCTCTCCGCCCCAGGTGCTGACAATATCACTGGGTTCGCCGTCATGCTGGGGGAAGGTTCCGGTCCAGTCGCTGCGGGTCAGGTAGGTAATATCCCCCTTGGCGTCGTCAAACTGGTTGGTGACCTGCGCGCCGGAGTAGCTGTCGGTTGCATAGGTGGTGGTATCGGTCTCGGTGATGTCGGGCGTATACAGGGAAACAAAGGCTGCATCGCCGTCAGCGGTCATCCCGTCCGCCACCGTCTTACCCTTGGCTGTCAGCACATTGTTGACGGCGGCGTGGGCATCCCGGGCAGCGGTAATGTAGTAGTCCCCGGCATCCAGAATGTAGGTTTTGGCGCCGTTGGCATCGTAGGCTTTGAGCTGTTCTTTATCAAAGGAAACGGAAACGGTTTCGGAAGCACCAGGCTCCAGTTCCCCGGTCTTGGTATATCCCACCAGCATGACCGAAGCCTTCTCCACCCCGTTCTGGCGGTCATACTCGGTGTAGGGGCTCTGGACGTAGAGTTCCACCACATCCTTGCCCGCCACGCTGCCGGTGTTGGTCACATCCACCGTAACGGTGCAGGTGTCGCCGCTCCAGGAAATCTGCATATTGTCCCATTCAAAGGTGGTGTAGGACAAACCGTAGCCGAAAGGATAGCAGACTTCCGCGTCATAATCATAGTCACCCGCATTGCCCTGTCCCAGGACCACGTCTTCGTAGCGGGTTTCGTAATACTTGTAGCCCACATAAATGCCCTCGGCATAGCTGACGTAGTTGTACTTGGTGGGCTGCCCGGCTTCGTCGTAGTAGAGATAATCGCCGAAGTTCTGGGCAGCGGGGCTGGCCAGCGCGTCAGCCGCAAAGGTATCCACCGTGCGGCCGGAAGGATTGATGCTGCCGGTAAGTACACCGGGCAGCGCCTGCAGACCGTCCGGCGCAAAGATGACCGAACGAATGTTGGGGAACTGCTCCAACCAGTCCAGTTCCATGGCGGCAGTGGAATTGACCACCAGCACCACGTTGTCGAAATTGTCGTTCAGATACTGCAGAATTTCCAGTTCGGTGGAATCGGGTTCAATGTAGCTGCGGGCCTTGTCCTCCTCGGAATCGGCATGGTTGTACATGCTGCGGGGCATATCGCGGCCTTCGCCCACCACACGTTTGAGCACATAAACCGGTACGGTGCCCTCCACGCTTTCCAGCACCCCTTCGGTGCTCTGCATCACGGAAAGAGGGCATTCGTTGATGCGGAAGTCCTCGGCATCGCCGAAACTGATGGAACCGCTGCCCAGGGTGTACCCGGAACCGGCGCCGTTCTCATAGAAATCCACCAAAGTCTGGTTGATAGCCAGACCGGCATCCGCAAAGCACTGGGTCAGGGGCACGCCGCCGCCCAGCATACCGGCACCTACCATCAGCCCTGCCGTGTGGGAGCTGACCAGACTGACGGTGGTGTCTGCCGCCAGCGGCAGAGCATTGTTTTCATTCTTGAGCAGAACCAAGCCTTCGGCCGCGATCTGATCGGCCAGTTCATCCTCGGCTGCTGTGATGGTTTCGGCGGTGTAATCGGCCTTGTTGTATTCCAGGTCAAGGCCTTCGGTATCCAAGCCCGCGTTGTTGACCTTGCGGTCAAAGCCGTTCATCAGGCTGTTGACCATGCGGTCGTAGGCAGGCAGGATGGCGTTGACCGCAAAGACCAGAACAGCCAAAATCACGATCAACAGGGTGCATACCAGCGTTCGCAGCGCCAGAAGCAATTTTTTCATGGGTGGTTTCCTCCTTTTCGGGCTTTGCTGTGCAGCCCGTTTATCTGCCCTTATTGTAGCAAAGGCAGCACAGGACGGTTCAAAACCTGCATATTCTGCCGCCTTTCCGGCACGTTTTGATTTTTCGTCGTCAAAAGAGGGATTTTTTATCGTCAACTCCGACAATCCGAACCGGTTTTCATTTGTGCGTTTTGCCAGAATTTGAAACAGCCGCCCGGCAAAGGGCGGCTGTACAGACCTTATGTTTAACCGGCGTTCCGGTTTTCCTGGGGCAGCAGCACCCGCAGGGTAAACCAATTGTTTTCGCAGTGAACAGTGACCGTGCCGCCGTATTTCTGGGCGGTGGCACGGATGCTCTTGATGCCATAGCCGCCGTGGGCCCCCGGGCGGGGCGTGCCGTCCCGGGTCAGTTCAGGCAGAGTTTCGCAGTAGTTTTCAAAGCGCAGCATCACAAAGCCGTTCTGGGCATACACCGCCGTGCGGATCAGCCGCTTTTCGGTATCCGCGATGGTCTCCACGCTCTCGGTGGCATTGTCCAGAGCGGTGCCCACGATGGTGCAGATGTCCGCCGTGGTCATGAAATCCAGCAGGTGGCCGTCGGCCACACAGGTCAGGTTGATGTCATGCTGCTGGCAGTACAGGCTTTTTGCCGTGAGCAGGGTATCCAGTACCGGATTGCCGGTCTTGTTCTGGGCCTCGTACATGCGGATACCGCTTTCCATCTCGTCCAGGGCGGCGGCCTGTTTGCCGGGGTCCCGCTCCGCCCGGATGGCCGCGATCTGCACCTTCAGGTCGTGGTAGCGTCGGTTGAGCAGATGGATGTTCTCTTTGCTCTGGCGGTACTGTTCATACTGGCGGCGGAGCACGTTGTCCATGGCGGAAAGTTCCTCATGCAGACGGGCTTCCCGCAGCTGCTCCTGCTGGATGGACAGAATCAGCACCCCGGCAAAATCCACCAGCGTGCGGATATAGAACACGCTCATGGTGTTGCTGCCGGCCTGGGCAAAGCTCAGGTTGCTCACCGCAAAGGCGGTGACGGCCATGACCACCGCACTGCCCAGGGAACGGCCGCCGGCGACCACGGCAGCCTGTCTGCCCTGCCCGCCGCGGCGGAAATCGAACCAGAAGGTAAAGGCATATACCCCCGCGTACACCACCGCCATCAGCAGCAGGGAAACCGGATGAAATCCGGAACGTTCCGGCCAGAGATAGCAGTGAAGCTGCCATTCCAGGCTGGCGGCGAACTCTGCAAGGATAAACGCCCGGGCGCAGCAGTAGCCCGCCTCCAGGGCGGAAATCTCACACACCGAAAGGAGCATCAGGTACATGCCCCCTACCGCGGCAGCCATGCAGGGAATCCACCAGACCAGCGGCACCCGGCCGGTGAGCTGCAAAAACGCTCCCATTGCCAGCAGCCAGCCCCCGCTGAGCAGAGCGGTGGCCACCTTGCCGAAGCGGGGCCGCAGCGCCAGCACATACAGCATACAGGCCAGCCATTCCGCCAAAGCGGTGTACAGGCGGGGAATATCCGGCAGCATCATTCGCCCCCACCTCCGATGTAATCGGTGAGAGCCTCCATAAACGCCTTCTTTTTGGGGCGGCTGATCTGCAATTCATAGGGACCCACCTGCACGGTGTTTTGCTGCACCCCCATCACCTGGGCCAGGTTCACCAGATACCCGCTGTTGCAGCGGGCAAAAGGCTTGCCTGCCAGCTTTTCCTCAAAGCTTTTCAGGGTACCGGAAACGGTCAGGTCACCGTCCTCGGCATACAGGCGCACCTTGTGGCCTTCGCTTTCCAGATAATACAGGGTGCTTACATCCACCCGGCGCAGTCCGCCTTCCACCGGCACGGTGAGAAAGGTTTTCTGCCGGGCCCGCAGGCGGGACACCGCTTTTTGCAGCTGCTGGGAAAAGGCAAAGTAGGGTACCGGCTTGAGAACATAGTCCAGTGCATCCACCGCGTAACCCCGGATGGCAAACTGAGCCATGTTGGTGATGAAGATGAGCAGCACATCCTTGTCCATCTGACGGATGCGCTCGGCGGCCGCCATGCCGTCCATGCGGCGCATCTGCACATCCAGCAGGATGATGTCATACACAGCCCGATAGTCGGAGACGATCTCGTCCCCGTCATCAAACAGGCTCAACTCAAACATCCGCCCGAACTGCCGCTCATAGCGGCGGATATAATCGGCCAGCTGGGCCTGCACCTGCTTGTCATCTTCCACAATGGCAATGCGGATCACAGTCTTTGCCCTCCTCTCCCCTTTTTCATGTTTCCATTATATCCGGCATCCGCCGTTTTTGTAAACCGCGCTGTTACGCAAACTGGGCAAACACCGAAGCTCCGCCCACAGTGATCAGGCCGGACAGCACAATAGCCAGACTGCTGATGGCGCCTTCCACCTCACCCAGTTCCATGGCCTTGGCGGTCCCGATGGCATGGGCCGAGGACCCCAGTGCCAGTCCCTTGGCCACCGGATGGGTCAGGCGGAACACCTTGCAGAACACATCTCCCAGCAGGTTGCCCAGGATACCGGTGACGACAATGACCGCCACCGTGATGGTGACGATGCCGCCCAGTTCTTCGGCCACACCCATACCGATGGCAGTGGTGATGCTTTTGGGCAGAAGGGTCACACACATGGAATGTTCCAGCGAAAGCAGGCGGCACAGCAGCAGGATGGTCCCCATGCTGGTGAGCGCCCCCGCGGTGACGGCGCAGAGGATGGCCCCCGGATACTTCCGCAGAAAATGCCACTGCCGGTACAGCGGCAGGGCCAGGCAGACCGTGGCAGGGGTAAGCAGCAGACTCAGGGGTTCGGCACCTTCGGCAAAGGTGGCATAGGGCATACCGCTGATCTGCAAAAAGGCAATGCACAGAAGGATGGCCACCAGCAGCGGATTGATCAGCCCGCTGTTCAGACGGCGGCGCAATACCATGCCCAGCAGATAGAATCCGATGCACAGCGCCAGAGGCAGGTAGGCCGACAGGACGTAAAACTCACTCATGGCGGGCCTCCTTCTTTCTGTCCAGCAGGCGCTGGGCCACCACGCCGGTGACGCCGAACACCAGCACGGTGGACACCAGGGTGATGAGAAGCACCGGCACCAGCACGGGGCGCAGGTCCTCCCAGCTGGCCACCAGGCCCACCCCTGCCGGCACAAAGAGCAGGGGCATGATCTCCACCAGGAAATCCGCCGTACGCTCTACTTTGGCCGGGTGCAGCCAGCCTGCCTTGAGGGCCGCCAGAAGGCCCAGCAGGCCGTAGATGCTGGCAGGCACCGGCAGCGGAAGCAGGTGATGAGCCAGTTCCCCCGCCAGAGAAAAGCCGAAGATCCAAAACAATTCCTTGATGCGTTCCAAGGGGGACACATCCTTTCCCTTTTCTTTTATCTTGCCCATTACGGCAAAACTCCCCCCGCCGGACGGCGGAGGGAGTGAAGGTTATTCCGCGCCGGTACGCCGGATCACTACGCCCACAGTCTTGACCAGGATACGAATATCCAGCCCCAGCGACCAGTTGTCGATATAGGCCACATCCATCTTGACCACATCCTCAAAGTTCTGGATGTTGCTGCGGCCGCTGACCTGCCACAGACCGGTCAGGCCCGGTTTCATGGACAGGCGGCGCTTGTGGTGGGAATCGTACTGTTCGTACTCGTCCAATGTGGGCGGGCGGGTCCCCACCAGGCTCATGTCCCCTTTCAGGATGTTCCAGAACTGGGGCAGTTCGTCAATGGAAGTGCGGCGGATGAACTTGCCCACCTTGGTGATACGGGGGTCATCATCCATCTTGAACATCAGGCCCTGCATCTTGTTCTGGGCCATCAGGTCTTTTTTGCGCTGCTCGGCATCCATATACATGCTGCGCAGCTTGCAGATATAGAAGGTGCGGCCGTTGAGCCCCACCCGCTTCTGGCGGAAAAAGAGCGGACCGGGACTTTCCAGCTTGAGAGGGATGGCGGTCACCGCAATGATGGGAACGGAGATGATCAGCCCCACCAGCGCTCCCACAATATCCATGATGCGTTTGAGGATCATGGCGCCGAAGTCATGTTCCCCCGCCGTGATGGTGACGAACGGCACACCGCCGGCAGTTTCCACGCTGGTCTGCAGCCGGGGAAGCCATTCTCCGTTCCGCCGGGCGTTGGAAGTGTAGGGTTCCAGCACGGTCACATTCAGGTGTACGCACAGGCCCATGCTCTCCATCTCGCTGAGCAGCGGACGCAGGGAATCTCCGCTGCGGTACGGCACGTTCACATATACTTCATCCAGGGGTTCCCGTCGAATCCAGTCCAGGGCATCCTCATACCCGGCTGCCACCGGCACGCCGTCCACCCATCTCTCCGGTTTTTCCACATCCAGCAGGACCACGCCCTGGAGTTTTTTGGCCCAGTCGTGCTTGAGGTCATGAATGAGCGCCGGCGCACGGTCACTGGTGGTGATGATGCCCACCAGTGTGGCCAGCGATCCCTTATAGAAATACTTGTTCAGGTAGGTTTTCAGGGCTGTATGGGACAGAAACAGACAGATTGCATTGGTGCCCAGAATGCCCACATACAGATACCGGGATTCCAGCAGGGTGGCCTTGGTCATCAGCAGGCAGACAGCCAGTGTAGCCCCCAGCAGAACGGTGTTCTGCAAACAGAGAAGCATCTCCGCTTTCCAACCGCGCCGGGTCAGCTTTGAGGAACCGTTGAACCCTGCAAACACCACCACAAAAGCAAGCAGCAGGATCAGGATAAACTGTCCCCAGTCCTGCCGGGTATAATCCAGCAGCACGTGCAGGACCTTGTCGGTCACCAGCCAGGCCACGACCACGCTGACCATCAGGCTGATGATGTCGGCCAACAGGTTCAGCAGGTATTGAATTCTATCTTTTTTCGCCACAGGTTTTTCCCCCTGGTCGCTCTTCGTTTTTGCCTTTCTCAATCAGATAAAGGCATACTATTTCTAGCATACCACAAAACCCCTGCCGGTGCAACGGCAGGGGTTTTGCGAAAAGAGAAAAGGACATCAGGGCAAAATGCCCCGCTCATGGGCGTTTTACAGGCTGGAATAGCCGTAGCTGTTCACCAGGGCATCGATCTTGGTTCCCTGCTTGCACCACGGGCAGTTGCGGGAATCATAGCTTTCGTAATCGCCCAGGGTGGACGGGTCGAAGATGGAGGTGACGGGATAACCGGCACACTCAGTGACGGTGGCAAAGATGGAGGTAATACCTGCCACCATGCCGCCGTAATAGTCCACGGCTTCCACCGCCGCCTGGGCGGTATAGCCGGTGGTGACAGACGCCGCCAGGATCAGCACATGCTTGTTGGTGATCATGGGCGCAGTGTTTTCACGGAAAAGCAGCTGGCTGCCGCTGGTGTGTTCAGGGCTGACCACATAGATGGTCTGGTGGGCGTTCATGTTCACATAGCCGCCCCGGGTCAGTTCGGAAGCCAGGCAGGCGCCGATGACCTCGGTGCCGTCCAGGCACAGCACGGTGTCCACGATGGTGGTGGCGGTGTAATGGCGCACCAGTTCCTGGGCAACGGCACGGGCTTCCGACAAGCGGGTCTTCTGCATGGTGACGTCGATATAATAGTTGATATGACTGTGGCTGGTGGCAAAATGACCTTTTGCCACGCGCAGCAGAAGATCTTTCTTTTTGGTGGGCAGCTTGACCAGACTGACGGCCATGGGAACCACTCCTTTTTTTCCACTTTTTGTTTGCACCGAACGGGTGCGGGAGTTGTTACTTTTATTGTAAGTTCTTTTGCCCGGCTGCGCAAGCGGCCGCCGCAGGAAATACCCGCCAAGATTTCACATTTGTTTTTGGCAGTTTTGCCATGGTACCCGGCCCTTCGCTTTACACCCCGGTCCCGCAATGGTATAATATGGGGACATAAAAAACGAGGTATGGAGGAAGTTGGGCATGGGGTATCGGCTGGCGGTACACAACGGAGATACGGTGGCGGTGCCCCGGCTGATATGGCAGCATCTGCCCCGGGCGGACGGGGACGCTGTGCGGGTGGCGCTGTACCTGATCGGCGGCGGCGCCCCGGACCCCCGCACCATCGCCCATGATCTGGGGCTGAAAAGCGTCGAAGCCGCCAAGCGTGCGCTGCAGTACTGGGCCGGTGCCGGATTGCTGGAAAGCGACCGCAATGCCCTGCCCCAGCCCGAAACGCCCAAACCGCCCATGATCGACCTGACCACCCTGAACGACCCCTATGTGGCGGTGCTGTGCCAGGAAGCCCAGACCGCCCTGGGACGGGCCTTGAGCCGCAGCGAGATGCAGCGGCTGGTGGGGCTGTATTTACAGGACGGCTGGCTGCCCGATGTGATCCTGACCTGCTGCGCCGAGGTGGCCCGGCAGGGACGGTGCACCGTGGCGGCAGTCAGCCGGGAACTGGCCCGCTGGCGGGAAGCCGGTGTGGAGACCGGTGCCGACGCCGAGCGCTTTTTGAAGCAGGAAGCCCTGCGGGCCGCCCGCTGGAGCGAAACGGCCCTGCAGTTCGGTACCGAAGCCGCCCGCCTGACCCGGTGGGAGCGCAACGCCATCACCCGCTGGTATGAGGAATGGGGCTTCGGCCCGGAGATGATCGCCGAGGCCATCCTGCACGCCGAAGCCCACCGCACCGTGCGGTATGTGGACGGCATCCTGCGGTCCTGGCGCGCCCAGGGCCTGACCACCCTGCAGGCGGTGCGGGGCAAAGGGCAGCTTTCCGGCGCCAACATCCTGGCTACCAGCCAGAAACCCGCCGCCCCCGCCCCGGGCAAGAAAGATCTGTTCCACGCCAACTGGAACGCCGTATTTGAGGACGAAACGGAGGAATAAGCCATGCGCACCAAGGACGAACTGTTCCGCGAAGCCCAGCGCCACATTGCGGGGCGCCGCCAGCAGGCCGTGACCCGGGCCGAGCGCATGCGGGCCGCCGCCTTTGCGGCCCACCCCGAACTGGCTGCCGCCGAGGAAGCCCGGGTCCAGGCCGGTCTGGCTTTGACCATGGCCGCCGCCCGGGGCGCCGACACCGCCCCCGCCGCCAAGAAGCTGGAGGAAGCGGGCCTGGCACTGGAGGAGGCCCTGCGCAAGGCCGGGCGCTCCCCCGCCGACCTGGAGCCCAAGTTCACCTGCCCGCTGTGCCATGATACCGGGCTGTACAAGGGTTCCACCTGCCGCTGTGTGGCCCAGGTGGCCCGCACCCTGCGGCGGGAGGAGATCAACGCCGCCAGCCCCCTGGCTCTGTGCGGCTTTGATACCTTTGACGTGACCCGCTATCCTGCGGAGGTAGAGCTCGAACTGGGCGGCTCACCCCGGGAATACATGGCCAAGGTATTGCAGTTCTGCCGCCGTTGGGCGGAGAATTTCGGCCCCCAGAGCCCCAACCTGCTGTTTATGGGCGGGGCGGGGCTGGGCAAGACCCACCTGGCCCTGGCCGTGGCCGACGCCGTGCTGGAAAAAGGGTACGACGTGCTGTACACCAGCAGCGCCGCTCTGGCCGCCCAGCTGAGCCGGGAACATTTTGACAGGGACAGCGAGGACAGCTGGCTGGAAGCCTGCAAGGAAGCCGACCTGCTCATTCTGGACGACCTGGGCACCGAGCACATCACCGCCCTGACCATCAGCGTGCTGTATGAGCTGGTCAACACCCGCATGCTCTGCCACCGCCCCACCGTGTACACCACCAACATCACCGACCAGGGCATCTTTGAGGCCCGCTACACCGAAAAAGTATCCAGCCGGATGCTGGGCAACTGCAAGATGTTCAAATTCTTCGGCGTTGACCAGCGGCTGAAACGCGGCAATTAATCCTTTGACAAAAAGCCCCCGCCGCCCGGTTCCCGGGCGGCGGGGGCTTTGTTTATGGTGTTATGCAGTTTCGGCAGCACGGTGATGCTGCCAGGTATTGTATACGGCGGTGACGGCTCTGGTCAGCAGCCGCAGCACATAGGGCGTAATGGCCCAGAAGATCACCAGCAGCAGGCACTCCTGACGTTCCAGTGACACCAGATCCAGCACCGGGCCGAAAACAGCCACCCCCGCTGCGCCCAGCAGCAGCATACCGGCCCACAAGGCGGCATGCAGGCGGGTAAACGGACGGCAGACCCGCCACAGAACGCCCAGTCCCACTCCCAGCATGACCAGGGTCGTCATGGTGGAAAGGGTATCGTAAGACATTTCAAAGACGGTGGCAGCCCCTTCCAGTGCCAGGATCAGGAAAAGGTCGGTCAGACCGCCGGGCAGTGCCGCCCGCAGCACATTGGGCAGGAACTTGCCCCGCACCAGTTCGTGGTTGGGCTCCAGCGCCAGCACAAAGGACGGGATGCCGATGGTCACTGCCGCAATGAGGGTAAGCTGGATGGGCTGCAAGGGATACGGCAGGGTGATGAAGAGCGCCGCCAGAGTAAAGGTGAAAGAAAAAATGTTTTTCACCAGATACAACGACGCGGAGCGCTGGATGTTGTTGATGACCCGGCGGCCTTCGGCCACCACGGCGGGCAGGCCGGAAAAATCCGATTCCAGCAGCACCAGCTGGGCCACCTGACTGGCCGCCTGGGCGCCGGAAGCCATGGCAATGCCGCAGTCCGCATCCTTGAGGGCCAGAACGTCGTTGACGCCGTCGCCGGTCATGGCCACCGTGTGCCCGGCGGCCTGCATGGCCCGCACCAGCTTCCGTTTCTGGTCGGGAGTCACCCGGCCAAAAACCGAGCAGCGCTCGGCGGCTTCGGCCAGTTCGGCGTCGGTGCGCAGGGTAGAGGCATCCACAAAGTTTTCTGCCCCCGCAATGCCCGCCTGCCGTGCCACCCGGCTGACGGTGAGGGGGTTATCCCCCGAAATGACCTTGACGGCCACCCCCTGGTCGGCAAAATAGCGAAAGGTCCGGGGAGCTTCCGCCCGCACCCGGTTGGCCACCGGCAGCAGGGCCAGGAATTGCAGTTTGTCCGGGTCCAAGCCGGTCTTGGGGTCGGGGCGGCCATCGTATGCGGCCAGCAGCAGCACACGGCTGCCCCGTTCCAGATAGGGTTCCAGAACCAGTCTCAGTTCCTCTGCCCGGGGTCCGGCCACCACATCGGGCGCGCCCACCACAAAGGCGCCGTGGTCCCGGAAAACGGCGGCACTCCATTTCCAGGCAGAACTGAAGGGCACCGAGGCGGTACGGTGCCAGCGTTCTCCCCCTTCGGTGCAGAAACGGCGGCAGAGGGCGCGGGCGGTATCGTTGTCCGGCTCGGTATCGGCATACAGGCTGCGCAGCACCGTTTCCACCCTATCCATGGTCCAGGTTTCATCCAGGACCTGCGGTTCCCCGGCTTCCATGCGCGTTTCGGTGATGGTGCCCGTCTTATCCACACAGAGCACATCCACCCGGGCCAGGGTCTCGATGCAGTTCATGTCCTGGGCCAGCACCTTGCGCCGGGCCAGGCGGATCATGCTCACCGCCAGGGCCATGCTGGTGAGCAGATACAATCCTTCGGGAATCATCCCCACCAGGGATGCCACGGTGGCTTCCACCGCATCCCGCAAGGGCATATCCAAAGCGGAAAACTGGTTGAGGAACATCAGCACCCCCAGGGGTACCAGGGCAATACCGATGAACCGGATGAGCTTATCCAGGGAGCGCATCATCTCCCCTTTGGGCACTGCATGGCCGGTCCGGGCTTCCTGGGCCAGGCGGTTGGCATAGCTGTCCGCCCCCACATGGGTGAGCTGGGCCCGGCACCGTCCCGAAAGCAGGAAAGACCCGGAACGCAGCACATCGCCGGGGCCTTTGTCCACCGCGTCGGCTTCACCGGTGATGAGGGCTTCATTGGCCTGGGCGGTACCGGTACGCACCACCGCGTCGGCGCAGATCTGCTCCCCTGCCGTAAACTCCACGATGTCGTCCCGCACCAGTTCTTCCGAGGACAGAAGGCGGACTTCGCCGTCCCGCACGCAGCGGACTTTATGGGCGGCCAGCAGGGTGAGTTTGTCGATGGTATATTTGGCCCGCAGCTGCTGCACAATGCCGATGACCGCATTGCAGACCACCACGCCCAGAAATCCGGCGTTCAGATAGGATCCCACCGCAAACAGACAGGCGGCCAGCACCACAAACACCAGGTTGAAGAAGGTGAAAATATTGTCCCGCAGGATCTGGGCGGTGGTCTTGCTGGTGCCCTGAGGAGCACGGTTGGTCAGCCCTGCGGCGGCACGGGCGGCGGCCTGGGCCTGGGTCAGGCCCTTGTCCGGCGCAGGATGGAGTACCGGGCAGCCGGCAGCCGCCGGTTGGGGCGCATGGTTCGGGCGGGAATGGGACAACGGGCTCAGCCTCCTTATTGGCGGAATCTGCAACGGGAAAATATATCCAGCATTATATACGCCCCTTTATGAACAAATAAAGCCGGGCGGCAAAGAAACGGCAAAAACAAAAAGCTCCCGCCGGGAGCGGGAGCTGAAATTCGGGATCAGACTTCTTCCAGTTCGCCGCGGGAAGAAGCTTTCAGATAGGCGTAGATGAAGCCGTCCAGGTCACCGTCCATGACAGCCTGCACATTGCCGCTTTCGTAGTTGGTGCGGTGGTCCTTGACCAGGGTGTAGGGCATGAACACATAGCTGCGGATCTGGTGGCCCCAGGCGATCTCGTTCTGCACGCCCTTGATGTCGTCGATCTTGTCCTTGTGCTGCTGCAGGGCGATCTGGTACAGCTTGGCCTTCATCATGTCCATGGCGTACTCACGGTTCTGCAGCTGGCTGCGCTGGGTCTGGCAGGAAGTGACGATGCCGGTGGGCTTGTGGATCAGGCGGACGGCGGAAGAAGTCTTGTTGATGTGCTGACCGCCGGCGCCGGAAGAACGGAACACCTGCATTTCAATGTCGTTGGGGTTGATCTCGATCTGGATATTGTCGTCCAGTTCGGGCATGACTTCCAGGCTGGCAAAGCTGGTCTGGCGGCGGGCATTGGCGTCAAAGGGGCTGATGCGCACCAGACGATGCACGCCGTTCTCGCTCTTGAGCATGCCGTAGGCGTTGGCGCCCTTGATCATCATGGAAGCGCTCTTGATGCCCGCTTCGTCACCGTCCAGCACATCCAGAACTTCCACCGAGTAGCCGTGGGCGTCGGCCCAGCGGGTATACATGCGGTAGAGCATCTCGGCCCAGTCCTGGGCTTCGGTGCCGCCGGTGCCGGCATGGAAGGTCAGAATGGCGTTGGAGTGATCGTATTCGCCGTTGAGCATGGTCATCAGCTGCAGTTCGTCGATGGCCTTTTCCACCCCGTTGACGGCTTCCTCGCCCTCGGCCACCAGAGAAGGATCGTTTTCTTCCTCGATCATCTCCAGCAGGGTGCCCGCTTCCTCATACTGGGTGGCCAGCTTGCGGTAGCGCTCCAGCTTGTTCTTCAGCTCGCTCATCTCGGAGTAGACCTTCTGGCTGCGCTCCTGATCATCGAAAAAGCCGGGCATGGTCATCTGGTGTTCCAGCTCCGCCAGACGCTTTTCGCTGGCTTCAATGGACAGCGCGTCCCGCAGGTCGTTGACGGCGGTCTGGAAGCTGCCCAGTTTGGATTTCAGTTCGTCAATGGTGATCATATATCTATACCCCTAGTTTTATAATGGTCATACAGCATAAGTATAAACCAAAACGGCAACCTTGTAAAGAGCCGCACACCGCGCATTGTTCACGGAAAATTCTTTGCTTTCACCGTTGGCATGGTGTATAATGATTTCTGTTAACAGCCGCCATGGTGCGGCGGATGAATCACGGAGGATACCATGAGCAACTATACAGGCAGCACATGTCCTGTGTGCCATAAACCTTTTACCCCCAGCGACGACATTGTCGTCTGCCCCGACTGCGGCACGCCCTATCACCGGGCCTGCTGGCCCGCCGACGGTGTTTGTGTGAACGCCGACCGCCATGCCGCCGGGTTCGAGTGGAAGCCGGACAGCGAAGGAGATGACGGCCAGCCCGCCTGCCCCAACTGCGGCGCTCACAACCCCGCCGGGACCCATTTCTGCAGCCATTGCGGTGTGCCTTTGCCGGACCACCCCCAGAGCCCTGAAAATCCCCGCAACGCCCAGAGCGGTGCCGGTCGGCCCATTTATGACAATCCCGGCTACACACCGCCCGGCCCGGGCAGCCACGGCGGCAACGGACCACACATCGACGCTTATGCCGCCGGTCCCGACGGTGTGTACCGCAAGGAAGTGGGGCCCAATGATCCCATCGACGGTATCAAGGCCAAGGACTGGGCCACTTTTGTGGGTCCGTCCAGCCTGTACTATCTGATGCAGTTCTTCCGCATGGAACAGACCCACCGCAAGGTAGGCATGTCCTTCGCAGCTTTCTTCTTCGGTCCCATCTACTTCTTCTACCGCAAGATGTGGAAGCTGGGTGCCCTGTTTGCTGCCCTGGACGTGGCGGTCACCCTGCCCACCTATCTGGTGCTGCTGGTTTTGTCCGACGCCCCCATCGTCAGCGGCATGAGCACCGGCTGGCTGATCACCGCCTCCAACATCTGCGCGGTTCTCAGCTGGGTCATCATGCTGGGCCGTGGCCTTTTTGCCACCTACTGGTACAAAAAGACCTGCATGGACCGTATCCATGCCATCTATGAGCGCATTCCCGAAGGGCAGGACCGCCAGGACATGCTGGCTCTGCGCGGCGGCGTGAGCATTCCCGCTGTGGTCATCTATCTGGTGGCCTGCGTGGCTCTGACCTGGCTGCTGGTGATGCTGGGCGTGACCCCTGCGGCGGCGGCATCCATGTTCGGGATGTAAGCATACACAGGAATCCAGCCGGACCCGCAGGGTCCCGGCAGTGAATACACAGGAGGAACCAACTATGAAAACCACCCTGGTTATTATGGCGGCGGGCATCGGCTCGCGTTACGGCGGCGGCATCAAGCAGCTGGCGGCCGTAGGCCCCAACGGCGAGATCATCATGGATTACTCCATCCATGACGCCATCGAAGCCGGTTTCGACAAGATCGTCTTTATCATCCGTCATGACATCGAAGAAGCCTTCCGGGAAGCCATCGGCGACCGCATCGAGGGCATCTGCGCCGGGTTGGGCGTGGAACTGGGCTATGCCTTCCAGGAGCTGGACGCTCTGCCCGAAGGCGTGACCCTGCCCGAAGGCCGCACCAAGCCCTGGGGCACCGGCCAGGCTGTTCTGGCCTGCAAGGACCAGCTGGACGGCCCCTTCGCGGTCATCAACGCCGATGACTATTACGGCAAGCAGGCTTTTGTGCTGCTGCACGACTTTTTGCAGAATTACACCCCCGAAAAGCCGGGCGACCTGTGCATGGCCGGTTTTGTGCTCAAGAACACCCTGAGCGACAACGGCGCCGTGACCCGCGGTATCTGCCGCATGAATGAGGAAGGCTTCCTCACCGGCGTGGACGAGACTTCCGGCATCGAGAAGACCGCTGACGGCGCCCAGGCCGGCGGCAAGGTCATCGACGCGGAGAGCCTGGTTTCTATGAACATGTGGGGCCTGACCCCCGAGTTCGCGGACATGCTGGAGAAGGGCTTTGTGGAGTTCTTCGGCGGCATTGCCGGCAACGAGATGAAGGCCGAATATCTGCTGCCCATCTTTATCGACAGCCTGCTCAAACAGGGCAAGGTAAATGTGAAGGTGCTGCCCACGCAGGACCGTTGGTTCGGCGTGACCTATCAGGAGGACAAGCCCGTGGTGGTGGAGTCCTTCGCCAAGCTGATCGAAGCGGGCGTGTATCAGAAGGATCTGTTCAGCGACCTGCGCAAATAAATCATGTGATTTTCCGCCCCGGCCCTTCCATGCGCCGGGGCGCTTTGGTACCCAGGAACGAAAATCACAAAACAATGACATTACTGGGCATGGAAAGAGAGGGCAAAATGCGGTATCGTAAAAACAGGAGGGATGCCTGTATGAGCAAGCCGAACAATGAACCCGTCATCGTTGAAAAGCCCGTGGCCGAAATGAACGCCGCCGAGCTGGATTCCGCCCTGGCCCTGGATGTGGAGCGCCTGCTGCGTTTTGGGCGCAAGCACAAGATGATCAAGGACCTGGACATGCTGGTGGCCCGCAACACGCTGCTGGACCTGCTGGGTCTGAGCGCCCCCTGCGAGCACAAACCGCCGAAGGAAAACTTCGACACCCCCACCGTGATCCTGGAGCACATGCTGGACCTGGCCGCTGCCAAGGGCCTGTTTGACAACGACGTGCCCCAGTACCGCATCAACTTCGAGACCCGCCTGATGGGCGCCATGATGCCCCGTGAGAGCGAGATCCTGCGCAAGTTCCGCAAGCTGTATGCCAAGAAGGGCCCCCAGGCGGCCACCGACTGGTTCTATGATCTGTGCGTGGTGTCCAACTACATCCGTACCGCCCAGATCGCCAAGAACATCCAGTGGAACACCAAGACCCCGTACGGCGAGCTGGAAATCACCATCAACCTGACCAAGCCGGAAAAGGACCCCAAGGTCATTGCCATGGAGCGCCTGCAGCCCGCTGCCAGCTACCCCAAGTGCATGCTGTGCAAGGAGAACATCGGCTACGCCGGGCGCATCAACTTCCCTGCCCGTCAGACCCACCGCCTGGTGCCGGTGCATCTGGCCGGGGAGGATTTTTACCTGCAGTACAGCCCTTACGCCTATTTCCATGAGCACTGCATCATCCTGCACGACGAGCACAAGCCCATGGAGATGGACCGCCGTACGCTGGCCCAGATCTTCGATTTCGTCAGCCAGTTCCCCCACTATACCTGCGGTTCCAACGCCGACCTGCCCATCGTGGGCGGCAGCATCCTGAGCCATGCCCACTTCCAGGGCGGCCGGTATGTGTTCCCCATGCAGAAGGCCGGCATTGCCACCCCGCTGCATGACGTGCGTTACCCCGGTGTGCGCGCCGGTATCCTGAACTGGCCTGTGTCCACCATCCGCCTGATCGGACGCAGCTCCCAGCAGGTGCAGACGGTGGCCAACAATATCCTGAGCGCCTGGCGTGAGTACAGCGACGAAAGCGTGGATATTCTTTCCCACACCGGCGACACCCCGCACAACACCGTCACCCCCATCCTGCACTATGACGACCAGGATGGATATATTCTGGACCTGGCCCTGCGCAACAACCGCACCACCGAGGAATATCCCGACGGTATTTTCCACCCCCACAAGGAATACCACAACATCAAGAAGGAAAACATCGGCCTGATCGAGGTCATGGGTCTGGCCATCCTGCCTGCCCGCCTGAAAGAACAGGGCGCCCGGATTGCCGACATCCTCTGCGGTCTGGCCCCCAACACCAGCCGGGAGGAAGGCAGCCCCCTGGCGGTGCATGCCGACTGGATCGATGCCCTGATCGCCAAGTACGGCACCAGCATGACCCCCGTGGCCGCCAATGCCGCCGTGCGGGAAGAGATCGGCGTGGTGTTCAGCCATGTGCTGGAGAACGCCGGTGTGTTCAAGCAGGACGAAGCCGGTCAGGAGGCTTTCCTGCGCTTTGCCCGCAGCGTGGGCTTCAAAACCGTCGAATAAACGGGCAAAAATGTCTTGACTTTTCGGCACAGATTTGATAGAATAAGTTGCTGTGCCGAGAGGCACATATCCTTGCCCCTGTACAAGGCAGGGGCCCTATGTCCAAAAGGAGGTGTACAGAATTATGGCTAAGTACGAAACCATGCTGGTTACCAGTTCCAACCTGGATGAGGAAGCGAGCGCTGCCCTGATTGGCAAGTTCAAGTCCCTGATCGAGGCGAATGGTACGATCGATTCTGTCGACGATTGGGGCAAGCGCCGTCTGGCGTATCCCATCGAAGACGAGACCGAAGGCGTGTACACGGTGATCAAGTTCACCAGCGACCCGTCCTTCCCCGCCGAGCTGGACCGTGTCTACAAGATCACGGAAGGCGTGCTCCGCACCATCATCATCGCGGAGGAAGCCTGAGAGGTTTTAAGGAGTTAACACCATGCTGAATGTTGTTGCAATCATGGGCCGTTTGGTGGCCGACCCGCAGCTGCGGCAGACCACCACCGGCAAGAACGTGGCTTCTTTCCGCATCGCCTGCGACCGCGGACGCCGCGACCCCAACGGCCAGAACCAGGCTGATTTCCTGGATGTGGTCGCCTGGGACCGTACGGCGGAGTTTGTCTGCCGCTACTTCCAGAAGGGCTCGATGATCGCCATCGACGGCCGTCTGCAGAGCCGCAGCTATCAGGACAAGAACGGCAACAACCGGCAGGCTGTTGAGATCGTGGCCAACAACGTGAATTTCACCGGCCCGAAATCCCAGAACCCCGGCATGGGCGCCCCCGCTATGGGGATGCCCGCCCCGGCAGAATACGCCCGTCCCGCCGCACAGCCCGCTGCGCCCGCCTATTCGGCCGGCAGCAACGACGACTTTGCCCTGATCGAGGACGAAGGCGACCTGCCCTTCTAAACATCGAATCGTATCATTCTATAAGGAGGTTAAGACCATGGCTATGGATCGTTCTTCCCGCCCGATGCATCGCGGCCGCCGCAAGGTGTGCAGCTTCTGCGTCGATCGCGTCGATCACATCGATTACAAGGATCTGCCGCGCCTGCGCAAGTATGTTACCGAGCGCTCCAAGATCATTCCCCGCCGCGTCACCGGCACCTGCGCTTTCCATCAGCGCGAACTGACCGTTGCTATCAAGCGCGCCCGTCATATGGCTCTGATGCCCTACGTCAGCGACTAATTGGTAACGGCCGCTTCGGTTTTCCACCGAAGCTCACCAATATGTGAAAAACCCGCCGCGAAGCAGCTGCTTCGCGGCGGGTTTTTGTTTTGTTTGAAGCGGGTTCAGGCGGCAGGCTCGCTGTCGGTGGCGGCACTGTCCGGGTCCCCCGCCGGCTGTACCGAAACGGTGGGACTGTCGTCCCGCTCTCCCGCAATATACACCGTCACAACGGCGGTGCCGGTGTCCAGCTTGCGGCCGGGTTCCAGGTCCTGGCCGTCCAGTTCGCACTTGGCCACGCATCCGGCGGCATACTGGCCGTCGTTAACCATGATTTCCATGCGGTACTGGATGCCTTTGGCATCCAGCAGCTTGATGGCGTTATCCTGGGTAAATCCCACAATGTTGGGCATCTCCACCAGGTTGGGACCTTTGCTCACCACGATCTGGATCACCGGGTTTTCTTCTGTCAGAAGTGTTCCGGCGGCAGGGTCCTGGCTGATGACGTCCCCCTCCTCCACTTCGGAGGAGTAATCCTCGGTCATCACGAGGCGGTATTTCTGGTACAGATCGCTGGTCTTGATCTCGGAGGCATAATTCTTGCCCACCAGATCGGGTGCGATCATCAAATCATCGTTGCTGCTGTCCGTTTCGGAGGGTTCGGCGGTATTGGCCGGTGTGGGCGTGGGCTTGGCGCCGGTATCGGAATCTCCCCGGGGCGTCAACAGGCTCCACAGCAGCAGTACCGCCAGCACAAAGATGACCACCATGGATGCGCCCAGAATCTTTTTGGTGGAGATTTGGTTATCGCCCCGCTCAAACATGGCGTTGGCCACGTTGGGGTCGGTGAGAGCGCTCATCAGTTCGGGCACCGTCTGCATCCGCTTGGCGGGGTCCAGACGCATGGCACAGGCCAGCACCTGGGCAAAGTAGGTGGGCACACCGCTCTCCAGGCTGTGGGCGCTTTCCAGGCTGTCCCGCACCTTGCGCTGGGGTGCCGCCACCGGCGTCTGTCCCGTAACCAGGCGGTAGGTCACCGCCGCCAAGGCATACACGTCGGTATAGCGGCCGGAAAATTCCGCCGCGCTGTATTGTTCCGGGGCAGCATATCCGGCATACAGCTGGCTTTTCAGCTCGCTGCCGCCGGTACGCAGGGCCAGTGTACCGTAGCCGGTCAGGCGGGCGGACCCGTCGATGGGCAGCAGGATGTTGTCCGGGCAGATGCCCCGGTGAATGAGCCCGGCCTTGTGCAGCTGGGCCACCCCTTCCATCACCGGCTGCAGCAGGGTGCGGGCTTCCGCCGGGGTGAGGTTACGGGACCGCAGGGAGAGATAGTGGGTCAGGGTCATCCCCTTTTCACTTTCCTCCACCGCATAGACGGTGTTGTTCTCTTCCAGAACATCCAGAATCTGGGAAAGTCCGGTAGCCGGCGTCAGGTTTTTCAGGTCCACATACAGGTCCTGGAAATCCATACGGCTGGTCTTGAACAGCACTTCCCGCCCTTCCTTGGGCATCAGCGCCCCTTCAGGGCTGCGCCCGTTGCACAGGGTGACGGGGAAATATTCTTTGATGAGCACAAAACGGCGGGCTTCATTTTCCACACCGCGGTAAGCAAGTCCATCGCCGTCGGCGCTGATGTACTCTCCCACCGTATAGCGCTCGCCCAGCTGGGTGCCCAGGGGCAGAGCGCCTTCGGGGTTATGGTTTTCCAGGCTGCGGCCGCAGTTGGGACATTCGCCGTGAAAACCGTTTTCCAGCGGTTCCAGGCAGAACGGGCAAAGGATCTTGGTCATAGGGTCCCCCTTGCAAGGTCAGGGCAGATCGTCCTCGTTCTCCAGGTTGTGCCACACGTTCTGCACGTCATCGTCCTCTTCCAGGGCGTCCAGCAGCTTGCCCATGTTGGTCAGCTGGTCGGCGTCGGACAGGGCGGTGGAGGTGGAGGGCACCTGCGCCACATCGGCGGAGATGAACTCGTAACCCTTGGCCTTCAGCGCGTCGCAGACGGCGGCAAAGGCGTCGGGGGTGGTGGTGACTTCAGCGGCATCCTCGCCGGCGTCAAAGTCGTCGGCACCGGCATCCAGAGCGTCCATCATCAGGGTGTCGGGGTCCTTGTCCTCCAGGTCCACGACGATGACGCCCTTCTGGCTGAACAGGAAGCCCACGCAGCCCATCTGGCCCAGGTTACCGCCGAACTTATCGAAGTAGTGGCGCATGTTGGCCGCGGTACGGTTGCGGTTGTCGGTGAGGGTATCCACCATGACGGCGATGCCACCGGGGCCGTAGCCCTCGTAGGTCATGGCTTCATACTCGGTCTTGTCGCCGCCCTCGGCGCGCTTGATGATGCGCTGGATGTTATCGTTGGGCACGTTGTTGGCCTTGGCCTTGGAAATCAGGGCGGCCAGCTTGCCGTTGGAGTTGGGGTCGGCGCCGCCTTCCTTAACGGCAACGCTGATCTCACGGCCGATCTTGGTGAATACCTTGGCGCGGGCGCCGTCGGTCTTTTCCTTCTTGCGTTTGATGTTGTTCCATTTGCTATGTCCGGACATGGATGATCCCCCTAAATATGTATAGTGTGGGCCGGGCGGCGGCAGTTAAACCACCGCAGGGCCTGTTGTACATGGACAGTAAATTATACCACGTTTTGGCGATTTTTTCAAGTTCGGGCCGCTCAGCCCAGGTTGCGCAGTCCCTTCGGGTAGTGGTTTTTCACCCGGCCGCCGCTGACCTTGCCGCCGCCCAGGGGAAAACCATCCACCAACACGGCGCACCAGCCGTTCTCGGCGGTTTTTGCCTCGATTTCCTCCCCCCGCAGCCAGGCGGCGGTACGCGGGTCGGCGAGGGTCAGTTCCTCCCGGTTGCGGCAGTCTTTTCCCCAGGCCATAAAGAGGGCGTGGGAGGGCTCGAACCGCTTTTTCAGCACCTTGCCTGCCGGGATGCCGGTGCGCAGGGTGCGCAGTTTGTGAGGCGGCAGCGCCTCTTCCGGCGGCAGGATGAGCCACTCTCCCGCCACCTGCATCGGGCGGTCTGCCAGCGCCGGGAAGAGCTTTCCGGCAAAGTCGGTCCACTCCGGCGGCAGTTTGGCAGGACCACCCTTGCGGTCTCCCCTGCCCTTTTTGCGGGCGGGTTCCGCCTCCGGGGTCTCGGCGTCCTCTGCCTTGCGCAGCTTGGCCATAAAGTGGCCCTCTCCCCCATCGGCAGGCCAGATGCGGCGGCACTTTTCGGCGCCGAAATCCCCATCCGCCCGGTTGGGTTCCCCGGGACGGCCGAATCCGCATTCACTCAAGTCGCAGAGGGTGAATTCCGGGTGACGCTGCAAAAAGGCCGCCACCTGGCCTTCGTCCTCCTCCGGCGCGAACGTGCAGGTGGAGAAGACCAGGATGCCGCCCGGCGCCAGCAGCGCGGCGGCGTTGTCCAGGATCTCCCGGCCCAGGGCGGCGCAGTGTTCCACCAACGCCTGGCTGTGCTGACCAGAGGCGGCGGCTTCTTTGCGGAACATGCCCTCGCCGGAACAGGGGGCATCCACCAGCACCCGGTCAAAGAAGGCCGGGAAGGCGGCAGCCAGGCGGGAGGTGTCCTCGTTGAAGATCACCGCGTTGGCCACGCCCATCCGTTCCAGATTCTGGCGCAAAATTTCCGCCCGGGCGGCGTCGTACTCGTTGGCCACCAGAAGTCCCCGTCCCTGCAGGGCAGCGGCCAGCTGGCTGGTCTTGCCGCCGGGCGCGGCACACATGTCCAGCACCTTCTGGCCGGGCTGCACCTCCAAGAGAGCAGCCGGTGACGAAGCACTGGGCTCCTGCACGTAGAACACCCCGGCGTGGTGCCAGGGATGGCGCCCCGGGCGGATGTCGGGGTCGGTCAGAGTGAAGGCCGCCGGGCAGAACCCCGAAGGCGCCAGCGGCAGGCCGGAACCCGCCGCCACCGTGTCGGGGGCACAGCGCAGGCCGTTCACCGTGATGCCCCGGGCCGGGGTGGCAGTCGCGTAGGTCAGCAGTTCTTCGAATCTGTCCCCCAGCAGGGCACGCTCGCGCTGCTCAAAATCAGCGGGAAAGGCAGACACCTGGTTTCACCTCCTGAAAAAGAAAGAGCCCGGCTGCATAAACGGCACGCAGCCGGGCAGACTTATGGCAGGGACCGGAACGCGGCCCCCGTCAAGATCGAAAGGAGTAAATGACTATGGCACGCAATGCGAAAAACGGCAACAGCACCCAGAGCACCCAGTCCACGCAGACCACCCAGAGCACCCAGAATGGCATGAACAAAAAGTCTGCCACCCAGAGCAAGATGAACGGCATGCAGAACAAGACCACCAACACCCAGAACAAGATGGGCGGCCAGAACAAGAAGTAAGTTCCGGCCAGTGCGTTCCGCGGGCGGGGGGAGGCCCCGCCCAAATACATACAGGGGCCTGGGCAGGCCCTTTTTCGCATACAGACTGTTTCAGTCTTTGGCTGCGGCTTCGGGACCGCCCGCCTGCCACAGCACCTCAAACAGCTGGGCAATGCGGTCGTTCTGTCCCTGCAGATACAGCCAGCCCAGCAGACATTCCAGGCCGGTGGAGGCCCGGTATTCCTGGGCGGTGGCGTGCTTGGCCACGCTGGCTTTGCTGGCATTTTTGCCCCGGCGCAGCACAGCGGCCTCCTGTTCGGTGAGCAGGGGTTCCAGGGCGGCCAGTTCCCGGAACTGAGCCCGGGCGGACACGTACTGGGTGGCTACGCTATGCAGGCGGCCGGGCTGCAGTCGGGTGGTCCCCACCAGACGGCTGCGCACCAGAATTTCCAGCACCGCGTCCCCCACAAAGGCCAGGGCCAGGGGGGACATTTCTTTAATGTCGATTTCCGGCGGAAGAGTGGGCAGCATACAACACCTCAGAACACGTAATCGAATTCATATTCGCCGATCTTGATGGTGTCATCCTCCTGCACATCCATCCGGACCAGCTCGTCCAGAATGCCGGAATCTCCCAGCTGGGTCTGGAAGTACTGCAGGCTTTCGTAGTCCTCCACATTGGTGCCGGCCAGGATACGTTCCAGCCAGGGAGCATCCACGGTGAACTCGTGTTCGCCGGTCTTTTCCACCGTAAAGGGACGTTTGGGCGCGGCGCTCTTGTCCGGGCGGACATACTCCGGCTCAAACACCTTGATGGGGGGCAGTTCCTGCAAGCGGGCATAGACCAGCTTGGGCAGTTTGTCGATGCCCTGGCGGGTGGCGGCGGAGATGGGCAGGAAGGTCAGGCCCTTTTCCTCGATATACTGGCGGAACTCCTCGATCTGCTCGGGGGTGGCCACATCGCACTTGTTGCCCAGAACGATCTGGGGACGCTGGGCCAGTTCGGGGCTGAAGCTTTCCAGTTCGTGGTTGATCTGCTCAAAATCGGCCTTGGGGTCGCGGCCCTCGCAGCCGGAAACATCCACCACATGCAGCAGCAGGCGGCAGCGCTCCACATGGCGCAGGAAATCGTGACCCAGGCCCACGCCTTCCGCCGCACCTTCGATCAGGCCGGGGATGTCGGCACAGACAAAGCTCTGCTCTTCAGCCACACGCACCACGCCCAGCACAGGGGTCAGGGTGGTGAAGTGGTAGTTGGCGATCTTGGGATTGGCGGCGCTGATCACGCTGATGAGGGTGGACTTGCCCACGTTGGGGAAGCCGATGAGACCCACGTCCGCAATGACCTTGAGTTCCAGGCGCAGGTGCAGGTCCTCACCGGGCAGGCCGGGCTTGGCAAAACGGGGGATCTGGCGGGTGGGGGTGGCGAACCGTGCATTGCCCCAGCCGCCGCGGCCGCCCTTGGCCACCACCACCGGATCGGAGCCGGAGAGGTCGGCCACAACCAGGCCGCTGTCAGCCTCTTTCAGCACGGTGCCGCGGGGCACACGGATGACCAGGTCTTCGGCGTCGCGGCCCTTCTGCCGGGCACCGCGGCCGTTTTCGCCGTCGGGGGCGTTGTACTTGCGCTTGTAGCGGAAGTCCATCAGGGTGGACAGGTTGTCGTCCGCCACAAAGACGATGTCGCCGCCGCGGCCGCCGTCGCCGCCGTCCGGGCCGCCGGCTGCCACGAATTTTTCACGGTGGAAGCTGACGGCACCGTCGCCGCCCTTGCCTGCGTGCAGCCAGATGGTAGCGGTATCGATAAAATTGCTGGGCATGGGATTTCTCCTTTATAACATGGAAAACGGCGGGCCTGACGGCCCGCCGTTTAGAAGGTTACTGCTTGACGGTGCAGCGCTTGCGGTCGCGGCCCATGCGCTCGAAGTGGACGCGGCCGTCGACCAGAGCGAACAGGGTATCGTCGCTGCCGATGCCGACGCCCTCACCCGGATGGATGTGGGTGCCGCGCTGACGGACCAGGATGTTGCCGGCCAGAACGAACTGACCGTCGCCGCGCTTGACGCCGAGGCGCTTGGACTCGGAATCACGGCCGTTCTTGGTAGAACCTACGCCTTTTTTATGTGCCATTGTGTTTTACCTCCTTAGCCGTTGATCGCGGTGATTTCCACCTTGGTGTAGGGCTGACGATGACCCTTGCGGACCATGCTGCCCTTCTTGGGACGATAGGTCAGGATGTTGAGCTTCTTGCCCTTGCCGTTCTTGACGACCTTGGCCACGACGGAAGCGCCGTCCACAACGGGAGCGCCGACCTTCACGGAGCCTTCCTCGCCCACGGCCAGAACCTGATCGAAGGTGACTTCGGTATCAGCTTCGGCATTCAGCTTCTCGACGTAAACGACATCGCCGACCTTGACGCTGTACTGCTTGCCACCGGTTTTGATAACTGCGTACATGTTGGTAACCTCTTTCAATAAGTCTCGCTGGATGTGGGGCGGTGCCAGGGGCACACTTATAGAGCCCATACCATGCGGCTTATATAGCTTACCACAGATCATGGGCCAAGTCAAGCGGTTTTATTCGTCTGCAGGCAGATTTTTTACTTCTGCTCTTCCAGGGCGGCCCGGGCGGCGGCCACGGTGTTTTTCATGAGCATGGCACGGGTCATCAGTCCCACACCGCCGGGCACCGGGGTGATGAAGGAAGCCTTCTCACAGGCGGCGTCAAAGTCCACATCACCATGGAGTTTGCCGTCCTCACCCCGGTTGATGCCCACGTCGATGACCACGGCGCCGGGCTTGACCATATCCCCGGTGATGAAGCCGGCGCGCCCCACTGCCGCCACCAGGATGTCGGCTTCACGGCAGATGTCGGCCAGGTTCTCGGTGCGGGAATGGCAGACGGTGACGGTGGCGTTTTCTGCCAGAAGGAGCAGGGCTGCGGGCTTGCCCACAATGTTGGAGCGCCCCACCACCACGGCACGCTTGCCGGAGATCTCCACGCCGGTGGACTGGATCATCCGCAGGCAGCCTGCCGGTGTGCAGGGGGCAAAGCAGGGTTCGCCGGTGAGCAGGCGGCCCGCGTTGACGGGGGTGAAACCGTCCACGTCCTTTTCCGGCGGGATGGCGGCGATGACGGCGGATTCATCAATGTGGGCAGGCAAAGGCAGCTGTACCAGAATACCGTGAACGGCGTCGTCCGCCGCCAGGGCGTCGATCCGGGCCAGCAGTTCTTCCTGGTTGGTGGCAGCGTCCAGCCGGATGACCCGGCTCTCGATGCCGCATTCGGCGCAATCGTTGGCCTTGCCCCGCACATAGACCTGGCTGGCGGGGTCCTCCCCCACCAGCAGCACCGCCAGGCAGGGGACAATTCCCTGTTCCTTCAGCTGCTGCACCTCGGCAGCGGCTTCGGCCTTGACGGCGGCCGCCAGTTTCTTTCCGTCGATGATGGATGCACTCATAATTCAGCTCTCCCCTCTATTATTTTGAAAAAGCCCCGGCCGCCTTGCAGCGGCGCGGGGACGGATTGCTTCAAGATTATTCGGACTTGGGTTCTTCGGAAACGGCCGTTTCCTCGGCAGCGGCCTCTTCCGCCGGGGTGGATTCAGCCGCCGGTTCTTCCTTTTCCGGCTCGTCGGCGGTTTCCTCTACAGCGGAAAGGTCCAGTTCCTTCAGCCGGCGGTTCATGGCCTCGGTAGCGGCCACGAATTCCTTGTGGCTGGCATTGGCGGGCAAGGTATCCACGGTGAAGCGGTCCCCTGCTTCCTGCTGTTTTTTCAGGTCATCCACCGCCAGCGTCACCATGGGGGTATGGCCCCGGCTCTTGCGCAGGCCATAGATCAGCAGCACCAGGGACGCCGCCACGGTGATCAGCGCCACCACCTGGCTGAAACGCAGGTTGGTGTTGCCGATGAGCAGCGAATCGGTGCGCAGCCCCTCGATCCAGTAGCGGCCCAGACCGTACCAGAACAGGTACATCAGGAACAGCTGACCGTGGAAGCGGCGGTGCTTCATATACAGGAAGAGCACCAGGAAGCCAAAGAGGCACCACAGACTTTCGTACAGGAAAGTGGGATGCACCGGCAGGGAGGGGTCCACGGTGACCCCCTGGTCGGCCAGGGTCTGCTGCATGTTGGTGAGATAACGGTAGGTGCCTTCGCTGTACATCCCCCAGGGCAGGGTGGTGTTGCAGCCGAAAGCCTCCTGGTTCATGAAGTTGCCCCAGCGGCCGATGCCCTGGCCGATGAAGAAGCCCATGCCCACCACGTCAAACAGCGGACGCAGGGGCAGTTTGCGCCAGATAGCAGCCAGGCCGCCGAACACGAAGGCACCGATGATGCCGCCGTAGATGGCGATACCGCCTTCCCGGATATCCAGCATCTCCCAGACAGACTCATACTCAAAAGGCGCCATGGCCACATAGGCGATGCGGGCACAGATGATGGCCATCACAGTGCCGATGGCCACCACATCCACCAGGCGGTCGGCATTGATGCCGAAATCCGGGGCATAACGGAAGGCGAAAGCCATGGCCAGCAAAAGACCGGCGGCAATCAGGATGCCGTACCAGTACACGTTGAAGTTACCGATGGAAAAAGCGACCCGGTTCAGGGTAAATTCCAGCCCCAGGCCGGAAAACTCGACATGAAAGATTGTATCCATTGGCGGAATCCTCTTATGTTATTGATTTTGCGGCTCGATTTCCACGTAGGTCATGCGGTCCTCGCTGAACATGGACTGCATGGCCGCGTCGGCGTCGGCCACAGTAAGGGAAGCCAGCGCTTCGATCTCATCGGCCAGGGTGTTGCCCCGCAGATGGGCACTGGCCAGGGCTTCGGCGGCATCCTCCACCCCTTCCAGGTCGGCCAGCATCTCGCCATAAAGCTGATTCTTGACCAGGGTAAAGAGTTCGGGGTCCACACCGTCCCGGCGCAGGCGGGCGATCTCTTCCCGCACCATGTCGGCCACGGCCCGGGGTGTTTCGCTCTCGCCGGTGAAGGCGATGACACAGCAGCCTGAGATGCTCACCGTATCGCCGCTGAATTCGGGATTGACCAGGGCCTGGTCGTACAGTTTGCGGTACAGGGAGGTCAGTCCGCCGCAGATCAGATCGGGCAGCATATCGGCCAGCATCTCGGTGCGCACATCGCCCCGGGCAATGGGGGCTTCCCGGAAAGCCAGGGCGAAGCAGGGCTTGTTCACCGGCATGGAGAATTTCAGCTCCGGCTGGGGCGCACCTTCTTCCGGGCGGTTCTGGGCCGCCGTGACCTGATGTTCGGGGGCAGGCTTGTCCAGCCCGGCCCGGCGGCAGGCAGCCAGGGCCTGGTCCATGGTGATGTTGCCCGCCACCGAAAGCACCATGTTTCCGGGGCGGTAAAAAGCGTCGGTACAGGCATAGAGCAGATCGGGGGTCAGTTCCGCGATGCTCTCCACCGTGCCGGCAATGTCATCCCGGATGGGATGGTCCTTGTACAGGCAGCGGAACAGGCCGGTCATCAGACGCCAGTCGGGGCTGTCGTCGTACATCTTGATTTCCTGCCCGATAATGCCCTGTTCCTTGGCAATGGTTGCCTCGGTAAACCAGGGGTTGCCCACCATATTCAGCAGAATATCCAGGTTTTCGTCGATCTGGCCGCTGGCGGTAAAGATATAGCAGGTGCGGTCGTAACCGGTGAAGGCGTTGGCCGAGGCGCCGGTCTTGGCGTAAAGCTCAAAGGCATCCCCCTGCTCCGATTCAAACATCTTGTGTTCCAGGAAATGGGCGGTACCGGCGGGCAGTTCCACCTCTTTGCCGTCCAGGGTGAACCGGCGGGTGGTGGAGCCGAAGGCGGTGGCATACATGGCATGCACCGTGCTGTAACCCGGCATGGTGCGGCAAAGAACCGTCAGCCCGCTGGGCAGAACGGTGCTCTGGCAGCGGATGGCATCGGCGGCCTTGGCCCGGATGCCCTGCATGGTCTGGTCCTGACTCATTGTGCCACCTCCTCTTTGTCGGCGGTCACGGAATAGCACACCGAATAGTGATAGCTGTTCAGCAGGTCCCGCACTTCCTCGGCGGTGACGGCCTGGATGAGCACCTTGCCGTATTCCGGCGGTGCCAGGGCCTCGCCCCGGGCGATCTGGCCGTAATACCAGTTTTCCAGTCCACCCAGGCTGTCGCCCAGGGCGTCCATGCTGGACATCAGGCTGCGGCGGCAGTCCTCCATCTCCTCCTCGGTGACAGGACCGCGGCACAGGTCATCCAGTTCCTTCAGGATAGCCGCTTCGGCCCGCTCTTCCCCGCCGGGTTCCACACCGGAATCCACCATCATCACGCCGGTGGAACGCAGGGCGCTGGAACCGCAGTAATAGCACAGGCTCTGCTTTTCCCGCACGTTGCGGAACAGTCGGCTGGTGGCGGAACCGCCGAACACGCCCATAGCCACGCGCAGCTGGGAGATGCTGGGCAGGTCTTCCGGCGTGCCGGTGGTAAAGAGCATGCACAGCTTGGCCTGGGTCAGACCGGGGATGGTTTCGGTATAATGGCGGGGTTCGGTAACGGGCATGGCCATGGCCGAGGCAAAACGCTGGGGCGCGCGATGCACCTTTTCCAGCTTTTGCAGCAGCAGGTCGGCCACCCGGCCGCTGTCCGCCCCCTGCACCATCACATCGATGGACGCCGAGGAGAGGATGCGGTCATACTCCGCCTTGAGGGTGGCAGGGGTGACGTTGGGCAGGTCGGCCCGGTAGCCCCCCAGCTCGATACCGGCGGGGGAATCGCCGTAGAAGCGGCGGCGGGCCTGACGCACGCAATACAGGCGCTTGTTGTTGAATTCGGCCTGCAGGCGGCGGTCCAGGGTCTCCTTTTCAATGCGGACGGCTTCAGGGTCAAAGACACCGTCCACCAGATAGGGCTCGAACACGATGCCGAAAGCAATATCGGCGTATTCGGCGCTGAGATTTTCGCCGGTCAGGGCAAACTTGTCCTTGATGCCGCAGATGTCCACCGTCAGCACCCGGTCGGTACCGGCGGTGCCCAGGTCCACCCCCAGGTCGGCGCCGTACAGGCGGGCCAGCTTGCGGGAGAGAGCGGTCATATCCGGGCACTGGGCATAGCCGCGTTCCAGCACCAGGGGCAGTACCGCGGCATCGGTGGCCGAACGGCGCAGCGCCGGGTAGCGCAGATGGATGGTGATGCGGCAGCGATTGAATTTTTCGGCATCCAGCGTGGTCAGATACACGCCGGGTGCCAGCTGCTTGCGTTCAAACACAGGCTGTTCCTCCGGATTTGGGTATATTTTGCAAAATCCTGCTTCATTATACGCCCTTTGGGGCGGGTTGTAAATCAATCGGTATGGCCGTCCATACCGCTGAAATAGGCACGGCTGCGGGCGGCTGCCGTATTGATCAGATCAGCCAGGGCCTGCAGGGAATCAAACTTGCGTACGGGGCACAGATATTTGTGGAATTCCAGCACCGGGTGCTGCCCGTACACATTGCCGGAAAAGTCCGGCACATAGGTCTCACAGCTGACCGCAGCCCCTTCCCTGTCCACCGTGGGCCGGGGGCCGATACCGGTGGCGGCGGGGTACCAGACACCGCCGATACAGATGCGGGTGAGATACACCCCGCAGCAGGGCTGCAAAGTCCCCGAAGGATAGTTCTGGTTGATGGTGGGGGTACCCAGCTTGCTGGTCCCCACCTTTTTTCCGTGGGTAACTTCCCAATCCACCGCATAAGGGGTGCCCAGCATAGCGTTGGCGTCGTCCACACGGCCTTCTTCCAGCGCGGCACGGATGCGGGTGGAGGAAACCACCTTGCCCCGGTAGCGGGCCATCTCCACCACCGTAACACGGATGCTCTGCTCCGCACAGAGGCGTTTGAGCATCTCCACATTACCGGCGGCGCGGGCACCGAAGGTGAAGTTATCCCCGCAGAACACCGCTTTCGCCTTGAAACAGCCCACCAGAATATCCTGCACAAAGGCTTCGGGGCTCAGGGCGCAGAATTCCGCAAAGGGAGGTTCCATCACGCACCGCACCCCCATGGCCGCCATGCGGGCATGTTTCTGGGAAGCGGAGAGAATGCGGCCGCCTTTAAGGGTACTGCCTTCCGGCAGTTCAAAGGTAAAGACGGCGGGGGTCAGGCCGCAGCGCCGGGCTTCGGCGGCAGCGGCTTCGATCACCGCCCGGTGCCCCAGATGGACGCCGTCAAAATATCCCAGGGCCACGGCACTGCCCTGGGGGGCGTTGACCGGTGCGATGGCCGGGATGATCTGCATATCCAATTTCTGCATCGTGTCAGGTCCTTTCGCAGAACAGTTTTTCCACCCGCAGAACGCCGCCTTCCACCACAGCCAGGCCCAGGAAAAGACCGGCGGCATCATATACCCGGTAACGGCCGTCCGCCGCCGGGTACCGGCTGGTGGGGCAGCCGTTGAACAGATGGGTGCGGGCGGGTTCCTCCACCGTGAGGGCAGGCAGGGAGGTAAAGGCAGTTTCTACCCCCAGCATCCAGCCGGAATCGGCCAGAGTACCGTTCTCTGCCGCCGCCAGGATCTCCGGCAGGGTGTGGCACTGCTCGATGGAGAAAGCCCCCGCCCGGATGCGGCGCAGTGCCGCCAGGGTGGCCGGCAGGCCCAGGGCCGCGCCGATGTCCTCGGCCAGGACCCGGATATAGGTGCCCTTGGAACAGGAGACCCGGATGGTGTAATCTCCCGGGGCGGGGCTGCCCAGGTAGTCGATGGAATAGATGGTGATGGGACGCGGGGTGCGCTCCACCGTGCGGCCTTTGCGGGCTGCTTTATACAGGGGCTGGCCGTCCACCTTCACGGCGGAGTACATGGGCGGCAGCTGCTGCTGGGGGCCCAGGAACCGGGGCAGCACCGCCCGCAGTTCCTCCTCCCCTGCCGTGACCGGGGCGGTTTTCAGCACCGTGCCGGTAATGTCGCCGGTGTCGGTGCCCACGCCCAGGCGCAGGGTGGCTTCATAGGTTTTGTCGTGGTCAGGCTGGCGGTCGGCGGCAGCAGTGGCACCCCCCGCAAACACCACCAGCACGCCGGTGGCCATGGGGTCCAGGGTACCGGAATGGCCCAGGCGGCGGGTGCCCAGCACGCCCCGCAGTTTGGCCAGCACATCAAAGCTGGTCCAGCCGGCGGGTTTGTCCACCGGCAGGATGCCGTTGGTCAGGTTGGTCATACTTCACCTCAATACATAAACAGGAAGAACCGGCACCAGGCAGCGGGCCCTGCGGCGCCGCTGCCTGTCACCGGTTCCTTGCTGCAATTATTGCTCGCGTTCGATCATGCCCCAGCGTTCCAGTTCCTTGCGCACTTCGTCCAGAATGGCATAGCGCGCGTTGTCCAGGTTGCCGCTGATCTCACACCCGGCGGCACGGGAATGGCCGCCGCCGCCCAGGTGGCGGGCAATGGCGCAGGCATCCACACGGCCGGCGGTACGCACACTGATCTTGAAGCTGCCGTCTTTCTGCTGGCGCAGGGTCAGGCCCACTTCCACCCCTTCGATGGAGCGGGGCAGACTGGTCAGGTCCTCCAGTTCGGCCCCCGGCACGCCGGAGGTCACGATCTGGTCCCAGGTCAGGTAGATCATGGCGCACAGCCCGTCGAAGAAATATTCCAGACTTTCCAGCGCCATCTTCTCGATTTCCAGACGGGCGCGGGAACGGGACTCAAACAGACGGGCGTTGAGATTTTCGATGTTGGCCCCCGCTTCGATCACACGGGCCGCCGCCATATGGGTCTTGGCGGTGGTGTTGGAGAAGCGGAAGCAGCCGGTATCGGTAGCGATGCCGGTGTACAGGCATGCCGCGATGTCGGGGGTGATCTCCACCCCCATCTCGGTGACTACATCGATCATGATCTCGCAGGTTGCCGCCGCACCGGGGTCCAGCAGCGTTTCGTAGGCATAGCCGTTGTTGCTGGGATGATGGTCGATACACAGGTCCACATGCTCGGCGTACTTCTGCACATTGTTGCGGTCGCCGAACAGTTGGATACCTGCCACATCCACCGCCACCACGAAGGCGGGGGTGAAACTGGAATCGAACCAGCCGATCTCCATAAAATCATACAGAGAAGGGATCGGGTCGCTGCAAAGCACGGCCACGTTCTTGCCCAGGGCTTTCAGCGCCAGGTACAACGCGCCGGCACTTCCGATGGTGTCGCCGTCGGGGTTCTTATGGCATAGGATCAGGATATCCTGTGCGCCGCGCAGGCGCAGCACAGCTGTTTGCCTGTCCACAGATTCCGTCATAACTTAACCTCTTTTCCAGCGGCCCGAAAGGTTCGGTCTCGCTCAAAAGTTGCCGGGTACAGAAAGATCAGTCCTCCTGCCCTTCGGCCTGTGCGGCGGGACGATCGGAGTCCAGATCCCGCAGCATCTCGTTGATGTGGGCCGCATAGGCGGCACCGTCGTCTGCCACAAACACAAAGCGGGGAGCTTTGCGGATGTGCATACGGCGGCTGACCTCGGTGCGAACATGGCCGGAGGCCTTGTTCAGCGCAGCCACCACCGGCTTGCTGCCGCCCTCACGCCCCATGACGCTGATGTACACCTTGGCCACATCCAGGTCGGGGGTGACATCCAGGCGGGTGACGGTCAAAAGACCGCCCGCAACCCGCGGGTCCTTCATCTCGCCGATGATGGCGATGAGTTCCCGCTTCATATCCTGGGCCATACGGCCCTGGTTCTTGGTAGGCATTGATGTTGTTCCTCGTTCAATCAATCACGGTATTCTTCCAGCTTGAAGCACTCGAAGACGTCGCCTTCCTTGATGTCGGCGAACTTCTCCAGGGTAATGCCGCATTCAAAGCCCGCGGCCACTTCCTTGGCGTCGTCCTTGAAGCGCTTGAGGGAGGCGATGGCATCTTCCACAATGACGATGCCGTCACGCACCAGGCGCAGCTTGGCGTCGCGGGTGATCTTGCCGTCGGTGACGCGGCAGCCGGCAACGGTGCCCACGGAAGAGATCTTGTAGACCTGGCGGACCTGGGCCTCGCCCAGAGCCACTTCCCGGATCTTCGGGGCCAGCATGCCCTTCATAGCGTCGGACACATCGTTGATGGCGTCGTAGATCACGCGGTACATCCGCATTTCAACGCCGGTCTGCTCGGCTTCCGCCTTGGCGACGGGGTCGGGACGGACGTTGAAGCCGATGATGATGGCGTTGGAGGCATCGGCCAGGCTGACGTCGGACTTGCTGATGGCACCGACGGCGGCATGGATGACGCGCACGCGGACTTCATCGTTGGAGATCTTCTCCAGGCTCTGCTTCACGGCTTCGGCGGAGCCCTGGACATCGGCCTTGACGATGATGGGCAGTTCTTTCATGTCGTTGGCGGCCATCTGGTCGAACAGGTTATCCAGGGTGACCTTGGTGTAAGCGGCAAACTGCTTTTCCTTGGCTTCGGTCAGGCGGCGGTCGGCCAGTTCACGGGCCAGACGCTCGTCCTCAACGGCCTCAAACAGCTCGCCGGCGGTGGGCACTTCGGTCAGACCGGTGATCTCCACAGGCATGGAGGGGCCGGCCTCGGTGATCTCCTGGCCCTTGTCGTTGCGCATGGTACGCACGCGGCCCACAGAGGTACCGGCGATCAGGCAGTCGCCCTTGTGCAGGGTACCGTTCTGCACCAGCAGAGTGGCCACGGGACCCTGGCCCTTGTCCAGACGGGCTTCCACCACGGCGCCCTTGGCGCGGCGGTTGGGGTTGGCCTTCAGTTCCATGACCTCAGCTTCCAGAACGATGCGTTCCAGCAGGTCCTGGATGCCCATGCCGGTCATGGCGGACACCGGGATGCAGGCAACGTCGCCGCCCCAGTCTTCGGGCACGATCTCGTAGTTGGTCAGCTGTTCCTTGACCCGCTCGGGGTTGGCGGTGGGCTTATCCATCTTGTTCACGGCCACGATCAGCTTGACGCCGGCAGCCTTGGCATGGTTGATGGACTCGATGGTCTGGGGCATGATGCCGTCGTCGGCAGCCACCACCAGAACGGCGATGTCGGTCATGTTGGCGCCGCGGGCACGCATGGCGGTGAAGGCTTCGTGACCGGGGGTATCCAGGAAGGTGATGACGTCGTCACCGATCTTGACCTGGTAGGCGCCGATGGCCTGGGTGATGCCGCCGGCTTCACCGGCGGTGACATTGGTCTTGCGGATGGCGTCCAGAATGGAGGTCTTGCCGTGGTCGACGTGGCCCATGACCACCACGACCGGCGGACGGGAAACCAGATCTTCGGCGGCGTCCTCATCCTGCTCGAACAGACGTTCCTCGATGGAAACATGGACTTCCCGCTCCACCTTGGCGTGGAATTCTTCGGCCACCAGGGCGGCGGAGTCGAAATCCACCACGTCGGAGGCAGAGTGCATCTCGCCCATCTGCATGAACTTGGCCACGACCTTGGCCACATTCTGCTTCAGGCGGGTGGCCAGTTCGCCCACGGTGATCTCGTCGGGGATCTGGATCTTCAGCTGGGCGTTGCGGGCCTTTTCCAGCTGGATGCGCTGCAGGCGCTCGGCCTCGGTCTCGCGGCGGCGCTGATACTGGTTGCGGCCCTTGTTGCGGTTCTGGAACTTCTGCTTGGTGGCCACAGGCTGCTTCTTGCGCTTGGAAGGCATGTTGCGGCTGTCGGCCAGGTCATCGTAGCGGGCACTGAACTTATCCACGTTCACATCCACGGTACGGGTATCCACCGACACCTGGGCGCGGTTGACTTCCACCTGCTCGGTAACCACCGGCTTCTTGATGCCGCTGTCGGCGGCCAGTTCCTGCATGGTCACGCTCTTTTCCTTGCGGCGCTCGGCAGGCTTGTCGTTCTTCTTGGGAGCGGCGGGGCGCTGGGGCGCCTTGGCGGCAGACTGTTCCTTGGCGGGGGCAGCCTTGGGCGCCGGGGCGGGCTCAGCCTTCTTGGGTTCGGGCTGCTTGCCGGAAGCCAGGTACTCGTCCAGGCTGGCAACGGCGGTTTCCCGGGTGAGGGATTCCAGCAGACCGTTGACTTCGGTTTCTTCAAAAGTGCCGCCGGGCTTGCGGCTCTGCCCCGTCAGGGCGGCCACCGTATCAATGGCCTTCTTGGGGCTGATGCCGAAATCCTTGGCCACGTCGGCGATCTTATACTTAAAATCCATGGGCAGGTCCTCCTTATGGGGTCAGTTGTTTTGCGCACAGCCGCGCAAGGTTTTCATCCGTTACCGCAAACACCGCCGCGGGCCGAGGGGTGAGCACGGCCAGGCTGGCAGTTTCCAGCGGCATAACTTCGCAGGCAACAAGGCCTTCGCAGGTGTCTTTCATGTGTTGTTTGGTGCGGGGGCTGGCGTCGCTGGCCAGCAGCACCAGGCTGACCTTGCCGCGCAAAACGGCTTCCTCCACACGGTCGTACCCGTGCAGCAGTTTGCCCGCCTTGCGGCAAAGCCCCAGCGCCCCCAGCAGGCCGTTTGAATCATGTGCCACGCTCGGTCGCCTCCTTTGCCATTTGTTCGGCGCAGGCGATCTCTTCGACCAGGCGCTCATACACGCCGTCCGGCACAGGCACACCGAAGGCATGCTCCAGCCGTTTGGCCTTGCGGGCCTTGGCCAGGCAGGCCGCCGACGGGCACAGATAGGCGCCGCGGCCGGACTTCTTGCCGGTCAGATCCACGCCGACCTCCCCTTCGGGGCTGCGGACGATGCGCACCAGTTCCCGTTTGGGGCGCTGGGCGTTACAGCCCACGCACCGGCGCACCGGGACTTTCTTTTGACGTTGCTGCTGCAAGGTGAAACCTCTTTTCGGAAAAAGATGGGCGGGTTATTCTTCCTCGCCGTAATAACCGGATTCCGGACGGATATCGATATTATAGCCGGTCAGGTGAGCGCACAGGCGCACATTCTGGCCCTTGTTTCCGATGGCCAGGCTGAGCTGGTGATCGGGCACGGTGACGCGGCAGCTCTTGTTCTCGCCGGGGAGCAGTTCCACCTTGACCACCTTGGCCGGGGACAGCGCGGCGGAGATGAAGGCGGAGATGTCCTCGCTCCAGCGGATGATGTCGATCTTTTCGCCGTTCAGCTCGGAAACGATCTTCTCCACACGGGCGCCGTGGGCACCGATGCAGGCGCCGACGGGGTCCACGTTGGGGTCCTTGCTGTACACGGCCATCTTGGTACGGGCACCGGCCTCGCGGGCGATGGCCTTGACCTCCACCACGCCCTCATAGATCTCGGGCACTTCCAGCTCGAACATACGCTTGACCAGGCCGGGATGGGTACGGCTGATGGTCACGCGGGGACCGCGCTCGGTGGCGATGACATCCACCACATAGACCTGGACCACCTGGTTTTCGGTGAAGGTCTCGCCGGGGACCTGCTCGTTGCGGGGCAGAACGGCGCTGCCGCCCTTGCCCAGGTCCACCACGATATTGCCGCGCTCGTTGTCCACAGAAACCACGGTGGCGGCGATGATCTCATGGGCGCGGGACTGCATCTCGCTGCACTGCAGGCTGCGCTCGCCTTCCCGCAGGCCCTGACGGATCACATGCTTGGCGGTCTGTGCGGCGATACGGCCGAATTCCTTGGTCTTGAGCTGGGTGACAAAACGCTGGCCCAGCTTGTAGGACTTGCGCACGCGCTGCGCGTCTTCCAGGCTGATCTGGGTGTGGGGGTTTTCCACCTCTTCCACAATGTCCCGCATCAGGCTGGCGCGGAAGGTACCCAGTTCGGGATCGATGTCCACGATGACGTTTTCATCCTCCACCTCATAGTCCTTCTTCACGGCAATGACGATGGCCGCCTTGATCTTGTCGATCAGGTAATCGGCGGGCAGGCCGCGTTCCTTTTCCAGCGCGGCGAGGGCTTCAAAGAATTCGTTGTTGGATGCAGTAGCCATTTTTCCGGTATCCTCCCAATGTTGATGTATATGTCAGCCAACCTGTGGCGGTGCTTGTTTTTGTTTTCAGCCGAAAAGGTCTTCGTCGTCGCAGAGCTTGACGAAACCGGCGCTCTTGAGGGGGAAGGAAACTTCCCCTTCCGGGGTGTTCAGGGTCACCACGCCGTCCTGCAGGCCCACCAGGGTGCCTTCCAGTTCACGGCGGCCCGCTTCGTCGGGGCGGATGAGGCGGGCGGCGCACTTCTGGCCGGCCAGCGCCTCATAATGTTCGGGGCGGGTCAGGCGGCGGCCCAGACCGGGGCTGCCCACTTCCAGATAGTAGCTCTGGTCGATGGGATCAGCCTTGTCCAGCAGCGGGTCGATGGCGCGGGACACGGCCTCACAGGTGTCGGTATCCAGCGGTTCGTCCCGGTCGATCAGGACCCGCAGGAACCAGTCCGGGCCTTCCTTTTCAAAACGGACGTCCCACAGACGAAGACCCATGCCTTCCACCACGGGACGCACGATGGTCTCCACCGCGGCGGCCGCGCCGCCGGGCTGCTGATGCTTGGCTTTTGCCATGGTTACCCCCTATCACAAAAAGAAAGCGGACCGAACGGCCCACTTTCAGTAAAAATCATCATCGAACAGTAAGAATATACCACATCCATGCGCAAAAAGCAAGTCTTTTGCGGGTTTTGACCCCAAAATGTTGCCTTTTTCGGGCCAAAGCGGGCTCAAAATTGGGCCAGCAGCCCCAAAAGCATGTCCAGATTGCGCTCGGTGACCGAAAAGACCAGCACATCGCACCCCGGCGCGGCGGCCAATTCGGGGGTCATGGTCTCGGGCGCCTGGTACCAGGTCCCGGCAAACCGCTGTTCCAGATACTGCACATAGTACCCGCTGAAGCTGTCCCCCACCACCCCCACGGTGCGGGGGTCGCTTTCGTACAATTCCATATAGTTGAGGGCGGCCAGGTCGTGTTCCTCCGGCAGAACAGTGTACAGCGCCGCCACGTTGGCCAGGTCCCCGGTCTGGATGCCGTTATCCCCCAGCTCATACCGGGCAAAGTCCACGGCGTCCAGTCCGGCGGCGGAGAGCGCTCCGTCCAGGCCGATGAGGGCACCGGCATGGTTCCAGTGGGTATCGGTCTTGAAATAGATGTTGCTCTCCCCTGCCTCCATCCGGCGCAGCACCTCGGCACGCAGTTCCTCATAAGGCCAGCTGACGGCCACGGTGGTGTGTTCGGTCATGTAGGCGGCAAAACGGTCGGTGCGGTTTTCCTCGTTGACCACGGGGTAGGCATCGGGCATGAATTCCCGGTAGACCCGGTCCTTGGAGGGCGCCAGGTCCAGCACCAGGGTACAGCCGCTCTGGGCCAGGGTGTCCGAAATGTTCTGCAAAGAGGCTGCCGCGGCGGCCAGGGTCTCTTCACTGTCGAAGGTTTCGGGCAGGCCCTGGTAGTTGGCCACCGGGTGGGCGGCATCCGGGCCATCCTTATAAAAGAGCCAGCCGTCCTTGCCGGGCAGGACCTGGTCTCTCTGGCTGGACCCGAAGAGGGTATAGTCGATGGCGGCGTCCAGGGCGGTGAGCTGATACCGGAAAGGCGAATTGTCCGCGATGAACTGGTCCAGCCGTCCGGGCAGGCCGGACAAAGAGCCCTGGAACACCTCGGGCAGAGAGGTCAGCAGGCGATTTTCGTGGTTGTCCCCCGAAAGCTGACGGCTGAAGATGTTGAACACCAGAAAGCTGCCGCCCAGTACCAGGCAGAACAGCCAGATCACGATTTTTTTGGCCATGGTCTTTCCTCCCCTTTCCTCAGAACTGCGCATAGATAAAGGCGGTGTAATTGCCCGCCGTGCTGCGCATGATGGAGAAGAACAAAATCACCGCCACCATCAGCACGTCCAGGGCACCGGTTTTCTCTTCCCCACGCAGCCAGGTTTTAAACCGGGGGAAGAGCCCCTGTACAGGGCCGCAGAGCAGGATGCCCGCCGCCAACAGCAGCAGCGTCTTGGGGTCGGCAAAGGCGGCCAGGGTCATACCGGGCGCCCCTGCCTGCCAGGTCAGGATGCCCCCCAGCGCTGCCAGCGCCTGGCCCAGGCTGGGCGCGCCGAAAAAGGTAAAGCCCACAAACACCGCCAGCACGGTATACAGGTGGGACACCCAGCGGGGCGCACGATTCAGCGCCTTGCCCAGCCCCAGGCGCTCGGCACAGCTCAAAAGGCCGTGCCACAGCCCGAAGGCCAGATACTGCCAGGCCGCCCCGTGCCAGAAACCGGTGCAGGCAAAGACGATGAGCAGGTTCAGGCAGGTGCGGGCGGTGCCCCGGCGGCTGCCGCCCAGAGGAATGTACAGGTAATCCCGGAACCAGGCGCCCAGGGTCATGTGCCAGCGGCGCCAGAACTCCCCGATGGAACGGGAGAGATAGGGATAATCGAAGTTTTCGGGCAGGGAGAGTCCGAACATCTCCCCCAGGCCCAGGGCCATATCGCTGTACCCGGAGAAATCGTAATACAGCTGCACGGCAAAGGCCGCGTAGCCCAGCAGCAGCACCGGGCCGGGCAGACCGGCGGCGTCGGTGCCGCTGACCGCCGAATAGACCAAAGCCAGCTGGTCGGCAATGAGGGTCTTTTTGCCCAGGCCCAGCACAAAACGGCGGACACCCCGGTACAGTCGGTCGGTATCCACCCGGCGCTGGGGCGCACAGGGGTCCAGGGCGGCGGACTGAAAGCCGTACCGCACGATGGGCCCCGAACTCACATGGGTGAAGCAGGCGAAATAGAGGTAGAGGCGCAAGGGGTTGCGTTCCGGTTTCACCGTACCCCGGTAGACATCCACGCAGTAACTGAGGCCCTGGAAGGTATAGAAGCTGATGCCCAGCGGCAGCGCCAGGGCCAGCACAGGCAGGTGTACCCCAGGCAGGGCGTTGGCGGTTTCGGCAAAAAATCCGGCGTACTTATAAAAGCCCAGCAACAGCAGGTCCGCCGTTATCATGCCGCCCAGCAGAGCGCGGCGTGGCTTTTTGTCCAGCACCAGCCCAAAGGCCCAGTGCACCAGGGCAAAAGCGGCCAGCAGCAGGCTGTACCGGATGCCCACCCAGGCACAGAAGCCCAGGCTGAACACCGCCATGACCACGTTCCGCACCCGGGCAGGCAGGACAAAATACACCGCCAGCGCCAAAGGCAGGAACACAAACAAAAATTGTACCGAAGAAAAGCCCATCCATACACCGCTTTCCGCTGATTTTGTGGGAATTTGTGTTGATTATACCAGAAGATCGACACCCCGGCAAGGCAAAGGCGGGGCGCAGCAAAAGCCGCGCCCCGCCGGGGTCGGTTGGATTATGCCGGAATCAGAACGCCCACTCGCCGTTTTCGAAGATGACGACTTCCTCGCCGTTCTTGCGCACGCCGGTGATGCGGGTGTCGGGAGCGCCGATCATCACGTCCTCATGGATGGCGGAATCGTTCAGGCCCTTTTCCATCAGCTGGGCGCGGGTCAGCTTGGAACCGCCCTTGATGTTGGTGGGGTAGCCTGCGCCGAAGGCGATGTGGCAGGCGGCGTTTTCATCAAACAGAGTGTTGAAGAAGAGCACGCCGCTCTGGTTGATGGGGCTGGACGCCGGGACAAAGGCAATCTCGCCGATGCGGTCGGCGTTCTCGTCGGTAGTCAGCAGCTCGCCCAGCAGGTCGGCGTTCTTCTCGGCGCCGTGCTCGATGACTTTGCCGTCCTTGAAGGTGACGTGCCAGCCTTCGATGAGCTGACCGTTGTAGGCGTAGGGCTTGGTGCCGTAGACGATGCCGTCCACACGGTCACGGTGGGGCGCGCAGAACACTTCTTCGGTGGGGACGTTGGCGATGAACTCGGTGCCGTTTTCCGCCACGCTGGAAGCGCCTTCCCAGGTGCAGTCCTCCGCCAGGCCAATGGTCAGGTCGGTGCCGTTGGCGCTCTGCAGGCGCACGCGGTCCAGGTCCCAGGCGTTGAGCTGGTCACGGCGGGCCTTGGTCTTGGCCACATGCTCTTTCCAGGCGGAAACGGGGTCGCCGGTAGTGACGCGGCAGACCTCAAAGATCAGCTGCCACAGCTTTTCCATAGCCTCTTCGGTGGGCATGCCGGGGAACACCTTGGCCGCCCAGCCGGGAGCGGGCACCGCCACCACGCACCACTGCACCCGGTCGTTCATGGTGTATTCCTGCCAGGGCTTGAGGAAGGTGCGCCGTGCCAGGTTCACCCGGTTCAGTTTGCCCGCGTCCAGACCGGCGAAAGCCTCGGGGTCGGCGGCATGGATGGCCAGGGTGCAGCAGCCGTCCGGGTCCTCGGCATAGTCCAGGTAGCTGCGCAGCTGGTAGGGCTTCATGGCGCAGAGGTCGGCCTCGTCGCCGTATTCCATCTGGATGCGGGACAGGCGCTCATCCTCCCAGCGGACGACAACTTCCTTGGCGCCTGCCTCATAGCCCGCTTTGGCGCAGGCATGGGCAAACTCCGGCATGGTCACCGGGCAGCGGATGATGAAGTTCTGACGGGGACGGACATTCACGCCCACCTTGACGACGAAATCAGCATAGAGCTGCAGATATTTCTGGTCCATTGTATATTTCTCCTTTTCTCCGCCCGCGGAGCGGGTTCGGTCTTTGGATTCCACTGTCATTCAGTATACACGATGCCCGGCAAAAAGAAAAGATATGCCTGACAAAAGGTGGGTTCCCCGCCCCGCCGGGCTTGCAGATGAGAACCGTTTCCGATATACTGAGAAAAAAGGGAGGGATGGCCCGTGAAAACTGCCAACCGCAATCTGCTGATGTTTCTTGTACCCAGCGTGGTGGTGCTGCTGTTGGGCGTTCTGCTGCTGACCCATGGTGAAGCCATCATCGAGGGTGCCAAAGCCTTGTGGCCGGACACGCCCCAGGGAGAAGTGGACGACGTGGAAGGCTACGCCATGATCGCAGGCATGATCGGCACCGGGCTGGGTGGTCTGGCCGGGTTTGCGGTCCAGCTGGCTGGCATGCTGGCCATTGTGTACGCCGGTGCACTGCTGATTTTGAGCGTTGTTGCCCGGCTGGTATACGGCAAAACACCGGGGCGGGTCCTGGCCTACCGCATTGTGATGGGGCTGGATTTCCTTGTTCTGATGACCCCCTTCCCCGATATCCTGAAATCCTTCGTCCGGTCCCTGGCGGACGGCAGCTTTCTGCCCCTGTGCCTTGTGTACATCATGGTTTCCCTGGTCATGCTGGTGACGGGATGCCGCCGGACCTACTCCGGCCAGGTGTTCCGGTGAGATTTTCAACATAACAGACAAAAGTACCCCCGCCGGGCGGCGGAGGTCCTTTTTATATGGCGTAGTTGTCAGCCGAGAATCAGAAAGCCACTTTCTTGGCAATGTAATCCTTCAGCTCGCTGATGGGCATGCGGACCTGCTCCATGGTGTCGCGGTCGCGCACGGTGACGCAGTTGTCGGCCTCGGTCTTGTCATCGCCCACGGTCTGGAAGTCCACGGTGATGCACAGCGGGGTGCCGATCTCGTCCTGACGGCGGTAACGCTTGCCGATGGAACCGGCATCGTCGAAGTCCACCATAAAGTCCTTGGCCAGCTCGTTGCGGATCTCCATAGCCTTGTCGGAGAGCTTCTTGGACAGAGGCAGCACAGCGCACTTGAAGGGAGCCAGGAAGGGATGCAGATGCAGAACGGTGCGTACATCCTCCTTGCCCTTGGAGTCGGTCAGGTGCTCTTCGTCGTAGGCTTCGCACAGGAAGGCCAGAGCCACACGGTCGCAGCCCAGGGACGGCTCGATGACATAGGGAATGTAATGCTCGTTGGTCTCGGGGTCGAAGTATTCCAGGCTCTTGCCGGAAGCTTCCTGATGGCGGCCCAGGTCGTAGTTGGTGCGGTCGGCAATGCCCCACAGTTCACCCCAGTCGGTGAAGGGGAAGGCATATTCGATGTCGGTGGTGGCACGGGAATAGAAGGCCAGCTCGGCGGCTTCATGGTCGCGCAGACGCAGGTTTTCTTCCTTGATGCCCAGGCTCAGCAGCCAGTTTCGGCAGAATTCCTTCCAGTAAGCGAACCATTCCAGGTCGGTGCCGGGCTTGCAGAAGAACTCACATTCCATCTGCTCGAACTCACGGGTGCGGAAGGTGAAGTTGCCGGGGGTGATCTCGTTGCGGAATGCCTTGCCCACCTGGCACACGCCGAAGGGCAGCTTGCGGCGGGTGGTGCGCTGGATATTGGCAAAGTTGACAAAGATGCCCTGGGCGGTCTCGGGGCGCAGGTAGCAGGTGCTGCTGGAGTCCTCGGTGACGCCGATGGCGGTCTTGAACATCAGGTTGAACTTGCGGATGGGGGTGAAGTCATGCTTGCCGCAGACCGGGCAGACCACTTCCTCATGCTCGGCGATGAAAGCGTCCATCTCGTCAAAAGTCATGGCGTCCACGTCCACATTCTTGCCCTGCTCACAGTCGGCAATGAGCTTGTCGGCACGGTGGCGGCTCTTGCAGGCGCGGCAGTCCAGCAGCGGGTCCGAGAAGCTGGCCACGTGACCGGTAGTGACCCAGGTCTGGGGGTTCATCAGGATGGCGGCGTCCAGGCCCACGTTGTAGGGGCTTTCCTGCACGAACTTCTTCAGCCAGGCCTTCTTGACGTTGTTCTTGAACTCAACGCCCAGGGGACCGTAGTCCCAGCTGTTGGCCAGGCCGCCGTAGATCTCGCTGCCGGGGTAGATGTACCCGCGGTTTTTGCAAAGGTTGACGATCATGTCCAGAGTCTTTTCGCTGTTTTTCACTTTTTACTCTCCCTCCCGCGTGGCTGGCTGCCACACAAGCGATGTATTCCCATGCCTTACGGCATAATGGGCTTATTATAGCACATTGCCCACCCGCGGGCAATAATATAACGCGGCGGGCTTTTACAGCAGCTGCGCCGCGATCTGCCGGGCCAGCGCCACCATGGTGGGCTTTGTATCCAGGGACGGGTCGGCCTGGGCCAGGGCGGAAAGTTCCTGCATCACCCGCTCCACCTTGCGCGGCGGAATGCCGATGCGACCCAGTTCCTTGGGGGTGATGCACACGGGCACAAAATCCTTGCCCACACTGCACAGGGCATGGGGGTTGAAGCCGTAGATCAGGCTGCTTCGTTTCATGGCTGGACTCTCTTTCACCGTTTTTGGGGCGTTCGGGGCGGTCCGAACGGGGATTTTTCGGCTATAATCACCCTTTTTTCAAAAAAAGTGTTTATTTTGCGGCCAAAAAATACTATAATCATTATAACATGCATAAAAGCAGAATCAACCTGTCCCCGCTGCAGGCGGGCAGGCATTTTTTTGAGGTGAGGACCGATGCCTTTTTTCACTACCTATGATCCCAAACTTCTGGATAACGTCAAGCACGTGCATCTGATCGGCTGCGGCGGGTCGGGGATGTATCCCCTGATCCAGATCCTGCACGCCCGGGGGCTGACCCTGTCCGGTTCGGACGTGGAAGAGACCAAGATCACCGAGTCGGAACGTGCCATGGGCATGACCGTGACCCTGGGCCACGACGCCGCCAACATCCAGGGTGCGGACCTGGTGGTATACAGCGCCGCCATCCATGACGACAACCCCGAACTTTCCGCTGCCCGCGCCCACGGCATCCCGTCGGTGGAGCGCAGCGTTCTGCTGGGTTTTGTGAGCCGGATGTACCCCCAGACGGTGGGTGTTTCCGGCACCCACGGCAAGACCACCACCTCCGGTATGATCACCACCATGCTGGAACTGGCCGGACGGGACCCGGCGGCGGTCATCGGCGGCAAGCTGCCCCTGATCGACGGCTACGGCAAGGCAGGCAGCGGCCAGACTGCGGTCATCGAGTCCTGTGAGTATCACGAGACTTTCCTGCACCTGACCCCCTACATCGGCGTGATCCTGAACATCGACAACGATCACCTGGAATACTACCACACCATGGGCAAGCTGAAGCTGGCTTTCCAGAAGTTTGCCCTGCTGTCCCGCACGGTGGTGTTCAACATGGACGACCACAACACCGTGGACGTGGTCAACTCCATCGACCGCCCGGTGCTTTCCTTCGGCATCGAGGAGGAAGCCCGTTTCCGCGCGGTGAATATCAAAGAATACCGCCCCGGCTTCTATGAATTCGACGTGGAGGAGCTGGACGATCACTTTGCCCACCTGCGTCTGGGCGTGCCGGGTTACCACAACATCTACAACGCTCTGGCCATGTGCTGCTGCGTGCGTCCGCTGGGCCTCTCCCCCGCCGACGCCGAGCGCGCCGCCGAAGCCTTCAAGGGCACCGGCCGCCGTTTCGAGGTCAAGGGCGAAACTCCTGCCGGCGCCGTGGTGGTGGACGATTACGCCCATCATCCCGCCGAGCTGGCCGCCACCCTGGCCACCGCCCACAAGATGGGGTATGACCGCATCATCGCGGTGCATCAGCCCTTCACTTACAGCCGTACCAAGGCCCTGATGGACGATTTCGCCCAGGTGCTGAACACCGCCGACGTCTGCGTGCTGCTGCCCATCATGGGCAGCCGTGAGGTGGATGACGGCAGCGTACACACCGAGGATCTGGCTGCCAAGATTCCCGGCAGCGTGGTCACCGACGGACTGGAAAGCGCCGCCGCCTGGGTGCGGGAGAACGCCAAGAAGGGCGATCTGGTGGTCTGCATGAGCTGCGGCGACCTGTACAAGGCCGCCGACCTGATGGTTCGCTGAGTTTTCCACAAAAAAGGCAAAAGATGTGCAAAAAATCCCCGTGCCGGAACCCGGCACGGGGATTTTGGTTTGTATCGGTTCAAAAAGGATCACTGGGCGCCCTCTTCGGTCTTGCTCAGCAGCACCCGGTCGTCATCCAGCACATGACCGGCGTTCTTGGCAAACCGCTGCAGCAGATCGTCCACGGTCAGACCCTCCCGCTCCGGCCCGGCGATGTCCAGCACGATGCGGCCGCTGTCCATCATCAGGGTGCGGTTGCCCAGGGTCAGAGCGTCGTGCATGTTGTGGGTGATCATCAGGCAGGTGATGTGGTTTTCGGCCACGATGTTTTTGGTCAGTTCCAGCACCTTCTCGGCAGTGGCGGGGTCCAGCGCGGCGGTGTGTTCGTCCAGCAGCAGGAGTTTGGGTGTGACCAGGGTGGCCATGAGCAGGGTCAGCGCCTGACGCTGACCGCCGGAGAGCAGGCCCACCGGCTGTTTCATCCGGTTTTCCAGCCCCAGACCCAGCTGGGCCAGCTTCTGGGCAAAGAGTTCCCGGTCCGCCCGGGTGATGCGGGAGAAAGACGAAGTTTTCTTGGATGCCCGCAGATAGGCCAGGGCCAGGTTTTCCTCAATGGTCATGTGGGGGGCGGTGCCGCGCAGAGGGTCCTGGAACATGCGGCCGATGGTTTTGGAACGGCGGTAATCCGGCAGGAAGGTGATGTCCTGCCCGTCCAGGATGATGCTGCCGGTATCCGGGATGAAAGAGCCCGCAATGGCATTGAACAGGGTGGATTTGCCTGCGCCGTTGGAGCCTACAATGGTGGCAAAATCCCCGGGATGCAGGTGCAGGTTCACCCCGGTCAGGGCCTTTTTCTCGTTGACGGTGCCGGGGTTAAAGGTCATGCCCACGTTTTTCAGCTCAAGCATTTCTGCCACCTCCCTGCCGGTTTGCGGCGCGGCGGCGCTGCGCAAAGGCCACATTCTTGCGGATGGTGGGCGCAGCGATGGCCAGGCCCACGATCACGGCGGACAAGAGTTTCATACATTCGGAGGGCACATTGACGCGCAGCGCCAGGGCGATGATAAAGCGGTAGATCACGCTGCCGCCGATGGCTGCCGCAGCCTTGACCCACAGGCCGCCCCTGGCGAAGATGGTCTCGCCGATGATGAGGGAAGCCAGCCCGATGACCACCATGCCGGTGCCCAGGTTGATGTCCGCCGAGCGCTGGTACTGGGCCAGCACCGCGCCGGAAAGAGCGGTCATGCTGTTGGCCACACACAGGCCCACCGTGACGGTGAAAGCGGTGTTGATGGAACTGGCCCGGACCATGTCCGGGTTGTCGCCGGTGGCGCGGATGGACAGGCCCAGCCGGGTGCCCAGGAAGAGGACCAGCAGCACGCAGACCACCAGGGCCACCGCAACGGACACCACCAGCTTATAAGGAGAGTTTTCCCCCATCAGGTCCTGCATGATGGTAAACACCGTGGTGGTCTTGAGCATGGGCACGTTGGAAGAAAAGCCCATGATGGCCAGGTTCACGGTATACAGGCCGGTATTGGTGACAATGCCCGCCAGAATGGAGGGAACCCCCAGGCGGGTCTGGAGGAAGGCCGTGACGAAACCGGCGCAGGAACCGGCCAGAATGGCCAGGAACAGCCCCAGGAAAGGGAGTCCGGCCACAGCCGCGGTGGCGGAGACGGCACACCCCAGGGTGAAGGCGCCGTCTGTGGTCATATCCGCGATGTTAAGCACGCGGAAGCTGAGGAACAGCGCCATGGCCACAAGGGAATAAATGCAGCCCAGTTCCAGTGCGCTCTGAATAATGGCGATCGAAAACATGGTGGGCAGGACCTACCTTTCGGGAAAATGGTTTTGACAAAGGCAAAAGCAGCGCCTTGTCTGCGTGCGCTGCCTGCCGTTGAAGATACGGGATTATTCCGCCGCGGTGACGACTTCCTTCAGGGTACCGCCCAGGGAGGTGTAGACGCTGGGATCGATGCCCAGGGCTTCGGCGGTTTCGGTGTTGACGGTGATGATGCCGCCTTCCATCACATGGAATTCGGGCACGGTACCGGTCTGCAGCACATCCAGGGCCATATCGGCGGTCTTGGTGCCCAGGTCGGTGTAGTTGACGCCGCAGGTGGCCAGCGCGCCGGCGGTAACAAAGCTGTCGGCGCCGGTGTAATAGGGCACGCCCGCCTTGGTCAGGGTCTCGCTGACGGCGGCAGCTGCCGCCATGACCACGTTATCGGTGGGAGTAAAGACGGCGTCGGCCTTGTCGGCCAGGTTGGCAGCCGCGCTCAGCACTTCGTCGTTGGTGTTGCCGGTGGCTTCCACATAGGCGATGCCCTTCTCGTCCAGGTAGGCCTTGGCTTCCTCAATGGGGGTTTCGGAATTGGGCTCGGAGTTGGAGTACAGCAGCCCCACGGTCTGGATGTCGGGGTCGGCGGCAAACATCATATCCAGGATGAACTTGGTGTCCAGGGCATCGGAGGTACCGGTGACATAGTCGATGCCGGTGAGTTCGGCAGATTCGGGGTCAGAGATGGCGGCGTAGATCACCGGGGTCTGGGAATCCGCCGCGGCGGTGGTCATGCACTGGGCTGCCAGAGAAGCGATGGGAATGATGGCGTCGTAACCATCGGAAACCACCTGGGTGCCGATCTGGTTCAGGGTGGTGGCGTCATTCTGGCCGTTGAAGTCCTTGTATTCGATGGTGATGCCCAGTTCGGCGGCCTTGGCGTCCAGCTCGGCCTCAATGGCGGTGCGGATCTCATCCAGGCTGGAGTGGTCCAGCTGCTGCACGATGGCAATGCGGTAATCGGCCTCGGACGCAGAAGCGCCGGAACCGGTGCCGGTGCTGCCGCAGGCGGCAAGAGAGAGGCTCATGGTGGCGGCGGTGAGAATAGCAATGGTCTTTTTCATGGTTGGCATCCTTTCTTCAAAGCGAATCATGTGGTTGGGACGGACGATGGTGTTCAGCGCCGCCATCGCTCTGCCAGACGGATGTGTTTCATGGTTGCAACCCCCTGTTTTGTGTCAGGATCGTCTGCCGCGGGCAAATAAAAACTGCCCTTGCACAGACCAATCGCCTGTGCAAGGGCAGGAAACAATTCCTGTGGTGCCACCTTGCTTGCCGTGCCTGGCACGGCCACTCTGCGGAGAGCAATCACTCCCCTGCCCTGTAACGGGGGCTTCCGTCAGCGGATACTCAGGCCGCAGCCTTTTCCCCGTGCCCTCGGCGAACCATTTGTCTGCCCCGCTTTCCGCCCCGTTCCCAGCATCGGGGGCTCTCTGCAGGCGCGCCGGCAGTTTTACTTTCGCCTCATCGGTTTAGCTAATTAAAGCACAGTTCCACGGTTTTGTCAACACTTGCGCAAAACTTTTCGTTCAAATTACCAGTCGGTATCTTCGGTCAGTTCTTCCTCGGTTTCAATGGGGGTACTGCTCTGGGCCGAAGGCACCAGAATGATCTTCTGGAAGTATTCGGCAGCGGGAAGTTCGCTTGCCTGGGAAAGCAGGATGCCGTTTTCCTCCGCATAGGGGCTGTTGCTGCCGTCCAGGGCCAGAAAGTAGACGTTTCCGGGAACTTCTTCCTCCTCTACGACCTCTGCCTCTTCCGCATCGGGCTCCGGCGTGGCGGTGGGTTCCGGGGTTGCCGTGGGCTCGGGTGCTTCCTCGCCGCTGGCCAGCCGTTCCAGTTCCGCCGTCAGCTCATCGGCTTCGGTCAGTTCTGCATACAGGCCCTCGGCGTCAATGACGTCAGCGCCCGGCTGCTGGCCGTCCTCTTCCACATCCAGGTAGACGCCCAGGATGGAGCAGACCTTGCCCGCCGCGGGGGTGGAACCGGTGTTGATTCCCATGGCCAAGGATGTCTGGGCGACTTCCCCGTCATCGTCCAGGTCAGCCGGTGCCAGCAGCACCTCTTCGGGTGCAAACATTCCGAAGAAGTTCTGGTCATCATACTGCTGCCAGACGGTTTCAAAGTTGGCAGTCATACCCTCGGTGCCGGAAACACTGTTGCGAGAAGCCTGCAGGACCGAGATGGCGGTCTGGGCGTTCTCCCCGAAAATGACGTTCAGGTCGTTGAGCCCCGCCTCGCTGCCGTCAGCCAGTCTGCGCAGGCTGTAGAACAAGCGGCCGCGGGCGCCCTCGGACAGGGATTCGCTGTCCTGCATGTTGGCCAGCAGATCCCGGGAGAGGGAGCCGGACAGCGCTTCCGGGTCGGCTTCTTCATCCATCAGGGTGAGCATGCCCGCCAGCGCCAGCGCAGGGTCATCGTCGGTGCCAAGGCCCACGATGGTCAGCTTGCCGCTGTCCAGCTGGTCGCCGTTATAATCCGCCAGCCATTCCCAATACGCCTGTTCTTCTTCCGTTTCAAAGAGTTCATCCAGTCCTTCGGAACGGCCGGTATCGATGTATTGCTGCCACGCCAGCGCGGCGGCGGGACCGCAGTCCTCCAGCAGCACATTCACACCCTGGCTTTCATGCAGGTATTCCACCAGACCCTGTTTCATCTGCCAGGTCTGGGCCGTGTCCTCCGACGCACCGGCCAGGAACACACGGTAGTTGCCGGTGCCGAAGTTTTCGACGGTAATGCCCTCTTCCAGGTCCAGCGGATTGCTGTTTTCGGTAAGATAGACCTGCTTATCGGTCAGTCCCAGGGCCTCCTCGGCGGCGGTTTCGGCTGTGGCCGCCTCCTCGCTTTCCACGTGGGCGGCAATGGCCTCCTCGGCGGTCTTGCCCTCATAGAGGAAATCCTGCAGAATATCGCTGTTGGTCTGCCAGTCCGGATCGTACATAGTACGGTTATCCATGCCGGTACGCACCCCGTAGGTGCCTTCCACCGGCAGAGACATCTGCTCCGCCTCCACGCCCAGGAAGCCGGGAAGCTGTACCAGCAGGGCGGCGATCTCGGTTTTGGTGAAGTTGGTCTGCACCAACGGCAGAACGGTGTTGAGCAGTTCGTCCAGTTCCGCCACCGAAGCGGTCTGGATCTGGTCCAGCACCGCCTGAATCACGGTGCGCTGCCGCACGATGCGCTGCCAGTCGTTGTCGATGGCACGCAGGCGGGCATACTGCAGTGCGGTGTAGCCGTCCAGATGGTTGAGACCCGCATGCACCTTGCCGACGATCAGCATGGAGTTGGAGGGGACTTCCCAGTTGAGGGCGGCGGCTTCCATTTCGGTCAACTCAATGTCGATACCGCCCACGGCATCCACGATCTGCACGAAGGAGTTGAAGTTGAAGCGGACATAGTGGTCCACATCCAGGTTCAGACATTCGGCCACCGTGTCCATGGTCAGACGGGCGCCGCCGTACTTGAAAGTATGGGTGATCCAGTCATATTCGTCCTCGTACCCCTCCAGCAGGATGGGCACGCCGGTGGCACGCTCGATGGACACCAGTTTGATGGTGTCCTCCTCAATATTCAGCGAAACCAGGATCAGGCTGTCGGCCCGGGCATCCTCGCTGAATTCGGTGGTGGCACGGGTGCCATCCAGGTCGTTCAGGTGGGTGAAAGCATCGGCATCGTTGACCGCCTCGGTGCGCTCGTCGGTGCTGATGAGCAGGATGTTCAGTACATTGTCATCCTCAAAGGGACTTCCTTCGGGCATGATCATCTCACCGTCGTTGTGTTCCAGGCCGGTGCCGTCCAGGTCCTGGTCCTCGGTGGCATCAATGGTGCCCATGGAGTCCACCGTACCGTCATCGTAATGGATCAGGTCCAGCTTGCCGTTGATGTACCCCACCGCCAGACCGGCCAGGACCAGCACCACACACACGATCCCCAGCAGGATGCGCGCCCACAGGGGCAGGCGGTGCTTTTTGGCCTCTTTGGGCTTTTCGGCAGAAAGCTTTTCCTCTTCGCCGGCAGGCTTTTTTTCCTCCGCAGACGGTGTTTCCGCCGGGGCAGAAGCCTGGTCACGGTCGGTGGCTTCCCGGCCGGGTTCCGTTTCGGACCGCGGTTGGTCTTGTACGACCTTTTTTTCTTCTTCCTTCATGTTGTTTCCTCAGCGGCGGCGCAGACGGCGCACGCCGGATTTCAGACTGCAAGAATAATATACGAATGCCAGCCCCGCAAATACGGTGGGAGCCAGTGCACGCCAGGTAAACCAGCCGTGCTGGATGGAATGGGCGCGCAGCGCTGCCAGCCAGACCGGCGCCATCAGGGCGGTCAGCCCCAGTGGAAAAGCCCGCAGCAGCGCGTCCTTTCCGCGCAGGCAGAGCACAAAGGCCGCCACGCAGAGGACCGCCAGCAGCACCAACGGCCAGAAAAGACCTTTGGACTGCAGGGTATCATAGACAAACGCCAGGATGTTGCCCCAGGTCAGTTCGATGCCGTGCCAGGTATCGGCAGCGGTACGCACACCCATCTGGTGGATGGCATCCCCGATGACATCCTGCCCGGTGATGAGCCCGGCCAGCACCCATTTCAGGGCCCAGCACACGCCGTACCCCACACCCCAGCACAGCGAACCGGAGATCACCGCCGCACACTGACGCACACCGGCGCATAGACGCTGGGGCACACATACCAGCCAGACCGCCATCGGCAGGCCCAGTGTGAGGATGGGGGTGACCAGCAGATCACAGAACGCCGTGGCGGTGCCCAGCACCACCAGCACCACCGCCAGATCCGACGGTGTACGGGGGCCGAAGCGCCGGTCCAAAACCCAGGCACAGCCCGCATAGGCCAGAAAGAAGGTGGTAAAGAACTGCACCTGCCGGGGCACGAAAAAGACGCTGACCGCCAGCTGGCTGAGGGCAAACCACACCGCCGGGCGCCAGCCGGCCTGTTTCCACAGACGGGCCAACACCAGGGCCAGCAGGGCAAACAGCACCACATACTGCACCAGCCGCACCTGTCCGTAGGTCAGGAAGGACAGCAGCGGGCGCAGCCAGATCAGGTAGCCGTGCCAGTACCGGGCATAGGAGAAGGACTCCAGTTCTTCGGGCAGCGGGTCCCCGCTTTCCCGGGCCTGCAGGTAGACCTGCAAATCGTCCTGCATGGATTCAAAGTTATCCACATTGTAAGTAGTGCTGCGCATCATCGCGGAGAGAGGGTCGGTCTCATCCGCGGTAGCGGCCTCAAACAGCATGATGGTGTCGGTGTAATTGTCCATCTGGAAAAGCTTGAACCCGAAATATTCCGGGTACAGGCCTTCCTGCTGCAAAAGCGGGACCGACCGGGCAATGTTGCGCCGCACCGGCGTGCCGGGCACGCAGTACGCCGCAAACAGCAGCACAAACAGCAGCGCAAAAGCGGCCACAAACGCCGCCGCTGCCCGCCCCAGAAAAGCCGGGGCCGAACTTGATCTTTGCCGCACGGGCAGGGTCTCCTTTCCTGTGGGCACACAAAGGTGCATTATGCCTTAGTATACCACACAAGCCCCCGGCAAACAAGTGAAAACCGTGTGCGGCGTCCCCGCTCAGCGGGCATCCGCCTGCCGGGAAACGGAAAGAACGATTCCCATTTCCCCCAGAAGCATGAGCAGACTGGTACCGCCGGAGGAGAAAAACGGCAGGCTGATGCCGGTGTTGGGGATGCTGTTGGTGACCACTGCGATATTGAGCACTGCCTGCAGGATGACCTGGGTGACAAAGCCCACCACCAGCAGCGCCCCGAATTTGTCCCGTGCCCGCACGGCAATGCTCATTCCCCGCAGAAACAGCGCCAGAAAAAGCAGCACCACCAGCGCCGCCCCCACAAAGCCCAGTTCCTCGCACAAGATGGAAAAGATGAAGTCGTTCTGGGGTTCGGGCACATAGAGGTATTTCTGCCGGCTATTGCCCAGTCCCAGGCCCACGATGCCGCCCGAGGCAATGGCATACAGGCTCTGTATGGTCTGGTGCCCGGCGCCCAGCGGGTCGGCAAAAGGGTCCAGCCAGGAGGAAAGCCGGCTGGTGGCATAAGGTACCAGGTCGGGCAGCAGGACCACCGCCGCCGCAATGGCTCCCATCCCCAGCGCCCCCGCCATGCCGAACCATTGCAGGCCGGTGCCGCCCACAAACATGAGCACCGCCCCGATACCCAAAATCAGCACCGTACCGGAAAGATGGGGTTCCAGCAGCATGAGCACCGCCACCGCGCCCAGCACCAGGGCAAAAGGCAGCACGCCGGTGGAAAACCGCTTCATTCTGTCGTGGTTGAGGGAGATAATGTGGGAGAACACCAGCACCACCGAAAACTTGGCGATCTCGCTGGGCTGCAGAGTGCCCAGGCCGGGAATGACGATCCAGCGTTTGCAGCCGTTGTATTCCGGCATGAAGAGCACCACCACAAGCAGCACCAGAGAGATGCCCAACAGCCACCAGGCCAATTTGTGCCAGACATGGTAGTCGACAAGGGATGCAGCGTACATGGCCGCCACCCCCAGCGCCGCAAACAACAGCTGGGGGCGGATGTAGGTGTAGGCATCGCCACGGCGGTACAGCGCCACCGCATACCCGGCGGAGAACAGCATGAGCAGCCCGTAGGCCAGAAGCAGCAGCAGAATGGCCACAAACGGCAGGTCGAAACCGGGCTGCTTCATGGAGTTGCGGGCCAGCTTTCTGGCAACAGACATGGACATACAAAAGCCCCCTTCCCCGCTTATTGTACGCGGGAAAGGGGGCGATTAGTCAGCAATGGCAAAAATCGCAAAGATCAGCCAATGGTGGTCAGGGTGGTGCCGGGATAATAATGCTGCAGAATCTGGTCATAGGTCCAGCCGTTCTGGGCATAGCCGATGGCGCCCCACTGGCTCATGCCGCAGCCGTGGCCGTAACCGTAGACATCGAAGATGAAGCAGTCCAGGCTGGCGTCGTATGTAACGGTGAAGCACTGGCTGCGCAGGCTGCGGCCGTCCACGCTGCATCCGGCGGTGAGCACTTCACGGAACCAGCGGCCGGAACAGGTATCGTTGCCGCTGGCGTTGGGGCCGATCTGCATCTGGGTGACCCAGCCGTACTCGTTGGTGGACAGGATGGTGAACCAGTTGTTGGGGTCCACACCGGAAAGGTCCACCCCCATCTTTTCCAGGATGCGGTCCTGCAGGGTCTGGCGGGCAAAGCGGGCACAGCCGGTGTTGTAACCGTTGGTGTTCCAGTTGCTGGCCACACTCTGGTCATAGGGACTGTCCACCGCCACCAGCCAGGGACGGGAGCCGCCCCACACATCCGCCGAGGAAGCGGTGCCGGTGGAAGCGGATGCAAAGTACGGGGTGAAGCAGACCTGACCGTTGTAGGTGACCAGCACATTGGCCACTTCCTGCGCTGCGGCCAGCGCCGCGCTGCCGGGGGTGGACCCCAGCACCGAGGGATAGCCGCTCTGGCTGAGAATCCAGCTGTGGGTGGCCACACACTGAGCCTTGTAAGCTTCCGCCGGGGCATTGGGGCCAAGCTCGTTCTGCGCCACCATGGCCAGACAGGTCACCAGGTCCATGGTCTGGGCGGTGCCGTTCATGGTCACATTGATGGTGGTGGGTGCCGAGGAGCCGGAGCTGCCGGAATCGGAGGAGGACTCCGAGGAAGGCGCCGAGGAATCGGTGCCCGGGTCCGAAGTGGACTCCGAAGAGGAGGAATCCACCGATTCGCT
>CAJMLV010000015.1 GCA_905214345.1 uncultured bacterium
CAAGCAACAGGATATTCCGACCGCTCAGTTCCCGTTTCAGCTTGTCAATGGTACAGCTGTCATCAATTTCCGCATTGACGTACTGCAGATAGGTATTTTCCAGCAAGTTGTAGTCATACCGCTTGCGGGGAACAGCTCCGATCTTGTTCAAAATATACCGGATATCACGGGAACGAATGCTGTTCTTCTTCTGCAGATAAGCAATATTGTTGACATGGGCACCGTAACAGCCTGCCAGGAAATACGGCGTGTTGTATCCCCATTCGCAGCGGGAACGAATATTGGAGATATACACATCGATCAGATCAAGCAGTGCATCCATCTCATAGCTGTAATTCAACTTGCTGACCATATACTGCACGATCAGTTCCGTAGGAGTATTGCCTGCGCCGCGCCCCATGCCGGAGAGAGTAGCGTCCACCACAACTTCTCTCTTTCCGAAGGACATACGCAGGAACTCTTGGGACAAAGCGCTGGAAAGCTGCATGTTATTATGGGAATGGAAGCCAATTTTGGAGGTTTTGATCAAGTTGTGATCAATCAGGCTGAACACCCGCTGCAGATCCTCCGCATACATCGAACCAAACGTATCCACGATAGAGAAGCAGTACGGCTCAATCTGGTTAATGTCTTCGATCAGATCGATCAGTTCCTGATCGGAATAGCCCAGCACATCAACCGGCTGCACAAAAAGCTTATATCCCTTGGCCTTTACAGTGCGGCAGAAATCCAACACACCTTTCCGTTCAGCCTTGAAAAAGCATGCCCGGACCGCATCCACCGAAGTGCCATCGCATTCATCCAGGTTTTCGGCCGAATAACGGCTGTAATCGGCGAGTACCGTAAACATCGGCGCAGAATCATTGCCTTTATATTTGCTGATAAAGCGGCGTGCTTCCTGAGAATTCTTGAATACGGTTTTTCCTTCGCCAAAACCTTCATCCTGGAAAAATCCGACTTCAATCAGGTCCACATGCGACCGGACAAGGCCTTCAATAATTCCTTCGATCACATCGTCGCCAAATTTTTTATCGATCAGATATGCGCCGTCACGCAAAGTGCAATCCAGAACCTGCGCATGATAAACTGCCATTGATGGGTCTCCTTTTTCTGTGTTTCATTCTTTTGGGGATACATTTTTGCTGATGATTTCCTTGTAAATCGCATTGGCGATCAGGAAATCATCTGGATAATCAATATCCACACACTCAACGCCGGACACTTCCACAAACTTGGGTTTGGCCGCAATCCGACGATGGCAAGTCAGAAATGCCTCTTTTGTAAAAACATATGCTGCCGATACCTCATTATAGATCGGCGCCAGGTCCTGCGTACGAGGAACATTTTCCGCCGAAAAATTCATCGGCTTGTAGTCTGCCGTCCACAAAAGGCGCTGAATTTTCTCGCTTGTAACGGCAGAATCATACTGTCCGCTTTTGACTGCTTCCAAACACTGCTGAATATGTTCCGGCGTCACAAATGGCGCAGTGCAATGGCATACCATGTAAATATCTGCATCCACATGTTTCATAAATTCTGTAATAATATCCTGCGGGGTCGCCTGCGCCGTATCCAGAAATTCGGGACGCTGGAGGAACTCAACACCTTCCGGCATATATTCCACAATTTCCCGGCTGCTGCAAAAAACATACAGCTCATCAATACCTTTTACCTTTTTTAGCTGACGCAGAAAAAAGGTCACAAGAGGCGTTCCGTCGTAAAAAGCCTTGGTATTTTTTCCCGGAGCACGCTGGTTGTTCAACTTGACCGGTACAAAAGCAACTGTTTTCATAGTAGGCTTCATTCCTTTTCCAAATACTTCTTCAGGCATACAGTATCGTATGTATCCCATTTGCGGTGGTCAATACATTCGAACCAGGTATCCTCCTGTGCCTCGATATGATGCAATTTTTCCAGGAACTCTTCCGTAATTTTTTCTTTGGGGATAATTACAACACCGGTATCGTCGCAAACTGCCAACGCACCATCATATATTTCTTTCTTCTTTTCCACTTCTGCTCGTACCGCATCAGTCATAGGCACATCACGGTTAAAGCACCCCACCGGGTTAAAGCCTTTGCACCAGACAGGATAATTCTGTTTGATCAGATCATTGGCATCCCGCGCATTCCCCAGCATCACAATACCCACGGCCTCGCGGTAAAGAATGATAAATTTGCTGACCAGCTCTCCCACAAGGGCACGCTCATTGACAAAGATCCCATCCATAACGACAACTTCGCCTTCACGCACATCCCGCGCCTGCTCATGGATCGGCCAGTTACTCTCTGTATGTCCGTAAATGTAACGGACCGGCCCCACACAAAAATGTCCCCGGTTCACAGCGCTCACGCCTGCTACCGCACCGGTTTTTCCCAGGCAATCGGCAACTTCCGTTGTAGAAACACGGTTCCGCTTGATATATGCAACAATCTCAGACTGCAGATCACGCATAAACACACCTCATTTCTGAGCTCACCTTTCGTCGTAAACGATTTGGAGCTCTCCTTCAATTTTTTTCTGCAACTCCAGAAGTTCTTTTCTGGATTCAGCATATGCAATATAGTAGCCCTGTCTGCTCCGGTCATCGTGCATCGGCAGGATTTCTTGTCCTTCCTCAAAGCTCAAGCCAAAATCATCCACCCCGGGCATTGCACGGATCTTCTCCAAGCCCAGGACTTTTTTCACGCGCCCGGGTCGGAAAGACAGGAACTGCAGAACAGCGCATCGTTCCTGGCTCCAGTGCGGTTCCAGCGCTACATCCTGTCCCAATGCCATACGAATCAGCGCGGCATTGCTGTCCACACCGGACATGATCGGGACAATATCCGAAGAAATCTTGGTTCCACCACCGCGCGCAGCGATTTCGATCAAATAGAACTTCCCGTCCTGATACTTGTACTCCGCATGAGTCAGACCGAACGGAAGCCCCATCGCCAAAACAAGTTCCCTGTTTGTACGGCGCAGAGCATCATAGTCAAAGCGGTCGTTTTTCATGCTGAAAAACAACCCGCTGGCAACATTGGGATTTTCAGCATAATGCTGCTTTTCCGAAACAGCCAAGACCATATATTCCTTATCGGTTTTGATACCGTCGACCGTAAATTCAGTTCCATCAATATACTCTTCTGCCAACACCGCTTTCTGCGAATGGGAGTACTGCATACTTTCAGGGAATTTTTCGCGCAGCTGCTCGAGATTTTCTATAATAAACACGCCGCGGCTGGACTGGCTGTCCACAGGTTTGATAATCATACGGCCACGCTTATTCAAAAACGCCTCGGCCTGTTCGAGATCAAAACACAAACAAAAATCCGGGCTTGCAAACCCATGTTGCTTGCAAAATTCCCGCATTTTGTATTTATTGGTAAAAAGTTCCGCCTTGCCTGTTCCGATTCCCGGCAAACCCAGTGTTTGGCAAATCGAGGCCACCGTCGGGACCGCAATATCGCTTTGGTCCGTGATAACCGCGTCCGGATGATGCTTTTCCGCATACGACAGGTTTGTCTGTACATCCAGAACATCCGCCGTTTCACAGGCATCCGCAAACCGGAATGCCGGAGAATCCGGATACAGATTGCTGCTGATGACATACAAGCCGAGTTCTTTTGCTTTGCGGGTGATGGGCACCTGCCAATCACCGCCGGCAATAATCATAAGCTTGTCCATAATGTGTTACCCTCTCACTTTTCAATGTTAAAACGCTCTTTAATGACATATTGCGGAGAGTTGTTCAGGCTGATGTAAATCCGGCCGATATATTCTCCCAAAAGCCCCACCGTAATCAGCTGCAGCCCGCCCAGGAACAGAATTGTTGCCATCAAAGAACTGTACCCGGAATCCACGGTAGGAACAAAAATTTTACGTCCGATGATAAAGAGCATCCACAAAAAGCCCATACCGCCTACCAGCAGCCCGGCAATCGTTGCCACGCGCAGCGGCTTCACCGAGAAAGAGGTCATTTCATTGAGCATCAAACGGATAAGCTTATGCAGAGTATAGCCGGAGCTGCCTTGTGCGCGGGCACGGTGGTGAACCTCCACATTGGCCACATTATGTGTTGCACGATAAAGCAGCCCACCCAAATACGGATAGGGATTTTTGTACCGAAGAACTTCCTCAATAACAAATCGGCGCGCAATAAAAAAGCTGTTGAAAACAATTTCTCTCGGCTTTTCCAGCAGGACACCATTGGTCCACTCTCTTGCCCTTGTCCCCATCTGCCTGACCCAGGATCTTTTTACCGTCTCAATATATTTGGCAAAAACAAGATCATATCCTTCTTCCAACTTATCCACCAGCAGGAACAATTCATCAAGCGGAATCTGTCCGTCATCGTCCATGTTTACGATATAGTCACCGGAAGCCACCGAGAATCCGGCCATAACAGCGCTGTGCTGCCCGAAATTTCGGGAAAAGCTCAGCCCTTTTATATAACTCTTTTCCTGGCACATCTTCTCGATCACGTCGCGGGTATGATCCCGTGGTGAAGCATCATTGACAAGGATCACTTCATAAGAGAACGCATCCGAACGGCTCGCCATTACTGTTTCGATTTCCTGAACGACCCCGGGCAAGGTCTTTTCCGAGCAGTAACAGGGGATTACAAAAGAGATTTTTTTCATATGTTCCTCGCTCTTTTCTTACTTCACCGGCACAAACTGGTAGATTGCAAAACCATACAGTTCTTCTCGGAGAACTGCTTCCGCTTCGATATTATAGTGCTCTTTCAAAAATGTTTTCCACATTTCCAAGGAGAAGTTTCCTTTGACGCTGACCAGGTATACATTATCCTGCACAAGCTGACGCGCCGCCGAAGTGATTCCCAGGTCTTCCAGCTGGGCAAGCATGGACGGATGCTGAAGATCCCAGTTGCCACAGCGGAAAATATTGGCCCAGCCGCCACGGGGCAGCCCTTGCAGCGTACCATAGCCATGGATAAACGCAAACGGAATGTTACTGGTTGAATCCAGAATGAAAACATCATCCTCGCGTTCCGCAAGCGTCTCACACAGCAAGCGACCTTCCGGCTGAATATACTTTACACCCACATTGGGAAAATAAGTATCATTCCCGAGTAACAGCGCCAAAAAAACCAGAGCAATTCCTGCCGCCTTCAAAAGGACTCTCAACGGCTTTGTAGCTTTTTTAAGCAAGCCTCCCCCGCTACCATCCAGGCAATACAGCAAAGCGCCAATTGCAATCACAAACAGGCTGTTCTGCACCCAGGACGGAAAACGGCCTGTGTACAGAAAGTAAAACCCGCAGACATGAACACCGGCAAATATGAAAACATATCCCCAAACCGTTCTCTTTGACAAAAAGAACAACGCGAGCAGAGCCGTGATCAAGAACGGATAATAGAAAGTAAGCGATCCTTTTGTTATATGGAGATACGAATGCCCCATACGGTAAAAATACTGCTCCATCGTTTCCTGCAGCAGATTCTGGTCCTCTTCCTGGCCATCCTCTGTTTTCTGAACGTCCGCAATAGCCGTTAATGTTTCTTTGGAAAAGAACGCGTCGTTCAGCATACTGTAGGAGGGCATCTTGTAATCATTTTCCGACACATGATACTGCTGCAGTTCATCTTCGACCTGCTCATAGGGTACCTTCTCATAGTCGGTCACTTTTGCCCGGACCGAATTGAAGGACACATATTCCTGCATCTCTGCATCATAATGCTGAATTGCGTAGCTGTCCCATCCGTGAATGGCCATCACCGCCAGCAGCACCACGGCCATGCCAGAACCCGTGCGCAGCAGAAACGCCCGCGGGATTTGAAAACGCTTTTCTCCGGAAGAGAACTCACCCATGGCAATAACGAGCCAACATACACCGGCAAAAGGAAATGCCAGCCAGAAACACATATAGCGGAATGCAGCCCCTAATGCACACAAAATTGCTGCCACAAGGAAGCGCACCGTCAACGCCCGTTTTGAACGATTCTTATCGTACAGTGCGCTGACAAACAGAATGAGCCCTGCAAAAGAGGACAACGCTGCACTTCTGGTATAATTCAATGTGTTGTAGAAGGTCGGTGCGCACATCAGCGGCATCAAAAAACCCGCAGTAATGGATATCCATGCCTTCTTTTCCCACAGTACACAACTCAGCACCGCAAAGAAACTGAATGCCGCTACCATCTCAAAAACAGTCAGCCAATTCAGGGCAGGCAACACCCACTGCAACCCGTAAATCAAAAGCGACAGCGGGTAGCCCAGCACCAGCACATACGGCGAAGCAAAGCCATTCAAACCAGAAAGCAATGCTCCAATCGTAAAATCATCGGTACCTTCGTTCGCAGGATAAGCCAAGCAACAGCTGATAACAAAAATCAGCAGATTGTACCCCACGCCCGATAAGAACGGATGCTTATAAATGACCGACAAAATCGTGCGGGCCAAACGTTTCGCTATTTTCCTGCAGAGCTGAAACGCACGTGCAACATACATATATGCCGCCAACAGTGCACCAGTGACACCCAGCAGGATCCCCACGGCCAGGAACAAACCGTTCGGAGCCGCATAAGAATATGTAAAAGACAGAGCCTTGCTTTTCAGTTCCCGGACCGCCCAGGGACTTTGTTTACCATCAGCGGAATCTATAATATACACCGGAAAAGACCATTTGCTGCCAAGGCATTCAGAAAAATCCATGCGCAGCAGATATTCTCCGTCTGCCTCCAGCCCAATGTTGAACTGTGCCACCAACATGGTGCCTTCAGCGTTACCACGGTAAGAAACTGTCGCTTTCTGAACAACCTCGCCAGTCTGTGCATCCACCAGGGCCATAGAAGGATACCGAGGCATGAATACCCCTGACTCCGCAACAATCTCCACCGACGTCAAGGTCTTGGCTTCAGACGGAAGAGGTTGCTGCAAGACCACGCAATCCTCAGAAATCACATAATCTGCAGTCGTCTTTCCCTTGAAAACAGATTTGTTTTCCGGTAAAGAAAACGCAAGGAAGAACGACAAACCACACAAAAGGAAAACTGCCAAAACAGACAATTTCCAAGCGAGGCCATAGCTATCAGCATCATGCTTTTTTGTTGTCAGCTTTATGGCCTCCATCATAAGAATGTCCTTCCTTGCTTAGTTCTTTTCAAAGAACGAATAAACAGCGCCCGTAACCCGTTCAATATCTTCTGCACGCATCCCATAATACATGGGAAGGCGGCACAACCGCTCACTCTCAGCAGTTGTATACACATCTTCTCCGCTGAAGCGGCCAAATTTTTTGCCAGCCGGTGCACTATGTAGCGGAATATAATGGAATACGCACTGCACGCCACATTCTCTCATGTGGGAAATAAATGCCGATCGCTCCGACAGATCTTTCAACTTCACATAGAACATATGTGCGTTATGAACACATCCTTCCGGAATCACAGGAATAGAAATGCGTCCCTCATTTTGGAGCGGTTCCAGTGCCGCATAATAAGCATTCCATGTATGAATGCGATCCTCATTGATTTCATCGGCCATCTGAAGCTGCGCCCACAGATATGCCGCATTCAGTTCACTGGGCAGATAACTGGAACCGTAGTCCACCCAGGTATACTTATCCACCTGTCCACGAAAATATTTAGAGCGATTGGTTCCCTTTTCACGCAGGATTTCCGCTCTTTCGTTGTACTCGGGATCACGGATCAAAAGTGCTCCGCCTTCTCCCATGGAATAATTTTTGGTCTCATGGAAAGAGAAGCAGCCAAAATCACCGATGGTACCAAGAGCACGTCCCTTATAGGTACTCATAACTCCCTGTGCCGCATCTTCCACCACCTTCAGGTTATGGCGCCGGGCAATGTCCATAATGATGTCCATTTCACAGGCAACACCTGCATAATGCATCGCCACAATTACTTTTGTCTTTGGCGTGATAGCCTCTTCTATTTTTGTTTCATCGATATTCATTGTATCAGGTCGAACATCAACAAATACCAAACGAGCCCCCGCCAGCACGAACGCCGTTGCAGTGGAAGAGAAGGTATAACTTGGCAGAATAACCTCATCGCCAGGCTGAACATCACACAACAATGCCGCCATTTCCAGTGCAGTCGTCCCGCTTGTAGTAAGCAGCACTTTCTGCGCCCCAAAGCGCTGTTCCAACCATTGATTGCATTGTTTGGTAAATCGACCGTCTCCGCATATCTTATGTTCTTCGATTGCCGCACGAACACATTCAAGCTCGGTTCCCGTATACGGTGGAATGTTAAAAGGTATCACCGTTCCTCGACTCCTCATCCTTCAAAGTTGCGATGATGCAAACATGCATTGTCGTTTACATTATATCTTTTTGGAGAAAGTACGTCAAGTTTCGACGCTTCTTTCCCCCCTCACCTCCCCTTGCATTATTGAGAACATTTCCGTTTTATCGTATTTCACATTTTTATTTTTTTTTAAAAAAGTCAACCGCCCCGGAAGGTCTCGGCCTTCCGGGGCGGTTTTATGCATCGTTCAGGGTATTGCGGGATCAGTACAGCTTGGCGCCGGCGGGGATGTGGTCATCCACCATCAGGCAGTGCAGCTTCTCCACACCTTCCTCGTGATGGACGGCGGAGATGATCATGCCGCAGGAATCGATGCCCATCATCTTGCGCGGAGGCAGGTTGGTGATGGCGATGAGGGTCTTGCCCACCAGTTCCTCCGGCTCATAGGTGTCGTGGATGCCGCTGAGGATGACGCGGTCGGTGCCGGTGCCGTCATCCAGCACAAACTTGAGCAGCTTCTTGCTCTTGGGCACGGCGGTGCATTCCTTCACCTTCACGGCGCGGTAGTCCGACTTGGCGAAGGTCTCGAAGTCCACGAAATCGGTGAACAGCGGTTCGATCTCCACCTTGGAGAAGTCGATGGGACCCATCTCGGCACGGGGCGTGCCGGTGGAAGCCGCCGGAGCGGCGGCGGGAGCAGCGGGCTGTTCTTCCTTGGCGGCGGGCTTCTTACCGTCGTCGATGGGCTTCATGGTGGGGAACAGCAGCACGTCGCGGATGGAGGCGGAGTCGGTGAGCAGCATCACCAGACGGTCCACACCGAAGCCCAGACCGCCCGTGGGGGGCAGGCCGTATTCCAGGGCGGTGATGTAGTCGTAGTCCACCTGGGCCTTGCTGCCGGGTTCCAGCTTCTTGCGCTCTTCCACCTGGCGCTCGAAGCGGCCGCGCTGGTCGATGGGGTCGTTCAGCTCGCTGAAAGCGTTGCCGAACTCGGTGCAGTTGATGAAGTATTCAAACCGCTCGGTGAAGGCCGGGTCCTCGGGCTTGCGCTTGGCCAGGGGGCTGATCTCCACGGGGTAGTCGTAAATGAAGGTGGGCTGGATGAGCTTGTCCTCCACGAAAGCGTCGAAGAACTCGGCCAGGATAGCGCCCTTGGTGGGCACCTCGGGCAGCTCCACGTGATGCTCCTTGGCCAGGGCGATGGCCTCGGCGTCGGAAGACACGGTGCTGAAATCCACACCGGAATACTTCTTGACGGCTTCCAGCATGGTCAGGCGCTCCCAGTGGGACAGGTCGATCTGCTGGCCCTGGTACTCGATCTGCAGGGTGCCGCAGACCTTCTGGGCCACCGTCTTCATCATCTCTTCCACCAGGTCCATCATGCCGTGGTAGTCGGTGTAGGCCTGGTACAGCTCGATGGAGGTGAATTCGGGGTTGTGCTTGGGGTCCATGCCCTCGTTGCGGAAGATACGGCCAACCTCATACACACGGTCCATGCCGCCCACCACCAGGCGCTTCAGATACAGCTCGGTCTCAATGCGCAGGACCATGTCCATATCCAGGGTGTTGTGATGGGTGATGAAGGGACGGGCGGAAGCGCCGATCTCGAAGGGGGTCAGGATGGGGGTGTCCACTTCCAGGAAGCCCTTGTTGTCCAGGAAGGAGCGCAGTTCCCGCAGGATGACGCTGCGGCGCACAAAGGTCTGCTTGACCTCCGGGTTGGCGATGAGGTCCACATACCGCTGACGGTAGCGGGCTTCCCGGTCGGTGAGACCGTGGAACTTCTCCGGCAGAGGCAGCAGGCTCTTGGAGAGCAGGGTCAGCTCGGTGATGCGCACGCTGAGCTCGCCCATGCGGGTGCGGAACACTTCGCCCTTGCAGCCCACAATGTCACCCACGTCCAGCTTTTTGAAAGCGGCGTAGGCTTCCTCGCCCAGCACGTCCTTCTTGGCAAAGATCTGGATGTCACCCTTGGCGTCGCGCAGGTGGGCAAAGCTGGCTTTGCCCATGACGCGCTTGGACATCAGGCGGCCCGCCAGGCTGACGGTCTTGCCGGTCTCGCTCTCGGCAGGCAGGTCCTTGAATTCTTCCTGCAGGTCGGCGGAGAAAGCGTCCTGAGGATACTTGGTGACGGTAAAGGGGTCACGGCCGGCGGCCTGCAGGTCGGCCAGCTTCTGGCGGCGCACAGCCTGCTCGGTGGCGGCATTGACGGGGGTGTTCTGCATAAGAAAACTCCTCTTTTCCTGAAAATAGCGGCGCCGGCCGGGCAGAGCCCTCCCGGTGCCGCTTGGGTTGAATTACTTGCTGCGGGCCACGGCCAGGATCTTGTACTCGATCACATTGCCGTTGGGCAGGGTGACTTCCACCACGTCGCCGGCCTTGTGGCCGATGAGGGCGGAACCGACGGGGCTTTCGTCGCTGATGCGGTTCAGGTCCATGTCGGCTTCGGTGGAGCCGGTGATGTCGTATTCCTCGGCGTCCTCTTCATCGTCGCCCTCGGCCAGGATCCTGACCTTCATGCCGATGGAAACGGTGTCGTGGGACAGCTCGTTGTCGTCGATGATGCGGGCGACTTTCAGGGTCGCTTCGAGGTCGGCGATGCGGGCCTCGATGATGGCCTGCTCTTCCTTGGCGGCGTCATATTCGGCGTTTTCCGAAAGGTCGCCGTAGCCGCGGGCGACCTTGATCTTGTCCGCGACTTCCTTACGTTTGACGGTGCGCAGGATATCCAGGTCCTGCTCCAGCTTCTGATATCCCTCGCGGGTAACAATAACCTCTTTGGCCATTTCGGATAACTCCTTACTCAAAGTAAAAGTTGTGCGGCCCTTAGGGCCGCACCAGTTGTAATATTATATCCAAATTTTGTGTCGCTGTCAAGCGGTTTCCGGCAGACTGGCGTTATTTATCCAGCTGCAGAAGGCCCACCTTGCGGTAGACCTTGCTCACGGTGCGGCCGGCCAGACGGGCAGCCCGTTCGGCACCGTCCTTCAGCACGCCGTCCACGTAAGCCTTGTCCGCCGCGATGCGTTCCAGTTCGCTCTGCACCGGGCAGATGGCATCGGCGGTGGTTTCGGCCACAGCCAGCTTGAAGTCGCCGTAGCCCTTGCCCTCGAACTCGGCCTCGATCTCCGGCATGGTCTTGCCGGTGAAGGCGGAGTAGATGGTCATCAGGTTGGACACACCGGGCTTGTTGGCGGCGTCAAACCGCACCACACCGTCGGAGTCGGTGACCGCCCGCTTGAACTTGCGCACGATGGTGTCCTTGTCGTCGGTCATGAGGATGAAGCTGTTCACGTTGGCGTCGGACTTGCTCATCTTCTTGGTGGGGTCGGCCAGGGACATGACCTTGGCGCCCGCGGCGGGCACATAGCCTTCGGGCAGGGTGAAGGTTTCGCCGTACACATTGTTGAAGCGGCCTGCAATGTCCCGGGCGATCTCCAGATGCTGGGTCTGGTCCTGGCCCACCGGCACCAGGTCGGCGTTGTAGACCAGAATATCCGCCGCCATGAGCACCGGGTAGGTGAACAGGCCGCCGTTGACGTTGTCGGGGTGCTTGGCGCTCTTGTCCTTGAACTGGGTCATGCGGGACAGTTCGCCGAACTGGGTGTTGCAGGCCAGCACCCAGCTGAGCTCACAGTGGGCGGGCACATGGCTCTGCACAAACAGCACATGCTCTTTGGGGTCGATGCCCACAGCCAGCAGCAGGGCGGCCAGGTTCCGGGTGTTGCGGCGCAGTTCGGCGGGGACCTGGCGCACGGTCAGAGCGTGCAGGTCGGCCACCATATACAGGCAGTCATAGCTGTTCTGCAGAAGGGCCCAGTTGCGCAGGGCGCCCAGGTAGTTGCCCAGGGTGGGGGTGCCGGTGGGCTGGATGCCGGAGAGGATTCGTTTGCGTTTGATGAGTTCAGACATGGTGTTTCAGCTCCTTTTGTTGCGGCGGAGGGGAATAAAAAAGCCGCCCCCGCACAGAAGTGGATTCTGTGCAAGGGCAGGCGGAATTCTTGCCTGTGGTGCCACCTTGCTTGCCGCACCGTTTGCCGGTGTCAGCCTCTTGATGGGGCGCGGAATGCGTCCCTGCCCGGTAACGGGGGCAACCGGCGGCGGATACTGCCCCGCAAAAGCAGGGGTTCCCCACGCGCCCTCGGCGATCCATTTGTCCGTGCGGCCTTCCGCCCCGTTCCCAGCATCGGGGGCTCTCTGTGGGCGCCGGCACGGTTTTACCTTCGCCTCGTCGGTTTATTCCCCTACATTATAGCGAGGGTGCCCCCGGGTGTCAAGCGGAGCTGTCCAGCAGTTCCAGCAGGGCCGTGCGGGCTTTTTCGGCGGCGGAGCAGCTTTCCCCGCCGCCCAGGTAGTTCAGCGCGTCGTTCCATTCCCGGCAGTACGCCTCCTGTTCCGGCATGGCCCGGACCAGTTCTGCCAACACCCTGCGGCGGGCAGGGTCCAGGTACTTCAAGTCAGACAGATAGGCACAGTCCAGCCGCCGGGCCAGGGTTTCCAGCAGGGGGGCTTGCGCCTTGTTTTCCATCACGTCAGACTCCTTTGATATACGGCAGAAGGTCGGATGCCGTCATTATACATCAGAATATGTTGAAATATAAACATTTATTAGCCATATTTTTCCATGTTCTTGGGGTAGATAATGATACAAAGGTGGTGTACAAACATGGAAATTCTGAAAATCAAGAAACGTACCGAACCGGTGATGTTCACCATCCGGGTGGACAAATCCATCGTGGATTTCTACGATGACCTGGCCAAGAAAACCAACCGTTCCCGCAACGAACTCATCGGGATGGCGCTGGAATTTGCCAAGGACAAGATCCAGATCGAACCCGAGCCCAAATCCGGCAACCTTTGTTGACAAACCTGCCCCGGACCGCTAAACTGAGGGATATAGAACTGTATTTACAGGGGGAAGTTTCGTTTATGGCCAATACCGTACGTACCCGCTTTGCGCCCTCGCCCACCGGCTACATGCATGTGGGCAACCTGCGCACCGCGCTGTATACCTATCTGCAGGCCCGGCACAACGACGGCGCCTTTATCCTGCGCATTGAGGACACCGACCAGGGCCGCCTGGTGGAAGGTGCCACCGACATCATCTACAACACCCTGAAGGCCACCGGCCTGACCTGGGACGAAGGCCCCGACATCGGCGGCCCGGTGGGTCCCTATGTCCAGAGCGAACGCATGGGCATGTTCAAGCAGTATGCCGAGGAACTGGTCCGCAAGGGCAAGGCTTACTACTGTTTCTGCACCGCCGAACGGCTGGAAGAACTGCACGAGAAGCAGAAGGCCGCCGGTGAGGTGAGCCATTACGACGGCCATTGCCGCAACCTGTCCGAGGAGGAAGTGGCCGCCCGCCTGGCCGCCGGGGAACCTTACGTCATCCGCCAGAAGATCCCCACCGAAGGCAAGGCAGGTTTTGACGACCTGGTTTTCGGCCGCATCGAGGTGGACAACAGCGAACTGGACGACCAGATCCTGATCAAGAGCGACGGCATGCCCACCTACAACTTTGCCAACGTGGTAGACGACCACCTCATGGGCATCACCCACGTCATCCGCGGCAGCGAGTATCTGTCCAGCGCACCCAAGTACAACCTGCTGTACGAGGCTTTCGGCTGGGAGATCCCCACCTATATCCACTGCCCGCCCGTCATGAAGGACGTCCAGCACAAGCTGTCCAAGCGCAACGGCGACGCCAGCTACCAGGACCTGGTGGCCAAGGGCTACCTGCCCGCGGCGGTGCTGAACTATCTGCTGCTGCTGGGCTGGGCGCCGGAAGGCGAACAGGAGATCTTCAGCCTGGATGAGATGATCCGCATCTGGGACCCCACCCGCATCTCCAAGTCCCCGGCCATCTTCGACCCGCTGAAGCTGCGGGCCATCAATGCCGCCTATATCCGCGCCCTGCCGGCGGAGGAGTTCCGCCGTCTGGCCGATCCCTTCATCGACCAGGCCGTGCACCGGGAGATCGACCGCGACCTGCTCTGCGCCAACCTGCAGCCCCGCTGCGAGGTGCTGGAGGACATTCCGCCCCAGCTGGACTTCTTTGACGCGGTTCTGCCCTTTGACGCGGAACTCTACCGCAACAAGAAGCAGAAGACCACCCCGGAATCCGCCAAGGAAGCCCTGGAGGCGCTGCTGCCGGTGCTGGAAGCCCAGGCCGACTGGAGCCGGGACGCCATCTTTGAGGTCTGCCGCCAGAAAGCCGAGGCCATGGAGAAGAAGAACGGCTGGCTGCTGTATCCCCTGGGCATCGCCCTTTCCGGCAAGGCCCGCACCCCGGGCGGCGGCACCGATCTGGCCGCCATGCTGGGCAAGGAAGAGACCCTGGCCCGCCTGCGCGCCGCTCTGGCCGCGCTGTAAGGCCCCTTTTCCCTTCAAACAAACATAAAAACCGCCGCAGGCGCTTGCCTGCGGCGGTTTTGTTATTGCGGATTATTCAGCCTTGGTCTTGTAGCCGTCGGGGTTGTGGCTCTGCCAGTTCCAGCTGTCGCGGCACATCTCGTCGATGCCGTACTCAGCCTCCCAGCCCAGCTCATGCTTGGCCTTGGCGGGGTCGCACCAGCACTCGGCGATGTCGCCGGGGCGGCGGGGATCGATGACATAGGGCAGGTCCTTGCCGCATGCCTTGCTGAAAGCCTTGATCACGTCCAGCACGCTGTAACCGTGGCCGGTGCCCAGGTTGCAGATGAACAGGCCGGGCTTCTGCTGCAGCTTGCGCACAGCCGCCACATGGCCGCGGGCCAGGTCCACCACATGGATATAGTCACGCACGCCGGTGCCGTCCGGGGTGGGATAGTCGTTGCCGTAGACATGTACCTTTTCCAGCTTGCCCACCGCCACCTTGGCGATGTAGGGCACCAGGTTGTTGGGGATGCCGTTGGGGTCCTCGCCGATGAGGCCGGAGGGATGAGCGCCGATGGGGTTGAAGTAGCGCAGCAGGGCCACGTTCAGTTCGGGGTCCGCCTTGCAGCAGTCAGTGAGGATGCGCTCGGTGAAGGCCTTGGTGGTGCCGTAGGGGTTGGTGGTGGCGCCGGTGGGGAAATCTTCCCGGATGGGTACGGTGGCAGGGTCGCCGTAAACAGTGGCCGAGGAGGAAAAGATGATGTTGTGGCAGCCGTAGTGGCGCATCACGTCCAGGATGGTCAGGGTGCAGTTCAGGTTGTTGGAGTAGTATTCGATGGGCTTGGAAACGCTCTCGCCCACCGCCTTGTAAGCGGCGAACTGAATGACACATTCAATGCCGGGATTCTCCTTGAAGATGGCATCCACCGCGGCACGGTCGGTCATGTCTGCCTCGATGAAGCGGAAATCCTTGCCGGTGATTTGCTTGACACGGGCCAAAGCTTCGGGGCTGGCGTTGTAGAGGTTGTCCGCCACCACGATGTCGTACCCGGCATTCAGAAGTTCGACGCAGGTATGGCTGCCGATGTAACCGGCGCCGCCGCTGACCAGAATGGACATAATGAACGCTCCTTTGCTGTTTGATATATTTTTGTTGCAGCCGGCCCCGGGTGGGCCGCTTTCTTGCCTTTATTTTATACCGAATCGTCCATTTTTTAGAATAGACGTTTCAGTGTTCGCCATGCCTATTTGTTGCACAGATGCAAGGGCTGGGGGTCCTGCCGGTACTCGGTGGGGGTACGGCCGGTGAGCGCCCGGAACCGCTGGGAAAAATACGAAGTGGAGGAATACCCCAGCATCCGGGTGACCTCGCCGGGGGTATAGCCCTGGGCCAGCAGTGACCCGGCCCGCTCGGCTTTCAGGCAGGAATAATATCCCCGGGGGGACAGGCCCGTGCGGGCCCTGAACGCCTGCTGCAGTGCCACACGGCCGCAGCCCAGCACCTTGCAGATCTCTGCCAGGTCGGGCTCCTCCTCAATATGTTCGGAAAAGTAGAGCCGGGCAGCGTCCACGATGGCCCGCTGGTTCTGCTCCGCCACCGTGCGGGGGGCGGGTTTGCGGCCGCCCCGGCGCAGCCGCCGGGCGGTCAGCCAGAGGAACTGTTCCAGATACAGCTGGGTCAGCCGGGGCGCTCCGAAAGGCGGGTCCGGGCGCAGGGTAGGTTCCATCCCCGGCTGTTCGGGGCGCTGCCAGGTATCCCGCACCGCATCGGCCAGCAGGCGCAGCACGTTCTTTTCCGCCTGGTTGACCCGGATAAGCCGGTCCCGGAACAGATCCATGGCGGTGCCGGATGCCCGGAAAGCCATGCGCAGCACTTCGGGAGGAACTTCCCCCGCTGCCCGCATGGACCAGGTCTCTTCCGGCTGATGGATCAGCACCCGGCCAGCCCGCACCAGGGTGGGGCGGCCGTCGGTGGTTTCCTCGATGACGCCGTCCATCACATACACCAGCATCCACGCTTCGCACAGGCTGGGGGGCAGTTTTTCGCCCACACGCCATTCGGCACAGGCTGCCGCCTGCACTTCCTGCAGCTGCAGGGCGGGATTTTCTTTTGCGGAGCCCGCGGCGGGCACACCCATGGCGTTGCCTCCTTTTGTTATGCAGCCACCGCCCCGTCCTGCTCGTCAAAACGGTCGGTGGAGGTCCCTTCGTCCAGGCGGAAAGTCCCGGGCGGGTCCATGGTAACCAGAGGGAACCGTTCCATGCCCGGGAAAGAATCGCTCAGTCCCAGCCGGTAAGCCGTCAGGGGGCCGATGATCTTGTCGATTTCCCCGTAAGTCAGGGAGCCGTCCGGGGCATAGGTGTCCTGCATGATCTCGTCGGGCCAGTTTTCGGCCACATAGTCCACCAGTTCTTCGGTGACAAAGAGATCATTGCTGCCGTTGTACAGGTCGGGCGCGCCGAAGAGATGCAGAATCTCGTGGGCATAGACCGCCGGACCGTCAAAGGTGCCCGGGTCAAAGAAAACATTTTCCTTGTACAGGCAGCAGTATTCGTTGAAATAATAGCCGCCGTCCTCCAGGTAATGGACCATGGTGAAGGAACAGCCGGACACCGGCAGGAACACCAGAAATCCGATGTTGCTGGTGCCGTAGGCTTCGGCCAGTTCCCGGGTGCGCAGCGAACCGCACACCGCGTCCATATCCTCGTAGAAGGCCTGCCCTTCGTCGGAATCCTCGCCCCCCACAAAACCGGGGTCGTAGGAGACCACGGTCATCAGGTCCTCGCCGTAATAGAGGGTGGGCGCGGCGTTGTATTCCGCCGCCTGCCCCCCGATCCAGTCCACCGCCACCGCCAGGTTTTCCTGGGTGCGGTCGATCTCCTCCTGGGTCCAGCCCGGTCCGCCGGGCTGTTCCAGATAGACGCAATAGAGCACGCAGGGCCAGGCCAGCAGGCCGGCGCTGCCGTACTTTTGCTGGGCAGGGGTCAGTCCGTCGGTCCAGGGCGCCTGGGATTCGGCGGGCTGTTCTTCCTCGCTCTGAGGCGGCTGGGGGGAAAGGTCGGGCACCTGTTCCTGGCGGCTGCCGGGGCCCTGGGCATAGGAAATATTGCCCCGTGTACAGCCGGCCAGCAGCAGAGCTGCCAGGGCCAGCGCCGGGACCCGCAGGTATCCTTTCATCCGGTGTTTCTCCTCAACAGGGTGGTCAGGACGGCAGTTTCAGGCGCGGGGCGCCGTCTTCGCCTGCTTCCAGGGTAACGGTGGCATTGCCTTCCAAGCGACCGTCGATCAGGGCCTCGGCCACAGGGTCTTCCAGGGTCTTGCGGATGGTTCGGCGCAGTTCCCGGGCACCGAACCGGGTGGAGGTGGCCTTGACGATGGCGGTGAGCGCCTCGGGGCTGTACTCCAGGGTCAGGCCGCGGGCGGACAGACCGGGGCGGTATTCCTCCAGCATGAGGGCGGCGATCTTTTCCAGGTCAGCCTGCTCCAGCGGGCGGAAGGTAATGACCTCGTCCACACGGCCCAGGAACTCGGGGCGCAGGAACTCCTGCAGGGCCTTCATGCTCTTGTCCCGGGTAGCCTGTTCCGCGGTACGGTTGAAGCCGGTGGCCGAGGTACGGTCGGTGGAACCGGCGTTGGAAGTCATGCAGATGACGGTGTTGGAGAAATCCACCACACGGCCCTGGGCGTCATTGATCTTGCCTTCGTCCAGGATCTGCAACAGAATGTTCATCACATCGGGGTGGGCCTTCTCGATCTCGTCAAAAAGCACCACGCTGTAAGGGCGGCGGCGCACCTTTTCGGTGAGCTGACCGGCCTCGTCGTAGCCCACATAGCCCGGAGGCGAACCGATGAGGCGGGACACGGCGTGCTTTTCCATATACTCGCTCATGTCGATGGAGATCAGGGGGTCCACCGTATCGAACAGCTGGTTGGCCAGCTGCTTGACCAGTTCGGTCTTGCCCACACCGGTGGGGCCCACAAAGATGAAGCTGGCGGGGCGGTGACGGCCGGACAGGTCCGCCCGGGCGCGCTTGACCGCCTGGGCCACGCTGTGCACGGCCTCGTCCTGGCCGATGATGCGGGCTTTTAGGGCATCTTCCAGCCCCTGCAGACGGCCGTATTCGCTTTCCTTGATCTTCACCGCCGGGATACCGGTCCACAGCTCCACCACACGGGCCACGTCGTCCAGGGTCACCTGGATGTCCGCCACCTGCAGTTCCAGGGCGGGCAGGCGTTCCCGCTGGCGGGCCAGTTCGGTCTTGGTCTTGGCCAGCTCCTCATAGTCGATGGCGGTGTCGGCGCTGTCGCTGTCGGGGTTTTCCAGGTCGTGTTCCTTCTCCTCCAGGTCGGCAATGCTGCGCTGGAGGGTGAACAGCTCGGTGATTTCGGGATGGCGCAGGTTGCAGCAGGCACAGGCTTCATCCAGCAGGTCGATGGCCTTGTCCGGCAGATACCGGTCGGTGATGTACCGCTCGGACAGCTGCACCACGCTGGTAACGATGGCGTCCGACACACGAACACAGTGGTGCTTTTCGTAGTAGCCGCGCACGCCCCGGATGACCTCGATGGCATCGTTGATGGAGGGTTCCTCCACCTTCACAGGCTGGAAGCGGCGTTCCAGGGCGGAATCCTTCTCGATATACTTGCGGTATTCGGTGAAGGTAGTGGCGCCGATGACCTGCACCTGTCCGCGGGACAGGGCAGGTTTCATGATGTTGGCGGCGTTCATGGCACCGTCGGAGTCACCGGCGCCCACGATATTGTGGATCTCGTCGATGAACAGGATGACGTTGCCGGCGGCCTTGATCTCGCTGAGCAGGCCCTTGACGCGCTGTTCAAACTGGCCCCGGAACTGGGTCCCGGCCACCAGGGCGGTCAGGTCCAGCAGATAGATCTCCTTGTCCTGCAGACGGGCGGGCACCTTGCCTTCGGCAATGCGCTGGGCCAGGCCTTCCGCGATAGCGGTCTTGCCCACACCGGCTTCACCGATGAGACAGGGGTTATTTTTCTGGCGGCGGCAGAGGATCTGCAGCGCGCGGTAGATTTCCCGGTCACGGCCGATGATGCGGTCGGTGCGGCCTTCCCGGGCTTTCTTGGTCAGGTTTTCGCAGTAGGTATCCAGATACTTGCGGCGGGGCGGCTTTTCCTTCTTGCCGTTCTTCTTGTTGCTCTGGCCTTCCTTGTTTTCGGCAGGCGCGCCGAAACCGAAGGGGAACGCCGGGCTGCCCCCGGGCACGAATTCTTCGTCCTCCCCTTCCTCGGTGGGGACCATGGCACCGGCCTGACCGGCCTCCTCCAGGAAGCTGGCCATCCGTTCCTCCATGCTTTCCAGATCCTGATCGGACATGCCGAAGCGTTCCATCAGATCATCCACCGGTTTGATGTGCATGGCCTTGGCACAGGTCAGGCAGTAGCCTTCCTGAATGGGTTTGCCGTCCTCCACGCGCTGTATAAATACCACTGCGGTACGTTTTTTGCAGCGGGCACACAACATATACTCTCACCTCTCTCTGGCGGCCGTATCGGTCTGACCGGCCGCTATAAGAATCATTATCCCCCCGCGCGGCCCCTTTTGCAAGGCCGCGAGCGGAATGTTCAGATATTGTTCATAGCGTCCACATGGTTTATTCACGGCCGGGCTCAGTAATACACCGTGAAGGGATTCAGCCCGGAAAGCAGGCTGTAAATAAAGCTCTGGCCCAGCACCGAGCTGCGCAGGATCTCCACCTGACCGTTGGTCAGCATGCCCAGCAGCCACAGTCCCAGGGAGAGCAGCCAGCAGTTCAGCGCGCCGTACACCACGCCCAGGGCCAGGCCCAGCACACGGTTCAGGCTGCCCACCAGCGGGATGGAATTGCAGCCCCGCAGCGCCCAGGCCAGGGCACGGAACAGCCACCGCACCACCAGGCAGACCACCAGGAACAGAATCACCTGGATCAGGGGCAGAACGATGGGTTCCAGCACCTCGATCACATGGGGGGTGGCTTCGCCGGTGATCTCGGTCATGGTGTTGACCAGGGTATCCCGGATGGATTCGGGCAAAAAGGTCAGTGCCTGTACTGCCGCCGCGACATCGCCGCCGCTTTCGGCCAGAGCGGCCGAGACCTTTTCCGCAATGATGGCGCCCACATAGTCGTTGTAGATGACGGGACCGGCGGTGCGGGAAACGAACACCGCACCGAAAATGCCTGCCACGCCGCCGATGAGCAGCATCAGCGAGGAGACAAAGCCCCGGCGCCACCCGGAGGAGGCGGCCAGCATCAGCACCACGATAAACAGAATGTCGTACAATAAGCCAGTGATAGAATAGTTCATTTTGTTTTTCCTCTAGAGATTATAACGCTTTGTATATTCAAGCGGAAGCGCTGAGCACTTCCACACGGCCGGCAGTAAAAAGCAGGGGCTGGTTGGCGATGAGGATGGCCTGGGGGCGGGTATCCAGTTCCCGGGTCCAGCGCTGGGCACCGCTCAGCTCATGGCAGGAAACACTGTCCACGCTCCACAGGTAGACGGCGGTATCGGCACAGGCAACGCCTTCGGCCTGGCCCGCATCTCCCTGGCCCACCACCTGCAGGTCGCCGTTGAGCACCAGCAGTTCGTTGCCGCTGTGGGTGGACAGCAGCAGCGCGGTAGTACGCCGGTTCACCGACGCCCCCTGCAGGCTGGCGCCGCCGAAGTCGTAGCGGGCCAGTTCCGTCCCGTCGGAGGAGGAAAGCACGGCAGCATAGGTATCAAAAACGGCCAGCACACGGTCAATGGAAAGCCAGTGCAGCTGCAGCAGCAGACTGCCTTCATCGGCGGTGTAGGCAGGGCCGGTCTCGCTTTTGGCAGTGTCCATCATATAGATGGTACAGGCCATGCGGCCGTTGCGGGCAGCCACCGTGCCTATGGCAAAACGGTGGTTGTCCGACGCGAAGCTCATAGCCAGGGGGGTGCCCTGGTCCTGTGTCATCTTCCAGCTGTAGGTGCTGCGCATGGTGGGGCTGAACACCTGCAGTTCGGCGGCATAGCGTTCGGATTCGGTCACCACGCCCAGCGACCCGTTCTGGGACATGGCGCAGAGCATGATGGCATTGGTAAAGGTCTTGGTGTGCAGGGTGCGGGTACGGCTTTCCACCTGCAGGCTGGTGCCGGACCGGTCATACAAGACGAACCGGGTGTTGCCCACCGCCAGAGCAGGGCGGGTATAGCCGGGCTGCAGGGTGCGTACCTGTGTGCCGTAAGCGGAATAGATGGCCACATCCTCACCGTCCAGCTCCACAAAGCCCCCGGCCAGTTCCTCGATGCGGGTTGGTTCTTCGATGCCGGTTTCGGCAGGCCAGCCGCCGCCCCGCTGGAAATACAGGGCGATGGAATCCAGCGTATCCCCCAAAGAGGAGATTGAGGCCCCCAGCACCCCGGTGACCGAGGCCGCCGCCAGCAGAAGGCCCAGCAGCAGCACCACCAGGAACATACGGCGGCGACGGGCCCTGCGGCGCAGAATGGGGCTGAAAGGCCGGGTGTTGCCCGGCCGGGGGGCGCGGACCCCCTCCGCCTGCGAGGTGAAGGAGATGGTCTTGGTTTCTTCGGTCTTTTCCGCAGCACTTTCGTCCGGCTTGCGGATGGTCTTGGTGGTCTGGGCCGCCGTTTTGCCTTTGCGCTCCGCCTTTTTCGGCTCGGTGCGTTCCGGTTCGGGTTCGGGCAGGGATTCGCCGCGCTCCCGTGCCAGCATACGCTGGCGCCGGGCAAGACGTTCCTTATCCTCGGCTCTCATCGGCGTTTCCCCTTTCGCAAAATTTCATAAAAAGTTTGTTCAATCGTCGGTTTCCGGCACAAGACCGGGATACTGCACATCCGCCAGGCACAGGCCGTTGGCGGGCAGGGTGGGACCGGCACGGCGGCGGTCCCGGCTTTGCAGGATGGCGGGCACTTGTGCCGGGTCCAGTTTGCCCAGGCCCGCCTGCAGGATGGTCCCCGCCAGGATGCGCACCATATTGTAGAGGTATCCGTCGGCGGTGACGGTGATGGTGAACACTTCCCCGTCCCGGGTCACATTACACCGGGTGATGGTGCGCACCGTGTCCCCGTGGGCAGCCACCGAGGAACCGGAGGCGCACAAAGCCAGGAAATCGTGGGTGCCCACAAACCCGGCTGCTGCCCGCCGCATGGCCTGTTCATCCAGGGGTTTTGGCACCCGGTGGGTGAATTCGGCGTCGAAGGGGTCATCCACCGCCCCGTTGCGGATGCGGTAACAGTAGGTTTTGGCGTGGGCGGCGTACCGGGCGTGGAAATCCTCCGGCACCTGCTGGGCCTGCATCACCCGCACATCGGTGGGCAGGTGGGCGTTGAGGGCCAGAGGCAGGCGGCGCAGCGGCACGGTCCCATCATAACGGAAACTGAGCGCGAAACGGCGCGCATGAACGCCTGCGTCGGTGCGGGAACACCCCTTTACATCGGGGCGGGACCCCAGCACCGCCTCCATGGCGTTCTGCAATACCTCGCAGACGGTCAGAGCGTTGGGCTGTACCTGAAACCCGGCGTACCGGGTGCCCTTGTAAGCCAGCCACAAAAGTACGGTCATGGGCGGTATCCTCAGAACAGCAGGGTGGTGGACAGGATGATGCCCAGCAGCACCGTCAGGGCCAGAGCGCACTGCACGTCCAGCTTGCCGAAGTGCAGCACCTTCAGCCGGGTGCGGCCCTCGCCCCCGTGGTAACAGCGACATTCCATGGCCATGGCCAGTTCGTCGGCACGGCGGAAAGCGCTGATGAACAGCGGGATCAGAATGGGGATCAGCGCCCGGATACGCTCGGAGAATTTGCCGTTGTCCAGCTTGGCGCCGCGGGCTTTCTGGGCGTTCATGATCTTCTCGGTCTCCTCAATGAGGGTGGGGATGAACCGCAGGGCGATGGTCATCATCATGGCCAGTTCATGCACCGGGAAGTGCAGCTTCTGCAAAGGCCGCAGCAGGGATTCGATGGCGTCGGTGAGGACGATGGGGCTGGTGGTGTAGGTCAGCAGGCTGGTGCCCGCAATGAGGGCCACCACGCGCACCGCCATGAGCACGGCGTAGGACACGCCCTCCTCATAGATGGAGAAGATCCACAGCCGCACCAGGGGCTCCCCTTCCCCGGTGATGAAAAACAGGTTGAGCACCGCCGTAAAGATGATGATGGGCACGATGGGTTTCAGGCTTTTCAGAATCAGGCGGTAAGGAATCTGAGCCACGGTATACAGCAGGGCCAGCAGCGCCAGGGACAAGGCAATGCCCAGGGGGTTGGAGGCCACGAAAAGCACAATGATATAAGCGATGGTGCCCACCAGTTTCAGGCGGGGATCGCAGCGGTGCAGCACCGAATTTCCGGGGAAGTGCTGCCCGATGGTGATGTCACGAAGCATGGTCTTCCCCTCCTTTTTCTTCCGGCAGCGGCAGCGGTTTTTCCGGGTGGCGGGCGTTGTAGGCCTTGAGCACCGTCTTGACCGCATAGGGCATGGTGTAGACGTCGGTCTTGATGTCCAGGCCCATCTCCTTCAGGCGCAGGAAAATCTGGGTGACCTGAGGCACCGAAAGCCCCAGTTCCAGCAGTTCCGGCGCCCGGGCGAAGATCTTTTCCACCGTGTCGTACATGGCTACCCCCGCCCGGTGCATGACCAGCACCTTGTCGGCGTATTTGGCGATGTCCTCCATGGAATGGCTGACCAGCACCACGGTGACGCCGGTCTTTTTGTGGTAGGCCTTGATCTGGGCCAGGATGGTGTCCCGGCCTTCGGGGTCCAGACCGGCGGCGGGCTCGTCCAGCACCAGGATGCGGGGTTCCATGGCCATGACGCCCGCAATGGCCACCCGGCGTTTCTGGCCGCCGGACAGTTCAAAGGGGCTGCGCTGAAGCAGTTCCTCACTCAGGCCGGTGAATTCGGCAGCTTCCTTGACACGGCGCTGGACTTCCTCCTCGCTCAGGCCCATATTGCGGGGGCCGTAGGCGATGTCCTTGGCGCAGGTCTCCTCAAACAGCTGGTATTCGGGGTACTGGAAAACCAGGCCCACCAGGAACCGGAAGCTCCGCAGGTCCTCCCCTTCTGCCCACATATCCCGGCCGTCCACATAGATCTTGCCGGAGGTGGGGCGGTTCAGGCCGTTGAAATGGCTGATGAGGGTGGATTTGCCGCTGCCGGTGGAACCGATGATGCCCACGAAGTCCCCTTCCTCAATGGAAAAGCTGACATCGTTGAGGGCCGCGGTCTCGTCCGGCAGGCCGGCGTTGTACACATAGCGCAGATGTTCGCAGCGAATGATCTCTGACACGTTCGTTTCCCTTCCTTCCGCATGCCGCCCGGCCTTTGCCGGTGAAGCTGCGGTCTTGTAAGATTGAGCGGCGCAAAAGGCCGCGTTTCAGCGAAGCAGGTCGTACAGCGCCTTGGCGCAGGCTTCGGGGGTGATGACATTGGCGGGCAGGGGCAGCCCGGCGGCGGCCAGTTCGTCCCGCAGTTCGGCGGCCTGGGGCACATCCAGACGGTAGCGCTTGACCCGTTCGGTCTGGCTGAACACCTCTTCGGGGGTGCCTTCCATGACGATGCGGCCCCGGCTCATGACCAGGACCCGGTCGGCCTGGGCGGCCTCCTCCATATAATGGGTGATGGACACGATGGTGATGCCCGCCGCCCGCAGGCTGTGGATGGTCTGCATCACCGCCGCCCGGCCGCGGGGGTCCAGCATGGCGGTGGCTTCGTCCAGAATCAGGCAGTCGGGCCGCATGGCGATGACGCCCGCGATGGCCACACGCTGTTTCTGGCCGCCGGAAAGCTTGTAGGGGGCCTTTTCCCGGAATTCGTAGATGCCGGTCATCTGCATGGCTTCATCCACCCGGGTGCGGATCTGTTCGCTGGGCACGCCCAGGTTTTCCAGGGCAAAAGCCACATCCTCCTCCACGATGGTGGCCACGATCTGGTTATCCGGATTCTGGAACACCATGCCCGCCTTCTGGCGGATGTCGTAGAGTTTTTCTTCGGTGCGGGTGTCGATGCCCTCCACCAGCACGGTGCCGGTCTCGGGCAGCAAAATGGCGTTGAAATGTTTGGCAAGCGTGCTCTTGCCGCTGCCGTTGCCCCCCAGCACGGCGACGAATTCGCCGCGTTTCACCTCCAGGCTCACGCCGTCCACGGCGTAGTCGGGGCGTTCGGGGTCATAGCGGAAGCGCACGTCCTGCGCTTTGAGCATGGGCTCCATGGCAGGTTTCCCCCTTTATTCGTTTTCCCACATGGCGGTGGCGCCGCAGGGCACCACGCCCCCGGTGGCCGAGACCGGCAGGCCGATCTCATCGCACCAGGTCTTTCCGCCCTTGACGGGGCAGAGGTTGGTTTTCAGGATGTATTCCATCACCGCCGGGCTCAGGCCCTCGGTGTAGGAGTTGATGGCAAAGAAAAGCGGGTCGTCGGACAGGACCTGCTGGGTCAGGGTGATGAGGTCGTAGACGTTGTCTTCCAGCTTCCAGATCTCACCGCCGGGCCCGCGGCCGTAGCTGGGCGGGTCCATGATGATGCCGTCGTACCGGCTGCCCCGGCGGATTTCCCGGGCCACGAACTTGGCGCAGTCGTCCACGATCCAGCGGCAGGGCTTGTCCGCCAGGTTGCTGGCGGCGGCGTTTTCCCGGGCCCAGGCCACCATGCCCTTGGAGGCGTCCACATGGGTGACCGAAGCCCCGGCGGCCAGGCAGGCCAGGGTGGCGCCGCCGGTGTAGCCGAAGAGGTTCAGCACCTTGATGGGACGGTTGGCGGCGGCGATCTTTTTCTGGTACCAGGCCCAGTTCACCGCCTGTTCGGGAAAGACGCCGGTGTGCTTGAAGCCGGTGGGGCTGACGATGAGGGTGAGCCCCTGCCAGCCGATCTGCCAGCGCTGGGGCAGCTTGCGGTGCTGTTCCCAGCTGCCGCCGCCCTTGGCGGAACGGTGATAGACCGCATCCACCCGGTTCCACAGAGGGCTGACGGGTTCGTTTTTCCAGATGATCTGGGGGTCGGGACGGACGAGCAGGGTCTTGCCCCAGCGTTCCAGCCGGTTGTGGCCGGTGGCGTCGATGAGTTCGTAGTCCTGCCAGGTATCGGCACAGCGCATAGCGTAAGGCTCCTTTCGGGCGTGTGGGGCGGGCATGGCCGCCGTTTGTATCAGTACATGGACTGCTGTCCGTCGTCCTCGTCGTCGCGCAGGCGGCGGGGCACCGGCAGATGCAGATGTTCGTAAGCCAGTCGGGTGACGCAGCGGCCCCGGGGGGTGCGGGTCAGGTAACCCAGCTGCATCAGGTAGGGTTCACAGATGTCCTCCAGAGTGACGCTCTCCTCACCCAGGGCGGCGGCCAGGGTCTCCAGACCCACCGGCCCGCCGCCGTACAGTTCGATGATGGCCCGCAGGACCCCGCGGTCCAGTTCGTCCAGGCCCATCTCGTCAATGTCCATCTGTTTGCGGGCTGCCACGGCGGTGGGACCGTCGATGGCGCCGTCCCCCTGGACGGTGGCGAAGTCCCGAACACGCTTGAGCAGGCGGTTGGCGATACGAGGCGTGCCCCGGCTGCACCGGGCCAGTTCCAGGGCGCCTTCGTGGTCGATGGGAATGCCCAGGATGCCCGCGCTGCGGGTGATGATCCGGGCCAGTTCGTCGGGGCTGTACGGTTCCAGCTTGAGCAGGATGCCGAAGCGGTCCCGCAGCGGGCCGGTGAGCTGCCCCGCCCGGGTGGTGGCGCCGATGAGGGTGAACCGGGGCAGGTTGATGCGGATGCTCTGGGCGCTGGGTCCCTTGCCGATCATGATGTCCAGGGCGTAGTCTTCCAGGGCAGGGTACAACACTTCCTCCACCTGGCGGGACAGACGATGGATCTCGTCTATAAAGAGGATGTCCCCTTCCTGCAGGTTGGTGAGCAGGGCGGCCAGGTCGCCGGGTTTTTCGATGGCAGGGCCGGAGGTGATGCGCACCTGGACCCCCATCTCCTGGGCCACGATGCCGGCCAGGGTGGTCTTGCCCAAGCCGGGAGGGCCGTACAGCAGGATGTGGTCCATGGCTTCGCCCCGCTGCTGGGCCGCCCGCAGATAGATGCGCAGATTGCCTTTTGCCTTGTCCTGGCCGATGTAGTCGTCCAGGGTTTTGGGGCGCAGGCTGTTTTCTTCCACTTCCGCCGGGCCCAGGTCGGGGCTGACCAGGCGGCTGGGATCGACGGTGTATTCCTGATTCTGTGCCATGATGTCTTCCTTTCAGGGCGTCAGGCGCGGGACAGCCCGCGCAGTGCGATCTTGATGATGTCCTGCACCGGCAGGGTGTCGTCCACCCGGGCCACAGCGGCGGCCGCGTCGGAGGGAGTGTAGCCCAGGCTGACCAGGGCCGCCACTGCCTGGGCGGGAGCGCTCTGGGGGGCCGGGGCGGCGGACACATTGCCTGCGAAGCCGGTACCGGCGGCCAGGCCCTTGCCCACCTTGTCCTTGAGTTCCAGGGCGATGCGCTGGGCCAGCTTGGGGCCCACGCCGTTGGCGGCGGTGAAGGCCTTGTGGTCCCCGGAGGAGGCCGCCAGGGCCACCTTTTCGGGGCTCATCACCGACAGGATGGACAGCGCCGCCTTGGGGCCCACGCCGGACACGCCGGTGAGCATCTTGAAGCAGGCGCGCTGGTCCTCGGTGGCAAAGCCGTAGAGGGCCACGTCGTTCTCGCTCACCGACATGACGGTGTAGAGGGTGGCCTCCTTGCCCGGGGCGGGCATAGCTTCGGCGGTGGACAGGGGCACCTGGGCCAGGTACCCCACCCCCGCACAGCTGATGACCACGGTATCCAGGGTCTTTTTCAGGACTTTTCCGTTCAGACAATAGATCATGGTGCTTCTCTTTTCTCTCTATAATCGGGCCCCTGCCTTATCGCGGCTGGGTACCCATCAGACGGCTGCGGCTGCAGTGGCAGTGAGCCACCGCCATGCCCAGGGCGTCGGCGGTATCGTCGGGTTTGGGGATCTCGGGCAGGTGCAGCAGCATCCGGGTCATTTCCTGGATCTGCTTTTTCACCGCCTTGCCGTAGCCGGTGACTGCCTGCTTGACCTGCATGGGGGTGTATTCATAGATGGGAATGCCGCACTGGGCGGCGGCCAGCAGAATGACGCCCCGGGCTTCGGCCACGCCGATGACGGTGGTCTGGTTGTGCTGGTAGAACAGCTTTTCCAGCGAGATGGCTTCCGGCTGGTAGCGCTTGCACACATCCAGGATGCCCTCGTACACCTCCACCAGGCGCTGCTCAAAGGGGGTATCCTTGTCGGTCATCACCGCGCCGTACCCCACGGGGGCAAACCGGTTGCCCACATATTCCACGACCCCCCAGCCCACGATGGCGTATCCGGGGTCGATGCCCAAAACTCGCATTTTGCTACACCTCTCCATTTTAACCGTAACAGTATACCACAAAAACACCGTTGCGGCAAGATTTTACCGCTTTTGCCCCGCCGTCGAACATTCGATACATCGTCTATTTTCTCCGTGTTGCCGGCGGTTTTACAGAAATTTCGGATTTTTTTGAAAAAAGGGCTTGATTTTTGCTCCGGGATTTGGTATAGTAAACAAGTCGCAAGTCGACATGCGCGGTTAGCTCAGCTGGTAGAGCATCTGCTTGACGTGCAGGAGGTCACAGGTTCGAGTCCTGTACCGCGCACCACGATAAAAGACCCAGGAACGCAGGTTCCTGGGTCTTTTCTTTTTGTCAGCACACAGCAAAATCCCCGGCCGTTTTCCTATGAGGCGGCCGGGGATCGTTGTTTATGGCTGCAATTTGGCGAACACTTCCCGGTAATAGGGCGCAAAAACGCTGTTTTTCTGCCACAGGAAGGTGAAATCGTGGGCCAGGGTGAAATCCAGCAGGGCCACGGCGCACAGTTCCCCGCTTTCCAGTTCCCGGGCGGCTGCCGAGCGGTAACAGAAGGTGATGCCGCAGTTTTCCCGCACCAGGGCCTTGATGGCGTTCAGGCTGCCCAGCTCCGCCAGGCGGGGGAAGTCCGCCAGGGAAAGCCCCCGTTCCTGCAATGCCCGCTGGAGCATCTCCCGGGTGCCGGAACCTTCCTCCCGAACCAGAAGATGTTCCCCCAGCAGTTCCCGCAGTTCGTGTTCCCCTTTGGCCAGGGGATGGTCCGGGGCGCAGACGGGCAGCATCTCCTCCCGGGTATAGACCAGGCCGTCGTATTCCTGCCGGGGATAAAAGCCCTCAATGACCGCAAAGTCGATCTCTCCCTGGTCCAGCAGCCCCAGCAGGGCATCGGTGTTGTTCACGATCATCCGCAGCCGCAGGTCGGGGTCGGTGCGCAGCAGACGGGCCAGAGGGCCGGGCATCAGGTATTCCCCGATGGTCAGGGTGGCCCCGAAATGCAGCGTGCGCCGCCCCGCCGCCGTGCGCAGCAGTTCCCGCAGATGCAGGTCGTCGTGCCGGGCAGCCGAGGCGGTGCGCAGGAACAGGGCCCCCGCCTCGGTGAGGGACAGCTGCTTGCCCTCATAATGGAAGAACCGGGCGCCGTACTCAGTCTCCAGGGCACGGATGTGCTGGGACACCGCCGGCTGGGTAATGTGCAGCTGTTCGGCGGCCCGGGTGTAGTTCATGGTCTGGCAGAGGGTGAGAAAGGTCTCCACTTTATGGTCCAGCATACAGGTTCTCCTTCCCTATATAAAACATGACAGGGTATCCCAAGCCCAGTATAACACATCCTTATTCATAAATAAAGAATCATAATTTTACATAATAGCAAAAATAGCATATACTGGTCGCCGGAGAAAAGTAACCGTCCAAAAATGGGAGGAGAATCATACCATGGAAAACCTGAAGAAACTTCTGCCGGGCGTGGCCGCCTGCCTGGGCATTGCGGTACCGGCCTGGCTGCTGGGCAAAGCCTTCCCGGTCATCGGCGGGCCGGTGTTCGCCATCCTCATCGGCATGGTCATTGCCCTGTTCTATAAGGATAAGAGCCTGACCCAGCCGGGCATCACCTACACGTCCAAAAAGATCCTGCAATATGCGGTCATCCTGCTGGGCTTCGGGCTGAACCTGTCCGAGATTGCCCGGGTGGGCGCCCAGAGTCTGCCGGTGATCGTTTCCACCATCACCACCTCGCTGGTGGTGGCCTTCCTGCTGCAGAAGGTCCTGCGGCTGCCGGGCAACACCTCCACCCTCATCGGTGTGGGGTCCTCCATCTGCGGCGGTTCGGCCATTGCCGCCACCGCCCCCGTCATCCACGCCGATGACGAGGAGATTGCCCAGTCCATCTCAGTCATCTTCCTCTTCAATGTGCTGGCCGCCCTGCTGTTTCCCTGGCTGGGCGGCCAGCTGGGGCTGAGCAATGAAGGCTTTGCCCTGTTTGCCGGCACCGCCGTCAACGATACCTCCTCCGTCACCGCGGCGGCCGCCGCCTGGGACGGCCTGCACGCCGGGGCCAACACCCTGGAAGGCGCCACCATCGTCAAGCTGACCCGCACCCTGGCCATCATCCCTATCACCCTGGTGCTGGCCCTGATGGGCGCCGCCAAGGCCCGCAAGACCGGCAAAGCCCAGGAAGGCGGCTTCTCGTTGAAAAAGGTATTTCCCTTCTTCATCCTCTTCTTCCTGCTGGCTTCGGTCATCACCACCGTCTGCGTGTCGGCAGGCGTGGACGCTTCCCTCTTCCACCCGCTGAAAGAACTGTCCAAGTTCTTCATCGTCATGGCCATGGCGGCCATCGGCCTGAACACCGACCTGGTGAAGATGGTGCGCACCGGCGGCAAAGCCATCGTCATGGGCTTTGTCTGCTGGGTGGCTATCACCGGCGTGAGCCTGGGCATGCAGCATATCATCGGCATCTGGTAAAAGCAAAAAAGCAGCCCCTTCCCGTGGTATCCATGGGAGGGGGCTGTTTTGGTTTATAAAGGGTTATTCGTGGACTTCGTTCACCAGTTTTTCACCCCGCTCAAAGGCACGGGCGTTTTCCATGGTGGTGATGGCGATGCTCTGCAGCGCCGTGCGGGTGAAGAAGGCCTGATGGCTGGTGATGACCACGTTGGGGAAGCTGAGCAGCACCGGGACCACCTCATTTTCCAGCACATCGTCGGAGAAGTCCTCGAACACCTGGCCGTCCTCGTCCTCGTACACGTCCAGACCCACGCCGGCGAACTTGCGGGCGCGCAGGGCGTCGATGAGGGCATTGGTGTCGATGAGGCCGCCGCGGCTGGTGTTGACCAGGATGGCGTTGTCCCGCATCTTGGCGATGGTCTCGGCGTTGATGAGGTGGTGGGTGTCGGCGGTCAGGGGGCAGTGCAGGCTGATGAGGTCGGCGGCGCGGAGGAGCTCGTCCAGCTCCACATACCGCACAATGCCTTCCAGCTCAGGGTTGTGGTACTGGTCGTAGGCCAGCACGGTCATGCCGTAGCCGTGGCAGATGCGGGCCATGGCGGCGCCGATGCGCCCGGTGCCGATGATACCGGCGCAGGAACCGTACAGGTTATAGCCCAGCAGACCGTCGAGGGCAAAGTTGTTGTTGCGCACCTTGATATAAGCCTTGCAGATGCGGCGGTTGGCCGCCTGGGCCAGGGCCATGGCGTGTTCGGCCACCGCTTCGGGGCTGTAGCCGGGCACGCGGAGCACCGTGATGCCCAGCCGCCTGGCGGCGGCCAGGTCCACATTGTTGTAACCGGCGCAGCGCATGAGCAGCAGGCGGATGCCCGCTTCGTGCAAAGCTTCCAGCACGGGGGCGGAGCAGTCGCTGTTCACAAAGGCGCAGACGGCGTCACCGCCCTTGGCCAGGGGCGCCGTGTCCACGTCCAGGTTGGCGGCCAGGAATTTGATGGAGCAGCCGTAGTCGGGGTCGGCGGCCAGAAGTTCAAAGTACAGGCGGTCATAATCGCGGGTACCGTAAAAAATGATTTTCATATGGATTCTCACCTCTCTGATCCTAGTATACCCGGAAAGGCGTTTGTATTCGGTTGCTTGCGCAACGGTCATTCCATTTTTCCGGCAATATCCACGCAGACGATCTCGGTGCGGCCTGCCGTGCGCAGCTTGTACCCCCAGGTGCCGGTGCCGCCGCTGACCACGGCGGTACAGGTATCGGTCACCCGCTTGCAGCCGTAGTTCACCTCGTTGTAGCGGAAAAGTTTGGCCACCAGTCCCGCGGGCCAGATCTGGCCGCCATGGGTGTGACCGCTGAAGATCAGGTCCGCCCCGGCGGCGGCCGCGTCCCGCAGTTCCCGGGGTTCGTGGTCCAGCCAGAGGGTGAACACCCCATCCGGCCCGCCGGGCTGCAGTTCAGCGGGGGCCATCCGTTTGCCCCCGGTGTCCAGCCAGTCCTTGCGTCCCACCACCCGCACCGGGGTATGACCCCGGCCGGGCAGGGTCACGAAGACTGCCCGGTCTTCCAGGAATTCCACACCGGCAGCGGCAAATTTTTCTTCCAGGTCAGTCCGGGTATAGCTGGGCTCGTGCCAGTAATGGAACAGGTCGTGGTTGCCCTGCACGAACCATTTGCCCCCGGGAGCCTGCCAGCGTCCGAAAAGGGCGCAGAAGGCATCAAAGTCCTCCCGGACGGTGAACTCGTCAAAGATATCCCCGGTGAGCACCAGCAGATCGGGTTCCAGCTGTGCCACCCGCTCATACAGTTCGGGGATGCGGCGGCGGTCCATGGCGCCCCGGCCGGGGTGCAGGTCGCTGATCTGCACCACCCGCAGGCGGCCGCCGGGCAGGGGCTTTTGGGTGGTGAGGGTATAGCGGGTGGTCCGCAGGCGGACAGCCTTGCGCCACCCCCACAGCAGCAGGAGCGCCGTGACCTCCCAGGCCAGCAGCCCGCCCTGCCACACCAGACCGCAGACATGCTGTACCGGCCCGCCCAGCAGAAAAGCGGCCAGCATGAGCACATCCCCGGCGGCATAGACCCCGCACAGCTGGGCCACGGCCGCCAGCCCCGCCCCCAGAGGGTCCCGGGCCAGCCACCCCAACGCTGCCAGCAGCAGAAAGGGCAGGCCGAAGAAAGCCCAGGGCGTACCCATGAGGGGCTGCACAAAGGGCAGGGTGAGAAAATTCAGATACAACACCACAGCGATGAGTGCCTGGCCGATGCGGGGCACCACAAACTGGATGAAATGGCTGTACATAGGCGGAAAGGTCCTTTCCCTGACGAAAAAGGCCGCCGTGCCGCGCCCGAAACGGACGGCGGCGCGGCGGCCTGCTGTTAGTATACGCCGGTGGGCGGCAGGTATGCGCGCTTACTGGTTTTTGGCCTTGATGGCTTCGTCGATGGCCTTGGCGGCTTCCTTGCCGGCGCCCATGGCCAGAATAACGGTGGCGGCGCCGGTGACGGCGTCACCGCCCGCGTAGACGAAGGGACGGCTGGTGAGACCGTCGGGGCCGTTGGTGATGATGCAGCCGTGCTTGTCGGCATCCAGACCGGGGGTGGTGGAACGGATCAGGGGGTTGGGGCTGGTGCCCAGCGCCATGATCATGGTATCCACTTCCAGCTGGAACTCGCTGCCTTCCTTGACGATGGGACGGCGGCGGCCGGAAGCATCCGGTTCACCCAGTTCCATCTCCACGCAGGTCATCCCCTTGACCCAGCCGTCCTCGTCGCCCAGCACTTCCACAGGGTTGGTCAGGGTCTTGAAGATGATGCCTTCCTCCTCGGCGTGCTCCACTTCCTCCTTACGGGCGGGCAGTTCGGCCATGCCGCGGCGGTAGACGATGTAGACGTTCTCGGCGCCCAGGCGCTTGGCGCAGCGGGCGGCGTCCATGGCCACGTTGCCGCCGCCCACGACGGCCACAGCCTTGGACTTCATGATGGGGGTGTGGGAATCGGGCTTGTAGGCCTTCATCAGGTTGACACGGGTCAGGTACTCGTTGGCGGAGTAAACGCCCTTCAGGCTTTCGCCCGGGATGCCCATGAAGCGGGGCAGACCGGCGCCGGAAGCAATGTACACAGCCTCAAAGCCGTAATCGTTCATCAGTTCGTCGATGGTCAGCACCTTGCCGATGACCATGTTGCACTCGATGTCCACGCCCAGTTCCTTCAGGCCGTCCACTTCCTTCTGAACGATGTCCTTGGGCAGACGGAACTCGGGGATGCCGTACATCAGCACGCCGCCGGCCACATGCAGGGCTTCGTAGATGGTGACCTTGTAGCCCATCTTGGCCAGGTCGCCGGCCACGGTCAGGCCGGAAGGACCGGCGCCGATGACCGCCACCTTGTGGCCGTTGGGTTCGGGCTTGGCGGCGGGGGTGTGGACGTTTTCACGGTGCCAGTCGGCCACAAAGCGTTCCAGGCGGCCGATACCCACCGGCTCACCCTTGATGCCGCGGATGCACTTGCCCTCGCACTGATTTTCCTGGGGGCAGACGCGGCCGCAGACGGCGGGCAGGGCGCTGGACTTGGCAATGACCTGATAGGCGGCCTCAAAATCGCCCTTGGCCACTTCGGCGATAAAGCCGGGGATGTCGATGTCCACGGGGCAGCCGGAACGGCAGGGATGGTTCTTGCACTGCAGGCAGCGCTGGGCCTCATTCACGGCCATTTCGGCGGTATAGCCCAGGGCCACTTCCTCAAAGTTCTTGTTGCGGACATTGGGGTCCTGGCTGGGCATGGGGCACTTTTTGGGGTCCATGTTGGGCATCTTACTCGACCTCCTTCTTGAACAGGTTGCAGGCCTTGTCCCGGGCATGGGCTTCAAATTCCTTGTACATGGTGCCGCGGTGCATGGCCTCGTCAAAATCCACCTCAAAGCCGTCAAAGTCCGGCCCGTCCACGCAGGCGAACTTGGTCTGGCCGCCCACGGTCAGGCGGCAGCCGCCGCACATGCCGGTGCCGTCCACCATGATGGGGTTCATGGAAACGATGGTCTTGACGTTGTGGGGCTTGGTGGTCTTGACCACGAATTTCATCATGATCAGGGGTCCGATGGTGATGACTTCGTCGAAGGTCTCGCCGCCGGAAAGTTTTTCTTCCAGGGGCACGGTGACAACGCCCTTGCGGCCGTAGGAACCGTCGTCGGTCATGATGATGAGCTCATCGCAGCAGGCGCGGAACTCGTCTTCCAGAATGACCAGGTCCTTGTCACGGAAGCCCACGATGCCCACGACCTTGGTGCCCTGGGCATGCAGGGCCTGGGCCACAGGCAGAGCAATGGCGCAGCCCACGCCGCCGCCGACCACGCAGACCTTCTTGAGGCCTTCGATCTCGGTGGCTTTGCCCAGGGGGCCCACAAAGTCATGCACGTACTCGCCTTCGGCCAGGCTGTTCAGTTCCATGGTGCCGCCGCCCACGACCTGGAAAATGATGGTGACGGTGCCGCCCTCACGGTCATAGCCCGCGATGGTCAGCGGGATGCGCTCGCTGTCCGCCTTGGCGCGGATGATGATGAACTGCCCCGCCTTCGCCTTTTTGGCAATCAGCGGTGCCTCGATGACCAGTTCGGTCACCGTGGGGTTCAGTTCGCGTCTTTTCACGATTTTGAACACTGTTGTACCCTCGCTTTTCCTGCGGGCGGCACGGCGGGGGCCGGCCTTGCCCGGTATTGCCGCCGGCCGCAGCCAGCCGGCGTGTTATATGTTATTGTACGGCATTTTTCTCTGAAAGTAAAGCACGAAAACCGTCCGCGTTCCCCCTGCCGGAAGCGGGGCGGGGGCTTTTCGAGGCGGGAGTTTTGTGCTATAATGGGAAAATATTATGCCAAACCTCGATTTTGGCGCACAAGAATCGCCGTTTTTGCGCTTTTTTCACCCGCAAAAACAAAAAAAGGCATTGCGCGCCCACACGGTTTGGTATAAGATAAAGGTGGAACAGATTCGGAAACCTTCCCCGGTATCGGCCGGGAGATCTTTCTGTTAAGAGGAGCGCGACTTATGTTAAAACAAGATATGTTGCAGCTGAAGATGACTGCAGCCCGCGTGCGTATGGGCATCATCGAAGCGACCCACGCCGCGAAGAGCGGGCATCCCGGCGGCAGCCTTTCGGCAGCGGATGCGCTGACTTACCTGTACTTCAAAGAGATGCAGATCGACCCCGAGAATCCTCAGGCCCCCGACCGTGACCGGTTCGTTTTGTCCAAGGGCCATGCGGCGCCGGGGCTGTATTCGGTGCTGGCAGAGCGCGGTTTCTTCCCCGTGGAAGATCTGCGCACCCTGCGTCATCTGGGCAGCTACCTGGAAGGCCATCCCAACATGAACACCGTGCCCGGCGTTGACATGAGCACCGGCAGCCTGGGCCAGGGCGTTTCCGCCGCCTGCGGCATGGCGCTGGCCGCCCGCACCCAGGGCAAGGACATCAACGTCTACACCATCATGGGCGACGGCGAAATCGAGGAAGGCGAGTGCTGGGAAGCATTCATGTTTGCCTCCCACTACAAGCTGGACAACCTGTGCATCATGATCGACGTCAACGGCCTGCAGATCGACGGCGCCACCAGCTCCATCATGAACAGCGAACCGCTGGACCAGAAGATGGACGCTTTCGGTTTCAACACCATCGTCTGCAACGGCAACTCTTTCAATGATCTGGAGCAGGCCTTTGTGCTGTTTGACCGTTCCCACGGCAGCGGCAAGCCCACCTGCATGCTGCTGCACACCACCAAGGGCATGGGCGTCAGCTTTATGGAGAACGCTGTCGGCTGGCACGGCAAGGGCCCCAATGATGAAGAATACCAGCGCGCCATGACGGAGCTGCAGAGCACCCATGACCAGCTTGAGAAGGAGTATGAACAATGGCTGAAGTAAAAAAGATCGCCACCCGTGACAGCTACGGCGCGGCACTGGTCGAGCTGGCGGATGCCGGCCACGACGATCTGGTGGTGTTCGACGCCGACCTTTCGGCTTCCACCAAGACCGCCGTCTTCGCCAAGGCATACCCCGCCCGCTTTTTCAACTGCGGCATTGCGGAAGGCAACATGATGGGCGTGGCCGCCGGCATGAGCACCTTCGGCTATGTGCCTTTTGTTTCCAGCTTTGCCATGTTTGCGGCGGGCCGCGCCTGGGAGCAGGTGCGCAACTCCATCGGCTACCCCCACCTGAACGTGAAGATCGCCGCCACCCACGGCGGCCTGTCTGTGGGTGAGGACGGCGCTTCCCACCAGTGCTGCGAAGATTTTGCCCTGATGCGCGCCATCCCCGGCATGACCGTGATCTGCCCCGCCGACGACGTGGAAGCCAAGGCTGCCGTGAAGGCTGCCTACGCCCACAACGGCCCGGTATATCTGCGCCTGTCCCGTCTGGCCACCCCGGTCTTCCATGACCCCGAAAAGTACCATTTCGAGATCGGCAAGGGCGAGACCCTCACCGACGGTTTCGATATTGCGGTGATCTCCACCGGTCTGATGACCAGTGAAGCCCTGAAGGCCGCCCTGCAGCTGAAAAAGCAGGGCACCATGAGCGTGCGTGTCATCAACCTGCCCACCATCAAGCCTCTGGACGAGGAACTGGTGATCCGCGCCGCCAAGGAATGCAAGAAGATCGTCACTGTGGAAGAGCACAGCGTTATCGGCGGTCTGGGCGAAGCGGTCTGCTCTCTGCTGGCCGAAAAGTGCCCCACTCCCGTGCGCCGTCTGGGCGTGCAGGATGCCTACGGCCATTCCGGCCCGGCCTGGGATGTGCTGCGTGAATACGGCCTGACTGCCGACACCATCGTCGAGGAGATCCAGGCGTTCGCCAAGGCGACTGAGGAATAATTCCCCAAAAAATAACCGGCCCGGATGTTTCGCAAGAGACATCCGGGCCGGTTTTTCGTTTATTTTCCTTCTACCTTTTTGCCCAGCAGGGTATCCCGGGCGCAGAGGAGATAGGGCAGGTAGTTTTCGCAGGCGGCTTCCCACTTGCGGCGCACAAAGCCGCGGCGGGGGCCTTCGTTGTGCTTGATGGCCCCTACATTGATCCACCTGCTCTTCTGACGCACCAGCAGATGGGGGGCAAAGGGCTGGTCCACATCCTCCGGCATGCAGTAGCCGGGGTCCAGGACCCGGAACCGCCGGGGCTGTTCCGCCACCAGACGGTTGAGCTGGCTTTCGTCATGCCAGCGGGCAATGACCCCATCCGCCAGGTCGGCCTCGGTGCGGTCGTTGAGGGTATGGCACAACCAGAGGAATGCCTGGGCCGTGCCGCCGTTGAATCCCCCCGCCACATAGACCTGCCCCGCGTTGTAGGGCATGTAGGCCCGGCTGCGGGGGTTGCGGTCATAGGGCAGGAAGAAGGGCTTTTTATGCCAATAACCAAGATGGCAGGCCACTACCAGGTCCTCCCCCTTTTCGGGGCAGGGCAGGATGTCCTCCGGGGTGATGGGAGCGGTGCACAGCAGGTTGGCGTTGGCAAAAAAGAGATAATCACAGCTGCGGAGTTCCTCTTCTTCCTGCAGGAACACCTCAAACCGCTTGAGGGTGCTGTACGGCCATTCGTAGGCTTTCTGGTAGATGCGGCGCACAGCAGGGTCATCGTCATGGTCGATGCGCTCGGCGTCGGTAAAGACATAGTAGGTTTTTTCCACATCGGGAAGGAAGTTTTGTTGAAAACTTTGGAAGAAACCCGGCCAGAACACGGTATAGGCCCCGGTACAGATGTACAAAATCCCGATTCTCATGCGTTTTCCCCTTTCCGCAGGCGTGCGGACATTTTATGGACCAATTCCATCCCGCGTTCCCGCAGGTAGGCGGCATCGCTGGTCCAACCGTAAAGAAGCAGATTGCACAGATTGGGCACCACTGCCACGATGCAGACCTTGGCCACGAAAGGCAGGAAGCCGTGACCGCAGAGCTGGCACAGCCAGGCGGTCAGCGCCATGATGGCAAACAGACTGACCCAGTGCAGCAGCTGCAGTCCCAGATACCGCCAGCCGCAGCCTTTCATATAGTGGCGGCAGACCACCCGAGCCCGGCCGATCCACATCAGGCTGTGGGCAAAGACGGTGGCGGCCACCACGCCCGCCAGACCAAAGGGAATGACCAGAGCAAAGCTGAGCACCACATTGCTGACCGCAGAGCCCACCATGAACCACTGGTCCTCCTCAAAGTGGCCCAGCACCGCCCGGTAGGACCCCACCATGCGGTGGTTCCAGCCGATGTATTCGTTCATGCAGAACCAGAACACATAGGCCATGGGCAGCAGGTAGCTTTCCCCCATCCACAGCCGGATGAAGGGCTGGAACAGGCAGAAATAGGCCACCGCTACAAAACTGCCGAAGAAATAGCTGAACAGGTCCAGACCCCAGAACACCTTTTTGGCGTGACCGTCGGCCTCGGCATCCCGGTCATAGACGATGCTGCCGATGGCCGCGGCGAAGGAATCCAGGATCTTGTTGCAGATGCTGTTGACGTTGGTGGAAACGGTGGAGTAGTTGCCGGTCTGGGTGACCATCGCCGCCCCCCGCATACTGGTGATGACGATGTTGTCCGACGAGCCGTAGATGGTGTTGGACAGCTTGTGTACCAGATAGTACCGCAGATCGTGGAATATCCCCAGTTCCTTGAAGTCCCGCACCGACACCTTCACATCGTACAGTTCAGGGAAGTCCTTCTTGTACCGCCGGGCCACCACCACGTTGGCCAGGGTGTTGAACAAAATCTGGATGCCGAAGTACAGGAAGTAGTTGGGTATCCAGAGGGCAATGGCGATCTTGGCCAGGCTGGTGGCCACATTGAAGGCCAGGTCGATGCGGGTACACACATACCCTTGCTGGGTACAGGTGTACATGAGCCGCCGGGTGATGAGGAAATAACTGGATAGCGTGGACAGGGCGGTCATGGCATAGATGCCGTAGACCATGAGCCAGTCCGGTTCCTGCTCCTGCACCACCAGCAGCGGCAGGAAAAAGGCGCATACCACCGCCATCAGGGCAATAAAGGCGCCGATGGCCCGATACGCCCACTTGTACAGGGACATATACCGGCTGATGCGGTCGATGTCCTTGGCGGCGATCTGTTCATACAGGCGGTAGCTGATGACACTGCCCACCCCGAACTCCGCGATGGAGAAGAAGTTGAAGATGTTGTTGATGGTGTCCGAATACCCGGGGACGAAGGCGTCGAAGTTGGTGACAAAGAGCTTGCGGGTGATGAGCCCCAACAGCAGCAGCACCAGGCTTTGGCCCAGGGTATAGACCAGATTGATGAGGGTGCGTTTGGTTCGCAAGGCGTTCTCCTTAGTGTTTCAGGTGTGCGGCCAGCCACAGTCCGGCCCGGGGGCCCAGCAGGGTGATCATCCGGCGGAAGAGGACCCAGTCCGCCCGGCCGGAAGCCTGTTCTCCCCTGCCGTAAAGGTCCCGGCAGCGGGCGATCAGGATGGCACAGGCGCGGCGTACGGTCTTGTCCTTCACGGCAGCGGCACGGGCCTGGGGCCAGAACACGTTGGCCATCCGCCGCCAGACTTCGGCCTGTTCCCCGGCGTTGAATCCGCCCGCATCGGGGCGGGCAAACAGCTTGCGGAATTCCTTCTGCGCCGCCAGGATGCCCACAAAGTGTTTGGGCAGGTTGCTGTTGAGCAGGCTGCCCGCCCGGTTGACCCGGTAGATGGTGATGGGGAAATCCAGAAAATACAGCCGTGTGCAATGATGCAAAAGCAGCAGGTCGAAGGGATAATCCTCCGCCCAGACCACCCTGGGCCAGAAAGCCGTGCCGGTGCTCTGCAGCAAGGTGCGGCGGATGCAGAACCGCCACACCGACCAGTTGCCGCTTTCGTACAGTTTCTGCACCCGCCGGGCGTAGTCGGCGCTCTCAAAGGGGCCGGGGACAAAATCCGGCAGCGGCGCCGGCGCAGGTTCGGCCCCGGGCGCGGCGGCGTCCAGTTCCAGATACCGCCCCACATACCAGTCGTAGCCGGGGGCGGCATCCAGGGCCGCCCGCAGCTTGACCAGCATATCCGCGGGCCAGAGGTCATCACTGTCCAGAAAGAGCACCCACTCCCCCCGGGCGGCTTCCAGCCCGGTGTTGCGGGCGGCAGCCAGACCGCCGTTTTCCCGGTGGATGGTCACCACACCGGGGCAGGTCTCGGCAAAGACGTCGCACATCTTGCCGCTCTGGTCGGTGGAACCGTCATCCACCAGGATGCACTCCCAGTCCTTGGGCCCGGGCTGTTCCACCACGCTCTTGACGCAGGCGGACAGATAGTTCTGCACGTTATACACCGGCACAATGACCGAAAAACGGATGGGTGTTTGTTCGTCGCGCCCCATGGCGCACCTCCCTTATCCCTGGCGGGTGGGGATCTGTATCCAGTCCGGGGCATACAGGGCGCTGCGCTTGCCGTTCGCATACCAGCGGTCGGGGGCAAAGACGCGGCGGCCTTCCGGTTCGGCCAGATACTGGCCCCACCAGCTGAAGGTGGAATTGCTCAGGATGAAATGACGGCACCGTGCCATGAGGTCCAGGTCCCACACCGCGGGCCAGCTGCCCCGCACAAAGGCAGCGGGCAGGCCGGCAGTGTCCAGGTGTTCCTGCACATAGTCCGGTTCGTCGGAAAATACAAAGAGCTGGGCTTCGGGCAGGGCTTCCCGCACCGCCCGGCAGGCTTCGGCGTAATAGGCGGGCCCGCAGACCTGCAGGGCCGCGTTTTCCGGCTTGCGGTAATCCCCGCAGCGCCAGTGCAGCGCCACCGGACAGGGGGCTTCGGCAATGGCATGTGCCGTGGGCAGGGCGGCCTCGGGCAGATCGCCCTTGGCCCGCAGTTCCGCCCGGATGGCAGCTGCGGCATCGGCAAAATAACCTTCTCCCTGGAAATATCCCCAGGCCAGAAAGTCCCGGCTGTGCCCCCGTCTGGCGGGCAGGAAGCCATCGGTGGCAAAATGCAGCCCGATGTTGTTGAGGAGCGGAGCCATCCGCCGCTCAAAGGCAGTATAATCCTTGTCCATCATGCCGCCGTGCTGCTCGTATTTGATCATCAGGGCCTTGGCGGCATTCTGCCGGGGCAGGTGGGCCTTGGCAAAGCCGGGTTCAGTAAGAATCCGCACTTCCGGGGCAATGTTCAGCGCCTGCAGGGCGCATTGGGTGTGGGCCGGGGCGCCGTCCCGCCAGTCCTGCCGGTCCAGCAGGGTCACGGGTTCCCGGCAACGCAGGCCCAGCGCCCGGGCAAAGGCGTAGATGAACATCTGGTTGCCCAGACCGCCCGCCAGTTCCGCGTAGATCATTTGCTCCCCACCCCCGCCAACAATTCATACAGCGCCTGCATGCGCAGGGCGGCTTCCTGCTGTTCATAGCCCGCAGCTTCCAGCTCGTTCCAGCGGTCGGCATGGGGCCCGCCCCTGGCAGCCTGGTCGGCGGCCCGGACCCAGTGGTCCAGAGGCGCGTTCAGCGGCAGAAACTGCACCAGATCGGTGACGGCGCCGTCATCGGGCACGTTGGTGGATGCCAGGCAAGGCGTGCCGCAGCCCTGGGCTTCCACCAGGGTGATGGGGCTGCCCTCAAAGTTGCTGGGCAGCAGGAACAGGTCGAAGGCATTCATGAAGGCAGGAATGTCCTCCTGCACGCCGGTCTGGATGACCTTGCCGGTCAGGCCCAGCCGGGCGATCTTTTCGTCCACGGCGGCCTGGTCCTCGCCGCTGCCCACCATCATCAGGCGCCAGCGGTCGTCGGCTTTGCTCATGGCAGCGAAAATCTCCAGCAGGAACAACAGATTTTTCTGGTGGTTGTACCGCCCCACGAACCCGCACAGGCGCTGCGTATCGGAAACACCGTACTGCTCCCGCACCCGGTTCCGGGCAGCCTCATCGGGGTAAAAGCGGCTGTGGTCCACCGCGTTGCAGGCCACCGAAAAGTTGGTCTTGCGGTCGATGTGGTCACCGAAAACGAACCGCCCCGCCGCCACACCGCAGCCCAGGAACCAGTGGGCGGTGAGCTGATACAGCCCGTGGGCCATCCGCCAGACCAGGGTCATGGGCGGATAGACGATGTGGCTGTGGACGATGAGCTTGGCCCCCGGGCAATACAGCCGGATGAGCACGCAGGCCAGGGCATTGACCTTGCTGGCCGTGTGCAGGTGGACGATGTCGTACCCCTTGTGGGTGCGCAGGAATCTGACCAGGTGGGGCAGGCGCTTTTTGTCGTCGTCCGGGATGGAGTACCAGTGTACGCCGTGGGCTTCCAGGGCGGGGCCGGTGCTCTGCTGGTTGGGCGGGCAGGGTCCGGCCAGCAGGTCCACCTGATAGGTCTCGGTGTCCATGTGGAGCAGCAGATTCTGGATATACCGCTGTACCCCGCTCTGCACACCGAGGTTGTTGCCGATCATCAGGATGCGCATGAAACTCTCCTTTTTTCGGATGTGTTTACCAGTAACTGCCGCCCTCCACCTTTTCCTTGGCGGCGGGCTGCTCGCTGGTCTGGGGACGCACCCAGGCGTCGTTGTACAGTTTGCCGATGACGGGGTGCTCATCCCAGCGCTTGCCCTTGATGCCGAACAGCAGCTGGGTGGCTCCGCTCATCTGCACGGCCATGTGGCCGGTTTGCTTGGCGTGAGCAGCCAGGGGCAGGCTGTACGCCCCTGCCCCGATGATGGCCACCTCATAGTCGGCGGCATCCATCTGCCCTTCCATGGCGGAAAGAGCATCGAACCAGGAATCGTACCCGGTATCCTGCCCGGCCAGCCCCTGCACCGCCTGCACCACCGTCAGGGATGCAAACTCGGGCAGGATGTTCTTGCCGGGAAAGAGCTGTTCCCGCTTGCCGTACTGGCTGAGGATGCTCTGTTTGAAAGGATGCACCACCAGCACCTTTTTACCGGCCAGGGCGGCGCTCCAGGGTTCTTCGTGATAATAGGGTTCCAGGGCCCGCAGCTGGGTGAAGCGGGTGTCTGTACATTCCCGGATGACCTCCCGCTCCGCCCCCACATCCCACAAAGCCAGCAGGTCGGCTTTATGGGCACAGTCCACATACAGCTCACAGAAGCGGCGCAGGGTATCGTCGTCGGTGGGAAAAACACCGGAAAGGTCCCGGATCTCCCGCCGGATACGGTCGGAGAAATCCCGGCCGCCCTTTTGCAGATATTCGGCCACGGTGCGCATCTCGGTGGCGCCGCAGCGGCCGAAGCAGAAAGGTTCCCCCCGGCGCAGGGCTTCCCCCGCCAGTCGGTTGCCCTCAGCGGCGGGCAGCACGGTCACGCCCCGGTATTTCCAGCCGAAGCGGGCGGACTTGACCAGGTTGCGGGCCAGTTCCAGCAGCTTGCCGTCATTGTCCATCCCGGTCTACTCCTTCCTCTTGCAGCATGGTCAGCACGGTGCGGGCGCTGTTGTCCCACAGGAAATGTTCCCGGATGCGCCGCCGGGCAGCTTCGCCCATGGCCGCGCTGCAGGCGGCAGCCTGCACCCCGGCGGCAAAGACGGCAGCGTCACCGTCCAGCAACAGACCGCTGACCCCGTCCTCGATGATCTGGTCTGGACCGGGGGCATGGCGGGCCACCGGCACACAGCCCGCATACATGGCTTCCAGCAGGCTCATGCCGAAAATCTCGTGGTCGTTGAAGTTCACAAACACGTCGCAGGCGTGATAATAGGCATGTACTTCGGTGTTGGGCACGCTGGGAATGTGTACCCAGCGGGCAGAAAGCCCCGCCGCCTGCATTTCCCCTTGCAGGGTCTCGGCCAGAGCGCCGTTGCCGATGACCACCGCCTGCCAGTTTTCCGGCAGGGCGGCCAGCAGCGGCACCAGGTCCAGGGGCCGTTTGTAAGTGTCCAGACGCCCCACAAAGAGCAGGATCTGGGCGTCCGGGTCCAGGCCCAGGCGGCCGCGCAGCTCCGTCTTGGTGCCCTGCACGTCGGGGATGATGGCAGTGTCCAGCCCCACGGGCAGAACCCCGGCGCAGGGCACGCCGCACTCTTCCAGGGTATTCTGTACCGCCAGGGTCTTGGCGTAGGTGGGCGTTTTGCGGTAGATGGCCAGGTTGCGGCGGCAGAGCAGGTCCATCACCGCCCGCACCACCGGGTTGTGGGCGTCGGAACGCACCGCGCCCAGCTGGCTGTAAAAGAAGATGCCGTGTTCCTTGCAGAAACGGTATAGCCCCGGCACACCCAGGGAATTGTCCCCCATCACATGAACGGCATCCACTTCCTCATCCAGAAGGGGCTGCCAGGTAGAGTAGAAGGCATGCACCCGCCAGGCTTTGGCCGGCACATACAGCACTTTGACGCCGGGGGCGGGTTCTTCGGTCTCGATGGCGTCGGCACCCACAGCCGGGTAAAGCACCACGGCACGGCAGCCCTGGGCGACCAGGGCACGGGCCAGGCCCACTTCCTGCCGGTTGTAGGCGCCTTTTTTGCCCGAAGCCCCGCAGTACAGCTGGGGAATGGCGATGGTCAGCATTGCTTGGGGTCCTCCTGTTTCTGGGTAGGGATGGGCGGAACTTTCGCCAGATACCGCGCGTCGATGATCTCCACGGCATCGTCCCGGCAATAGGTATGGATGCCGATGACCGAATCCGGGTCCAGCCCTTCGATGCGCACATTGGCAGGCATAGCCGCACACAGGGGCGTTTCTTTTTCGCCGCGGCGGGTCCAGAACTGCAGATAAACGCCGTAATCCACCTTGGTGCTGACCTGCGCGGGGCGCACCGTCTGCCCGGCCCAGGTAAAGACCGGCCCGGCATTGCGGGCGCCCAGGTCATAGTTGCGGTTTTCCAGCCCGAAGGTCTCGTCCTCCTCCAGCACAAAACCGCCCTCGGCCTGCTCGTCCGCCCGCAGCGCATAACGGCGGTAGCGGGTGAACAGACCGTTTTCCGGCTTGACCTGGCTGCACAGCAGGGTCAGTTCCCCGGGCTGCACGTCCAGCAGAATGGTGTCGGCCAGTTCCTTGTCCTCGGTGGAGAAGGAACGCACCAGTTCCCACTCGCCGGGGAACTGTTTGCAGCGGTAGAGGTTCAGGCTGTGGTTGGTGCCGGTTTCGGGGATCATCCACACTTCCCCGTTCCAGTCAAAGACGGTGGGGAAAGAGAGGTGATAGCTTTCGGTCAGTACCGTTTGGGGCTCCCCGGGGTGGTCGGGGTCGGTGATGTCCATGACCGCGATGTCCCCTTTGCCGGTGGCCATATCGAAGGCTTCGCAGAAGAGCCAGCGCTTGTCCTCGTGGTGGAAGAGCAGCGGGTCGGCGTACCAGACGCCGGCTTTTCCGGGCAGCCGGGTATAGGCGCCCTCCCCCAGCGCGGGCAACGGGTCACACCCCGGGGCGGTGGGTACCGGCCGCAGGGCGATGGTGTAGATTTCTTTCCACCCGGCCAGCTTTTTGACCAGGCGCGCCGGGGGCATATGCAGGGCGCGGTAGAGTTGATTCATGCAGGGTTCTCCTTATTGCGGCGCGGGCGTCCCGTCCAGGACGGCGCGGTAAATTTCCATCAGCTGACGGTAGTTTTCTTCGGGTGCAAAGGCAGCCAGGGCGGCGGCACGCACAGCGGCGGGGTCCATCTTTTCCCCCAGGGCAGGCAATGCCCGGACAGCTTCAGCCAGGGCGGCGGCATCACCGGGGGCAAAGCGCAGGCCGTCCACCCCCGGGCGGACCATAGCCCCCACATTGCCCAGGTCGCTGGCCAGCACCGGGGTGCCCATGACGTGGGCTTCCGCCGGGACCAGCGCAAAGCTTTCATAACACAGGCTGGGGGCCAGGACAGCCCGGCTTTCCCCCAGCAGGGTGCGCAGCTCTTCCCGGGGAAGGCGGCCCAGCAGCCGCACCCGGGGCACGGCCTGTTCTTTGGCCCAATCGGTGAGGGGGCCGTCCCCCACAATGAGCAGTTCGGGGGCATCCGGGTCATTTGCCAGCAGCTTCCAGCCTTCCACGGCGGTGCGCAGACCTTTCAGTTCTTCCAAGCGTCCCGCAAACACCACCTGGTTCTTGCGCCCGGACCAGGGCACCAGGGGCGGCAGAGGGCCTTCCGGCGCTGCGGTGTTGGGCTTGACAAAGAGCCGGGCCGGATCGAACACCCGGTGCCGGGTGTTGAATTCCAGCAGCTTTTGTTTGTCAAAATCGGTGAGGGTGATGAGGTCCACCTGCTTGTAGGTGCCCAGCAACCGGTGGAAGGCATACACAAAAGCGCAGACGGCACTCTGGGCCAGGCTGTTGCGGTAGCAGCGGTGCTGCACCGCCTGCCACAGCCCGCCCTTTCGGCGGGGGCAGTCCTCGCAGACCTTCCCCTCCCGCAAAAGTACCCCGTTGGGGCAGAACAGGCGGAAATTATGCAGTGTCTGCACCACCGGCACGCCCAACGAACGGGCGGCCCAGAACACCGACGGGCTGACGGTGAGCAGGGTGTTGTGCACATGCACCAGGTCGATCTTCTCTTTGCGGATGAGGGCCCGCACTTCCTGCCAGGTCTTCCAGCTGAAGACCGCTTCCAGGCCCATGGACAGGGTGCTTCCCTCATTGGTGCGCTCATAGGTGAACACCTTGTGGCCGTGGCGTTCCAGCATGGCCCGCTCGTCCGCAAAGACGGCATCCTCGCCCCCTGCCAGGCGGTAATGGCAGTGGACCAGCAGGATGTTGTATCTTGTTTTTTCCACCGTCAATTCCCCCAACCCGTATATTTCGGCATTTTATCTATTATACCCCGTACAGGGCCAAAAGGAAAGAGAAAACGCGGATTTTGCACATTTGGGGACGGCGTTGACGGGGCGCCGCTTTTCAATGAGGCGGGTATATTTTCCCCCGGTTCCCTGCCGCCTGATACAAGAAACCCCCGCACTGCCAAAAAGCGGTGCGGGGGTTGGTTTTATGCTTGGTTGGGTATCAGCTGAACATGTTGATCAGGATACCGGCCGCAACAGCGGAGCCGATAACACCGGCCACGTTGGGGCCCATGGCGTGCATGAGCAGGTAGTTGCGGGGGTTGTATTCCTGGCCGACCTTCTGAGAAACACGGGCGGCCATGGGAACGGCGGAAACACCGGCGGAACCGATGAGGGGGTTGATCTTGCCGTGGGTAACAGCGCACATGACCTTGCCCAGCAGCACGCCGCCCGCGGTGCCCACGCCGAAAGCGATGATGCCCAGAACGATGATCTCCACGGTCTGGACGTTCAGGAAAGTGGAAGCGTTGGTGGTGCAGCCCACGCTGAAGCCCAGGAAGATGGTGATGATGTTCATCAGTTCGTTGCCGGCGGTCTTGGTGATGCGCTCCACCACGCCGGATTCCTTCATCAGGTTGCCCATCATCAGGCAGCCCACCAGGATGGCCGCATCAGGCAGGGTCAGGCTGACGATGATGGTGACCACGATGGGGAAGAGGATCTTTTCAGTCTTGGAGACCCGACGCGGGGGCTCCATGATGGTCTGGCGTTCCTTCTCGGTGGTCAGGGCGCGCATGATGGGCGGCTGAATGACCGGGACAAGGGCCATGTAGCAGTAGGCAGCCACGGCGATGGAGCCCAGCAGATGGGGGGCCAGCTTGGTGGTGGTGAAGATGGCGGTGGGGCCGTCGGCGCCGCCGATGATGCCGATGGAAGCGGCTTCGGGGCCGGTGAAGCCCAGGATCTTGGCGCCGATGTAGGTGAAGAAGATGCCCAGCTGCGCCGCAGCGCCCAGCAGCAGGCTGGAGGGACGGGCGATCAGGGGTTCAAAGTCGGTCATGGTGCCGATGCCCAGGAAGATCAGCGGGGGGTAAATGCCCAGCTTGACGCCCAGGTATATGTAGTCGGCCATACCGCCGGAACTGCCCAGCATTTCCCAGTTGATATGGTTGGTCTCGTTGAGGAAGATCTCCATATGGAACAGCCCGTCCAGCGGCAGGTTGGTCATCAGCATACCAAAGCCGATGGGCAGAAGCAGCAGGGGTTCAAACTGTTTGACAATGGCCAGGTACAGCAGAACGCAGGCCACCGCCAGCATGACAGCGTATTTCCAGCCGCCCTCCACAAAGAAGATCTGGGCCCAGCCGGAATTGGCGAAAATTTCCGAAATATTCTGAATAATACTCATATCGTCACCCCTATGCCCTTATGCCATGAACGGAGTGGTGTTGGCGGCCACACCGGCATCGCCCCAGTTACCGCGGCGGGAACCGGCAACAGGTGCGCGGCGGACAGCGCGGATGACGGCGCTGCCTTCGGTGCAGGCCACAGCCGCCGCGATGGCGGCCACAACTTCAGCGGGGATACCGGCTTCCACCGCAGGGACGGGACGCGCGGGCGCCGGAGCGGGCGCGGCGGCCTTGCGGGCCGGGGCGGGCGCGGGTTTGGGCGCGGCGGGCTTCTTTTCGGTGCCGGACATCAGCTTGCCTTCCAGCGTGATGAGCAGGCACAGCGCAACCAGCATACCAAACACAAGCACCAGACTGGTCACTACGACGTTCGCGTCGCCAAATTCAAGGGCGAGCATCGTGACATGGGACATAGTTTTGATTCCTCCTTGCAGCATACCGCGGCGTCGACCCCGCGAAATACAGGCATAGCCGCATAAGCGGCCAATTTAGAGATATTATAGCACGTTCCGCACGGTTTGTGTAGCACTTTTTTCAAAAAATTTGTTATGTTCGCCAACTCTTGTCCTCTTTTTGTAACTCTGTCACGGAACCGGCGTCTTGTGTATAGTATGATAAGAAAAAACCGGGCATTTTGTCCCGGCTCCACCCATCTGACCGTAAAGGAAGGTTTGCCATGAGCATTCTGGATCTGTTCCGCCGCCCCGACATCAACGACGGGCTGCGCCGCTTTGAATCCACCCCCGGCGCCGTGCTGCTGGACGTGCGCACCGCCGAAGAATACGCCGCCGGACACCTGCCCGGCAGCCGCAATCTGCCCCTGCATCTGCTGGATACCCCGGGCATCCCTTTGCCCGATGTGAATACCCCGGTGTTTGTATACTGCCGCAGCGGCGCCCGCAGCGGGCAGGCCGCCGCCTGGATGAAAGCCCACGGCTTCACCCGGGTGGAAAACATCGGCGGTGTGCTGGACTACACCGGCTCCCTGCAGCGTGACTGATGCCTCCGCCCCGCCAAAAGACAAGCGCCCCGCCCCGGAAAGACCTTCCGGGACGGGGCGTTTTTTTGTTTTATTCTCTTGCCGTCAAGGGCGGGATCCCTCAGGCGTTTTCTTCGGACTGGGCGCTCTGATTGCCGGTGGGCAGCTGGGGCACCGCGGTCAGGATACGCATGAACTCTTCGCCGCTGATGGTTTCTTTCTCGTACAGGTAACGGGCGATCTCGTCCAGCTTGCCCCGGTTCTCCCGCAGGATGGTCAGGGCTTTCTGGTGCTGTTCGCGGACGATCTGCACCACCTTGCGGTCGATATCGGCGGCGGTGGTCTGGCTGCAGGCCAGGGAAGCATCCCCGCCCAGGTAGGCGTTGTTCACCGTTTCCAGCGCCACCATGTCGAAGTCGTCGGTCATACCGTAACGGGTGACCATGGCACGGGCCAGTCGGGTGGCCTGCTCAATATCGTTGGAAGCGCCGGTGGTCACCGACCCGAAGACCACTTCCTCGGCGGCACGGCCGCCGGTGAAGGTGGCGATCTTGGCCATCAGCTGTTCCTTGCTCATGAGCACCTGGTCACCCTGTTCCACCTGCATGGTGAAGCCCAGGGCGCCGGAGGTACGGGGCACGATGGTGATTTTCTGCACCGGGGCGGAGTTGGACTGGATGGCCGCCACCAGGGCGTGGCCCACTTCATGGTACGCCACGATGCTGCGTTCCTTGTCGTTGAGGATCTGGTTTTTCTTCTGGGCACCGGCCAGGATGGTATCCACGGCCTCCTGCAGGTCGTACTGGGTGACGGCCAGGCGGTTGTGCCGTACCGCGCCCAGGGCGGCTTCGTTGATGATGTTGGCCAGCTCGGCGCCGGAAGCGCCGGAGGTCATGCGGGCCACGATGGCAAAGTCGCAGTCGGGGCCCAGCTTCACCTTTTTGGCATGCAGGCGCAGGATCTGTTCCCTTCCCTTCAGGTCGGGCAGTTCCACCGGCACCCGGCGGTCAAAGCGGCCGGGACGGGTGAGGGCAGGGTCCAGGGATTCGGGGCGGTTGGTGGCGGCCAGAATGATGACGCCCTTGGCAGCGTCGAAGCCGTCCATCTCGGTGAGCAGCTGGTTCAGGGTCTGCTCCCGTTCGTCGTTGCCGCCCAGACCGGAGGCACCGTCACGCTTTTTGCCGATGGTATCGATCTCGTCGATAAAGACGATGCAGGGCGCTTTTTCGTTAGCCTGCTTGAACAGGTCACGCACCTTGGAGGCGCCCATGCCCACAAACATTTCCACAAATTCGCTGCCCGCAATGCTGAAGAAGGGCACGCCGGCTTCACCTGCCACGGCACGGGCCAGCAAAGTCTTGCCGGTACCCGGAGGGCCCACCAGCAGCACGCCCTTGGGCATCTTGGCGCCGATGGATTCATATTTCTGGGGGTTGTGCAGGAAATCCACGATCTCCTGCAGGCTTTCCTTGGCCTCGTCCTCACCGGCCACATCCGCAAACTTGATGGCGGTGCCTTCCTCCACCACATACTGTTTGGCGCCGGATTTGCCGCCGCCGAACATCATGGCGTTGGGACCGCCCATATTGTTCATCCGCTTGCGCATCATGAAGCTGATCCAGGTGACCAGCAAAATCATGGGGAGGAACATGATGATGATATTCAGGATGGTATCGATGGGCCCGGGGTCGTTGATGACCTTGTCAAACTTGACGCCGGCTTCCTCCAGACGGTCCACCAGTTTCAGGTCCTGGGCGATGGCGTTGGTCTCGTAACTGTTGTTTTCCTTGTCGATAAAGTAGATCTTTTCATCGTCGATCTGCACGGTGGTCAGTTTGTCATCTTCCAGCATCTGCAAAAAGGTGCCGTAATCCACCTGCTGGACCCCGGCACGCAGCATCATGGGGAACACCAGGGTATTGAACAGAATCACAATGAGAAAGATCACCAGGTAGCTGACCCACAATGATTTTTTGGGGTCGCGGGGTTTCTTGGTCTCCTGCATACAAAAACAATCCTCTCTTTTGTAAATGGCTCTCGGGCCATGGTTACAGCATGCGCCCAAAAAATGAACAGCCCGTGAAGCCATTTTGAACACAAGGAAAACATTGCGTTATCTGCCGCTGCGACTGCCAAAAAAGCCGCCGGAACAGGCGTTCCGGCGGCTTTTGGCCCAGGTTCCGTCAGCAGACGGGGGATTCCAGCAGGCGCAGGGTCTTTGCGTCCGCATCCAGTTCCATCTCGCAGCCCAGGGGCAGAGTGAGCATGGGGTGGGTGTGGCAGCAGTCAAACTGTGCCAGAACGGGCAGGCGGCTGTCCGGTCCCAGCACCTCCAGCAAAATGTCCCAGGGGGTGCGGCCGGTGCCGTTGTCGTCGAATTTCTCGTGCTTGCCCAGCACAATACCGCCCACACGGTCGAACACTCCCGCCAGCTTGAGCAGGGAGAAGGACCGCTCGATGGTGCAGGCATCCTTGAGGGAGTCTTCCAGCAAAAGGATGTCACCCGGCCGAATTTCCGGCATATAGGGGGTGCCGAAGAATCCTTCCATGGTGTTCAGGTTGCCCCCGATGAGCCGCCCCCGGCACCGCCCGGGACGCGCACAGACCCACTGGTTGGGGCTGGGCGTCTTGGCACGGTCCTGTTCGGCCCAGTTGATGTGCTCATCGGTCCAGACTTTGGGCATGGGGAAGGAATACGGCAGGGGCAGCCCCGCCGACAGCATCCCCACAAAATGGGAGAAGGTCTCGTCCACATAGGGCGGCAGTTCCCCGAAGGAGGAGGCCAGGGCCGGACCGTAAAAGGTGACGAGGCCGGTTCTGGCATAGACCGCCAGCAGCAGGGCGGTGGTGTCGGAATAGCCGATGATGATTTTGGGGTGCTGCTTCAGGTATTCGTAATCGATATAAGGCAGGATGGAGTTGGTGTTGTTGCCGCCGATGGCCGCCATCAGGACCCTGACGCGGTCGTCATGGAGCAGGCGGTTGAATTCCTGTGCCCGGTCCCGGATGGACCCGGAACGGTAAAAATCCTGTTTACCCCGCAGCATGCCGTCGGTCACGGGGAAACCGTGCCGTTCCAGATAGAGTTTTCCCCGGTCATAACGAACGGGCACGGTAGCGGAGATGGGCGACGAGGACGAAAACACCCCGATGCAGTCGCCGGGGCGAAGGGCAGCGGCTTTCATGACAACTCCTCCCAAAAGACAGCGGCCCCGGCAGAGCCGGGGCGGGCTGTGAGATATTGGGGAAAGTATAGCACCGGGGAAAAAGCACTGTCAAGACGCGGCTTCTTCCGCCTGTTCCACGTACTCCTGCACCGACTGCAAAGAAGTCTGTACATCCGCCACTTCTTCTTCGGGGGTGACGGGGCTGGGGATGGTGGTGTAGATGGGATACCTGGAGCCGCTTGCGTACAATTCCAGCAGCAGACGGTCATCGCCAGTTTCGCACAACACACTGGACACATAATAACCCGACGGAATTTCCCCGGCCATCTGCTGCAGTTCTTCCAGGGTGTAGGCATAGCCGGTGGACAGTTCCATGATGGCGGCCATCTGGTTCTTATAGCTGTAAACAAAACGCTCTGCACCGCCGGGGTTGTTGATAGGCGCGGCCGTGGCCACGCTGCCCTCCAAAGTACAGAGGGTCCGGCTTTCCCCTGCCAGCAGGTCGTAGACGCACAGTTCGTCCTGTTGGTCCACACTGCGGGAGTAGACCAGTTCATCCCCCACAATGGACAGTATTCGCACCTTGTCGTCCGGCATCCGGATTTTTTCGGTTTCGCCGGTAGCGGGATCATACAGCCAGCAGTCATAGGTAGCTTCCCGTTCCAGGGCGTAAAAGCCGCTGTAATTGCCGTACAGAAACATGGTGTTCATATCCACTGGTGAGCGGAAATGGCGCAGCACCAATTTCCCGTTCCAGCCGCCCATCATGGTGGTGTAGCCCGGGTCGGGGATCTCAAAGGTATCAACTTGGCTGTCCAGCCCAATGCGAATGACGTATTCCACCGTATTTACATCCAGGTTGCCGTCCATCACCATCCCGTACAGCGCTTCACCGTCCCAGCAGACAAGACTGGGATTCACCCCTTCCGGCAGGGTGACCAGACGTTCCCGACTCAGGCCGTCGGCACTGATGCGGTCCACATAGCTAGGCTCCTGCAGCTGGTCTATGCACTCCTGCAGATATTGCCGTCCCCTTTCGCCGGGGTATTCCACTTCCAGCCGGGCGGGGTCGTTCAGGACAGCTTCATAGGCTTCCATCATATTCTGTTCGCTGCTGCTGTCCCAGCCAAGGTGATAGAGCAGAAGGGAACCGTCCCCCGCCGCGATGATCTGGTACTGGCTCAGGAGATTGAGGTAAGCCAGACATTCGCTGCTGTCATGGGTACAGCCCGGCACACGGCATACGGGGGTTTCCTCCAGCGTGTCGTAATCCACCCGGGTGACCAGATTATATCCGTAGCTGTCATCTTCAGATTTCCAGCCGCGGTACTGGCTCCGGTAATAACAGGTGGTGTCGGAACTGTACAGCGGCCGCATCTCCCCCACAGTCCAGACGGCGGTGATCTCGGCGGCAGCAGCGGTTTCCGGGGTTGCAGACGTGCCACCGCCGGAACAGGCAGTAAGCCCCACCAGCAGAAGAACCGGCCAAAGTTGCTTGTGCGCCGGTTTCATTGGACCACCTCCCTTGTGTAAGGTCCCAGCTGCAGGCTCAGGAAATACCGCTGATTGTTGAAGTCGGTATAGGTATCCGATCCCGTGGCACAGGTCATCAGGGCCTGCCCGCTGGCGCTGTACAGGCCGCTCTGCTCGTAGTCGGTGCCTGTGGGCACGGTCCAGTCCCCCAGCCCGTCCAGTTCATTCAGTTCCACCCAGGCGGGCAAACTGACGGCGGGGTCGATCTCATGCCCCTGTTCGGCGCTGATCCACAGCGCCACCACCTTTCCGGTCAGGCTGTCCACCTCCAGGTTCAAGATACAGATGTCGGAGTTTTCCCCCACACAGGTCACCAGACGCACAAAGCCCAGACTGTCGGTACTGTAATAGGTAGGTCCGGCCCAGTAGTCCATCTCCTGTTTTATCTGCTCCATCCATGCCTGGGGCAGCACGCCCCCGTCCACCAGGGTCCGCAGCAGTTCGTCCCGGTACTGCTCCATGGTCGAATCGGCATAGGCCATATCCGCGGAGTAGGTAGCGCCGGACAGATACATTCCCTGCACCCCTTCTTCCTCGGTATAAAGCGGACCTGCCACGCTCTTTTGGGCCAGCTTCACCCGGGTGTTCAGCTGGCGCAGCAGATAATAGTCATCCCCCGTGGGCACCATGGAGGTATAGGGTGTTTCCTGGTCCTGGCGCTGGCCCACCAGGGCAGCGTCGGTCAGAGCAAACCACCCCAGAGGGATGGCCGCCAGGGGCACGATGGCCGCTGCGCACACCGCCAGCAGCAGTCCCCGTTTGGCTTTCAGCTTCATTGGGCACCTCCCTGCTCCGGCTTTTCCGCGATCTGCAGATTGACGGTAACGGCAGTTCCCTTGCCGGGGTCACTTTTGATGGTCAGGGTGCCGTCGTGGGCCTGGGCAATGCGGCTGCACAGCGCCAGACCCAGACCGCTGCCGCCCTGCTTGCGGGCGCGGGATTTATCCACCATGTAAAAGGGTTCGGTGACCCGGGTCAGCTGATCGGCAGGGATGCCGCAGCCGCGATCCCGCACCCGGAGCAGCACCGTTTTGCCCACCTGTTCGGCGGTGATGGTGATGAGCCCCCCCGGCCCGGCCTTGGCGGCGTTGGAGATCAGGTTGAGGACCAGATCGCAGAGCAGGTCCCCGTCCCCCATCACCCACAGCCCGGTGGGAATGGCTTCCGCCCGGGCGTTGCCGTTCTGTTCCAGCGCCGGGCGGGCCGCCTGTATCGCTCTGGCCACCACTTTATCCAGATTCAGCGGAACCAATGTCAGTTCCTCCTCGTCCAGGTGGAGCAGCTGCAGCAGCTTGACGCTGAGATTTTCCAGCCGGTGAGCCTCATGGTAGATGGCTCCGGCGGCTTCCCTCTGTTCTTCGGGGTCGGGCTGCATACTGCGCAGAAGGTCCGCGTAGCCCAGAATACCGGTCATGGGAGTCTTGAGCTCATGGGTAAACGCCCCCATAAAATCCTCCCGCTGCTGCACCGAAAGTTCCAGCGCCGCCACCTTTTCCTGCACGGCGGCGGCCATGGTGTCGAAGCTTTCACTCAGCTGACCGATCTCGTCATCGGTGTGCAGGTCGGTGCGCAGGGCATAGTTCCCCGCCGCGATCTGCCGGCTGGCCCGGTTGAGCAGCGCCAGCGGACGGATAAGACGGCGGCTGAACAAAAAGGCCGCCACCGCCGCCCCGATGACCACGGCGGCTTCCAGCAGAAGGAATCGCTGCAGACTGCGGGCACGGGCGGCAAACACTTCCGAAAGGTCATAGGCAGTGTAGAGGGTCCAGTCGTCCAGCAGGTCGGTACCGTACACCCGCCACAGGCTGTCGCCGTTGCGCAGCACCACGTCCTGCCCGCTGCCGGGCAGATCGTTTTTTCCCCATACGGCGGGCATGCTGGAATACACCGCCCCTTCCTCCGTCTCGCCGTCGGTGCGGTAGAGAGCGGCCAGCTGGGTGGTGGTATTATCCTCGGTCTCCAGCAGTTCGGCGCAGAACTCCCGCAGGACTTCCGCAGTCACCGCTTCGCCCTGGCGGTGGAGGGTGAGCATCTCGTTTTCCAGGGTATAGCAGATCATGCTGTGGCTGTTCTGTTCCTGCACCGCCGAAGCCGACAGCCGGTCCCGGAAATCGCCGTACAGCAGCGCGCTGCCGCCCAAAGCAAAGAAGGTCACCACCACCAGCAGGATGGTGCAGACCAGTTTTTCAGAAAATCGCATGCGCGGTCTCCTTTCGGCAGGTTTCTCCCGTCTTTACTCTTTTTTCAGGCGATACCCCACACGATAGACCGTCTCGATCTTATCGTGCCAATCCAGTTTTTTCCGCAGGCGCTGGATGTGCAGGTCCAGGGTGCGGGTGTCGGCCATCTCGCCGCCCCACACCCGCTCGTACAGCACATCCCGGTAGAGCGCCGCCCCCCGGTTGCGCATGAGCTGTTCCAGCAGGGCAAATTCCCGGGGCGTCAGGTCCACATCCTGCCCCGCCCGGGTCACCCGGCGTTCGGCCAGGTCCATGGTCACGTCAAAGGCGGAAAGCGTCTGCCCGCCCCGGCCGGTGCGGCGCAGCACCGCTTCCACCCGGGCGATGAGTTCCTCCACCTCAAAGGGTTTGATCAGGTAATCGTCCGCCCCCAGGCTCAAGCCCCTGACCCGGTCCTTCACGCTGGATTTGGCGGTGATGAAAATGACCGGCGTACCCATGGGGCGCAGGTATTCCAGCAGGTCGTAGCCGTCCAGCCCCGGCAGCATGATGTCCAGCAAGGCCAGGTCATAGTCGTTGGCTTCGATCAGGTCGGCGGCGGTGACGCCGTCGTTGGCCACGGTACAGTCGTACCCGACGCGTTTCAGGCTCACTTCGATCAGGCGCGAAATGGTCGCCTCATCCTCCACGATCAAGATTCGATTCATCCAAAAGCCCCCTCATCTTGTATCTTATGGGCCCATTGTACCCGAATTGTATCCAAAAATCCTGGAAAAGTTCCAAAAAAACAAGGTCCCCTGCACGGGGACCTTGCGAAAAAGGCAGATATTATCCGCGCAGCGCACTGCGCAGGGCCGCCAGCAGTTCGTTCTGATACGCCGGGTTGAAGGTGCCGTGCAGCAGCTTGGGCAGGGCCTCCTCCTGCAGACGGCGCCAGCTTTCGGCTTCCCGCCCGGGCAGGATGGGCACAAAGGCTACCCCGTTGGCCGCGGCGGCCTGGGCGTCACCCATGGCATCGCCCACCATCATGACCTTGCGGCTCTCGTACCCGCAGGCCAGCATCACGGCGATGGAGTTGGCCTTGCTGCCCACTTCCTGGCCGAAGATGACGTCCGCATGGCGGGACAGGCCGTACCGGGTCCACTCGCTCTCAATGGCGGATTCGTTGGCCGCAGACACCACCGCCACGTCGGCTACGGCGTGCAGCTGGCGCAGGCTGGTCTCCACACCGGGGAACGGCTCAAAGGTGGGTTCCAGGGCCTGGATACGGCGGTTGCAGGCGTTGTTCCACTCCTGCAGCTTGCGCAGCGCCAGGCTGCCGGTGCGCAGCATCTCCTGCTGCAGGCTGGCGGTGCTCAGTTCCGAAGCAGTGCGCACCCAGGCGGCAATATCCTCCGACCCGGGCACGTCCACGCCCCGGTTCTTCAGCCGGTCGAAGATCTGCACCACGCTCTCAAACCGGGGGATGCCCCGGGTGATGCCGGTGATGTTGATTTCCTTCCAGGCAGAGGTGATCATATCGGCGTATTCATCCAGAGAGAACACGCGGATCAGTTCCGGGCAAAAGACGGTGCAGTGCTTGATGCGAACGGTGTCCATCACGCAGCCGTCTGAGTCCATGCATACCAAAAATTCACGTTTTTTCACAAAATCCGTCAGCGCACTTGCCATACCTTCCAGCCCCCTTGCTGTTGCACACACACTGCTGCTATCATACAGCTTATTTTTCTATCATACCAGAACCGGTCCCAAATGCCAATAGTCTTTTTGTAAAATTCTATCAAAAAATTCACATACCCACCCGCTTTTTCGCGTGGGATTGTGCAAACTCCGGCCAGCAGACCTCATTCCTGTTTTGCTTCGGCGCCAAGGGCCTGCCCGATGGGCATGTGCAGCACCAGGCTGGCGGAATCGTCCGCCGGGGTGGGCTGTTTGTTGATGACCACCAGTTCGTTTCCCCGGAAATACCGCAGCAGCCCCGCCGCCGGGTACACCGCCAGGCTGGTGCCGCCCACAATGAGCAGGTCGGCTTCCGAAATGGCCTTGACCGCGCCGTTTACCGTGGCTTCATCCAGACCTTCCTCATACAGCACCACATCCGGTTTGACCAGGCCGCCGCACTCGGTACAATGGGGCACGCCGTCCCCCTGTTTGCCTGCTTCCTCGATGAAATCCACACCGTAAAACTTGCCGCACCGGGTGCAGAAGTTGCGCAGGGTGGAACCGTGGAGCTCGTACACCGTCTTGCTGCCCGCCGCCTGGTGCAGACCGTCGATGTTCTGGGTGACCACCGCCTTGCACTTGCCCTCTTTTTCCAGGGCTGCCAGCCGCAGATGGGCGGCGTTGGGCTTTGCCCCGTGAACAATGAGCTTTTTGCGGTAGAAATCAAAAAATTCGGCGGTATGCTGCACAAAGAAGGTGTGGGAAAGCATGTACTCCGGCGGGTAGCGGAAGGTCTGGTGATACAGACCGTCCACGCTGCGGAAATCCGGGATGCCGCTTTCGGTGGAAACACCGGCGCCGCCGAAAAACACCAGGCGGCTGCTTTTTTCGATCAAGCGTTCCAGTTCGGGTACCATTGTCTTGCTCCTTTCACCTGTTTGGGGGTATAATGGAAAAAATAACGTAAAGACCGGAAAAGGGGGCTTTCGTATGCGTGAGATCCAACAGGCGGACGTGCTGCGCCGCCTGCCCCGCCGGGCGGCCGACAGCAACAAAGGCAGCTACGGCCGGGTGGTGGCGGTGGCGGGCAGCATGGCCTACCGGGGTGCGGCGGCCCTGTGCTGTGAGAGCGCCCTGCGCACCGGGGCGGGGCTGGTATACCTGGCCAGCGTGGAACCGGTGTTGCAGCTGGTGTTGACCCGCACCCCCGAATGCTGCGCCCTGCCCTGCCGCACCGATGCCGACGGCGGGGTGATGGCGGCGGACGCCGCGGCGGTGCGCCAGCGGTTTGCGGATACTTCCGCCGTGCTGCTGGCCGGTCCCGGTCTGGGGGAAAGCGCCGGACGGGTGCTCAACGCCCTGGGCGGCATCGGTGCCCCCTGGCGGGGTGCGGTGCTGGACGCCGATGCTTTGAACGCCATTGCCGCCGGGGAGCTGGGCACCACGCCCTTTCTGCCCCCGGACACGGTACTGACGCCCCATCCGGGAGAGATGGCCCGGCTGCTGGGCACCACGGTAGACGCGGTGCAGGCCGACCGGCCCGGTGCCGCCGTGCGCTGCGCCCGGCGCTTCAACTGCGTGGCGGTGCTCAAAGGTACCGGCACCATTGTGGCTGCGCCGGACGGCAAGATGATCCAGAACCCCACCGGCAACCCGGGTCTGGCCCGGGGCGGCAGCGGGGATGTGCTGGCAGGCATGCTGGCAGCGCTGCTGGCCCAGGGCCTGCCCGCCTTCGACGCCGCCCTGTGCGCGGTGTGGCTGCACGGCGCCGCCGCCGATGCCTGCGCGGCCCGCACCAGCCAGATGACCATGCTGCCCCACGACATCCTCTTTGACCTGGGCAAGATCCTGGGCGATGCCAGACGGTAAACTTCGCACTTTTTATACAAATCGTATATTCTTGCAAGAAGTTTTCCACAGCGGTGTGCAGAAGCATGCCGCTGTTTTTTCAGCTCATTTTGGGGCCGCGATACTGCTTGCGGGAGATCTTGCGGGGCAGCGGGATACTGCACACAATGGCAATGCCCATGGCCAGGGCCACGGCGGTCTTGAGGGTCTCCACCCCTTTGCTGGCAAAGAGCAGCTGCTCATTGTTCAGCAGATAGTAGGCGGTGTAGTAGATGCCCGCGCCGGGCACCAGAGGGAAAATCCCGCACAAAAGGAAGAGGGTGACGGGCGCGCGGCGGGTAATGGCAAAAAGCCGGGACACGCCGGTCAGGGGCAAAGCCGCCACCAGGGTGGCTGCCGGGACCGACAGCCCCGCCGCCGTGGCGATGAAATACACCACCCAGCCCACGGCGCCCGTGATGCCGCAGGCCAGAAAGTGACGGCGTGGCACCTGGAAAGCCAGGCTGAAACAGATGGTGGCCACCATGGCCACGCAGAATTGCAGCACGCTGCTGCCCACAAAGTGCAGATCCATCACAGGGTCACCCTCCAGAAGCTCACGGCCATCATGTAGGTCAGGGCCACGCCGCAGGCCAGGCACCCGGCGCAGAGCAGGGCGTCGAACAGGCGGATGGTACCGGACAGGTAGTCGGCGTTGATGATGTCCCGGATGCCCATGGTCAGGGCGACACCGGGGGTAAGCACCATCAGTGCGCCGATGATGGCCCCGCTGGGGTTGTAGCCCATGCCCCACAGATTGCCTGCGGCCAGGGCCAGGGCGGTACAGGCGGCAGCCGCCGCAATGTCGGTGAACACCTTGCTGACACCGCCCTTGTGGAACAGCTGCATGATGAGCATCTCCACAATACCGGCGCAGAAAGCGGTGACCACTTCCGGCCCACCCCCGCCGAACAGAAAGGCAAAGCAGCCGCTGCCCACCGCTCCCGCCAGCAGCGAGACCCGGGGGCCGTAAGCCGGAATGGCGCAGGCATCGCGGAGGGCCTTTTCGGCGCCTTCCATATCCAGCTTGCCCGCCGCCACTTCCCGGGAGATGGCGTTCACCGCCTCCACCCGGCCCAAATGGATACTCACCCGGGGCACATGGCGCACGGCGCTGATGGGTCCGTCCTCCCCTTCGGCAGAAGCAAAGATCCCGTTGGTGAGCACATACACATGAAAGTCTTTGACCCCCAGGCTGTGGGCCATGATCTCCATGGTATCCTGGGCGCGGAAAACTTCGCTGCCGTTTTCCAGCATGGCTTTGCCGGCTTCCACCACCAGTTCAATGGCACGATCGGTCATGCTTTGTCTCCTTCTGCCGCGGGGCGGCGTTTTTCCCGGGCAAACCAGACCACGGCCAGCACCGCGCAAACCAGGGTGCCCGCCAGGCCAACGCCTGCGCCAGGATGAGCATAGTTCAGTTCCACATGGGCCTCGCCTTCAGGCAGGCGAACGCCGATCAATCCGCCGAAGACACATTCGGTCTCGGCCGCCTCCCCGTTGACAGTGAGCTTCCAGTGATCGGAATCCTCCCAGGCAAAGGGCAGCACCAGCAGATCGGCTTCGGCGGTGCCGGTGGCCATCAGAGCAATGCGGCCGCCTTCCCGGATGGTCATTTCCCGGGGTTCGGTGGCCTGCAGGGTGGCGGACGCTGCCGCCAGCACGCTCTCGTCCAGGCTGTACACCTGGATGGCGGCCCGGGCTTCCTCACTGTCCGCAAAGCCCAGACGCAGTTCCACCGTCTCCCCTTTCTGGAAGGTCCCCAGGGGGAACACACCGCCCAGGGCGTCCCCGGTGAAGTACTCGCCCAGCAGGGTGCCGTTCACCGCTACGTCCGAGGGGGTCATGTCCTCCAGGCTGGGAATGGCCAGATAACAGGGGCCGTCACAGGGGGCGGTGAAGGTGAGCAGAATCCCCTGTTCCGGGTCCTCATAATTCAGGTCCGCGGGCAGCAGGGCGTCCGGGGTGCCGGGCACCAGGGCGGAAAGCATGGCGTTCTGCAGTTCAAAGGTGTTTTTGCTGTTTTCAATGGAGATGTCCAGCGCGTCGGAGGAACCCACATAAGCCATGGGCAAAGCGTAGGGATTTTCCCACACGGTGAGTTCGGTGCCGGTGTCCAGCTGCTCATAGTGGCCCGGCACCATGCGGCTGCCGTCGCTGTACAGGTAGCGGATGCCCAGCAGGCTGTCCGCCACGGCGGTGGAACCCCAGCCGTAGGTGGAGTAATTCACATACCCCAGACATTCCAGCAGTTCCTTGGCGGTGCTGGCTTTGGTGGAGGAATAATGGCTGATGCCCCAGTACCCCAGCAGCATGGGGTCGTTGAGGGTGCGCATGAAGTTTTTCTCAATGCGGTAATCCCCATCGTCCAGCGCGCGGATGGCATTTACCGCTTCGGTGTTCTGGTCGTAGAATTCCTCAAAACCGCTGACAGTGTAGCTTTCGAACTTGCGCAGGGCCAACACCGTGTTGGCCCCCATATCCACCATGACCAGCAGCGCAAAGCCCACGGTACCGGTCAGCGCCAGGATGCGGCGGGGGTTTTTGAGCAGCACCACACAGGCCATGGTACCCGCGAACACCGCCGCCGTGGCGGCCAGCTTGAACACCGAGAAGGTCTCGCCGGAGACCAGGGCATACCCGGCGCACCACAATGCCCCCAGCACGCCGGCCAACACCAGGGCTTTGGGCCGGGGCGCCGCTGCCAGCAGGGCTTTGGCCGCCAGCAGCACCAGGAACAAACTGACCAGAAAGCTGTACCGGCAGGGGAACCACACCGGCTGTTTGAAGCCGTGCCAGATCAGGTCGATGCCGTAGACCCAGAAGCTGAGGACCATGATCCCCAGCACCGCCACGGCAGCCAGCTTGTGGCGGCGGGACGCAGGTCCGGCAAAGAAGAGCACCGCCAGCACCACGCAGAAGACGCCGCAGTAGATGTTGGGCAGGGTGCCGGTGACATCGTCCCAGAAGAAGTTGCCGAAGAACAGGCGGTAAGGCAGTTCCGCCAGAGAGAAGTTGGGCGTGAGGGAGAAGTCCATGGCGAACAGGCCGCCCTTGCTCTCCTCCACTTCCAACAGGGCGGGGACCAGCAGCACCAGCCCAAGGCCCGCCCCCAACGTGCCGGATGCGGCAAACAGGCCGAAGCGGCGTTTCAGGGGCACGGCGGGGTGTTCGGTGCCCCACCAGCGGTAGGCAAAGTACGGGATGGTGAAGAGGCAGACTTCCCAGGCGGTGTAGAAGTTGAGCAGGATGCAGACCAGCACCAGAAAGGTCAGGGGCCAGTGGCGGCCCTTGTCCACCAGTTCATCCACCGCC
>CAJMLV010000016.1 GCA_905214345.1 uncultured bacterium
GGGGACAAATGTGGTGGTTTTGGTATGGTTTTTTGTGTGGGGCTGGCAGGGGTTCTAGGCAGTGTAGGTGCAATAGGCAATATATAGAAAACATATTCGATTGCGTTACAGATTGACCGGACTTGAATATAATATGGAACAATGTTGCATGGCATAGAAACATGATGCGCTGTGTGGCGTCTGACAGGCCGTGTAGCGTCGTTTTCGTGTCTTGTAATATAACTTGTCGTCTAGCACTGAAACGCGCCGTAGGGTGCCTTAAAATCGCTTCTGTGACATTGGCACTATTTGTTACATGGCCGGAATTGATTCAAGAAGAATTGTTCGTGATTGAAAATGAAATAGTCTTGCAGGTCGCGCCGCCGATTCATGATTTGACGGATTCCATGATTTACAAGGCGGTTGTTTTTCCACATTGTCACATGAACAAGATCGCCAAGGCCAAACTGAATCACATATTTTGTGTCGCCACAGAACAGATACCACTTAGTCATACTGTGCAGCTTTCTTTTCTGCGCGTTCCAGGGCTTGTGCCATTTTCGGATTCGCTTTCAGGTCATCCATGGACACGCCAAGCACAGCCATGGATTCACAGGGATCGCCCGTGATACAGTATTCATGGTTGCACAGCTCAGACAAAAATGCCTGATAGGCAAACTTTTCATCCTGCATAGCGAGTCGCAGCTCTTCGGAATTCTGGTTGACGACATTGCGCAGATCGTCAAGGCGTTCCTTCAGGCAGAATCCACCGGCAGGAATCCTGACAATCTTTTTGAGGTCGTTCTTGTCTTTGGAATTCAGACCGAACTTCTTCATGCCTTCATTGAACTGTTCGTCACTGAAGGCGAAGAACGTGGTTTCGGCCAGGACACCGTCCATCTTTTCCTGGTGGCGCTTTTTCATTGCGCTGTAGGATTCATTTGCCATGGCGGTACACTCCTTCATGTTTGGATTTGGGTTTCAGTTCGCGCTTACCAATGGCAGCAATTACGAGAACAGAAACAAGGCTGGTCACGATAGGGAAGTGCTCCGCAGCAGAAGCAAGGGCACAGATTCCCACAAAGAAAAATGCGACCACACAAAGCATGGCCGCATGATAAGCGATTCGCTCGATGATTTTATTTTTCATTTAGCCCTCCATCACTTTGATGGTGTTTTGCATCAAAAATAGTTTTCTTCCCATTGATTGGGCGGCAAAAGTTCCTGCCCAAACAGGTTGTACCATTGTCCGCATTTTGGACATTGGACAGCACCATCGAAATCACCGTCAAGCGTGATTTGTTCGCCACAAGAGCAAACACCGATAGCCGGTTCAGTATACGAATACTTTTCATGCATGACTTCATTCCATGCGCTTTCAAATTCTTCCGGATGATTCATGCAATATTCGTAATTCTGTTTCAGCTCTTCGGTTTTTAGAATTGGCTTCATGTGCTCGTCAAGATCGAAAACAAAACCGTTCCCGTCATCGTAATAGAAAGCGAGAAAGGTTCTTTTGACGAACACAGGGTGCCTTGTCTTGATGATTTTCATGCAGTGGCCTCCTCGTTCAGATACAGGTGGTTTTCCCAGTAGCCACCAAACCTGTAGCTGATAACGTACCCATTCTCGCCGCTTTCACCAACGTAAACGGCGTGGGTCATGGCACACTTTGCGCCCATAATAAAACCGCCGCACACAGCGATGGCGACAATCAGAACAGTGATGACGGAAACGGCGAGCTTTTTCATTTCTTATGAGCCCCTTTCAATTCATTTTGGTACAGAAACCATTGTAGGCAATCTTGTACCCGTCCTCGGTTTCGGCAATGGCCGTTGACGTTGCGGTTTCGTAACAGCGAACGACCTTGAAGCCGAATTCGTTTTCGAGAAACTCTTTGAACTCGGCAGGGTTTTGGCACAGACACCATTTTCCGTCAGTGTTCACAAAGTCCCCGCAGAGATTCGCAATGGGGCTTTTTCTGACAGCGGCATCCATGATATTCTGTTTTGTCGTCATGGTACACCTCTCCCGTCATTTTTGTTTTCATTTGTGGTTTGGCCCACAATAAAGCCCCCAACTGCTAGGCAGTCAGGGGCTTTCGTTCTAGGTCAAAACTTATTCGGTTATGCGGGCTTGTAAGGGTAGGGGACCTGGACCACAGCGCTTGCGTGTTCAGTCCATTCTACCAAGGTGTTGCAGGCTTCACGGGTAATTGTCGCATGCTCTTTCAGTTCATCAAGGGCATTTTCGACTTTATCAAGCCTGGTTTCAATCTTGCCAAGGCGGGCTTCGACACGGTCAAAACGGCCATTCATTTCGCCAATTTGTCCCTGCATGGTTTCCAGCATTTGCAGAATCTTTTCTTCATTGCTCATGGGCGCACTCCTTCTGGCAGTGTTGGCTTCTTGATACCATTATACCCGGTTTTGCAGTAGATCGCAAGGGGAACGGTTTCATTTTGGTTCCGGGCTTGATTAGGCCGCGGTGGTGTTGGATATGTATCAAAAGATTTTGTAGCTTTATGTATAGTATATCATACAGCACTATGCCGAGCAACAACTTCTAAGTCTGTTTAAGGAACCTATTCATTCTAGAGGGAAAATTAAAACCTTGAACCCTCAGGTCAAATGGTTCTTAGATCTCTTTGAAAAAGACAAAAGAAGATTAGACGCGCATGAAGAGTCTACAAATATGCTGCTAAAAGCAAACTTTGCGCTCCTTGGTCATGCGCTGAACGGGAATAACGTAGACCAGATGCAAGGAGCGTTCAACGAGATTCAAGAGTATTTGTTCAACAGATAAAATGAATCACATACAGCACAGCCATGTGTCGTGTGATGCGTTCAGTGATCGTGTTGCAGAATCCTGTGAGGACTGCGACCAGAGGAGTTCCTGCGGGGACTCTTCTTTATCAAATCAACAAAAAATAAGGTTGTCACTTAATTGTGGCAGCCTTATTTTTAACTGATTTTTAATGTCTTTTTTCAGGCGTATGTGGTATAATCAACACAAGATAAAAAGCATCCGGGTACATGTTTCTTTTCAAAATTTCACTCTGGTAACGATTATCGAAAAACCGGGAGCTATACCAAATATGTACCAAATGTTGCATGACTTGCGAGAAACAACAAGATACAATTAAGTAACCGCATTCGATTATATCGATACAACGCATGATAATCGACAATTCACTTGGTCTCCAAAACCGCGTGCCGAGGGTTCGAATCCTTCTACCCCTGCCAGAAAAGCCTGATCACTTCGGTGGTCAGGCTTTTTTGATTTGTGTATATCTGAATTTGTTTCCCGATATGAAACTTCAAAAATATTTGCGTAGACCGCTTGAATTTCTCTATTGGTATAGTATAATAATCACCGCATTCATGCGCGGCTTCTGCCGCGCTGTTCGTTTTTCGGGAGTGGGGAATACAGTATGACAAAAGATTTGACCAGCGGGATGCCGTTACGAGTCATCTCCATGTTTACGCTGCCTTTGGTGCTGGGCAATCTGTTCCAGCAGTTCTATTCGCTGGCAGATACCATCATTGTGGGCCGCTTTGTGGGCGTGGATGCTCTGGCGGCGGTAGGCGCCACCGGTTCGGTAAACTATCTGATTCTGGGTTTCGTAATCGGAATCTGTAACGGCTTTGCCATTCCGATCGCCCAGTGCTTTGGCGGCAAGGATTACTCCCGTATGCGCCGGTATGTGGCCAATGCGGGCTGGCTTTGCCTGGCTATGAGCGTGGTACTGACCACTGCGACGGTTATTTTCACGCGGCCCATTATGGAACTGATGCAGACGCCCTCCGATATTATCGATGACGCGGCTTTGTATATCGGATGGATCTTTGCGGGTATTCCCTTTGTGTTCCTGTACAATATGGTGTCCGCCATCATGCGTGCTTTGGGCGACAGCAAAACCCCACTGTATTTCCTGGTGCTGACCAGTGTTCTGAATGTGGGCCTGGACCTGTATCTCATCATTGTATATGATATGGGGGTTCTGGGGGCAGCACTGGCCACCGATATTTCTCAGGCAATTTCCGGTGTGGTCAGCTTCCTGTACATGCTGCGCCGCTTTACCGTGCTGCGGATGGAAGGGGACGAGCGCCGCGTGGATTCTGCCGCCTGCGGGCGGCTGTGCGGCATGGGCGTTCCCATGGGCCTTCAGTGCAGCATTACCGCCATCGGGTCTGTTATCATGCAGAGCGCTGTCAATGTGCTGGGGTCCACGGCTGTGGCCGCGGTGACGGCTGCCGGCAAGACCCAGAACCTGCTCACCGTGCCGCTGGAAAGCATCGGTACCGCTATGGCTACTTATGCGGGGCAGAACCTGGGGGCTTCCAAGCTGGGACGTATCCGCCGCGGCACCCGCAGTGCCATGCTTATGATCACTGTCTATTCGGTGGCGGCGGCGGTGTTCCTGCATTTCTTTGATGTAATCATCATCGGTCTGTTCATTGATACCGCTACGGAGACCACCATCGTGGCCATGGCCAGCGAGTACATGTTCTGGAACAGCCTGTTCTTTATCCCGCTGGGTGCGCTGATCGTCTGGCGATATGTCATCCAGGGTCTGGGTTATTCCACCCTGGCCATGATGGCCGGTGTGGCGGAAATGATTGCCCGCACTGCCGTGGCGGTGGTGCTGGTGCCCATGCTGGGGTATTTCGGTGCCGAACTCTCCAACCCTGCAGCCTGGGTTGCAGCCTGCGTTTTCCTGTGGCCGGAATACCGCTGGACCATGCGCCAGCTGCAGAACCGCATGCATGCCCGGCGTCTGGCGGCCCTGCATACCATCGGCATGGAGCCGCCCGCCGAAACGGATCAGGATTGAACAGAACATTCATACGGGAAAACTGTATATTTATACCGAAATCCTGTCCAAACCCTTGCCCTTGGTTATAAAAAGTATTATAATCCAACTATATGTCTTGAGTTGTCGGACATGGAAGAGGGAAACCAAGGAAAGGAAGGTCAAATATGTCTACCGAAAAGCGGCCGTTCATCAGCCTGGAGCAGGCACAGCACATCATTGAGGATGTGCCCACCCCGTTCCATATCTATGATGAAAAAGCCATCCGGGAAAATGCCCGCCGCGTCAACCAGGCCTTTGCCTGGAACCCCGGCTTCAAGGAATATTTTGCCGTAAAGGCTACGCCCAACCCCTATCTGCTGAAGATCCTGCAGGAAGAGGGCTGCGGTGTGGACTGCTCCAGCTACACCGAGCTGCTCCTCAGTGAAGCTTGCGGCTTCAAGGGTTCGGATATCATGTTCTCCTCCAACGAGACCCCTGTGGAGGACATGCAGAAGGCGTATGCCCTGAATGCCACCATCAATCTGGATGATCTGACCCATGTGGAATTTCTGCACCGGGTGGCCGGTATCCCGCCGGTGATCTCCTGCCGGTTCAATCCGGGAGGTGTGTTCGATCTGGGCAACGGCATCATGGATAACCCCGGCGATTCCAAGTACGGGATGACCGAGGACCAGATGGCCGAAGCCTACACCCGCCTGATAGAACTGGGGGCCAGGGAATTCGGCATCCATGCGTTCCTGGCAAGCAACACCGTTACCGATGATTACTATCCCGAACTGGCCGGGATTCTGTTCCGGCTGGCGGTGCGCCTGAAAGAACGCACCGGTGCCAAGATCAAGTTCATCAACCTTTCCGGCGGCGTGGGCATTGCCTACAAGCCTGGTCAGCGGCAGAACGACATCATGGCCATCGGCGAGGGTGTGCGCCGCCAGTACGAAGCCATCCTGACCCCTGCCGGGATGGGCGATGTGGAGATCTATACCGAAATGGGCCGCTTTATGCTGGCCCCTTACGGTGGTCTGGTCACCACGGCCATCCACCAGAAACACATCTACAAGGAATACATCGGTGTGGATGCCTGTGCAGCCAACCTGATGCGCCCGGCTATGTATGGTTCCTACCATCACATTACCGTGCTGGGTAAAGAAGATGCGCCTGCCGATCATGTGTACGATGTGGTGGGCGGTCTGTGCGAAAACAACGACAAGTTTGCCATTGACCGCGAACTGCCTGAGATCGAGACCGGTGACGTGCTCTTTATCCATGATACCGGTGCCCATGGCTTCTCGATGGGTTACAACTATAACGGCAAACTGCGCAGCGCCGAAGTGCTGCTGTGTGAGGACGGCACCCATCAGCTGATCCGCCGCGCCGAAACTCCGGCCGACTATTTCGCCACGCTGGATTTCAGCCCGTTCTATAAGAAGATGGGCCTGTAAGGGCCGACACCGCCGAACCGGGCGGTAATAAGGGAGGACCGCTGCAATGTTTCAATTTCTGCTGGTGATCGGTCTGGTGCTGGCTTACTACGGGTATGCCGTGACCAGAAACCCGCATATCTGGGGTGAGCAGGGCAAGGACTGCATCAAGGAGGAGTACTGGCGGGAGTATGTGATCCGCAACGGTCGCTTCGTGATGTATTCTGGCTTTCTTCTGGCGGCGCTGGCGGCGCTGGACGCTGCGGTTTCTCTGGCGGAATGGTTGTATCTGCTGATTCTGCTGGGAGGCCTGGCTCTGCTGTTGTATCCGCTGGCCCACTGGATGAAAACCACCCACGGAACCTGGAACCCCTGGCCCCGCAAGAAGAAAAAGAAGGGCAAAGGCCGCCGTTGATGGTTCTGCGGCGAACAGGCAAAACAAAGGTTTGCTGAAAAGCGGCCTGAACAGTAAAACAAAAATCGGCTGCCTCTTGAGCGCATCAGCTCGGGAAGCAGCCGGTTTTCTGTTGTGCGGAAAATGGAACATGAGGAAAAATATTCGTCAACCCTGTCACAGATGCCTCAATGATTGTGTACGGTAAGTGAGGGACCTCAATACGAAAAAAGGAGTGCTGACGATGCCGCTGTTTTACCGTGATCTGCGTGAGCGGGCACTGGCAGAAACATATCACCGATACTACCGTCAGCTTTGTGCGGTGGCCGCGTCGGTGCTGGATGGCGACACTGCCCTGGCCCAGGATGCCGTGCAGGAGGCCTGGCTGCGGCTGAACGCACCCGGGGTGCGGGAACGCATCGACACCGGGGACGCCTCCCGTCTGCGGGGACTTTTGTTGGTGACGGTGCGCAATGCGGCGCGCAATCTGCGCAGAGGCAAACGGGAACAGACTTTGCCGGAAGAAGGATGGGCCGTTTTCGAGGACCCTTCGCCGGGACCTGCCGAACAGACGGAACAGGAAGCGGCGGTGGCGGCGCTGCGCCGGGGCTTGCAGGCGCTGCCTGCCGCCGATCACGACGTTCTGCTGCTGCAGTATGTGCAGGGATATTCCGCGGCCGAGATTGCCGCAGTTCTGGGCATCAGCGAAGGGGCGGTGAGGCAGAGAGCCCACCGTGCCCGGCAAAGACTGAAAAAGCTGTTACAACAGGAGGGCTACGATGACGAACTATGATTTTGATGAGCTGCTGAAAGCGGCTTGCGTCCGGCAGAACGAGTCCGAAGTTTCGGCGGCGGGTCTGTCAACAAGACCTCGTGCCCGCAAGGTTATCCGGGGCATTGCGGTGGCGGCTGTCTGCGTCGCATTGCTTACTCTGGGCGTGGCGGCCGTGTGGCCGCAGCTGGAACTGACTCGTACAGGTGAACGCAGCTTTTCTTTTAAGGTCGATTCCGGCAGCACTGTCGATGCGCCGCGGGTGACCGATATAGACTTTTCGTATCTGCCCAACGGGTACACCTATGAAATCGATTATGTGGACCCACAGGGAGAATGGGCCATGGTGTCTATCAAAAGTCCGGACGATTCCGCCAGCCTGATCGTGGAAAAGTATGCCCTGGACTATGAGGCGGGATATTCGATTCTGGAGGTGGGGGAGAACTATCCGAAAGATCTGGACCCGGTGGAACAGATGATGGAGGATTATGTCCTGCTGGACAGCGAGGAAGATCTTACCAAAGAAGTTATGAAGACAACCGACAGTATCGCTTATACCACCAGCGATTATTACTATGTGGTGACCTACCCCGGAATCGATCTGGACGACGCCTATAACATTCTGAAAGGGATGGAATGATCCTTGGCATCGGGCAAGAAACAATAAAAACAAAAGCGGTTTCCTTTTGATGTACAAACTCAAAAGGGAACCGCTTTTTACGCTGTATTCAATCCGGCCATGCCGGAAAATCCATCATTCCGCCGACTGGATGAAACCGCCGCCGAAGACGAACCCGCCGCGGTAGAATACCGCACTCTGACCCGGTGCCGGGGCACGAACGGGTTCGGGGAAGGTGACCAGAAGGGTGCCGTCTGGCTGACCGGCTACCTGGCAGGGCACCGCCTGGGCGGCGCTGCGCACCTTGACCCGGTAATCGCCGTCTGCCAGCGGCTGGCCGTCGGGGGTGGCAACATCGCTGACCACCATGCGGGAAGAATACTCGCCGCCGCTTTCGGCCAGCTGTACATTGCCGTCAGGCAGGATGGCCTTGACAAAGAGGGGGCGCCCTGCGGCAATGCCCAGCCCCTTGCGCTGGCCAACGGTGTAGTGGTCCACGCCGGCATGCTCGCCCAGGTCTTCGCCGTCAGGACCGATGAAATGTCCGGTTTTGGGGGCGAAGCCTTTGGCGCGGATGAAAGCGGCATACTCGCCGTCGGGGATAAAGCAGATCTCCATGGAATCCGGCGCGTCGGCACAGGCAAGCTCGATGTCCCGGGCAATCTCCCGCACGTCGTCTTTCTCGAAATCACCCAGGGGCAGAATCAGGCGGGAGAGGATTTCCTGGGGCAGGCGGTAGAGCATGTAGCTCTGATCCCGGGCAGCGCTTTCGGCGGTGCACAGGCGGCTGTTGCCGTCGCTGCACACTTCCACCCGGGCGTAGTGCCCGGTGGCGATGAACTTGCAGCCCAGCTCGTCCGCCTTGCGCAGCAGCAGGCGGAATTTCACCGCAGGGTTGCACAGAATGCAGGGGTTGGGCGTGCGCCCGGCGCAATAACTCTGGCAGAAGGGGGTCACGACCTCCCGCTCAAAATCTTCCTGCGCGTCGATGACATGCACAGGTACGCCAAGTTTGGTACCGGTCTCCTGGGCGGCAGCGACAGCGGCATCGTGGGCGGGGGAGAAGCGGATCACAGCGCCCTGCACCGCAAATCCCTGCTCCTGCAGGATGCGGACTGTTACACTGGAATCCACACCGCCGCTCATGCCTACAAGGACCTTGTCCTGCTCTTCAAAGGTGTTAAAACCAAGACCATCCATCTCTTGTTCCTCCGTTCGTTTATGCCTGTCTGCCGCCGAAACGCTTGCTCTGCTCTACCGCCATGCGGTCGCAGCGCTCGTTTTCGGGGTGACCGGCGTGGCCTTTCAGCCAATGGTAGCGGATCACATGCTTTTCGCTCTCTTCCAGCAGCGGCGCCCACAGATCCGGGTTCAGGGCGGGGGACTTGTCGGCTTTTTTCCAGCCGCGGGCGCGCCAGCCCTTTGCCCAGCCTTTTTCCAGCCCGTTGATCACATACTGGCTGTCGCTGTACAGGTCGATGGCGCAGGGCTCCTTCAGCTGGCGCAGAGCTTCCAGCAGGCCGGTGAGCTCCATGCGGTTGTTGGTGGTGGAAGCTTCGCCGCCGCTGATCTCCTTTTCGAACACCTTGCCGGTGCTGGTGCGGAACCGCAGAATGGCGCCCCAGCCGCCCGGGCCGGGATTGCCGCTGCAGGCACCGTCAGTATAAATTTCGATTTGTTTCATTGTGTTTTGCAGCCTTTCCTGGTCCATACTGGAACCGTGCCCTTATTATACCTGTTTTAGGGCTGCCTGGCAACCGCCGAAACGACACGCTCTATTTGACAAGGCCCCATGCAGGATTTATAATAAGACTAATTGCAATGTCATGTTTTTCGCAGGGCCCGGTCGCATCTTGTCGGATGGACTTTTCGCGCCCACCAGCCTGAGGGCAAAAATCATACGATGCAAAGTAACAACCCGCCGGGGCAGGGAGCGGCCGAGTGCGCGCAGTACCCGCCGGTGCGGAATAATCCGGAGGTATATGAATGGAAGAATTGAACCAGAACCAGAAGCGCCCCGCACAAAAGCGCGGCCGTCAGAATAACAGCAACCAGCCTCGCCGTACCCGCAGCGAGAATAAGGCGCCCAAGGCGCAGAACGGCACCAAGAAAGCGGCTGCATCTCAGGAACAGCCCAAGGGCGGCAAGCCTCAGCGCGCGCCCCGTGCCAGCAAGAATGAAGGACAGCGCCGCGGCCCGCGCCAGAACGGTAACGGTACCCAGCCCCGTCTGCCCGCGCCCGCCCAGGCCCCCCGCCTGCCGCGACGCCGTCAGAATGCCCCCATCTATGATGAACCCGCCGTTCCCATGCACATCTGCCCGCTGGGCGGTCTGGGCGAAGTGGGCAAGAACATCACCCTGTATGAGTGCCAGGGGGATATGATCCTGGTGGACTGCGGTCTGGTGTTCCCGGACGAGGAAATGTTCGGCGTGGACCTGGTCATCCCTGATTTCACCTATGTGCTGGAAAACAAGGACCGCATCAAGGGCCTTTTCATCACCCACGGACATGAGGACCACATCGGCAGCCTGCCGTATCTGCTCAAGAAGTTCAATGTGCCCATCTACACAGCCAAGCTGACTATCGGGCTCATCAAGAACAAGCTGGAAGAGCACGGTCTGGCTTCCAGCGCCGTGTTCCACGAGATCCGGCCCCGCCAGAAGGTGCATCTGGGCTGCTTTACGGTGGAGCCCATCCATGTGAACCACTCCATCCCCGACGCACTGGCCTTTGCCATCGAGTGCCCTGCGGGTGTGGTGCTGCACACCGGCGACTTCAAGATCGATTATACGCCTCTGTCCGGCGATGCCGTGACCGACCTGTCCACCATTGCGGAATACGGCCGCCGTGGTGTGCTGGCCCTGCTGTCCGACTCCACCAACGCCGAGCGTCCCGGCTTTACCGCTACCGAGCAGACGGTGGCCGAAGGCGTGCGCCGGCTGTTCCATCGTGCAGGCAACCGCCGTATTATTGTGGCGACCTTCGCCTCCAATATCTACCGCATCCAGCAGATCATCGAGCTGGCCATCGAGAGCGGCCGTAAGGTGGCCGTGAACGGGCGCAGCATGGTTTCCAATACCGAGATGGCCCGGGAACTGGGGTACATCCGTGTCCCGGACAATGTGCTCATCGACATTGAAGAGGTGAACAAGTATCCGCCGGAAAAGGTGGTCCTGATCACCACCGGCAGCCAGGGCGAGCCTTTGTCGGCTTTGTCCCGTATGGCCCAGGCCAGCCACCGCACCGTCAAGGTGGGTCCCAGTGACTTCATCATCATTTCGGCCCGGCCCATTCCCGGCAATGAAAAGACCGTCACCAAGGTGGTCAACGGCCTGCTTTCCCTGGGGGCGGAAGTCATCTACGAAAACATGTACGATACCCATGTTTCCGGCCATGCCTGCCAGGAGGAACAGAAGCTGATCCTCACCCTGGCGCATCCCCAGTACTTCCTGCCGGTACACGGCGAGTTCAAGCAGCTCAAGCGCCATGCCGAAACGGCGGAGCACCTGGGCTACATCCCCAAGTCCAACATCTACATTGCCGAAAACGGCCAGAACATCCGCATTTCTCAGGACGGGCTGACTCTGGAAGGTACTGTGCCTTCCGGCGCCGTGATGGTGGATGGCTACGGTGTGGGTGATGTGGGCAACGTGGTGCTGCGTGACCGCCATCACCTGTCCGAGGACGGCATCATCATCGTCACCGTGGCGGTGGATGGCCGCACCGGTCAGGTGGTATCCGGGCCGGAACTGGTTTCCCGCGGGTTCGTCTATGTGCGGGAAAGCGAGGAACTGATGGTCGGTGCCCGCACCCAGGTGGAGATGGCTCTGGACCGCAGTCTGGCCGAAAACATGCACGACTGGGCCAGTGTCAAGGCTCGCGTGCGGGAGGCTCTTTCCAGCTATATCTACCGCCGCACCAAGCGCAGCCCCATGATTCTGCCCATCCTGATGGAAGTGTAAAGCTGGCCGGATGCGGCGTGCCCGCACGGCAGAAAGCAGCAGAGGATTCCCATGAAAAACAAAAGAAGTCCTGACAATATCGCGCTGGTCATTCTGCTGGCGGCAGCCTGCCTGGCGCTGGCAATACCGGTGGCCATCCTGAACCCCCTGTGCCTGATTGCACCGGCGGCGGTGGTGGTGATCGTGGCAGTTCTGCTCATCATCAATATCCGGCGCCTGCGCCGTTTTGTGGTCAGGAACCTGTGCGGCCGCCAGTTTGAAGGCAGCAAGCTTCAGTATTCGCTGGCGGAACTGCCTGTGCCGGTCATGCTGCTGGACGGCAAAAAGATCGTCTGGTATAACGACATCTTCCGGGAACAGGTGCTGGCGGATGTGGATGCCGTCCAGCCTGCGGTGGAGCGGTTCCTGCCGGGGTTTGATCTTTCGGTATGCGCCCGCCCCCACGGCCAGGACCTGGCCGCCAACGGCAACCGGTTTACGGCCTATGCCAGCCCGGTGCGGGGGGCCTCCGGGGGAAGCCTGGTATACCTGATCAACGATACCTTCTTCAAGGACACCCTGGACGAATACACCGCCAGCCGCCCGGCCTACCTCAATATCGTGATCGACAGCTACGATGAGCTGTTCACCGATATGAAGGACTCTGAGCAGGCCCATGAACTGGAAGCCATCAACCGCTTGCTGGAAGACTATTTTTCCAAAACCACCGGTTTCCTGCGTCGTGTATCCAACAACCGTTATATTGCGGTGGTGGAGGAACGGGACGCCCGCCGTATGATCGATTCCCGGTTTGATATCCTGGATAAGGTCCGTGCCTTGAACCCCAGCGGGATGATTACCATCTCCATTGGTCTGGGCCACGGCGGCAAGACCTTGTTCGAGTGCCAGGAAATGGCGAGGGAGAGCATTGACATTGCCCTTGGCCGCGGCGGCGACCAGGCGGCGGTCAAGACGGTGGATGGCTTCGAATTCTATGGCGGTGTCTCCCACGGTGTGGAGAAGCGCAGCCATGTGCGCAGCCGTATCATCGCCAACGCCCTGGCCGACCAGATCCGCCAGAGCGACAGCGTCATCATTATGGGACACCGCATGACCGACCTGGATGCCGTGGGCTCTGCTATCGGCATTCTGCGGATGTGCAAAATGTGCGAGGTGCCTTCGGTCATCGCGATACATAGAGATGCCACGCTGGCCGGCGCTTTGCTGGATGTCTTTGATGAAGCAGGCGAAAGCCACAACTTCATTGAACCCAAAGAAACCCTGGAACTGATTACCCCGGACACCCTGCTGATCGTGGTGGACACCTACCAGAAGTATCTGCTGGAAAGCCCGGAAATCTATGCCAAGTGCAAGCGTGTGGTGGTCATTGACCATCACCGTATGGCAGTGGGGCATATCGACAATCCGGTACTGCTGTACCATGAGCCCTATGCTTCCAGCGCCAGCGAACTGGTCTGCGAACTGCTGCAGTTCATGCCTGCTCAGGGCAACATCACCCCGCTGGAAGCCCAGGCGCTGCTGGCCGGCATCATGCTGGATACCCGCAGTTTTGCGCTTCATGTGGGTGTGCGCACTTTTGAGGCAGCCGCCTGGCTGCGCAGCCGCGGAGCCAAGACCGCCGAAACCAAACTGTTGTTCAACGTATCCAAGGAAGAGTATGAGGCCCGGGCCTCCATCGTGGAGAGCGCTTATATCTACAAGGGCTGTGCTGTGGCTGTTTCGGATGAGCTGGACCCCGGCATGAGTGTGGTGCTGCCCATGGCGGCCAACGATCTGTTGACCATCAATGGCGTGGACGCCAGCTTTGTGGCTGTGGCCAAAAACGGCGGTGTCAACATCAGTGCCCGCAGCATGGGTGCGCTGAATGTACAGGTCATCTTGGAACCTCTGGGCGGCGGCGGCCATCTGACCATGGCGGGCGCTCAGCTCAAGGATTGCACGGTGGAACAGGCCGAAAAGCGTATCCGGGAAGAAATCGACAACTACCGTGCCGCCCAGGCTGCCAGCAAGGCAGATGCCCGGGTATAACAATCGCATTGCCAATTAAAATATAACCATAAAGAGGGGAGATACCATCATGAAAGTTATTCTCAAGCAGGACGTGAAGAGCATCGGCAAGAAGGATGAAATCCACGAAGTGTCCGACGGGTACGCCCGCAACTTCCTGTTCCCCCGCGGTCTGGCCGCGCCGGCGGATGCCAACGCTCTGAACACCGCCCGTACCAAGAGTGAAGCCAAGGCACACCATGAGGCAGAGGCGCGTGCCGCTGCCGAGGCTACGGCTGCCCAGGTCAAGGATAAGATCGTGACCGTCAAGGTCAAGGGCGGCGCTTCCGGCAAGCTGTACGGCAAGGTGACCGGCAAAGACGTGGCCGATGAGCTGGGGCGTATGCTCGGCACCGAAATCGACAAGAAGAAGGTCGAACTGCCCTCCATCAAGGAATTCGGCACCTACGACGCCCAGGTCCGCCTGTACGCCGGTGTTGCCGCTTCCTTCAAAGTCAAGGTGGAGGAACTGTAAAGCAATATGCCTTTACAGGCTGAAAAATCCTGCGGGAAAGGGGGATCTGTATGCCGGCAGGTGAATTGAGCTTATCCAGTCTGGGTATCCAGATGCCCTATAACATGCAGGCAGAACAGAGTGTGCTGGGCGCGGCGCTGATGGATGAAACCATCCTCAACCGCCTGATCACCGAGTTGGAACCGGATATGTTCTACTCGGACCAGAACCGTGCCATCTATGAGCAGATGCGGGTGCTGTTTGCGGACAGCGAAGCTGTGGACGTCATCACACTGGTGGATGCCCTGGCCCAGAACACGGCGTTTAAGGGCGCCGACGATGCCAAAATCTACATTGCCCATATTGCGGAGACGGTTCCGGCTATCTCCAATGTGGATTCTTACATCAAAATTGTTCGGGAAAAGTACCAGACCCGGCGCCTGATCGAAGCGGCCCGTTCCACGCTGGAACAGGCTGTGAACGAGCCGGACGCCGATATGCTGCTGGAGAGTGCTGAGCAAAAGCTGTACGACATCCGCGGCGGCCAGGAGAAATCCGGTGTCAAAACTATCCGGGAATCCATTCTGGAAGTTATCGACACCATGCAGAAGCTCAGCGGTGCCGACCGTGACAAGTTTGCGGGGATTCCCACCGGGTTCCATTATCTGGACAATGTGCTTACCGGCCTGGGGCGTTCCGACCTGGTGATTCTGGCAGCCCGTCCCGGCATGGGCAAAACCAGTTTTGCGCTGAACATTGCCACCAATGTGGCCCGGCAGCAGAAAATCCCGACCATCATTTTCAGCTTGGAAATGACCTGCGAGCAGCTGACCGACCGTATCCTGTCCAGCGTGGCAGGCATCGACAGTCAGGCATTCCGTACCGGCCGTCTGAACAACTCCGACTGGAACGACTTCGCCACGGCCACCTCGCTGCTCTACAATGTGCCCATCTACATGGATGACTCCTCCGGTATTTCGGTGCCGGAACTGAAAGCCAAAATCCGCCAGATCAACCAGGACCCCAAAAAAGAGAAGATCGGGCTTGTCATTATCGACTACCTGCAGCTGATGCAGAGCGCCAAGCGCACCGAAAGCCGTGTGCAGGAAATCAGTGATATTACCCGAAACCTCAAGATCATGGCCAAGGAACTGAACGTGCCGGTCATCGCCCTGTCTCAGCTGTCCCGTGCTGCCGAAAAGACGGCGGGGCGCTCGGACCATCGGCCCCAGCTGTCCGACCTGCGCGACTCCGGTTCTATCGAACAGGACGCCGACGTGGTGCTGTTTTTGTACCGCGCTGCGTATTATAACCGTCAGAACGGTGAAGCCGAACAGGCCAACGAAAACGAAGCCGAGTGCATCGTAGCCAAAAACCGCCACGGCGAAACCAGCATCGTCCGCCTTGGCTGGGACGGCGCGCACACACGCTTCAGCAACCTGGATGAGATTCATGAACAGTATTGATGCGCAAACAATCATCGATAAAACCGAGCAGACCCTGATTGCCTATTGCAAGCAGCAGGGCCTGTTCAAGTCTGGCGACAGGGTCATTGCGGCCTGCTCCGGTGGGGCAGACTCTATGGCCCTTTTGCTGTTCCTGCTCCGCTGCCGCCGTGCCCTTTCCATCGAGGTGCTGGCCACCCATGTAAACCACGGCATCCGGGGCGCTTCAGCCGACGAAGACGAAGCGTTCGTTGCACGCTTCTGTGAGGACCGCGCAGTGGAACTTTTTGTCTACAATGCCAGACGCACGGGGGTACAGGTGCCGGAAAATCCCAGCGAGGACTGGGCACGCAACCTGAGGTATGACTGGTTTGACGAGCTGGCCGCCCGGGAAGAAGCCCACATCGCCACCGCTCACACCATGTCCGACCAGGTGGAAACAGTGCTGCTGCGTCTGGCACGGGGAACCGGGCTGCATGGACTGGGCGGGATTCAGCCGCACCGCGGTGTCTATGTTCGGCCGCTTTTGTGCCTGACCCGTGCCGAAACGGAGGCATACTGTGCCGCTCTTGGGCAAAGATATGTGCAGGATGAGACCAACGCCCGGGACACCTATGCCCGCAATCGGGTGCGTCACGACGCTGTTCCGGCACTGCTTTCGGTGAATCCGGCAGCGGAACGCTGCATCGGCCGCCTGTGCCGTCAGATGCAGCAGCTGGACGCCTGGCTGGCTGCCGAAGCGGCCGCTCTGCTGCAGGCGGCTGCCACCGCTCACGGGTATGATCTGCAGACTTTGCGGGATGCCGACGGCCCCGTTCTGGATGCGGCGCTGCACAGCCTGGTTTCACCGGTACGGGATGCGGAAGAAAAGTATGTCAGCCTTCTGCGGTTCCTGATCATGAAAGGGGAGGGTGCCCTGCAGCTCACCTCCGAAGTGACCTACAAGGTCCAGAAAAACGGTTCCGGCAAAGAGCTGGTGCGCATTTCTCCTGCGGGCGCGGCACCTGTTCCGGCCCCCGCACAGCCTGCTTTGCCGGGGGTCTACCACCTGCCGGGAGGCTATACCATCGCCCTTCGGGTAGAAAAGTATGAAGATTTTCTAAAAAATGCGCCAATTTTCAAAAAAGACTTAAACTGTTGCGCAGATTATGCTAAAATAAGCAAGAATATCCTGCTCCGCACACGGCAGCCGGGGGATGACTACCGTCCCCGGGACCGCCATGTGCGCAAAACGCTGAAAAAATACTATAACGAGCTTTCCATCCCGATGAACGAGCGCTCGCTGCTGCCGCTGCTGGCAGATGGCAGCGAGGTGGTCTGGCTGTGGGGTTCCGGTTTTGCCGAGGGCCTGGCCCCGGACCGTTTCACGAGGGAAGTGCTTGTTATCCGCACCGAAAAAACGGAGGTTTAACGTATGCAGTCTATGCACCAGAACATTGACCATATCCTAGTTTCGGAAGAACAGCTCAAAGCTAAAGTGGCCGATCTGGGCGCCCAGATCAGCGCCGATTATGAGGGCAAAGACCTTCTGCTGGTTTCCATCCTCAAAGGCGCCGTTGTGTTCATGGCAGACCTGATGCGTGCCGTGACCATTCCCTGCGGCATCGACTTTATGGTCGTTTCCAGCTATGGCGGCGCCAATACCAGTTCCACGGGTCTGGTCAAGATCATCAAGGACCTGGATCAGGATCTGTCCGGTAAGGACGTTCTGATCGTGGAGGATATTCTGGATACAGGCATCACCCTCTCTCACCTGATGCCCATGCTGCAGATGCGCAAGCCCAACAGCCTGCGCCTGTGCACCATCCTGAGCAAGCCCAGCCGCCGCAAGGCCGACATCGAACCCGATTACTGCGGCTTTGAAGTGCCCGATGAGTTTGTGGTGGGCTATGGCCTTGATTATGACGAGAAATACCGCAACCTCCCTTATGTGGGGGTGCTGAAGCCGGAGATCTATTCCAAGAACTGATCTTCGCATAATAACAGGGACGAAGCCTCAAAGGCAGCGTACCCGAAATAAGGAGTTGATCTTTTGCAGCATAAACCACGCCTCAGCGGCATCATCATTACCGCGGTCCTGCTGGTTCTGGTCCTGGTCATGGCAACTACCTATACCTCCATGTCCAATTCCTCGGCCAGCACCATGAAAATGTCCGAGGTCATGAACTACTTCTCCGCCAACCAGGTGACCTACTTCAACCTGGATCTCAACACCGGCGTCATTGAACTGAGCCTGAAAGAAGGCCAGTACGCTCTGCCGGAACAGAGCGAGAGTGAAAAGCAGGCCAGCGGTCTGCTGGCGGAACTTTCCGGCGACGAGGAGTTTGGCCCCCAGAACGGCGGCGTAGTGTCCGTCACCTACAAGCTGCCGTACACGGCTTATTTCCTGGAATATGTACAGGATTATATCGACGCCTATAACGCCGAAAATCCCGACGCCCCCATGGTGTACGATATGGTGGGGCTCAAATCCAGCATTCCCTGGTTTGAGATCCTTCTGTACGCCTTCATGATCGGCAGTGTGGTGCTGCTCTTCATGTCCATGTACCGCGGCGGTGCAGGCGGCGGCAGCATCATGAATGTGGGCCGCGCCAAGGTCAAGGACCAGCAGGAGGGCCAGCGCAAGGCTACCTTTGCTGATGTGGCCGGCGCCGACGAAGAAAAGGCCGAACTGCAGGAAGTGGTGGAGTTCCTTAAGGCTCCCAACAAGTTCAATTCTCTGGGCGCCCGCATTCCTCACGGTGTGCTGCTGGTAGGCCCTCCGGGTACCGGTAAAACCCTGCTGGCCCGTGCCTGCGCAGGTGAGGCCGGTGTGCCGTTCTACGCCATCTCCGGTTCCGACTTCGTGGAGATGTACGTCGGCGTGGGTGCTTCCCGTGTGCGTGATCTGTTTGAAAAAGCCAAAAAGACGATGCCCTCCATCATTTTTATTGATGAGATCGATGCGGTGGGCCGTCAGCGCGGTGCCGGTCTGGGCGGCGGTCACGATGAACGCGAGCAGACCCTGAACCAGCTGCTGGTGGAGATGGACGGCTTCGACGCCAACGACGGTGTCATCGTTATGGCGGCCACCAACCGTGCCGATATTCTGGATAAGGCGCTGCTGCGTCCCGGCCGCTTTGACCGTCAGGTCTATGTGGGCCTGCCGGACGTGAAGGGCCGTGAAGAGATCCTGCGCGTTCATACCAAGAACAAGCCGCTGGCTCCGGATGTGAGCCTCAAGACCATCGCCAAGTCCACGGCGGGCTTCTCCGGCGCCGACCTGGAAAACCTGGTCAACGAGGCCGCTTTGCTGGCTGCCCGCAAGGGTAAAAAGGCCATCACCGAGCCTGAAATCGAGGAAGCTTCCATCAAAGTGGTGGCTGGTCCCGAGAAGAGAAGCCGTGTGGTGACCGACAAGGAAAAGCGCCTGACCGCATACCATGAAACCGGTCACGCCATCACCGGTTATTTCTGCAAGACCCACGACCCTGTACACCAGATCAGCATTATTCCCCGCGGCATGGCAGGCGGCTACACCATGTACCTGCCGGAAAAGGATCCCAGCTATGTCACCAAGACGGCCATGAGCGAGAGCATCGTCAGCCTGCTGGGCGGTCGTGTGGCGGAACAGCTGGTGCTGGAGGATATTTCCACCGGTGCTTCCAACGACCTGCAGCGTGCCACCGATACGGCGCGCGCCATGGTCACCCGGTATGGTTTCTCCGAGCGCCTGGGTCCTGTGGTTTACGGCACCGACCCCAGCGAGACCTTCCTGGGCCGTGACCTGGGCATGGGCAAGGGATACAGCGAGAACATTGCCGCGGAGATCGACAACGAGATCCGTGACATCGTGGACGAAGGCTACGAGACGGCCCGCCGCATCCTCACCGAGCACATGGATCAGCTGCACGCTGTCGCCGCCGTCCTGATGGAACGGGAAAAGATCAGCGGTGATGAGTTCAAGATCCTGATGGAAGGCGGTCAGCTGCCTCCCTTCGATCTGGGCAAGTCGGAATCTACACCCGTGCAGGGAAACACTGCTGCGCCCCGGGCCGCGGAACCCACGGTGCAGCCTCAGATGCCGGACGCCCCCGAAGCGCCCCAAGAATGACAAGGTAAGGTGGATTGAATCATGGATCAGAATTTTTCTCTTATGGCACAGTCCCGCGCCAACTATTATACTGCGGGCAGCCCGGTTCAGTTCGTTCGTGTGGAACTGCTCAAGGGAGACGTTACCGGTGAGGTGGCAGTCTGTCTGACCTTCAAGAATGTGGGCACCGAACCTCTGACCGGCCTGGTGGTTCATTTCAAATGCAAGGATGCCGCCGGCCAGATCCTGTGCGAGGATGACTTCTACTATGAAGATCTGAACGCTCAGCCCGGTGATCTTTTCGGCAGTGATGATGCGGTGTTTGTCAGCGATACCCCGGTTTCCAGTGTGGAAACCGAGCTGGATCGAGCTTTCCTCAACGGCCGTGGGGTCAACCTGCGGGATTACAAGCGTGTTCGCTTGCCCCAGCCCCGCATCCTGCCCGGTTCCATTGCCAAGATTCTGCAGGCCCGCACCGGCAATCCGCAGCTGACCTGCGTACCTCAGGATACGGAGTATGGCTGGTTCTGCGCCTGTGGTGCGTTCCATCCCAACGAGGAAGCTGCCCCGGTGTGCAGCGAGTGCGGCGGTGACCGCGCCTACATTAAGGCGAGCCTGACCTCCATTCTGGAAGAAGCCCGCCGTGCTGCGGAACAACAGCAGGAGGAACTGAACGCTGTTGCCAATGCGGCGGCGCCTCAGCCCCGGAACACAGCGGCAGCCACCGCTGCTGCGGCTCAGGCTGCCATTGCCGGCGAGGAGGATGAGGTGGACGAACCCACCGCTCAGTTCAATCCTTCGGCAGACGCCACCAATGCCGAAATGGCCCGGGTGCGCAAATATGCGCCCAACGGACGCCTGTTTGAGGATGATGCTGAGGACGACGAGGACGAAGGCACCCGCATGTTCGATACCGATGATGAGGACGAATATGACGAAGAGCCTAAGAGCCGCCGTGGCCGCTATGTTGACGAGGATGAAGAATCCGAAGACGACGTGATGGCGGAACGCATCATCCGTTGGGCTCCCCCCATTACGGCTGTGGTCTGCGCCCTGATCGTGGCGGTTTCTCTGATCTATTACTTTGTGATCGCCTGACCCTGACCAATTCAGTTTGATTTCAAAGCCTCCGGCTGTATGGCCGGGGGCTTTTTTGCGGCTTAAATCTTTACATCTGAAAGGGTGAAAATCTATTGCCAAAAAGGTGTACTACTGATATAATACACATAGAACGAAGGGAAGGAGGGGATTCCGAGTGGTCAGTTTTCAGGGACTGCACTTTCATGAACGAACCCCGGTGTACCAGCAGATTGCGGAGCATCTCAAGCGTCAGATCATGCTGGGCACTGTGGAAGATGGCGAGCCCATGCCCAGCCGCCGGGAATTGGCGGCACAGACCGGCATCAACCCCAATACCGCCCAAAAAGCCTACCGGCTTATGACCGAGGAAGGGTACGTCCAAACCCAGGGCAACAACCTTAGTACGGTGCACCTGACGCCGGAACTGCGCGGCTGGATCGAAGATGAGCTCAGCCGTGGTCTTGTTCAGCAGTTTGTGACGGATGCCAAAGAAAATCACCTGTCCTACCGTAAGGTGATCGGTCTGATCAGCGAGATGTGGGGCGAAGAATAAGCCGATATTTTTTACCTTGTGTGTATTACACAGATAGTACATGTGGGATGGGAGGTTCCTTATGAAAAAACTGCTTCGTTATACGTCATGGAATTGGTCCATGGGATGGATTCCGGGCACAGCGCTGCTGAGTTTGGGGGCGGTGATCGAGTGTGTGCTGTTGTTCGCGGCAGCAGGCATGACACACAATGCCTGGTCCTCTTACGATGAACTGGTGTCCCAATCCGGTATTCTGTGGGTGGCGGCTGTTGTGTATATGTTGTTGCCTCTGGGGACCCAGTTGTACCAGTCGTGGGCAGGGCGGCGTACCGCCAGTGTGTATACCACGCTGACATTGCCCCTTCCGCGCTGGCAGATCTTTGCAGTCCGGGCGTTATCCACCGCATTTTGGTTGATCGTGGGCACAGTTGTCCAGCTGTTGCTGCTGGCGATCCTGTGGGGGCCGGTCACGGCTCTGCAGGACAGTGTGGCGGCGGGGTATTTTCTCTTTGACATAACCGCCCAGGGGCGCCTTTGGTGGGATCTGGCGGATTGTTCCTTGTTCAGACTTCTTCTGCCCACCGGCAGTTTTGGGATAACTGTGTGGCTGGGTCTGATTCTTGCTCCTGCCCTGATGTCGGCGTCGGTGGCGTCTCATAGCGGCCGCCGACAGGTGATTGCCGGTATCCTGGCCCTGTTTGACCAGGCGGTGTTTGCCCTGCTGGGAATTTCTATCGCCGATGGCAATACCAGCATCGGGCAGCTGGAGGAGGCCTGTTCCAATCCGGCAACACTGACGGCACTGGCTGCTATGGCGGCTGTGGTTTGCGTCCTCTCAATTTGGGGTCTGTTTGCCCTCTATCGTTCCGAAACGGCAGCATGAAAGGAGACGGTTCAAGATGAAAAACAAAAAAGTCTTCCGTCCCCATAAGCTTTGCCTGATTTTGCTGGCCGTCTGCATTGCGGTTCTGCTGGCTGGGCAATGCTTTCTGCGGGCCGGTTACCCCCGTGACAGCATCAGCCTGGATATCCAGTCGGGGGATGCTTCCCAGCTGCAGGGATTTGACCTGCAAGGCGTATGGCGGCAGAACGAGGACGCAGCTTTGGAATTTTCCCTTCAGGATGGGGGCGTGACGGTTTCTCCGCAGCTGAGCGGGCAGTGTGCGGACGGACTGCCGCTCATGCTTCAGAATACATTGTGCGTTCCGGATGCGGAGATTCCTGCCGTGGACGCACAGGCTGAAGGCGGGGCAACCAGGGGATACAGCGGTGCATTTTTCCTTCGTTCTGGATATAGCGGGATGCAGTATACCGCCATGTCCGACCGGTTGGAAATGATCTGTACCCTGCGCGTGACCGACGGCACCGACCGCTCGGTGCGGTTCAGCCTGGGTACGGTGCAGCTGGCTCAGCCGGAAACGGTTATGGCACAGCTGTATGATGGGAACAGGGCCAACGATGCACATAGTTATCTGGTGAACGAAAATTGGCTGACTGACGAGAATGCAGCGCTGTTGCCTGACATATCCGCGCTGAGCAGCCGGGAACAGGTTCGTCTGTATGTGGGCCCTCACGGTGAGGAACCTGGGGGCATCTATGTGGTGCGGGAATACCTGACCCGGAATCAGGTGCTGGAACAAGTCTCCGACGTGCAGGTACATGGAGTGGAAGTACTGTCTCAAACACAGCCGTACGGGAAAATAGAAGAAACCTGTTCCTTTGAGCAGGGGGAACGGCTGGCCGATTGTCAGGACTGGGTGAACGCCCGTCTGGCCGACGGAAGGCGGTTCCTTCTGACGGTGGATGAGAACAACCGGATGTATCTGCGCATTCTGGATTCGGAAGGCAGATCGGCAGGCCGCTTGCCGCTGGATATGGCGGTCGAAGCGGGGCAGAAAGTGGCAATCTTGCCTGCCATGCGCAAGGATGAAGCAATCTTTACCGTGACCGGTGAGGATGGAGACGCGGCCATGGTCCTGCGCATACAGGATGACAACGTGACTGCGGCCAAAACATGGACTGTACAGGCAGGGCAGACACTGCTCACCGCCGGATTCAATGAAGATGCTTCCAAACTGATGACCGTATATGAGAAGAAGGAAACACTTCGTGGAACAGTTCCCTCTTCGGTTCAGAGGTATTACAAAACTGATTCTTACGGGGAGGAAAACCGTGACTGCGAAGAGCAGGTGACCACCGGCTGGCAGATTCAGGTATGTGCCGCTCAGGATCTTGACACGCCGGTGGTGGCAGCTAGTCTGGAATTCGGTATTCCGCAGCAAGGCCGTGTGCTTGTATGGTGGAACGGCTTGTACGGCAAAGGACTCATGCCTTCTTTCTGCAAGGTGACGGGGGCGTGGCAAAACACGAAGGAGGATGCGCAGTGAAAACGATCTGGAAACTGACCGCCTGGCACTGGCGCCTGGTGCGTGTTCCGTACATGGTGCTGTGCGCGGTATATGCGGTACAGCAGGCTTCGTTCCTGCTGGTGTCGGCGGCAAATCCAAACAAACTTGGCTGGCAGATGGCAGAACTGTTTCAGGATTGTGGTCAGATGCCGCTGTTCTTTACAGCTCTTTATCTGGTGGCCGTTCTGGCGGCTTCCGCTACCCGATCCAAGGGGAAAAACCAGCAGCTGTATACACTTTACACCATGCCTTTTTCCCGCCGGACATTATGGATGTCCCAGCTTTTACTGGCAGCAATTTTAGCGGCAGGGTTTGTGGCCTGGCAGATCCTTCTGTATGTAGTGCTATATTTCCCGGTCACCCTGGTTCTGGGGCGTGTGGCAGCGGGCATGGTGAACGCAGCACTGCCCTGGAACAGCCTTATGGAGGAGCTCAACGCCAACCCGCTGATGCAGCTGCTTCTGCCTGTCAAACCCGGCAGCGGGCTGACTCTGCTGGGGATGCTGCTCATCCTGTCTTTGCATTCTGCCTGTGTGGCCTGCTGTCATGGTTTGCGCCGTACGGTTGCTTTTTTGACCGCGCTTTTGGGGACGGGGGCAGCCTATGCGGCTCTTTATCTGCGGTATCACCTGGTCACTTATCGGAGCGAGGACAAGGTCATGTATGCTCTGCTCAGCGTTATTCTGGCTGTGGCCGTGCTGCTGGCAGCTGTGAATGTATTTCAGGCGTCCCGGGCACTGAAGCGTGCCGAAACTGCATGAAAGGAGGAAAAGGGTGATGAGCACAAAGCACAAAACGCCCGGACGTGGACTGGTTGCCCTGGGGGCAGCAGCAGTTCTGATTTTTGCTGCCGGTGTGATCGGTCGGAACGTCGGACTGCAACAGCTGCAGGCCGTGTTGACGGAAGAAACCGGTGACCGGCAGGAATTGCAACCGTTCGATCTTTCGGCCTATACATTATTTAAGGCCGAAAATGCAATTACCCATTTCACACTGGAAAATGGGGAGCTTACCGGTCGTACTATAACCGAAACGGCTGTTCTGCCGGAAAACGCACAGCTGCCGGAATCTTTTTCCTCAGAAACTACGCTGGCTGTTCGGCCGGAAGATCGGGAAGAGATTAACCGGTCGGCGGTCTTTGCCGGAAGTGGCTCTGCATCCGAAACACATGATTTTCTCGTGATGCGGGATATATATTTGCCGGATAATACATCCTTGCGGCTATATATGACGGAATACCAGAGCGAGGAACCCTGCCCGGTGTCGGCTTACCTCAATATGTGGAGCGGTATGGACTGGGAATTGGCTGAAAGTGTCCCGGAAGAATATTCTATGTGGCGGGATGAAAGCGCTGTACAATGGAATGGCAGTTGGTTTCTCAATCTGGGGGGTAAAAATCTGCGTTATGAGCCCGGTGTCTGGCAAGTGACCGAAAGCCTTACGGAAGAAGAACGGGATGCCCTGCCCAGAGACGGCAGCGTGCAGTATGGAGATTCCACCGTGCCGGTTCTTTGCAAATCCACCGAGTACGGCAGCGTGGAACTGTTTTATCAGCCACAAAACGTTGTGTCCGTACTGAACCTGGCGCAGATGGGGCAGTATCTGGGTGTCCTGTACCTGGATACCAATGGAGATGTTTGGTTTGACCTGGTAGATGAAAATGCCAGGTGTGTACAGCAGGTCTTCATCCGGGAAAGTGGGGAGGAAACTCTCTATGCCATCACAGTCAATACCCAGAAAGCCGATCAGGCGTGTTTTATTCTGCGTCAGCAGGAATCCTATACAACTGTACAGATTGCACTGTTTCAGGTCCGTGAGGACGGCAGCCTGAATGTGGTCAGTCTGCCCGGTGAGGCGAAAGAGAAAGGCAAACTGGCCGGAACCGTAGTGGTACAGCTCAGTCCGGACGGGCAGAAACTGTTGTCGGTGGGGTCTGAGGAGACAGCCGTGCAGCTGGATTACACTCCCTGGGAAACAGAACCCGTCACCTATTACAGCGGCTACCGTCTGAACGTATATGATCTGAGCCGGGAAACCGTGACATACAGCGGAAAGCTGGATACCGGACGGGAGATGACCTGGGGACGGTATCTGAGCAGTTCTGATTTTATTTACTACGGCCTGGCCGGAGAACTGATGTCCATGAACCGGGATTGTTATACGGTTTTTCCACAGCAAACACAGGAGGGGTGACCCATGATTGAAGTAAATAATCTGGAAAAGACCTGGCGCCGCGGCCGCACCCGCGTGGGGCTTCTGCCGGTGAGTTTTACGGTGCCCGATGGGCAGATCGTGGGCGTGCTGGGGGATAACGGCGCGGGCAAAACCACTTTGCTGCGCACCATGGCCGGGCTTTTGCCGCCCAAAACCGGCACGGCGCTGTTTGACGGCAAACCGGCTGCCAGACAGTATGACCGTATCAGTTACATCACTGGGGAAGGCAGTTACTATCCCAGCCTGACGGTGGGGGAATACGGTGCTTTTCTGGAAGATCTGCACAGTGCCTTTGACCCCAAAAGGTATAAGGAGTTTCTGGATTTCTTTCAGCTCCCGGCGGATGTGCATATCTCCCGGCTGTCCACCGGCCAAAAATCCCGGGTGGAACTGGCGGCCGGTTTTGCCAAACGGGCAAGCTACTATCTGATGGATGAACCTTTCCTGGGCAAGGACGTATTCACCCGCAAGGACTTCATCAAGCTGATGAGCGCTGTCCTACACGGCGAAGAAACCATCCTTATCACGACCCATTATCTGGATGACATCGAGCATTTTCTGGACCGGGGGCTGGTACTGCATCAGGGCCGCATTGCCGATGACTTTATGATGGAGGAACTGGCGGAAAGCGGACAGACGCTGCTGGAACGGATGAGCAAGACCAGCGGCTGGGACCCGCAGCGCTATCTGCATTTTGGCGAGGAGGGCTGAACAGGATGCTGAAACAGGAGAAAACCCTCACACCCAGCGAACGGGCGCTGTGGGACGAACTCTGGGATAACCGGGGCAAAGCCGTTTCCCGCGGACAGCTTCTGGCCGTGGTGGGATACCCGGCGGGTGCCGCTACCCGTACGCTGGATGTGCATATCCAGCACCTGCGCCGCAAGATGGGCCAGGATGCCCGCATCGAAACGGTGTTCCGCGTGGGATACCGCCTGGCGGTATAAGTAAAAATTCAAAAGCAGGCCGGGAGGAGTTTCCTGGCCTGCTTTTGAATGCGGATTCAGTTTTTGTTCAGAGCGTCAAACCGGCGCACGATTTCCGGGTCACTGAGTTTGATGACCTGCCCGGAAAGGCGGTACAGGCTGTTGCTTTCGGGGATACGCCCGAAGGTCAACCGCTGGGCACACAGTGCCTGTGTCTTGAAGCCGGTGCGCTCATTCATGGCACGGTTGCCGTATTTGATGTCTCCAAGAACCGGGTGCCCCAAAAAGGCAAGATGGGCCCGGATCTGGTGAGTACGCCCGGTCAGCAATCCGATGCGGCAAAGGGTAAAGGGACCGTTGCTGCGGATGGGGGTCACGTCGGTGATGATCTGCTTGTATCCTTCGGATTCCCGGGCATGGACCCGGACTTTGTTACCCTTTTCGCTGTGCTGCAGCCATGCAATGTGCCGCCCGGCAGGAGGCGTGCCGATGGTGATGGTCAGATACTCTTTCTTCAGCCAGTCTTCCCGGATGATCTCGTTCATATCCCGCAGAGCGGTATAACTCTTGGCGGCAATGACAAGCCCTTCGGTGCCCCGGTCCAGCCGATTGCACAGCGCGGGGGCAAAACGGTTTTCCGCTTTGGGGTCATATTTTCCTTCCTCAATCAGGCGCGCGGTAAAGGCGTCTACCAGGTTGGGGTCTCCGGTCCGGTCACTGTGGCACAGAAGATGAGCGGGCTTGTACAGTACTGCAATATCCTCATCCTCGTAGATCACGGTGACGGGAGGCTGGCGGCGGGGCGGCTTCTTGACACTGGTCACCGCCACAGCGGGGAAGAATTCGTCGTTGATGTACATCTCGATCACATCCCCGGTCTGCAGCCGGGTGTCCGGCTCGCTCCGCTTGCCGTTGACCTTGATGCGTTTGTTGCGGAAACTCTTGTACATCATGCCCTTGGGCATGCCGGTGGTGACCGCTTCCACAAACCGGCTCAGCCGTACGCCGTTTTCATTTTCTCCTGCCGTAAATCGTTTCATACGCTTTCCACTCCACTTTGCAAAACAATAAATATAGTATATAATAGAAAAAGTCAAACGTAAAGGATGTGCACCCCTATGGCACAGGAGAAAAAGGAGAAACCGGTCCATGCCGACCACCGTTCCCGTATGCAGGAACGGGTGCGCCGGGAAGGTCTTTCCAGCCTGGCTGCCCATGAGGTGCTGGAATATCTGCTTTTCTTTTCCATTCCCCGCAAGGATACCAACGCTCTGGCCCATCGCCTGATCCAGCATTTCGGCAGTTACTGCAATGTGCTGGATGCCAGCGAGGAAGAACTGATGAATGTGGAGGGCATCGGTCCTGCCAGTGCAAGGCTGATCGCCGGCATCCGCCAGTTCGATCAGTATTATCTTTTGCAGCAGCGGCGGGGCAGACCCCATCCTTTGAACACAGAAGCGGCCCGCATTGAATATGTGCGCCCGCTGTTTTACAGCGAACATAACGAGATATGCTATCTCATCGCCATGAATGACCAGTACATGCCTTTGCGGGATATCCGCGTTTCGGAAGGTGTGCCCAACCATGTGAGCATCAACACCCGGAAAATGGCGCGGGAGGCGGTCTCCAGCGGCTGTACATGTGCATTTCTGGCTCATAACCATCCCACAGGTCTGGCGGTGCCGTCCAGCGCCGACGTGTATGCCACACGCCTGGCGGCAGGAGCACTGCAGCCTCTGGGCATTCATCTGGTTGACCATATCATTGTGGCCCCGGCAGATGCGGCCAGCATGATGAAGCAGTATGATCTTACTGCCGATCCGGTTCCACAGGTGGCTCTGGCCAGTGAGCCTGCCGCACAGGACAGTGCAGGGGAAAAGGAAAACAGCGATCCGCAAGCATGAAACAGCGCCGCCCCTGAAAAGGGGCGGCGCTGTATTGAGCATGTCAGGCTTCAGGAATCAGCACACCATAGCCGCCATCGGCACGGCGATACACTACCTGGACCTCGCCGGAATCGGCGCTGCGGTACAGGAAGAAATTGTGCCCCAGAAGTTCCATCTGCATGATGGCTTCTTCGGTGGTGGAAGGCTTGACGGCAAAGTGCTTTTCACGCACAATGGTCAGCGGCTCTTCGGGCTCGTTGGCGGGGGCTTCCTGAGCGGCGGCTGCGGTCAGCTTGTCGCCCAGGCGTTTGCGGTGCTTGATGACACGGCGCACCAGAAGATCTACGGCATCACTCAGGGCGTCCTCCATGCGTTCGGCGGCTTTTTCGGCGCGCATGGTCAGCGTGCCGCTGCGCAGCGTCAGCTCAACGGTCTGACGGCTCTTTTCCACCGTTACTGTGACCTGTGCCTGCGCTTCTTCGGAAAAGAACTTATCGAGCTTGGCCAGTTTCTTCTCTGCCAGTTCGATGAAGCTCGGTTTCAGCGTTACGCGACGGCCGGTACATGTGACTTTCATAGGACAACCTCCTTATTTGGCTCCGCGATGAGGCGGAACCCGGTCTTGGCAGCCGCCCGCAGGCTTCCTCTGCCCAATGGCGGTTACCGTATCTATATTATAGCAACCTTTTTGCAAAAAGTAAAATGATTTGTGCCCATTCCGCCAAAATTTTGTAAAAAGTTCACAGTCGGCGTGCGCGGGAAGAAAGGAACAATCCATGAATCAATACGACGTGCTGCAAAAATACTTTGGGCACGATACTTTCCGCCCCGGGCAGGAAACCCTGATCGAAGGACTGCTGGCCGGCCGGGATGTGCTGGGAGTGATGCCCACCGGTGCGGGCAAGTCTGCCTGTTACCAGGTCCCTGCCATGCTGCTGCCGGGGCTTACCCTGGTTATTTCTCCCTTGATTTCCCTGATGCAGGATCAGGTAGCTTCGCTGCGGCAGAGCGGCATCCAGGCGGCCTGCATCCATTCCGGTATGGAGGAAGAGGAATACTGGAACATTGTTCAGGGGGCGCGTCTTGGCCAGTACAAGCTTTTGTATGTTGCACCCGAGCGCTTGGAAACCGACGGCTTTCTCTCATTGGTCAGCGGGGTACAGGTTTCGCTGGTGGCGGTGGATGAAGCCCACTGTGTATCCCAGTGGGGGCAGGATTTCCGCCCCAGTTATCTGCGTATCGTCGGATTTCTGGCCAGACTTTCGCCCCGCCCGCCGGTGGGGGCTTTTACCGCCACTGCCACCGGGCAGGTCAGGCAGGACATTGCCCGGCTGCTGGAACTGCGGGACCCGGTCACCATCACCACCGGCTTCGACCGCCCCAATCTGTATTTTGGAGTGGAACGTCCGCGGGATAAAGATCAGTTTGTGGAAGACTATATCAAGGACCACCCGGACAAGAGCGGGATCATTTACTGCTCCACCCGCAAAACGGTGGAACTGGTCTGTACCCAGCTGCGCAAAGCCAAAATCCCGGCTACGCGGTACCATGCCGGGCTGGAAGCAGAAGAACGGCGCCGGAATCAGGAGGATTTCGTCTACGATCGCCGCCGGGTGATGGTAGCCACCAACGCTTTTGGTATGGGCATCGATAAATCTAACGTGGGATTTGTCATCCATTACAACATGCCCAAAAACATCGAAAACTACTACCAGGAAGCCGGCCGTGCAGGACGGGACGGCAGTGATGCCGAATGTATTCTGCTGTACGCGCTGGGCGATGTACAGACGGCCCGGTTCCTCATCCAGAATAGCCACGATAACGAGGAGCTTACCGAGGAGCAGGCCAAACAGATCGAGAAGCAGGACCTGCAGCGGCTGGACCAGATGGTTTCCTACTGCAAAACCACCCGTTGTCTGCGGGGATTTCTGCTGGAGTATTTCGGGCAGCATCAGACGGGCGGCTGCGGAAATTGCAGCAACTGCAAGGGTGATTTTGTGCAGACCGACATTACCACCGAAGCCCAGAAGATCCTTTCCGGCGTGGCGCGTATCGAAAAACGCTGGCCGGGAGGATTGGGCGTGGTGGCCCTGGTGCAGATGCTGCGGGGCAGCAGGGACAAAAGCACCCTGAACCGTGGACTGGATGAACTGCCTACCTACGGAATCATGAAGGATACCCCGCCTGCCCGCATGCGGCTGTACCTGGATGCGCTGGAAGAGCAGGGGTATATCCTGAACACCAAAGGAGAGTATCCGGTGGTGAGGCTTTCCAACAGTGCCAAAGAAGTATTGTTCCATGGCAAAGAGGTCACCATGACCGAGCGCAAGGTAGCTGCAAAACCGAAAACGGCCTCCCGCACCAAAGCTGCCGAAGCCCCTGCCGACATGCCGCAGGACCTGTATGAACGTCTGCGTGCGGTGCGCAGCGAACTGGCCCAGAAGCAACATGTTCCGGCCTATATCATTCTTTCCAATGCCTCGCTGGCTGAGATGGCCGCCAAACGTCCGCGCACCACAGGAGACCTGATGAGAATCTCCGGTGTAGGGGAGGCGAGAGCCCGCCGGTACGGCAAACAATTTTTGCAGACCATCGCGGAATATCTGGCGCAAAGTCAGGAACAGTAAAAGCGGTTTTCTTTTTCCAAAAAAGACTTTACGGCAAGCAGAAAGCATGCTATAATCAGACGAGAATACAACTATATGTTGTGGATTGACCGAAGAGGAAACGAAAAGGGGGAACGGGAGTGAATCAGGATAGGAGCGTAGAAACGCAGGGCGTGTTTCATCTGCAGGCGCCTTTTGCGCCCACAGGGGATCAGCCCCAGGCCATCGAAGCTCTGGTCAAGGGAATTGAAGCAGGAGACAAAGGGCAGATCTTGCTGGGCGTTACCGGTTCCGGTAAAACCTTTACCATGGCCAACATTATTGCACGGTGCAATCGTCCGACATTGATTCTGGAACCCAATAAGACCCTGGCATCCCAGATCTGCACCGAGATGCGCAGTTTTTTTCCGGATGATGCGGTCGAGTATTTTGTTTCCTACTACGACTACTATCAGCCGGAAGCCTATATTCCTTCCACCGATACCTATATTGAAAAAGACAGCGCCATCAACGATGAGATCGACCGCCTGCGCCATTCCGCCACGGCCGCTTTGTCAGAACAGCGCAATGTCATCATCGTGGCCAGTGTGTCCTGCATCTACTCCCTGGGCGACCCCATCGACTACCGCAGCATGGTCATCAGCTTGCGCCCCGGCATGCAGATGGAACGGGACGAGCTCTGCCGCCGTCTGGTCAAGCTGCAGTATGAGCGCAACGATGTGAATTTCATCCGCAACAAGTTCCGGGTCCGTGGCGACATTGTGGACATTCACCTGGCTTATAACGATGAGTTTGCCATCCGGGTGGAGTTTTTCGGGGATGAGATCGACCGCATCTGCGAGTTTGACCCCCTCACTGGTGAGCGGCGCAACATCGTGCGCCATGTGGCCATCTTCCCGGCCAGCCACTATATCGTCGGCCCGGAGAAGATGAAGGAAGGCCTTGCCAAAATCAACGAGGAAATGGAACAGCAGGTCAAGCTGTTCACCGAGGAAGGCAAGCTTATTGAAGCCCAGCGCATTGCCCAGCGCACCAAGTACGACATGGAAATGCTCCAGGAAGTGGGCATGTGCAAGGGCATCGAGAACTATTCGGCGGTGCTTTCCGGCCGTGCGCCGGGGTCGACGCCCACCACTTTGCTGGACTACTTCCCGGAAGATTTCCTCCTGATGGTGGACGAAAGCCACGTCATGCTGCCCCAGGTCCGGGGCATGTTCGGCGGCGACTACAGCCGCAAAAAGACCCTGGTGGAGTACGGCTTCCGCTTGCCTTCGGCTTTCGATAACCGCCCGCTGCGGTTTGAAGAGTTTGAGTCCAAGGTGGGGCAGACCATCTTTGTCAGCGCTACGCCCGGCCCTTATGAGCGGGAACATTCCTCCCGGGTGGCGGAACAGGTCATCCGTCCCACCGGCCTGCTGGACCCGCTGATCAGCGTGCGCCCGGTAGAAGGCCAGATTGAAGACCTGCTTGGGGAGATCCGCCTGCGCATTGAGCGGGGCGAGCGTGCCCTGGTCACCACACTGACCGTCAAAATGGCAGAGGATCTCACTGATTTTCTGGAAGAGAACGGCGTCAAGACCAAGTATATGCACCACGAAGTGGACACCTTTGAGCGTATGGAAATCATCAAGGACCTGCGCACCGGTTTCATCGACGTGATCGTGGGCATCAACCTTCTGCGTGAAGGTCTGGACCTGCCGGAAGTCTCTCTCATTGCGATCCTGGACGCCGACAAAGAAGGTTTCCTGCGCAGTGAGACCAGCCTGATTCAGACCATCGGCCGTGCGGCCCGCAACGCCAACGGCGTGGTACTGATGTATGCCGACGAGGTGACCCCCAGCATGGAACGGGCCATCACCGAGACCGAACGCCGCCGCGCCATTCAGGATGCCTACAACAAAGAACACGGCATCACCCCCAAGACCATCGTCAAGGCTATCGGTGGCGGGCTGGAAATCAGCATGTCCGAAGAAAACAAGAAGATGCGCCGCAACCGCATGAGCCGTGCCGAGCGGGAGCAGACCATTGCCCGCCTGACCAAGGAGATGAAGGAAGCCGCCCGCCTGCTGCAGTTTGAACATGCGGCTTTCCTGCGGGATGAGATCGAGCGTCTGCAAAGGGGAGAAGACCCCACCAACAAAGAGGAAGCCCCGCGCCGTACCGCGGGCAAGACCAGAAAAGGCAGGAGGAAATAAGATTTGAGTCCTTCCAAAAAGATACAGATCGATGCCAACCAGCGCATCGTCATCAAGGGCGCCCGGGAACACAACCTGAAAAACGTGGACCTGACCCTGCCCCGCAACAAGCTGATCGTCATGACCGGGCTGTCCGGGTCGGGTAAATCCAGCCTGGCCTTCGACACCATCTATGCCGACGGCCAGCGCCGGTATATGGAAAGTCTTTCCAGCTATGCCCGCCAGTTTCTGGGCCAGATGGAAAAGCCGGATGTGGACGAGATCACCGGCCTTTCCCCGGCTATCTCCATCGACCAGAAAACCACCAGCCACAACCCCCGGTCCACCGTGGGCACTGTCACCGAAATTTACGACTATCTGCGTCTGATGTACGCGCGTATCGGCATCCCGCACTGCCCCATCTGCGGGCGGGAAATTGCCCAGCAGAGCATCGACGAGATGGTGGACGAGGTGCTGAAACTGCCCGAACGTACCCGGTTCCAGGTTCTGGCACCGGTGGTGCGGGGCCGCAAGGGCACCCAGGCCAAAGAACTGGATGCCGCCCGCCGTTCCGGGTATGCCCGTGTGCGCATCGATGGCAACATGTATGATCTGGATGAAGAGATCAAGCTGGAAAAGAACATCAAACACACGGTGGAGATCGTGGTGGACCGTCTGTCCATCAGCGAATCCATCCGCAGCCGTCTGGCGGATTCCATTGAGTCCGCTCTGGCGCTGACCGGCGGCCTGGTCACGGTGGATGTCATTGACGGCGAGCCCATGACCTTCAGCCAGAACTATGCTTGCCCGGAACACGGCTTTTCCATCGAAGAACTGAACCCCCGGATGTTCAGCTTCAACAATCCCTTTGGTGCCTGCGAGACCTGTACCGGTCTGGGTACTTTTATGAAGGTGGACCCGGCCCGCATCATTCCGGACAAGCGCAAGTCCATTCGGGAAAGCGCTATCAAGGCCAGCGGCTGGTACTATGCCGAGGGTTCCGTTTCGGAGATGTATTACAAAGCTCTGGGCAACCGTTACGGTTTTACCCTGGACACGCCGATCAAAGAGATGAGCAAGGAAGCAGTCCATGCCATCCTGTACGGTACCGGCGGGGAGAAGATCGAACTGCAGCGGGAGAATATGTTCGGTTCCGGCACCTACTACAATGAATTCGAGGGCATCGTGCCCAACCTGGAACGCCGTTTCCGGGAGACCAGCAGCGAGTGGGTCAAGGAAGAAATTGCACTGGTCATGTCCAGCGAGGAGTGCCCCACCTGCCACGGACGCCGTCTGAAACCCGCCAGCCTAGCGGTGACGGTGGGCGGCATCAATATCGCCGATTTCTGCGATATGAGCGTGCAGGAGGAACTGGAATTCATCAAGACCGCCAAGGTTTCCGAACGGGACGAGATGATCGGCGCGCCCATCTTCAAAGAGGTGAAGGAACGCCTGGGCTTTTTGCAGAGCGTGGGCTTGGGGTATCTGACCCTGTCCCGCGGTGCGGCATCTCTTTCCGGCGGCGAAAGCCAGCGTATCCGTCTGGCTACCCAAATCGGCAGTGCCCTGACTGGCGTTCTGTATGTGTTGGACGAACCCAGCATCGGCCTGCATCAGCGGGACAATGATAAACTCATTGCCACCATGAAGCGTCTGCGCGACTTGGGCAACACTCTGATCGTGGTGGAACATGACGAGGATACCATGCGCCAGGCCGACTTTTTGGTGGACGTGGGCCCCGGCGCCGGTGTACACGGCGGTGAGATCGTGGCCGCCGGCAGCGTGGCAGACATCTGCAAGTCCAAGCGGAGCATTACCGGGCAGTACCTGTCCGGCCGCAAATATGTGGAAGTACCCCAGGAGCGCCGTCCTGGCAACGGCAAGTTCCTGCGGGTGGTCAAAGCCCGGGAAAACAACCTGCGGGACATCACGGTGGATTTTCCCCTTGGCAAGATGATCTGTGTGACCGGTGTGTCCGGTTCCGGCAAGTCCACACTGGTGAATGAGATTCTGTACAAGACGCTGGCTGCTGCCATGAACGGTGCCCGCAGCCGTCCCGGTCAGTGCGAGGAAGTCCAGGGCATGGAATGGGTGGACAAGGTCATCGGCATCGACCAGTCGCCCATCGGCCGTACCCCCCGCTCCAATCCGGCCACCTACACCGGTGTGTTCGGGGACATCCGCACCCTGTTTTCCAATACTCAGGACGCCAAAGCCCGCGGGTACGGACCGGGACGGTTCAGTTTCAACGTCAAGGGCGGCCGCTGCGAAGCCTGCGAGGGCGGCGGTATTCTGCAGATCGAGATGCACTTTTTGCCCGACATCTACGTACCTTGCGATGTCTGCAAAGGCAAGCGCTACAACCGGGAAACCCTGGAAGTGCATTACCGGGACAAGAACATTTCGGATGTGCTGAAAATGACGGTGGAGGAGGCCTGCGTCTTCTTTGCCAACCAGCCCAAAATTGCCCGCAAGCTGCAGACTTTGCAGGAAGTGGGGCTGGGATATATCGAACTGGGCCAGGCTGCCACCACGCTTTCCGGCGGTGAAGCCCAGCGCGTCAAGCTGGCCAATGAGCTGGCACGGCGGGACACCGGGCAGACGGTGTACATCCTGGACGAGCCCACCACCGGCCTTCATGTGGCCGACGTCCACCGCCTGGTGAAGGTGCTGGACAAACTGGTGGATGCCGGCAACACGGTGATTGTCATTGAGCACAACCTGGATGTCATCAAGCGGGCCGACTATATCATCGACCTGGGGCCCGAAGGCGGCAGCGGCGGCGGCCTGGTGGTCGCTACCGGCACCCCGGAAGAGGTGGCGCAGAACCCGGCTTCTTTCACCGGACAATACCTCAAACCGGTACTGGAGAGAGCTGCGCAGCTTCAGCAGGAAGAAAAAACTGCCCCCAAAAAGGCAAGCCCCCGCGCCAAAAAGGCAGAATAAACGAAAATCCCCCGGAACCTTGCACAAGCAGGGAACCGGGGGATTTTTTATGGGAAGGGTGAGGAGGGACTTCAGATTATGCCTGGGCTACTTCTTCTTTGGTAACAAAAGCGTTGGTGATAATGAAGCCCATCACATAGCTGATAACCAGGCCGATGCCGTAGTAAACCATGGACATGACGGCGCCGTTGGGGCTGGCAGTCATGACCGGGAAGGCCAGAATACCGGAGGGACCCCAGGTGGTGGAAGCAACCTGCATGGCCATAACGAAGGCACCGCCGAAGCTTGCGCCCAGACCGGCCGTGAAGAAGGGCTTGCCCATGGGCAGGGTGACACCGTAAATCAGGGGTTCGCCGACGCCCAGGATACCGGCGGGCAGAGCACCGTCAATGACAGAGCACAGACGCTGGTTCTTGGCCTTCTTGGCTTTCAGGAAGATGGCGATGGCTGCACCCACCTGACCGGCGCCGGCCATAGCCAGAGCAGGATAGAGGGTGACAAAGCCCAGGGTTTCCAGCTGAACGGTGTACAGAGCAACCAGACCGTGGTGCATACCCATGGCCACCATGGGCAGGAACAGAGCAGCGGAGATGAAGCCGGCAATGATGCGGACAACGGGGTTGGCGCTCATGCAGACCTGCTCAACCACCCAGCACAGGCCGGTAGAAACAAAGCCGGTGAGAGGCATGATGATGAATACATAGGGGATTGCGCAGAGGATCAGGGTGATCAGCGGGGTGAACATAATGTCGAGGTTGTCGGGAATGCGCTTGCGCACCGCCTTTTCCACCTTGGCCAGGAACCAGACGCCGATGACCACGGCCAGAACGCCGCCGCGGCCCGCACGCAGGATGGCATCCAGGGGCTGTTCTTCGTTGTACAGACCGATGATCTTGGCAATGTTGTCAATGTTGCCGAGAGTGGTCATCATGCCCAGCATACCGCCCAGGATGGGAGTGGCACCAAAACGCTCGGCGGCGCGGTAGCCGGCCCAGGCGGTCAGGTAGGTCATGAAGGAGGCGTTGATCAGCGAGAGCAGGTTGTAGACAATGCTCCAGAAGGAATTTTCGGCATAGCCGGGATATACCTGGGTCAACAGAGTAGCCAGACCGGAGCACAGACCGGCGGCAATAACGCCGGGAATCAGGGGAACAAAGATTTCGCCGAAGGTTTTGAGCATGGATTTGATGCGGTTGTCTTTCTGCCCGGCTTTGACGGCAGCTTTGTTGGCTTTCCAGTCGTTGGCAGTGGACAGATCGCTTTCGTCCGCGGCAGCGGGAATCCCCATTTCGGCGCAGATGTCGGCGCATTTGCGGCTCTTGCCGGGACCGACCACGATCTCCACATAGTTGGCGCGGTCATGTACAACACCAAGAACGCCTTCGATCTGTTTCAGGGTGTCATCATTTACCTGGCTGTCATCCTTGACGTGGACCCGCAGCCGGGTCATGCAGTTGGTGGCGGTTACGACGTTTTCGCGGCCGCCGAGCTCGGCCAAAGCGCGTTTGACCAATTCCTGGTTCGTCATGTGTGTTTCCTCCGTTTGCTGTGTTTATTTCTGCCGGATGGCGTCGCGTACACGTCCACCGGCCTGTTCCAACAGTTGCTGTGCCTCTTCGGCATTTTTGCCGGTCAAAATCATGGTGATAGCCAGTTTCACCTTGCCGTCAGCGGCATCAATGGTGGCGCGGGCTTCCGCACGCTCCACGCCGGTGGCTTCCATCACGATGTTCTCGGCTCTGGTCTGCAGTTTTTCGTTGCTCTGCACAACATCCACCATCAGGTTGTGGTAAGCCTTGCCGATGCGTACCATCGCCCCGGTGGAGATCATATTCAGAATCATCTTCTGGGCAGTACCTGCTTTCAGCCGGGTGGAGCCGGTAAGAACTTCCGGGCCTACCTGGGCTTCAATGGCAATATCGGCGGCCTGGCCGACAGCGCTGTTCTTGTTGCAGGCAATGGCGGCGGTGGTGCATCCGAGGCTGTGGGCGTACTCCAGAGCGCCCAGCACATAGGGTGTGCGTCCGGAAGCAGCAATCCCCACCACCACGTCATCGGCGGTCAGGTTGTGGTCCATCAGATCCTGACGCCCCAGTTCCCGGCTGTCCTCGGCGCCTTCAATGGGGAACCGCAGGGCACGGTCGCCGCCTGCAATCAGTCCAACCACCATACCGGGGTCCACGCCGAAGGTGGGCGGACATTCGGAAGCATCCAACACGCCAAGGCGGCCGCTGGTGCCTGCCCCCAGATAGAACAGGCGGCCGCCCTTGCGGAATGCGGCTTCCACCGCGTCTACCACGGCGGCAATCTGCGGCAGCACGGGTTCAATGCCTTCCGGTACGCGGCGATCTTCCCGGTTCATGGCCGTTACGATCTGCAAAGCGCTCATCTGGTCCAGGTCCATGGTGTTCGGGTTGCGGGTTTCGGTCATCATTTTACTCAGGTCCATCTCATCACTCCCTAAAATTGTTTTGTTTCGGACTTCATTGATTCTCAGAATAGTGACTTGAAACCGAGAAGTCAATATCGATTGACAAATGCGGTACATTGTTTCATAATGGTGACGGAAGTTGGCAATACAACCATAATTATTGAAAATGTGGGGAATAAACTTATGAAAAGCACTCTTGTGCTGCTGCAGGAAGTGCAGCGGAATGCCTCCGGTACGGCATCCCAGTTGGCTGAATACATCTGTGCCCACCCGAATGATGTATGCGGTATGGATGTGCGCACACTGGCGGAGCAGACGTATACTTCGCCTTCCAGTGTGGTACGGCTATGCAGGACGCTGGGATTCAGCGGCTATAAGGAATTCCGCAGGGCTCTTCTCCTGGAAATAGCGTCACTGGGCACCGAAACAAACCATAAGGAAAAGCAGCTGACACGGCAGGATTCCATCGCAGACATCATCGATACGGTAACAGAAAAGAACATTCAGGTTCTGTATGATTCCCGGCATATACTGAACGCCGAAACGGTGGAAGAATGCGTACTGCTGCTGCGGCGTTCCCGCTGTATTCTGCTTTTCGGTATCGGCGCTTCACTGTGTGCCGCCAAGGATGCGTACCTGAAATTCTTGCGGCTGAACAAGCCTTGCATTGTGAATGAGGACTGGCATTCCCAACTGCTGCAGGCACGCAACGCTGCCCCGGAGGATGTGGGCATCGTTTTTTCTTATTCCGGGCAAACGCAGGAAATGGTGGAGTGCATGCGAGCCCTGAAAGAAAACGGTACTCCCTGTATTGCCATCACACGGTTTGCACCGTCCCAGGTGGCCAAGCTGGCTGACCATCTTTTGTACATTGCGGCCAATGAATCACTGTTCCGCAATGGTGCCATGTCCTCCCGCCTGGCGCAGCTGAACGTGGTCGATATTTTGTACACTGCCTTCGCCAGTGCGGAGTATGACCATTGCCTCCATCAGCTGGCCCGGACACACATCCAGAAACCATCCCCCTAAAATGCGAATTTTTTGCGTTAACCTTGCCGTTTGACTTGCATACAAGCGTCTTGTCCGATACAATAGTCTTGTATATGTATGCCTGTTTGATGGAAGGAACAGAACTGTGCCGAAGCTGAGAAAGATGCTGGGAGATCCCCGGTCACAATACTGTATGGCTATGATGCAGCTGATCGATACCCAGAGCAAAGAAACATTGTCTTTGTGGGCTATGGATTATGCGGCGGAGCGGTATCTGCCCATCTGTGAAAAAGCTTACCCGCGCCTGAAAGAAATACTGGAAGAATGTCGGCAGAATGTGCGGGCGAATACGCCTCTGTCCCACAGCAAAGCGCTTTTGCGGGAGGGGACCGCTTTGGCACGGGAAGATAAGGGTCCGGCTGCCCAGGCGGCTGCCAGGGCGGTTGCAACGGCCTGCGCCGTGATGCAGACACCGACAGGCGCGCTGGGATTTTTGTTCTACGGGGCTGCGGCATGGGCTTACGCTACTGTGGGCACCGACAAATCCGAAGCGGAATATCAGGCAGTGGCGGAAGCTGAATTTGCCGAGGCGCACCGTTCGTTGAGCGCCTGTGCCGTAAAGGATGAACCAAACCCGGTGCGGGTCAATTGGAATTGCTGAATCTGCAAAGAGGGAAGAACGCGGTGCGTTCATACAAGGGGGAAAATATATAATGAAGAAGAGGTGGAGGAACAAGGCTCTGGACAGGACCCTGTGGCTGAACATTGCCTTGATCCTGGCTTTCTTTTCGGTCATGTCCCTGGGCATCTATCTGGTGCGGGACAAACTTTTGTACAATGCCAATGAAATGGGCAACAGCCTGGCACAAAGTTATTCCAACGAGGAAGAATCCCGTATTTCTGTGTACGGGATGTTTCTTCGGATGTGTGCATTGTATATCGATACCTCCATCGACAATGAGGACCCTGCCCAGGCCATGCAGCAGGGGCTGGCGGAGTATACAAGCTATATGTCCCAGGTACTGGGCGCGGACATTATCGATCCTTATGCCGTCGTAAACGGCAAAATTGTGGCAGCCAATCCCTGGGAGGGGGATGCGGGGTACGACTATACCCAAAAAGAGTGGTACACCGAAGCGCTGGCAGCAGACGGGAACATTGTATTTACGGACGCATACGTGGATGCCATCACGGGCGAACGGCTTGTGACCATGTCTATCAAACTCCATGGCGAAGGAAATGTTCTGGCATTCGATATTCTGATGGATAACTTTCATTTGCTGAAAAATAAGATCGAACTTCCGGCGGGCAGTGCGTATTACCTGTTTGACAGCAGTGGTACCCTGATTTATCTCACCGGCGGGTATGATCTGGACGATCCGAGCGTGCAGCAGTATGCCACAGAGCTGCTGACTGGTGTGCAGGACGGCTCCTTCGCCAGCCACACCGCTACCATCATCGGTCTGGACGGTCAGCAGCAGGGTATCTACTACTATGAGATGAGCAACGGCTGGACTTCTATCGTAACATTCTCGCTGCGGCAGATCCTGTACGGTGCAGACAACGCATCCATGTATCTACTTGTCGGGATCTTCATGATTCTGCTGGTGGCAGTGATCGTTTCTATTTTCCGGGAATATACCGAAAAGCGGAAGGTCAAGTACATCTCTGACACTTTGCAGATCCTGGGCGATACCTATTACGCCATCTACCGCATCAACTTTGAGGAAGGCGACTACGAAACCATCAAGTCTGCCCCTGACCTGGCAGATCCTTTGGGAAAAAGCGGCACCTACGATCATCTGCTGGATGTCCTTTCCCGCGTGGTGGAGGATAACACTTACGAAGAATTCCGCAAGCACTTTACGCTGGAGAACATCCGCAATCTGGTACAGTCCCACATCTATGAGTTCGGCGGTGATTACCAGCGTCGCTTCCGGGAGGGTCACAAATGGGTCAGCATCAAGATCGTCTATAACAAGGGCCTTGGTCTGAACGAAGTGATCATGTGCTTCCGGGAAATCGATGTAGAGAAGAAAAAGGAACTGCGTCAGCATGAACTGCTGGAACAGGCGCTGGAAAACGCCAAGCGTGCCGCCAGCAAAAAGACCATGTTCTTCTCCAATATGTCCCATGATATGCGTACCCCGCTGAACGCCATTTCCGGCATGACCAAGCTGGCTCGCCAGCATTCCGACGACCAGGAAAAGGTCTGCGAATATCTGGATAAGATCGAAAAATCCAGCAGTCAGCTGACGGCATTGGTCAACGATATACTGGACATGGCGCGGCTGGAACAGGGCGGCGAAAGCACCTTGAACTGTCAGCCCATCGACCTGGTTCAGTGCGTACAGGAAACGGCAGATCTTTTCCGTGACCAGGCCAGGACCGAAGACCGGCATTACGAGGTGGTGCTGGATGTGCAGGACCGGATGGTCAGCGCCGACGCCTTCCGGTTGAACCAGATTCTGAACAACCTGCTTTCCAACGCTTTCAAGTACAGCCGGGAAGGTGACAGCATCCGGCTGGAACTGCGCCAGGCAGCCCGGCGGGAAAACCGCGGTCAGTATCAGCTGATCGTGGAAGATACCGGTGTAGGCATGTCTGAAACTTTCCTGAAAAAACTCTTTGAACCCTTTGCCCGGGAAACGGTGTTCGCGCCTACCAAGGCCACCGGAACGGGGTTGGGCATGCCTATCGTCAAAGGGTTGGTACAGCAGATGAGCGGTGAAATCACCGTGCAGAGCAAGCTGGGGGAAGGTACCCGGTTCATGGTTTCGCTGCCGCTGCAGATCGTTTCGGCACTGCCTGCGGAAGAAGAACAGTCCGCACTGGATGAACTGGAACCCTTTACCCTGGAAGGCCGCCGCATGATCGTGGCGGAAGACAATGAACTGAATATGGAAATCACCACCGAATTCCTCTCCATGATGGGGGTGGATGTCCTGCAGGCCTGGAATGGTCTGGAAGCGGTGGAGCGGTTTGCTCAGCAGAAGGTGGGCAGTGTGGATGCCATTCTGATGGACATGCAGATGCCGGAGATGGATGGCTGTACAGCCTGCCGCAAGATCCGGGCCATGGACCGCCCGGATGCCGCTACAGTCCCCATTATTGCGGTCACGGCCAATGCGTTTGCGGAGGACATTGCCAAGACCACCGAGGCCGGTATGAATGCCCATATCTCCAAACCTATTGACTTCAAGCTTCTGTCGGACCTGCTTCAGAAAATGACGCAGGGGCAGAGCAAAACCTGAACAGGAGACAAACAGACCCTTTATGCAATATCGTAAAGACAAAACAGGTTTTCCCATCTCCCTTCTCGGGTATGGATGTATGCGTTTTACCAAAAAGGGGACGGGCATCGACCTGGACAAGGCAGAGCGGGAGATACTGCATGCCATTGATAGAGGCGTGAACTACTTTGACACTGCCTATATCTATCCCGGCAGCGAAGCGGCGCTGGGCGAAATCCTCGCCCGCAACCAATGCCGGGACAAGGTGCGGATCGCCAGCAAACTGCCCCAGTATCTGGTGCGCGGCAGCGCTGATTTGGAACGCTACTTTTCTGAGCAATTGCGCCGACTGAAAACCGATCACATCGACTATTACCTGATGCACATGCTCACCGACGTGGAAAGCTGGCACAAGCTGGAAGCAGCCGGTGTGCGGGAATGGCTGGCGGAAAAACAGCGCCTGGGCCAGATCGGGCAGGTGGGATTTTCCTTTCACGGCAATACTGCCATGTTCCTGAAACTGCTGGACGTGTATGATTGGGATTTCTGCCAGATACAGTATAACTACCTGGACGAAAACAGCCAGGCTGGCCGGGCGGGTCTGCAGGCTGCGGCGGCCAAGGGGTTGCCCGTGATCATTATGGAACCCCTGCGCGGCGGCAAACTGGTCAACCTGCTGCCGGAACAGGCCCGGGAACGACTGGAACATGACCCCCACGGCTGGAGCGCCGCCGAATGGGCATTGCGCTGGTTGTGGGATCAGCCGGAAGTAACCTGTGTACTTTCCGGCATGAACAGCCTGGAAATGCTGGATGAAAACTGCCGCATTGCCTCTGCTGTACAGGCCGGTGCGTTCACGCAGCATGAATTTGATGTTCTGCAGGCCGTAAAATCAGATATTGAAGAGAAGGTCAAGGCTCCCTGTACGGGATGCGGATACTGCATGCCCTGCCCCAAAGGTGTGGATATCCCGGGGGCCTTCCGTTGCTACAATGCCATGTATATCGAAAACCGCTGGACCGGGCGCAGGGAATACTGGCAGACGGTATCTTTGCGCCGGGAACCGGCGTTTGCCAGCCAATGCGTAGAGTGCGGTCTTTGTGAACAGCATTGCCCCCAACATCTGCCCATTCGCTCACTGCTCAAACAGGCTGACAGGGAATTGCGCCCCTGGCCATACCGGGCAGCCTCCTGGGCGGCACGAAAGTACCTTTTCGGCAAGGCAAAATAGAAATGGATTGCTTGACAAGCAGGAATTTCGTGATAAAATAATGTCAGTGTGTGGGGAGCGTTGTCTCCACCACGCAAATAGATTTGGCCGGGCGCACACCATCGCGCCTAAAGCTCATCGGACAGGGCTGGCCGCTGCCGCGTGTGATGTAAAGGCATCACAACATTATTGAACGGGCTGTTTGCCCGGAAATTTTATAAGTTGGTCACTTTGAATAACCCCGTGCGGATGCACACCACTTGTGAAACGTCAATAAGAGTAGCAGAGCAGCCAGACCTATTTGCTGGAAAACTCTAAGTACGGATCAGACGACATCCTCATGCCTGCTCCCGCGGTGCGGGGCAGTCATGATTTTGCGATGTGTTTCACAGGCAGTGTGCCCAGACGGCACACTGCCTTTTGCTTTTGTGCCGCCGGGAAGTTTTACAGGAAAGAGGGATGGTCTTGGACCGGGAACGTCAAAAGAAAGCGCCGATTTATGCGGCACTGGAAAAATTCCGCCGTCAGCGTGTGGTCCCCTTCGATGTGCCGGGGCACAAGCGCGGCCGGGGTAACCCGGAACTGGTGGAGCTGCTGGGCGAGCGCTGTGTCGGCATTGATGTGAATTCCATGAAACCGCTGGATAATCTCTGCCATCCGGTTTCGGTCATCAAGGAGGCCGAGGAGCTGGCCGCTGATGCTTTTGGTGCGGCTCACGCCTTCCTGATGGTGGGCGGCACCACCAGCAGCGTGCAGAGCATGGTGCTCAGCGCCTGCAAACCGGGGGACAAGATCATTCTGCCCCGCAACGTGCACAAAAGTGCCATCAATGCGCTGGTGTTATGCGGCGCCGTGCCGGTGTATATCGACCCCAAGGTGGACAAGCAGCTGGGAATTCCCCTGGGCATGGAGGCAGCGGACGTTCGTGCCGCCATCGAAGCAAACCCGGATGCAAAAGCCATCTTCATCAACAACCCTACCTATTACGGCATCTGCTCGGACCTGCGCACCCTGGTGAACCTGGCTCATGAGCACGGTATGCTGGCGCTGGTGGATGAAGCCCATGGCACGCACCTGTATTTCGGGGCAGCGCTGCCGTTGAATGGTATGGCCGCGGGGGCGGATATGGCCGCTGTGTCCATGCACAAGTCCGGCGGCAGCCTGACCCAGAGTTCCATCCTTCTGTGCGGCCCTGGTGTCAATGCCGGGTATGTGGGCAACATCATCAACCTGACCCAGACTACCAGTGCATCTTATCTGCTGATGTCCAGTCTGGACATCAGCCGCCGGAACCTGGCCATGCGCGGGGAGGAGAGCTTTGCCAAGGTGGTGAACATGGCGGAGTATGCCCGCCGGGAGATCAACCAGATCGGCGGTTACTACGCTTACGGCTCCGAACTCATCAACGGCGGCAGCATCTTCGATTTTGACGTTACCAAACTGGCGGTGAACACCCGCGGCATCGGCTTGACCGGCATCGAAGTGTATGACCTGCTGCGAGACGAATACGACATCCAGGTGGAGTTCGGCGATCTTTCCAATATGCTGGCTTACATCTCCATTGGTGACCGTATCCAGGATATTGAACGTCTGGTGGGCGCACTGGCGGACATCCGCCGCCTGTATGCCAAGCCCAAGAGCGATCTGTTCACGGCGGAATACATCACCCCCAACGTGGCCGCCACGCCCCAGCAGGCTTTCTATTCCGACAAAGAAAGCCTGCCCTTGCGTCAGACGGCCGGGCGCATCTGCAGTGAGTTCGTCATGTGCTATCCGCCGGGAATCCCCATTCTGGCCCCCGGCGAGGTCATCACCCAGGAAATCATTGATTACATCGAATTTGCCAAAGCCAAGGGCTGCTCCATGCAGGGGCCCCAGAGCGAGGATATTTCCGAACTGAATGTGTTGAAGGAGGGATAACAATGCAGGAAATGGATTACTGGTTCGGTGAACTGCATACCGCCAACGTGAAGACCTGCATCCGTGTGGAGCAGCAGCTGTACAGCGGTACCAGTGACTTTCAGCGTATCGACGTATTCGACTCGCCGGAATTCGGACGCTTCCTCACCTCCAACGGCAGCGTCATCTTCTCGGAAAAGGACGAATTCACCTACGACGAAATGATCGTCCATGTGCCCATGGCCGTCCACCCGGACGTGAAGCGGGTTCTGGTCATCGGCGGCGGTGACGGCGGCGTGGCCCGTGAACTGTCCCATTACCAGGAAATTGAGGTCATCGACGTAGTGGAACCGGACAAGATGTTTGTGGATGTCTGCCGCAAATTCTTCCCGGATAACTCCTGCGGTCTGGATGACATCCGGGTGCGGGTCTACTACGAAGATGGTTTGCGTTTTCTGCGCGGCCGGGAAGATGATTACGACCTGATCATCAACGATTGCACCGACCCTCTGGGCCACGCAGCGGGGCTTTTCACCAAGGAATTCTACGGCAGCTGCTACAAGGCTCTGCACGAGGACGGCATCATGGTGTACCAGCACGGCAGCCCATTCTTTGACGAGGACGAGGAGACCTGCCGTGCCATGCACAAGCGGGCTTACCGCTCGTTCCCCATCAGCCGGGTCTATCAGGCACACATTCCCACCTGCCCGGCCGGGTATTGGCTGTTCGGCTTCGCCAGCAAGAAGTATCACCCCCTCAAGGACTTTGACCCCAAGCGCTGGAACAAGCGGGGGATCAAGACTTGGTACTATACCACCCATCTGCATCGCGGCGCTTTTATGCTGCCCCGCTATGTGGAGGAACTGCTGCAGGAAGAAGAAGACTGATTCTTTATCAAATACACGCCTGAAACAGGAAAGGAGAAAATTCCCATGAGCAAACTGCTTGTTATCGGCTGCGGCGGCGTCGCCAGCGTAGCCATCCAGAAATGCTGCCAGAATCACGAGACCTTCGGCGAACTGTGCATTGCCAGCCGCACCGTTTCTAAGTGCGATGCCCTGAAAGCCAAGCTGGAAGCTGCCGGTACCCCGGTGAAGATCACCACCGCCACCGTCAATGCCGACGATGTGGAGGATGTGAAGCGGGTCATCAAGGAATACGGCCCCGATCTGGTGCTGAACGTGGCTCTGCCGTATCAGGATCTGACCATCATGGATGCCTGCCTGGCCTGCGGCGTACACTATGTGGACACCGCCAACTACGAGCCGGAGAACACCGACGACCCCGAATGGCGCGCCATCTATGAAAAGCGCTGCAAGGAAGAGGGCTTTACCGCCTACTTTGATTACAGCTGGCAGTGGGCTTACGCCAAGAAGTTCGAGGATGCCGGTCTGACCGCCATCCTGGGCTCCGGCTTCGACCCGGGCGTGACCAGCGTCTTCACCGCCTATGCCCTCAAGCATTACTTTGACGAGATCCATACCATCGACATCCTGGACTGCAACGGCGGCGACCACGGTTATCCCTTCGCCACCAACTTCAACCCCGAGATCAACCTGCGGGAAGTTTCCGCCAATGGCAGCTACTGGGAGAACGGCCACTGGGTGGAGACCAAGCCCATGGAGATCAAGCGGGAATATGATTTCCCCCAGGTGGGCATGAAGGATATGTACCTGCTTCACCATGAGGAGATCGAGAGCCTGGCCAAGAATGTGCCCGGTGTCAAGCGCATCCGCTTCTTCATGACCTTTGGGCAGAGCTACCTGACCCATATGAAGTGTCTGGAAAACGTGGGTATGCTCTCCACCAGCCCCATCAACTTTGAGGGCCATGAGATCGTGCCCATCCAGTTCCTGAAAGCCCTGCTGCCCGACCCGGCTTCCCTGGGTCCCCGTACCGTGGGCAAGACCAACATCGGCTGCATCTTCACCGGCGTGAAGGACGGCAAGGAACGCACCATCTACATCTACAACGTCTGCGATCACCAGGAATGCTACAAGGAACTGGGCAGCCAGGCCATCAGCTACACCACCGGTGTCCCCGCCATGATCGGCACCGCCCTGGTTGCCAACGGTCAGTGGCGCAAGGCCGGCGTACACAACCTGGAAGAGATGGACCCCGATCCGTTCATGGAGATGCTCAACCAGTACGGCCTGCCCTGGGTGGTTGACGAAGCGCCTGCCACGGTGGAATGATGGAGCATATTGCAAACAAGGAACCGGGGCTGCGTACCCCGGTGTATGTGGTGGACGAGGCCGCACTGGTGCATAACCTGACGATTCTGCAGGGGGTGCAGCAGCGCACCGGCTGCCATATCCTGCTGGCCCAGAAGGCCTTTTCCATGTTCCGGGTGTATCCTCTCATCGGCCAGTATCTGGCCGGTGCCACCGCCAGCGGCCTGTATGAGGCCCGTCTGGCCCATGAGGAGATGCCCGGCCGGGAAAACCATGTGTTCTGCCCGGCCTATACGACGGAAGAGATGGAGCAGCTGGTCGAAATCTGCGATCATATCAGCTTCAATTCGCTGGCTCAGCTGGAAGCTCATCGCCCTGTCTGGCAAGGAAGCCATGCCAGCGTGGGGCTGCGGGTCAACCCGGAACACTCCACCCAGGAAGGCCATGCCATTTATGACCCCTGCGCCCCGGGCAGCCGTCTGGGCATCCGCCTTTGCGATTTGCCGGAGACCTTGCCCGAAGGCGTGGAAGGTCTGCATTTCCACACCCTGTGTGAGCAGGATTCCGCCCCGCTGGTGGAGACCTTCGCCGTCTTTGAAGAAAAGTTCGGCCGGTATCTGCCCGGGCTGAAATGGCTCAATCTGGGCGGTGGACATCATATCACCCGCCTGGGGTACGACCTGAAAGCACTGGAAGAACTGGTTCTTCGCATTCGTGAAAAATACGGGGTGGAGGTTTACCTGGAACCAGGCGAAGCCATCGCCCTCAACGCCGGGAGCCTGATCACCACCGTTCTGGATGTGGTACAGGCCACCGATATGCCGGTGCTCATCCTGGATGCCTCGGCGGCCTGCCACATGCCGGATGTGCTGGAAATGCCCTACCGTCCGCCGCTGTTCGGCGCAGGCGAAGCAGGGGAAAAGCCCTGCACCTGCCGTCTGGCGGCCCGCACCTGCCTGGCGGGGGATGTGATCGGCGAATACAGCTTTGATTCGCAGCCGCAGATTTGGGACCGTCTGGTGTTCGGAGATATGGCCATCTATTCCATGGTCAAGAACAACACCTTCAACGGTATGCCTCTGCCGGACATTGCCCTGCGTCACACGGATGGCAGCTGTGAAGTGGTACGCCGCTTCGGCTACGAAGATTTCAAAACACGTCTGTCCTGAAACCGGGACGGCGGAAATGAGGTTTGTTCATGTCAGAATACCGCATGCCGGCGGAGTATGTCCCTCACCGCGGCACCCTGATGATCTGGCCGGTCCGCCCCGGCAGCTGGGGCAAGGACCCCTCCGCCGCCCAGGCGGCTTTTGTCCGGGTGTTTGAGGCCATTGCTGAGAGTGAGGACCTGTATCTGCTGGCAGGACCGGAGCATCTGGAAGCGGCCCGTCAGGCTGTGGCACATATTCCCCGCGCCAGGGTGCTCTGCATCGACAGCGACGATGCCTGGGCCCGGGATGTGGGCCCCACCTTTGTGAAAAACGAGGCTGGGAAGCTCAAAGGCATCAGCTGGAGCTTCAATGCCTGGGGCGGCACGGTGGATGGTCTGTATGCAGACTGGCGCAAGGACGATGCTGTGGCTTCGGCTTTCTGCGAAGCGATGCACCTGCCCTGCGACGATGCCTCTCCCTTTGTTCTGGAAGGCGGCAGCGTCCACACCGATGGGGAAGGCACCGCGCTGGTAACCGAAAGCTGCCTGCTTTCTGCCGGGCGCAACCCGGATATGAGCCGGGAAGAGATCGAAGCCGAACTCTGCCGCCGTCTGGGTGTCGAGAAGGTCTTGTGGCTGCCCAGAGGCATCTACAACGATGAGACCAATGAGCATGTAGACAATGTCTGTGCCTTTGTGGCACTCGGGCATGTGGTCCTTGCCTGGACGGACAATCAGGCGGACCCACAGTATGCGTTGTCTGCGGCGGACCTGGCATACCTGGAAAGCGTTACCGACGCCAAAGGCCGTTCCATCACCGTTCACAAGCTGCCCATTCCGGACCATCCCATCCTGTGCAGCGAGGATGACTGTGCCTCCTACGAATTTGCTCCCGGAGAGGATGTCCGCACCCCCGGTGAGCGTCTGGCGGCCAGTTATGTGAACTTCTATTTTACCAACAACGCAGTGCTGGTGCCCCAGTTTGGCGGCGACAATGCAGAAAGTGATGCCCGTGCGGTGCGCATTTTGCAGGAACTGTGCCCGGATCGCAAGGTCATCGGCCTGCCCGCCCGGGAAATTCTGCAGGGAGGCGGCAATATCCACTGCATTACCCAGCAGATCCCGCTGTAAATTCCAAAGGAGGAAATGCCTGTATGCCTCAGACCATGGTAGCTGCTGTGCAGATGTCCTGCACGGCAGACCCGGCTGAAAATATTGCCCATGCCGAAGAACTGGTACGGCAGGCAGCTGCACAGGGCGCGCAGATTGTTCTTTTGCCGGAACTGTTCGAGCGGCCCTACTTCTGCCAGGAACGCCGGTATGAATATTACGCTTATGCCACGCCTGTGAACGAAAACCCGGCCGTGCAGCGTTTTCGTGAAGTCTGCCGTGAACTGGAAATTGTCATGCCCATCAGTTTTTACGAGGCGGACGGCACCCGCCTGTTCAACAGTGTGGCCATGATCGATGCCGACGGCAGCGTGATGGGCGTTTACCGCAAAACGCACATTCCTGATGACCACTACTATCAGGAAAAGTTCTACTTCACCCCTGGAAACACCGGTTTCCGGGTATTTGAGACCCGGTACGGCAAGGTTGGAGTGGGCATCTGCTGGGATCAGTGGTTCCCGGAAACCGCCCGCTGCCTGGCGCTGGCCGGAGCGGACGTGATTTTGTACCCCACGGCCATCGGCAGTGAACCCATCCTGGATGTGGACAGCGCCGGACACTGGCAGCGTACCATGCAGGGCCATTCTGCGGCCAATGTGGTGCCGGTGGCGGCGGCCAACCGTTATGGCGTGGAGGTCGTCACTCCCTGTGCCGAAAACGGCAATCAGCAGAGCGCTCTGCGTTTCTACGGCACCAGTTTTCTTACTGACGAGACCGGTGCCGTTCTGGCTCAGGCCGGGCGGGACGGAGATGCTGTACTGACGGCGTCCTATGACTTTGCGGCCAATCGTCAGGCCCGGCTGGAATGGGGACTGTTCCGGGACCGCCGTCCCGGCTGCTACGGCGCCATCTGTGATTTGACCTGAATATTGTGAAAATCCCCCGTGTGCGGACAGTATCCGTATACGGGGGATTTTTCTGTATGCGGAAAGTCAGCGGTCGGCGCGGGTAGCGCACTGGGGACCGCAGCTGCATTCCTTGATGGTGATGTGCATGGCCGAACAACGGCTGTGATCATTGTAGCGGCAGCCAGCGTCATCGCATCGGATGGCGGTTTCGGCACTGGGAGGAACATTGTCGGTACACACGTTGCCGTAAGCTTCATTGTTGCGATAGCTGCTGCAAACCGAGTCGGAGGAGCCGGTATGGTGAACGCTCACGCCGTCAAGGCAGCATCCGCCGCCCTTGTTATGGCAGCAGTTGGACTGGGAACAATCGAGATAACACATTCAAAAATCACCTCCGGGTACAGCATACCCTTCCTTTGGCCGAGTATACGCATAAAAGGAGAAAACCCTGCTACCAAATCTTCACATGTGCAACAGAGAATTGTCACATTTCGGACGTATGCTTTCTAGTATGCACCAAAGTGCAAAATGTTGGTTTCCGCGGTACCGGGCCGGTGCTGCGGCTGATATAAAGAGGCAATATACGTATGAAGATAGCCAAAACAGGACTTGCGGCAGCTGTCGTTCTGGTTTTTGCGGTGTGCAGCATCAGCCCTGTGCCCAAGGAAAAGAATCTGAGCAACACGATTCTGACCGGGCAGGTTCTGCAGATGGAGGACAATGTTGTGACCCTGGGGCTGGGGGAACTTGCCCTGCTCCAGACGCCGGAAACCGCCGACTCCGTGCGTACACATGAGGGGGTTCCTTTGAGTGAAGCCGCAACGGAGATTTCAGAAGTGGAAATGGACACTGCCCGGACTTTTGTTTCCTGGGAACAGGATGCAGTTCTGGATCTCAGTGAAGCCCAGGTGTTTTCGGTGAATCCCACTGGGCAAATTCAATCTGCGATGCTGGCGGACGTAATGCCCCAGGATATTGTCACTGTGGCCGTGGGAAGCGATAACCTTGCCACAATGGTGACCATCCTTACTGAGGAAGAACACGATCGGGCAGAGCCGGAAGCTCTGCAAGGCGCCGCTGCGAATACGATTACGGAAAACCGCAGTGAACACGGCGCGGAGTATCTGTCGGCAGCGGATGACGAGAATGCGCTGCGGGTAGCATCCGCAACGGTAAACTTGCGCAATGTGCGGGTGGAAAAATCCGACGGCACCACAAGCAATGCTTTTGGCAGCAGTCATTACGGTCTGAACGCCACATTGCTGGCTACGGGAGGGGCGCAGCTGACCCTTTCCGACGGGACCATAAACTCGTCCGCACTGGGAGGAGACGGCGTCTTCAGTCATGGCGCCGGCACCATGATCTATCTGAACGGGGGCGCAGTCACCACTACTGCCGATGATGCCGGCGGCATCCAGACAGCCGGCGGAGCCGGTGTGTATGTGAAAGGCGCCACTGTGATCACAGCAGGCGATTCCGCGGCTGTCATCCGTGCCGGTTCCGGCGGGACGGGGGTTCAGTTGGAAGGCGGCACCTATACCTCAGGAGGATACGACTCCCCGGTGATTTGTGCATCGGGTTCCGTGCGTGCCCGCAACGCAGAATTTACCGCCAATAATTCACAGGTTGTGGTGGTGGAAGGTTCCGGCGATGTTTCACTGAATAACTGTTCTGTTACCGGAAAGATGAGCGAAGCTGTGTCTGATTCGGAGGAAGCCTGTGCTGTGGTCGTCTATCCTCCCAGAACCTTACCGGAAAATGAGCAGGGAACCTTTTCTATGTCCGGAGGCAGTCTGACATCCTTGAGCGGAGATATGTTCCATGTGACCGACGCCGCGTGCACCATTGAGCTGAAAAACGTGGCGTTGGAAACCGGGGCGGGCGGTGCGCTTCTTCGTGCCATGAGCAAGGAAGGGAATACTTCGGTGACCCTCAACGCCAACCGGCAGGAACTTGCAGGAGATATCCTGGTCGACTCTGCCGCAGCCGTGCAGTTGAACCTGCAGGAAGGCAGCCGCTATACCGGTGCGGTACGCCGTACGGCAAACACGGCAGAAGGTGCCGGTGATATCAGCATTTATATAGCCCCGGGCTGCACCTGGTCGCTGACGGGGGACAGCGTGGCAGACACGATACAGAATGAAGGTACGATCCTGTATAACGGGTACACCGTCACACTGTCGGACGGAACCGTTCTGGCAGAATAAAAAAGCCTCCATGGAAACCCATGGAGGCTTTTTGTGTCTTTGGAAACTTTTGTGGTATAATGCGGTCGTATCAATACAAGAATCAAAGATGGGAGAGAACCGTATGCCGATACCCGGAAATCCGATGATATGGATTATGTTATGGCTTGTTTTTGCCAACCTGTTGGGGCTGATTCTGATGGGAGCGGACAAGAACCGTGCAAAAAGGGGCAAATGGCGTGTTCCTGAAAAGACATTTTTTCTTCTGGCAGTCCTGGGCGGCAGTGTGGGCTGCTGGGCGGGAATGTATCTTTTCCGCCACAAAACCCGACACTGGTATTTTGTGGTGGGCATGCCACTGATCCTGACCGCACAGATTTTGATCTGCTTCTGGCTGAAAACCCGGGTTCTGTAAAGTTTCTGCAAAGTGAACGCGCATTTCTTGCGTTGGACAGGGGGATGTGCTATACTGGTAAAAATTGTACAGTTGTATAACGAGGTGACATTTTATGGACTGCATGAATGTACAGCTTGGCCCCAATCAGGCGCGTCTGACCTGCTACCTGCAGGATCAGAGCGATGCCATGCCCAACACCAACATCCGCCCGGCTGCCCTCATTTTCCCGGGCGGCGGTTACCAGTATTGTTCCGATCGTGAAGCTGAACCTGTGGCGCTGGCGTACCTGGCCGAAGGTTTCAATGCCTTTGTTTTGCGTTACACCACCGGCATGGATTGCCCGCTGGACCGCGCGTTGCAGGATGCGCAGGCAGCACTGGCTTATCTGCGTCAGAATGCAGGGGACCTGCACATCGACCCGCACAAGATTGTGGCGGTAGGTTTTTCCGCCGGCGGCCATCTGGCGGCTGCCATGGGCACCCAAAGCGAAGAAAAACCCGACGCCCTGGTACTGGGATATGCCGTGACGCTGGGCGCCACCTGGGCTCCCATGGGCAGAACTTCCGAGCCTGACCTGGGCAGTCTGGTAAGTGACAGCACGCCGCCCGCCTTCATTTTTGCCACCCAGGGCGACAGCCTGGTCCCGGTGAAGAACAGCCTGGTATTTGCCGATGCCCTGGCCGACCATGACATTCCCTTTGCCCTGCATATTTTCCCCACCGGGGAACATGGCCTTTCTTTGGCACGGCCTTGTACCAGCAACGGCGACGAAGCCCGTGTCAATGCCGAAGTAGCCCGCTGGCTGCCCATGAGCATTGTGTTCTTGCAGGATATTTGGGGAGCCCTTGGCGTGGTCCAGCCCCGCGCGGAACTGACGGCCCAGATGGGCGGCGGAAAGGCCGGGCTTGATGTGCCTTTCAAACGGCTGCTCAAGCGCCCCGGTGCAGCAGAGGTTCTGCAGCGCCGTCTGCCGGAAGTGATGGGAATTTTGCAGCAGAACCCGCTGCTGAAAGGGGCTTCTCTGCGGCAGCTTTCCGGATTTATGCCGGATGCTTACCCGGAAGAGCTTCTCCGCTCCATCGAAGAGGAACTTTCCAATACCTAAGGAGAACGACTATGCTTTTTCTGCAATATCCCCCCTGTTCCACCTGCCGCAAAGCCAAGGTGTGGCTGGACAGTCATGGCGCAGAATATACCCAACGCCATATCAAGGAAGAAAACCCTACTTATGAGGAATTAAAAGACTGGCACGCCAAAAGCGGGCTGCAGCTGAAAAAGTTCTTCAATACCAGCGGTCAATTGTATAAATCCATGCAGCTGAAAGACCGCCTGCCCGCTATGAGCGAGGACGAACAGCTGCAGCTGCTGGCACAAGACGGGATGCTGGTCAAGAGACCGATCCTGGTGAAGGGGGACACAGTACTGGTGGGTTTCCGGGAAAACGAATGGGAACAGGCTTTGCTGTGATTGCCCGGGAAAAGGGGAGTGAACCATGCTTTTCAAACGAAGGACTCCGGCTGCCCTGACACCGCCTGAAGGCCTTGGCGCCAAGGACATCCACCGGCAGAGCAGTATCTGTACAGGTGAAACAGTCATCGGCTTTCTGGAGCCCAAAAGCGGCAAACTGCTGCAGGCGGTGGTGGTGCGGACCCCGCAGGATGAAGCGGAATTTTACCGTTCTTACGGCTTTGAACCTCCGAAAAAGCTGTGATTTTCTTAACTTTGTAATATATTTTGCCGATTTTATCTGTGCACCCGCCAAAATGCGCAATATTTGCGCGAATTGCCCAAAAGGCCCTTTGCATGCAGCAAAATTGGTGCTATAATATCAGTAAATGAGGTATCACCGCCAGCCGGTATCACACGGACAGGCGGTAAAAGAATCGGAGGTAAGTATGGAACTTTTTGAACGCTTTGAAAATCAGCTCAAGGCCAATCCCAAGACCATCGTTTTCACCGAGGGCCCCGATGCCCGCATCCTCAGCGCTGCCAGCCGTCTGCTGGCGGGCGGTGTGCTGAAAGTCATCCTGCTGGGCAATGTGGAAGAAGTCAAGGCCGCGGCCGCTGCCGGCGGGTTTGACATCACCGGCGCCGAGATCATCGATCCCGTCACCTACGAAGGCCTGGACGAAATGGTCGCCAAGATGGTGGAGCTGCGCAAAGGCAAAATGACCGAAGAACAGTGCCGCGACGCCATGGCCAAGGGCAACTACTTCGGCACCATGCTGGTCAAGATGGGCAAGGCCGACTGCCTGCTGGGCGGCGCCACCTATTCCACCGCCGATACCGTTCGCCCCGCTCTGCAGCTGATCAAGTGCAAGCCCGGCATCAAGTCCGTCAGCTCCTGCTTCATTCTGGTGCGCGGCGATGAAATGCTGGCTATGGGCGACTGCGCCATCAACATCGATCCCACTGAGGATGAGATCGTGGAGATCACCGTGGAGACCGCCAAGACCGCTGCCGTGTTCGGCATGGACCCCCGTGTGGCTCTGCTGTCCTACTCTTCCAAGGGTTCCGGCAAGGGCGAAACCGTGGACAAGATGCGCAACGCCACCGCTCGTGTGCAGGCTGACCACCCCGAAATGAAGGTGGACGGCGAACTGCAGTTCGACGCTGCCGTTGCTCCCGAAGTGGGCCAGCTGAAGGCCAAGGGCAGCCCGGTTGCCGGTTATGCCAACACCTTCATCTTCCCCAACATCAACGCTGGCAACATCGGCTACAAGATCGCGCAGCGTCTGGGTGGTTTCGAAGCCTATGGCCCCATCCTGCAGGGTCTGAACGCGCCCATCAACGACCTGTCCCGCGGCTGCAACGCAGAGGAAGTCTACAAGATGTCCCTCATCACCGCGGCCCTGATCTGAGCGCAGATTACCGTTGAATAACAAGAAGCCCCGTGTGGTTTTCCACGCGGGGTTTCTTCTATATATCTGCAACATAAAAATGGGACGGCCGATTGACGGTCGTCCCATTGGCGGTTATTTTTCCTTATTGCTGATAGCGCAGATGTTCTGCATCCAGTTTGCGCAGTACCTGCAGCATAGCACTGCATTCCCGACGGGCGGCATCCGGGTCCATCAGGCGGTAGTTGCCGCACTCGGTTTCGCTGGCGCCCGGGATAGGCCCGTCATACTCGGCCATCCAGGCAAAAGCCTCGGTGGTCAGCTCCAGGGCTTCGGCATCGGTCATGCCCTGGGTCAGCAGATAAAAACCGGTCAGACATCCCATGGGGCCCACATACACCACATGCTCGCACCAACGGCTGTTGCGGGCGTAGGTGGCAAACAAATGCTCAATGGTGTGGGCAGCAGCAGGGGAGAGGTAATCCCCCTGATTGGGCCGCTTCATGCGGACATCCCAGGTCCGGACCTCACCGTCCTGCCGGGAAAGATACATCCCAGGCATAAGAGTGGTGTGATCCACGCAAAAGCTGGCAATGCGTTCCATCTTTTATCACTCCATCATCTGCTGAACAACACCGTGCTGGCAGTCCAGGGAAATGTTCATGCCGTCGTGCAGGGCGCGGGTGGCACCCAGAGCACCCACGATGACCGCCTTGCCCAGGGTCAGGGCCACGATGGCGGCATGGCTGTTGGTGCCGGCTTCTTCGGTGATGACACCGGCGGCCTGGCGGATATAGGGCAGCATGTCATTGGTGGTATGGGGGGTCACCAGAATCTGGCCGGCCTTGAACTTGCTGGCCACTTCGGCGGCGGTGCGGCAGACACAGACAGTGCCTTTGGCGTTTTTGCCGCCAATGCCCACGCCGGTCAGCAGGCTGTCGCCAACCAGGTGGACCTTGATCATGTTGGTGGTGCCGGAAACGCCGACGGGCACACCGGCGGTCACAACGGCCATGCTGCCGGGCTGGACGAAACCGGCGTTGACGGCACATTCCACAGACTTGCTGATCAGTTCATCGGTGGAATGGGCATACGGCATGACCAGCGGAGTGATACCCCAGTGGATGTTCAGCTGGCGCTGGACCTGCTCATCCAGAACGCAGGCCACGATGGGAGTGGCGGGGCGGCAACGGCTGAGCAGGCGGGCAGTCTCACCGCTCTTGGAAACGGTGATGATGGCGCTGGCGTGAATGTCGGAAGCGGTGGTGCAGGCGGCATGAGCCACGGCAGCGCTGACGCTCAGACGGCTCTCATCGGCCTGGGCATGATGCACCAGACGGTTGTAGCTGGCGTCAGCCTCGGTGGTTTCGGCAATGGCGACCATGGCTTTCAGAGCAGCCACAGGGTACTTGCCGGCAGCGGTCTCGCCGCTGAGCATGACAGCAGAAGAGCCGTCATAGATGGCGTTGGCCACGTCGGTGATCTCAGCACGGGTGGGACGGGGATTGGAGATCATGGAATCCAGCATCTGGGTGGCGGTGATGACCACCTTGCCGCTGGACATGGTGCGGTCGATCAGGTGCTTCTGGATAGAAGGAATCTCGGCAAAGTCGATTTCCACGCCCATGTCGCCGCGGGCCACCATGATGCCGTCGGCCACTGCCAGGATCTCGTCGATGTTGTCAACGCCTTCCTGGTTCTCGATCTTGGCGATGATCTTCATGTTGGAGTGGCACTCGTCCAGCAGGTGGCGGATTTCCATGATATCGGCGGCGCAGCGGGTGAAGCTGGCGGAAACGATGTCAAAGCCCTGCTCGGCACCGAAGGTGATGTCCTGCTTGTCACGCTGGCTCATATAGGGCATGGACAGGTGCACGCCGGGGACATTCACGCCCTTTTTGGTTTTGATGGTGCCGTCATTCTCCACCACGCAGCTGATGTCGGTGTCGGTCACGTTCTCAATGCGCAGGCTGATCAGACCGTCATCCAGCATGATGTGGCCGCCGGGCTGCACGTCATGGGGCAGGTCCTTATAGGTGATGGAGCAGATCTCGTTGGTGCCCTCCACTTCACGGCTGGTCAGGGTGAATTTCTGACCGGTCACCAGCTTTTCGGAACCATTTTTGAAAGTGCCCAGGCGGATTTCGGGGCCCTTGGTGTCCAGCATGGCAGCGATGGGCTTGTCCAGCTCGGTACGCAGCGCTTTCAGCTGCTCAAACCGGCCGCGGTGCTCATCGTAGTCACCGTGAGAAAAGTTGAAACGCGCCACGTTCATGCCGTTTTCAATCAGCTGACGCAGCACGTCGCCCTTATCGGTGGAAGGGCCGAGGGTGCAAACGATCTTGGTTTTGCGCATATCTCAATTTCTCCATTTCAAATAAGAGTATTGTATACAAACAAAGATATTATAATACAAAACTTCCGCTTCTACAAGTCGAGGGGGTAAAACTTGCACAAAAATTTGCACGTTTTTTTCTAATTTCGCCCATAAGGGAACGTGGTTTTACTTTTGTATGGGAATCATGTATAATAGAGTACACATCAAACCGGGCCCGACTGGGATTGTATCTTAAAAACGGAGCCCTCTTGACACAAAAGGAGAAACACCATGGCAAAACGTGTGTTTTTGATCGTACTGGACAGCTTTGGCATCGGTGCCGAACCGGATGCAGCTGCCTTTGGGGATGCCGGCACCAACACGCTGGCGGCAATTTCCGCCCATCCCAACTGCAAGGCGGATCATCTGGCTGCACTGGGACTGTTCAACATTGACGGTGTGAACTGCCGTCCCGCTGTTTCGGCGCCGAAAGGCTGCTTTGCCCGCCTGCGGGAAGCCAGCGCCGGCAAGGATACCACCATCGGCCATTGGGAGATTGCGGGCCTTCTTTCCGCCGATCCGCTGCCCACTTTCCCCAACGGCTTCCCCAAAGAACTGCTGGATGAATTCACCGCCCGTACCGGGTATCAGGTTCTGTGCAACAAACCTTATTCCGGTACTCAAGTCCTGCATGACTACGGCGAGGAGCACCTGAAAACCGGGGCGTTGATCGTCTACACTTCCGCGGACAGCGTATTCCAGATCGCAGCCCATGAGGACCTGGTCCCGGTGGAGAAGCTGTATGAAATCTGCGAGACCGCCCGCGAAATTCTGAAAGGCCCCTACGGGGTGGGACGTGTCATTGCCCGTCCCTTCGTCGGCACCTGTGCCGATGACTTTACCCGTACGCCCCGGCGTCATGATTATTCTCTCAAGCCGCCGGCCGACACTATGCTGGACAAGCTGCAGGCCGCAGGTCTGCAGACCATCGGCGTGGGTAAGATCCACGACATCTTTGCCGGTCAGGGCGTAGGGGAGACCATCCGCACCAGCGGCAACACTGAGGGGCTGAAGGTCACTCTGGACCTGGCCCGCCGAGATTTCCATGGCTTGGCTTTCGTGAATCTGGTGGATTTCGATATGCTGTACGGCCATCGCCGCGATGTTGCCGGATATGCCGCTGCCACAGCGGAGTTCGACGCCTGGCTGCCGGAATTCATGGCGTGCATGGGCCCTGAAGATGTACTGATGATCACCGCCGACCATGGCTGCGATCCGTCCTATACCAAGACCACCGATCATACCCGCGAATATGTGCCCTACCTGATTTATGGACCCGGTGTTCGGCAGGGTGTTGATCTGGGCACGCGGTACAGCTTTGGCACCATTGCCGATACCGTCTGCCAGGCGCTGGGCGTGAATGCCGATGTGGCGGGATGTGGTGTCTGGAATGAAATCGCCAGCTGCTGAGACCAAGACCCGTAAAGGAGTGCTTTTGCAGATCGCTTTGTATGTATTGGCCGGGGTCATGCTGTTTTACTCGGTCATGCTGGTGTTCACCAGCAACTTCAACATGGGCAACCTGATCGTCTGGGTGCTGACGGCTGCCTGCTGTGTATATGCTGTATGGCACCGTCAGCTGAACGCGTGGTTCACAGGACCGCTGGCCGGGCGGATCACCCTGGCGGTATTGATCTGCGGAGCGGTGTTCTACGCGGGGATGCTGGCCTTTGTGGCTTTCAGCGGATACGCCAACCCGCCCACCGGCAACGAGAACGTTGTGATCGTGCTGGGCGCCGGGCTGCGCAAGGACAAGCCCAGCCTGCTGCTTCGCTATCGGCTGGACAAAGCCTATGAATTTGCGCAGGCCCATCCGGATGCACTGGTCATTACCACCGGCGGTCAGGGCCGGGACGAATGGGTGCCGGAAGGCCAGGACATGCGGGATTACCTGATCGAGAAAGGCCTTTCACCCGACCGTGTGGCGGCTGAAACAAAGTCTACCTCCACCGAAGAAAACTTTGCCTTTGCCCGTCAGATTCTGGAGAAAATGGGCATAGATGCAGACCAGCCCATTGTGTATGTGACCAATGCCTTCCACTGTTATCGCGGCGGAAAATACGCCCGCATGGCAGGCTTTACCCAAGTTTCCGCACTGCCTGCGGGGATTCCGCTGCGCAGTATTCCCACCTGCTATCTGCGGGAGGTATTTGCGGTACTGTATTACTGGGTGTTCCGCTCTTCTGAAAGCGGCCTGATGCAGAATATGGTGGGCATCCTGAGTCTGAACAAGAAATTTTTCTATAAATGAAAAGGCAATGATGCCGGTCGGGGTTGCCCGGCCGGCATCTGCCAAAGGAGGGACAGCACCATGCAGGTGCACTATTACAAGGAATACAGCCATAATCTTGGCCGGGAGATGGAGTTCAAAGTTTACGGCCACAGCGGGCGGCCGATTCTGATCTTTCCGTGTCAGTGCGGACGGTTTTACGATTGGGAAGACCGGGGAATGTGCAATATTGCCGCCCCCTGGATCGATGCCGGGAAGCTGCAGATCATCTGCGCCGACAGCATCGACGGTGAAAGCTGGGACAATCCCGGCCCATGCCGCCCCCGTATCGAGCAGCATGAGCGCTGGTATCATTATATCTGCGATGAACTGGTGCCCCGTCTGCTGGAGATCAACCGGGAAAACGGCTCTGACCATACCGGACGTATCCTGACTGGCGGCGCCAGCATGGGTGCGGCCCATGCCGTCAACTTCTTCCTGCGCCGGCCGGACATCTTTAACGGTACCATCACCCTCAGCGGCATTTATTCCTCCCGTATGTTCTTCGGGGACTACATGGACGATCTGGTCTATGCCAACAGTCCCTGCGATTACATGCGCAACTTCCCGGCTCAGCACCCGTATTATGATCTGTACGCCAAGGCGGACAAGTTCATCATGTGCTGCGGCCAGGGTGCCTGGGAGGATGACCTGCTTGCTTCCACCCGGGAACTGCGGGATATTCTGGAAAGTAAGGGGATCCATCCTTTTGTGGACATCTGGGGCACGGATGTATCTCACGACTGGCCCTGGTGGGAAAAACAGTGGCCTTATTTCCTGAATATGACGCTGGGAAATCCCTGAAATCCAACGAAAAATCAAAAAGACCGGTGCATGGTGCTGAATGAACTGCACCCCATTTGTTAGACAGTATGATATACTGAATAACAAATGGGG
>CAJMLV010000017.1 GCA_905214345.1 uncultured bacterium
TGAGCTCCCCCCGGCAGCGCTTTTTGAACACGTCGATGCTGCAACGCAGCGCGGGAAAGGTGAAGTAGATCAGTCCCAGCGGAGTGATCAGGTCCAGGTGGGGCAGGGTACTGCCGGTAATACCGCCCACGGCATCGGCCAGCAGGTTCCAGTATTTGTAATACAGCAGAATCCCTACGCCGCCGCCGATGGACAGCAACAAAAAGACCACCCGCAGTACTTTGGAAGAGCTTTTGCCGATGACCAGCCCGCAGACCCATGTCAGCAGGGTGGCCCCAGCCAGCACCAGCGCCAGCGGGCGGTTGGAAGGATCATAGCAATAAAAGGCGTAGTTGGCCGCCAACAGAAAATAAGGCCGTGCCACCCGGGGCAGGGCATAGTGGATCAGGGCGACCACCGCAAAAAAGGCCAGATACAACAGGGAGGTTATCGTCATTCCTTTACACCATCCTCACTCTATGCCCCGTATCAGCCGTTGGGGCCGGGTTTGTCATCCTTGGTTTGCCGCAAAGCCTTTTCCAGTTCCCGCACCCGCTTTTCCAGGATAGCGTTGGCCTGGGTCAGGCGCTTGGATTTTTCCGCCAATTGGCTGATGGCGATGCTCAGGGACAGCAGCACCAGCAGCACAAAGCAGAACATCAGCATAAATACCAGGTTTACCGGCATTTCCACATCCATGATGTCCCGCAGCACATACACCACATACGGGAAAATGGCAAAGATCAGCAAAACAAGGGAAAGGCACATCCAGAGCAGGCTGTATTTCACCGTCATCTTGCCGTGCTTGAGCAGCACAAAAATGATGACCAGCAGAATCAGCGCACCCAGGATCATAAAGGCCTGAAATTTATCTGTCATGGGGCACCCCTCAAAATAGTAGTGTCAGAACCGCTGCAAATGTTACGGTTTGTGGACCTGCTTGATGGAAAGGCGGTCGATGATGAGTGAAAGAGAGACCTTGACCATGTAATACACGCTCTTGAAGCTGGAAATGCTGGAAACGCCGCCCTGGCGCTCGTGCATCACCACCGGGGCTTCGCCCACACGGAACCCGGCCAGGCAGGCAGCCAGGATGGCTTCCGGTTCGGGGTAGTCGGCGGCATAATGGCGGGCGAAATACTCGGTCATGGCTTTGCCGGTGGCCCGGAAACCGCTGGTCACATCCAGAACCCGGCGCCCGCAGAGCAAAAAGATCATGGCGCTCAGAAAACGGATGCCCACCCGGCGCATAAAGCTGGTCTGGAATCCTTCCCGGCGGATGAAGCGGCTGCCGATGCACATGTCCAGCTTGCCCTCCAGCACGGGGGTCACGATGTTTTTCAGGTAGGCGGGGTCGTGCTGACCGTCGCCGTCCATCTGTACCGTTACGTCGTAGCCGTTGGCCGCGGCGTACACATACCCGCACTGGATGCCGCCGCCGATACCCAGGTTCACCGGCAGGTCCAGATATTCATATCCGTGCTCTTTCAGCAGCGCGGCGCTGTGGTCGGTGGAGCAGTCGTTGATGACCAGATAGTCCACCTCCGGGCAGAGCTCGCGCAGGCGTTCCACAGTCTTGACGATGTTGGCCTCCTCATTGTAGCAGGGGATCAACACCAGGATCTTGGCCTTGGTTTGCAAAACAACACCTCATGTCTTTGTCGGGTGCCGCACACAGGCGGCGCCCGGAATCACGGTTCAGACCGTTCCGTTCAGAATAAAATCCTCCAGCCGGCGCAGCAGCTGTGCCCGGCGGTAATGGGCCAGATAATAATCCTTGGCCCGGCGGCCCATCTCGGCCCGTTGTTCACCGGTCATGGCATACAGCCGGTTCAGGTTGGCGGCAAGGGCCCTCGCGTCGCAGGCGGGGCTGGAAAGTCCGCCCGCTTCCTGCACGGCGGCAAAACCCGCCCCGTCCATGCTGGCCAGCACCGGTTTTCCGGCAGCCATGTAGCTGGCTACCTTGGCAGGTACGGTCAGCCCCAGGTCGGGGGAATCGGACAGGGATACGATCAGGGCGTCGGCCAGCTCGGTAAAGCGGGGAATATCCGCCGCCGGTACGCTGCCGTAAAAGGTTACATAGTTTTCGGCGCCGCGTTCGGCAACAAACCGTTCCAGAGCGGCCCGGCTCATGCCGTCGCCCACCAGCAGCAGGTGCAGTTTGTCCGCACCGTTTTTGCGGGCCAGCCCCACCGCATTGATCACCGTTTCCAGGCTTTGGGCGGGGGTAAAGGTGCCGGTGAACACCAGATTGAACTGCCCGTCAAACTGTTCGTGCAGGTCCTCGTCAAAGAGGGGGCAGGCGTAAAAATCCTCGCAGTACTGCGGGATCACCGCCACATCGGCAGGGGCTTTGCCGGTGCGCTGCACCAGACGCTGCTGCAAAAGATCACTCATGGCGATCAGACGGTCACAGCGCTTGTACAGCCAGTCGCTGACACCCTGGGCAATGCCCCGCAGCAGTTTGTTTTTCACTGGCAGAACGCTGTACAGGTTTTCCGGCCAGATGTCCAGCACATAGTTGGTCAGGGGAATGTGATGGCGCCGGGCATAGCGGATGGCGGGCCAGCACATGAGCACCGGGCTGGTATTGAAGCAGAACACCGCATCATACCCGCCGGGCAGACGGTGCAGATTGCCTGCTGCATACAGCGGCCAGCTGACGTAGTTCAGGAAGATGTTCACGCTGGTGTTGCCCCGACGGGGCAGTTCCTTGGCCCGGAACACCTGCGCGGTCTTGTAGTATTCTTCAAAAGGACCGTGAGGGCCGTAGCCGTCGAACCATTCGCCCTTGGGGTAGTTGGGCAGTCCGCACAGCACGTCCACCTCCAGCCCGTCGGCCAGAAACCCTTCCACAATATCGTTGATGCGGAAGTTCTCCGGCCAGAAGTGCTGGGTCACGACCAGAATTCGTTTTTTCGGCATTGGGTGTCCCCACGCCCTTTCCTTATTGTTTGCGCCACACCATCTTGTTGACCACACCGGTGTAGCTCTGGATGATCTTGACGACCTTGTTGGATACATCCTCGGTGTAGTAAGGCACGGGGATGCCGTTGTCGCCGTTGGCGTTCATGGCCACGGCGGTTTCCACTGCCTGTTCCACGCCGCCTTCCCGGATACCCGCCAGCACAAAGCAGGCCTTGTCCAGGGCTTCGGGACGCTCGGTGGAAGTGCGGATGCAGACGGCGGGGAAGGGATGCCCCACACTCAGGAAGAAGCTGGATTCTTCCGGCAGAGTGCCGGAGTCGCTCACCACGCAGAAGGCGTTCATCTGCAGATGGTTGTAGTCATGGAAGCCCAGAGGCTCATGCAGTTTGACCCGGGGGTCCAGCTTGAATCCCATGGCATCCAGGCGCTTGCGGCTGCGGGGATGGCAGGAATACAGGATGGGCATGTCGTAGGTCTCGGCCAGATGGTTGATGGAGGTAAACAGATCGATGAAGTTCTGCTCGGTGTCGATATTCTCCTCCCGGTGGGCCGAAAGCAGGATGTAGCGGTGGGGTTCCAGACCCAGGCGCTCCAGCACGTTGCTGGCTTCGATCTTTTCCAGGTTGGCGTGCAGCACTTCCGCCATGGGGCTGCCGGTGACAAAGGTGCGCTCCTTGGCGGTACCCTCGGCGTTCAGATACCGGCGGGCATGCTCGGAATAGCACATGTTCACGTCTGCAATGTGGTCCACAATGCGGCGGTTGGTCTCCTCGGGCAGGCACTCGTCAAAGCAGCGGTTGCCGGCTTCCATGTGGAAGATGGGAATGTGCAGCCGCTTGGCGCCGATGGCGGACAGGCAGCTGTTGGTGTCGCCCAGAATCAGCAGTGCGTCGGGTTTCTGTTCCGCCATCAGGGCGTAGCTCTTGGCAATGATGTTGCCGATGGTCTCGCCCAGGTCCTTGCCCACAGCGTCCAGATAGAAATCCGGTGCCCGCAGGCCCAGATCCTCAAAGAAAATCTGGTTCAGGGTGTAGTCATAGTTCTGCCCGGTGTGAACCAGAATCTGGTCGAAATATTTGTCGCATTTCTTGATGACAGCGCTCAGCCGGATGATCTCCGGGCGGGTGCCGATGATGGTCATGAGTCTGAGTTTTTTCATGTTTCAGCAGTCCTTTTCATTGAAAATAAAGGAAAAGACGTACATCAGACCGCCCACAGGTCCACTGCATACCGCCGCGGGTCTGCGGGATCGATAAAGACGGTCAGGCTGCCGTCGGACGGCAGGGGAGGCGCCACCCAATAAAAGCGGCTGCGCCCGATATAGGTGATGCCATCCACGGTATAATGGAACCGCACCGAAAAGTGCCGCATGTAGACCACAGGGCCGGAGTGCATCAGCACACCGTCAAGGGTTCCGTCTGCCTGTCCGGTTACCCTGCGGCCTGTTTGCAGCAGCAGATGGTCCCGGTGCAGGGCCGCAGTGTGAACACACAGCAAAACGACGGCAGGTGCCAGAAAGACCACGGCCAAAGTCGCGCTTTCCGGACTGGATTTGAGGGCAAACTCAATAAGGCCGATCACGCCGCACAAAGCGAGCAAACTGCCCAGCACACCGCATTTGGTGGCAAACAGGCGGGTGACCGCTTTTTGGATAGAAACCGATAGTGTTACGGACATGTTCAACACCTCTTTTGGAAACAACAAATCCGTAAAAACAAGATGGAAAAATACCAGATCAGACCTGCATGGCAAAGGTGTCGGGATGTTCCGGGTCAAAGGATTCGTTGGCCCACATCACGGTGACCATGTCGCCTTCGCCCACATTCTCAATGTTGTGGGTGTAGCCGCAGGGAATGTCCACCACCTGCAGCTTTTCCCCGGATACCCGGTACTCGATGACCTCGTCGGAGAAGATCTGCCGGAACCGGATGATGCCTTCCCCCTTGACTACCAGGAACTTCTCGTTCTTGGTGTGGTGCCAGTGGTTGCCCTTCACGATGCCGGGCTTGGAGATGTTCACGCTGACCTGGCCGCGTTCCGGCGTGCGCAGGAATTCGGTAAAGCTGCCGCGGTTGTCGCAGTGCATGTTCAGGTCGTAGGCAAACTCGTCGGTGGGCAGATAGGAGAGATAGGTGGAGTACAGCTTCTTTTCAAAGCTGCCGTCCTCCAGATCCGGCACCGCCAGGGTGGGCAGACCGTCGGTACCCAGGGCTGCAGCGGCTTTGCCGCCGCGGGCTTTGGCGAACCCCTGAATGGTTTCGGCCAGCTGCCCCAGGGTGACGGTATGCACCGGGTGGATGCGGCAGATGCCCGCATTGTCCCGCACCGCTTCGCCTTTTTCCATGGCATCCAGGATGCAGGCTACTACGTCGTCAATGTAGACCAGCGGCAGGGAATAGGCCGGGTCACGCACCTGGATGGGCAAACCGTGGGCTACATTATGGCAGAAGGTTGCCACCACGCTGTTGTAGTTGGGGCGGCACCATTTGCCGAACACACCTTCCATGCGGAAAACGAACACCGGCGCGCCGGTACGCTGCCCGTGGGCGAAGATCGCCTGTTCAGCCTGCAGCTTGCTCTTGCCGTAGTCGTTGTCCAGCTCTGCCTGGATGCTGGAAGTCACCAGTACCGGGGCACGGCTGCCCGCTTCTTCCAGCAGGGAGAGCATAGTGTCGGTAAGACCGGCATTGCCGGCATAGAATTCGCTGGGGTCCTTGGGACGGTTGATGCCTGCCAGATGCACCACAAAAGCAGCCCGGCGGCAATACTCCGCCAGGGTCTCGGGGGTGTCGTCCTTTTCGAACAGCATCAGGTCGGTGTACCCCAGGGTTTTCAGGGTGGCCACCAGATTGCGGCCCACAAATCCGCCTGCGCCGGTGATCAGAACAGGGGACTGCTTGTCAAACTCAGCACTTGCCATCCTTGGCCAGCTCCTCTTTGATGTAATCGGTGGTTTTGATCTTGGCGATGGTTTCTTCCACGTTCAGACGGCGGGTGTTGTGGCTGGTGTAATCCTCGTCCGCCTGAGTGCGCACTTCGCCCTTGATGAAATATTTGTCGTAGTTCAGGTCGCGGTTGTCGGCGGAAACGCGGAAATAACCGCCCATGTCTTCGCTGCGGGTGCGCTCCTCCTTGGTCATCAGGGTCTCGTACAGCTTTTCGCCGTGGCGGGTGCCGATGATGCGGGTGCCGGTGTCGCCGAACAGGGCCTGTACGGCCTTGGCCAAATCACCGATGGTGGAAGCGTCGGACTTCTGGATGAACAGGTCGCCGGGACGGGCATGCTCAAAAGCGAACATGACCAGATCCACGGCCTCGTCCAGGTTCATCAGGAAGCGGGTCATGTTGGGGTCGGTGATGGTGATGGGGTTGCCCGCGCGGATCTGCTCCACAAACAGGGGAATCACCGAACCGCGGCTGGCCATGACGTTGCCGTACCGGGTGCAGCAGATGACCGGACCGCCCCGCTGGGCGGACACACGGGCGTTGGCAGTGATGACATGCTCCATCATGGCCTTGGAAATGCCCATGGCGTTGATGGGATACGCTGCCTTGTCGGTGGACAGGCAGACGACCCGTTCCACGTTGGCTTCAATGGCGGCATGCAGCATGTTGTCGGTGCCTTCGATGTTGGTGCGCACTGCTTCCATGGGGAAGAATTCGCAGGAGGGCACCTGCTTGAGGGCGGCGGCGTGGAAGATGTAGTTCACGCCGGGCATCACGTCCCGCAGGCTCTGGATGTTGCGCACGTCCCCGATGTAGAACTTGACTTTTTCGTAATGTTCGGGATAGTGGGCCTGCAGCTCATGGCGCATGTCGTCCTGCTTCTTTTCATCGCGGGAAAAAATGCGGATCTCCCCGATGTCGGTGGTCAGAAAATGCTTCAGAACGGTATGTCCGAAGCTGCCGGTGCCGCCGGTGATCAACAGAGTTTTTCCCTTAAAAATCGTGTCTGCCATGTTGGCCTCCCTGTATATTAAAATTGGTGTATCATTGCCCGATGGCATAATTCGCCTTTATAATCTTCATAATTCTATCATAAAAGTAACAACTTGAAAAGGCCCCTGTCTTGGAAAATGCTTCTTTTTATGTTACAATGTCAACGGTTTCCCAACTTTTTCAATCAAAGGAGATACCTTTTATGCGTGCATATGAACGCTTCCTGCGGTATGCGCAGGTCTACACCACGTCCGATCCGGACAGCACCAGCCATCCGTCCACCGCCCGCCAGCTGGACCTGGCCAAGATCCTGCACAAAGAGCTGCTGGACCTGGGCCTGACCGACGCCCGGGTGGATGAGCACGGCTATGTGTATGCCACGCTGCCCGCCACTGCTGGGTACGAAAAGACTCCCGGTCTGGGTTTTGTGGCCCATATGGATACCGCTCCGGATGCTTCCGGCGAAAATGTCCGTCCCCAGCTGCATGAGAACTATGACGGCGGTGACGTGACCCTGCCCGCCACCGGCGATGTGATGCGTGTGAGCGAGTTTCCCTTCCTGGCTTCCATGAAGGGCCAGACCCTCATCACTGCCGACGGTACCACCCTGCTGGGCGCCGATGACAAGGCGGGCGTGGCCGAGATCATGACCATGCTGGAACGTCTGCAGGCGGATGGCCGTCCCCACGGCAAGATCTGCGTGGCTTTCACCCCTGACGAAGAGGTGGGCCAGGGCGCCGACTTCTTTGATGTGGAAGGCTTCGGCGCTGCCTGGGCCTACACCGTGGACGGCGACGACGTGGGTGAAATCAACTACGAAAACTTCAATGCCGCCGGTGCGGTGGTGACGGTGCATGGCTTCTCGGTACATCCGGGCAGCGCCAAGAACACCATGCGCAACGCCCAGAATATTGCCATTGAATACCACACCGCCCTGCCGGTGTTTTCCCGTCCCGAACACACCGAAGGGTATGAGGGCTTCTTCCATCTGTGCAGCATGGTGGGCGATGTGACCGAAGCCAAGCTGGGATATATCGTTCGCGATCATGACGCCGCACGTTTTGAGGCCCGCAAGGCTCAGATGCAGCATATTGCCGACTGCCTGAACGAAAAGTACGGTGCCGGTACGGTGGAACTGGAACTCTCTGACAGTTACCGCAATATGGTGGAGCAGGTCAAGCCGCATTTCCACCTGGTGGAGAACGCCCGCAAGGCCATCCGTGCCGCCGGTCTGGAACCTATCGAAACGCCCATCCGCGGCGGCACCGATGGCGCCACGCTCTCTTATAAAGGACTGCCTTGCCCGAATCTGGGTACCGGCGGTTTCAACTTCCACGGTCCCTTCGAGTGCATCACCGTGGAGAAGATGGACCAGGCGGTGGAAGTGCTGCTGAACCTGGCGGACCTGTACAAGGACCACCAGTGAGCTTGCCTCGTTTCGACTTGACAAACCCGCATCGGTTTGGTATAATTACTTTCACCGATGCGGGATTAGCTCATCCGGTAGAGTGACTGCTTCCCAAGCAGTAGGTGGCGAGTTCGAGACTCGTATCCCGCTCCAAAAAGCGCACTGACATTTTGTTGGTGCGCTGTTTTTTGTATCAGTATGGCTGTAAGGAGGTCGTCTGCTCATGTCTTTTGCCCTGCCCATCTACCACTGGTTCCACAACGGAAACCCTTACTCGGGCGCCGAAGGCGGAATGCGTTTCCTGGTGATGCCGGGCAAAAAGCCGGACCCGGCAGATGAGAGCGGCAAAAAGAAGGTGGAGTACCTGACCGCCACTGTCTGGCCGGGACCGTGGAGCCTGGAACATACTGCCGAAGAAAAGATGTCTCAGGCAGAATTTGAGGGCAACCAGGAAGGCCTGGATGCTGCTGTGGCCTGGATCAAAGAGCGGTACACAGACGAACCGCACCGATGGGAGAATATTCCTTCCATTTTGGACTGCGAGCCGGACCGCTGACCGCTCAAAATATGGAATGCTAATATAAAGAGGAAAACAAAAAGAGCCGAACCCGCAAAAGGGGCCGGCTCTTTTTGTTGTTGGGAGGACTTTATTCTGCAAATCCGAAATCCTGCCGGAATTCGGTCAGCATACGGTACATGTCGGCGGTTTCCATAGCGCTGTCCACCGTGCCGAACGCACGCTGAGAGGATACGCCCGGACCGCGGGAACCACTTTCTCCAAAATGGACGGTGGCCTCGTTGGCGGGATCATTCCAGTTGTCCCAGCCATCCGGGTGGACTTCGGCGCTCAGATCGCAGTCCAGCCAGAATACCCGGGCGTAGGCGCGCCAGGGGCGTCCCAGGTACACGGTGCCTGTCGGACAGGTCCCTTTCACGGTGCAATGGGCAAACAGGTATCCGGGTTTTCCCTGGGGCGTATTTGCGGCGGTGATATAACTGATGCGGCTTTTATGGGCCAGGGGAACAATGCGGCAGTGGTCAAACACCGCGTTGGCGCCGCCAAAAATAAAATCAATGTTGCCGCTGATGGTGCAGTCGCGGTAATACTGCCGGGTATCCAGACGGGGCGTGTCTTCCCGCGGGCCCCGGAATCCATGTGGCTCCCGCTCGGCCAGGGGCAGGGGAGCGGTAAACAGAGTGTCCTGGTTGCCGTGCAGGGCTACATCCACCATGCACACCCGGGACGCGTCGGCATATACAGCCAGGGCTTGCCCGGCTTTGGCACCGTCGCCGGCGGTGTTCTCGATGGTCATGTGTTCGACCCTGGCGCAGCCGCCGCCCAAAAATAGCGTCCAGCTGCGGAACGTGCCGGTCTTGGCTTCTCCGGGCCAGGGATCAAAACCGCCCACACCGGCGGTAAGCACGGTGCTGCCCACGCCGGCGCCGGTGATGACATAGTCGGCTAGTTCCAGAAAAGGCCGCTCCCGGTACACGCCGGGACCCAGCAGAAACTGAACCGGAACGGCTGGGTCCTGAGCCGCGGCAGCGGTGGACAGGGTGGTATACTCACCGGAGCCATCGGCACAGACCAAGACGATCTTGCGAGGCGTGATGTTCATACCCATGGTTTCACCCCTCAAAGTGGCAGCGGATCAGCGCGATGTCACTGGCTGCCCGTTCGGGGACGGCTTCTTCCCGCAGTACCGGCAGAGACTGGGGCAGGCTGCGCAGCATGCGGAACGCACCGTCAAAGTCGATTACCGAATCTTCCAGACTGGAAGAACGGGGGGCACCGTCGGGGCCGAAGGTCTCCCCCTTGAAGTGGACCGCTACAATGCGGTCGCCCAGCAAGGAACCCACACGCTCCCACAGATCATCCTGACGGGTTACGGCGTCGGCGGTGAGCAGATTGCCTGCGTCAAAGATGACTTTCAGAGCAGGGCTGGCCATGGTGTCCAGAATACGCCGGGTGGCTTCGGGAGTGTTCATGCTGTGGTAGCTTACCGGTTCGATGCCTACCGTCACGCCCAGGCGTTCCGCTTCGGGCAGGATGGTTTCCAGGCTCTTGCACAGCAGATACTGTGCCCGTTCCCGGGAAGTGCCGGCGGGCTGCAAGGCCATGTTGGTGGTTTCGGTACCGATGCACCCTGCGCCAAGGGCTTTGCAGACGGCCAGCTGGCTTTTGAAATCGGCCGCGTTGGCAGTGCGGCGAGGTTCATCGTCCAGCGCCAGTTCCACATAGGTGCCCAGAACCGCCACCCATATGTTATGCCTGCGCCCGGCTTCCACCGTGTCTGCCACCAGCTGGGGGGTGACATCGGCGTAGCTCTTAACGCCGGGAACACATTTCTTGTAGGCCAGCTGCACGGCGGCAAAACCGTCCGCAGCTACCTTGCCGAACAGTTCGTCGGGGGTGCCGTGGCCGTAATCGTGGAGACGGGCACCCAGAACAAAGTTTGCCATAGAAAAATTCTCCTTTCGCAAAAGGTAAAGGATTTACTTGGCGTCCTTCTGTGCAGCCAGAATCTCGGTGTAGGCCAGCAGAAGCGGGCCTACGCCTTTGGCGTCGTTTTCCACCACCGGCTCACTGAAATAGTATTCCAGGCTGCCGTCACGGTGGGTAGCGCCGCCCAAACCGGCCACCAGGCAGATGCCGGAGAGCTGCAGTTTGCCGTCGGCGCTCACGCCCAGGTATTTGTCGCAGGTGCCGTAGAAGGCTTTCTCGCCGTAGGCGGCAAACCGCTTGGGCAGGTATCCCAGCCGCACGCCCTTGAGCACGGCGTAGGCAAACAGGGCGGTGCCGGAAGATTCCAGATAATTGCCGGGAATGCCGGGCTTGTCGATGACCTGCCAGAACATACCGGTTTCCGTGTCCTGGAAGGCAAGCATGGCTTCTGCGGCGTCCTTGAACATGGACATGATAGCACGATATTCAAAGTACAGCTGTTCATCCATGCGTTCCAGCACATCCACCATGGCCACCAGGAACCAGCCCATGGCCCGCAGCCAGAAGTTGGGGCTGCAGCCAGTTTCAGGGTTGGCCCAGTACATCTGGCGGCTTTCGTCGTAGCCGTGATAGTACAGACCCGTGACCGGGTCTTTCATGTACTTCTTCACGTTCATGAACTGCCGGTAGCTGTCCAGGCAGCCCCTCATGCCGTTGTAGCGGGTCTCATATTCCATGTAGAAAGGCTGGGCCATATAGGTGCCGTCCAGCCAGACCTGCCAGGGATAGATCTTCTTGTGCCAGAAGTTGCCCTCCCGGGTACGGGGCTGGGTCTCCAGCTGGCTGCGGATGGTCTCGATAGCGTCCCGGTAGCGCTGTTTGCCGGTCAGGTCGTACAGGGTAAAGAGGTTTTTGCCCTGGTTGATGTTGTCCAGGTTATACTCTTCCACACTGTACGTTTCAATGACGCCGCCGTTCTTGACGAAGTAGTCCAGGAACTTTTTGGAAAATTTCAGGAACTTCTCATCGCCGGTGGTCTTGTACAGGCTCAGGCAGGCGGTGATCATGCAGCCGTCGATGTAGTTCCACTTGTTGGGCTTGCCGCTGCGCACCATCTCGATGTTCCACAGGGGGGCCGCGGCGGTGCTGCCTTCAATCAGATAATCCACATACTTGCCCAGGGTGTCCAGGATCTCTTGGTGGGTCATGGTAGTTTCCTCCTTGGTGTTCAGTCTTCGGTCAGTTCGTCCACATGAAGCAGCTGCAGGCGTTCGCCTTCATAGCCGGTGATCTGCACATTATGCAGATGGATGCGGCGCACGTTTTCGGCCCAGATGGCCAGCTTGCTGCAGGGTTCGGCGTTGCACATCATGGCAGCCTGGCCCCGGCCGGCGTTGGGAGCAAAGGAGATGCTCACATTGCGCATTTCCACACTCTCGATGGGCTGTTCCGGCAGGCCGCTGAACCAGCAGCCCGCATACTCGGCGTTGGTGGCGGTGACGTTTTCCAGCAAAAAGCTGCCTAGGCGGGGGGTCATATCATCCACGGGCAGGGGCTCGTGGGTCTGCACATACTCGGTCTTGCCGTCCGGGTCACAGAAATAGAACATGTTGATGACAAAGGGGCTCAGCACGCCCTTCATTTCGATGTTCTTGAAGACCAGTCCGTCGATCACGGCGTTTTTGCCGCGGCCACGGCGGGTCTTGAGGCGGAAGCCCCGGTCGGTCTGGTTCATCAGGCACTGCACCACATGTACGTTTTTCACGCCGCCGCTCATCTCACTGCCGATGACCACGCCGCCGTGACCCCGGTCCAGAAGACAGTTGCGGATGACGATGTTCTCGCAGGGGATGCCCAGCCGCATGCCCATGAACACCTTGCCGCTCTTCAGGGCGATGCAGTCATCGCCCACATGGACGTTGTTGCCGATGATGTTCACATTCTTGCAGGCTTCGGGATCGATGCCGTCGGTGTTGGGGCTGTCGGCCCGGTTCAGGATGTCGATGTCAAGAATGTCCAGATTCTGGGAATAGGTGGGATGGATGGTCCAGGAATAGCTGTTGCGCACCTTTACGCCGTGCAGCACCACATTTTCGGCATGGCTGGTAAAGAACAGCCGGGGACGCCAGGCACCACGGCGCACCCGCACGTTCTGGTACCAGTCGCCGGCATCGGCGTTGGCGTCGATGGTGCCCTCGCCGGTGATGACCACATTCTCTGCGTTGATCACATTGATCAGCCCGGCAAAGCAATCCAGGGGGTTGCCCTCCCAGGTGCCCAGGTAGCGCTCCTGTACCTCGTCGCAGCAGGGAAGAACACCGGGCAGAATGGGATACTGGCTGCGGTCGGTGCCGCCCAGCAGGGTGCAGCCCTTTTCCAGATACAGAGTGATGCGGCTGCGCAGGAAAAGACTCTGGGTGCGGTAGGTACCGGCAGGCACATAGACGGTGCCGTCTGGCGGGCAGGTGGCAATGGCTGCCTGCAGTTTGGCGGTGTCATCGGTCACGCCGTCGCCGCACAGACCGTAGCGGGACGCATCCACAAAAAAGCTTTCTTCCCGGGTACGGAAGATCAGCTCGCACTGTTGGGAGGCATCCTGCACGCAAACGGTATATTCGCGGCCAGGCTCCAACCCGTACAGGGAAAACACATTGGTCTTGCAATCCTGCCGAACCGGGCTGCCGTCAAGCAGAACGGTGAAAGGGGAGGGGGCGTAATAACAGCTGGTGTTGTTCAGTTCAAACACGGCGCTGCGTGTCATGGCGCGAAGGAGTTTGATCTGCATAGGGGGGAACCTCCTGAATCTGAATAAAATATGATTTGCATATAAGCAAAAATTGTGCTATTCTGTATAAAAAGACAAGAAAAGAACCGCGATACGCAGCGGGAGCAAGGAGAGAAGTGATTTTGGTGCGCGAATATACCTATTCTCCCCATGTGGATTTTTTCATTGAGTATGTTGGGTATGAAACCAACTATGAAATGTCCACTTTCCACACCCACCACAAGTACGAAATTTACTACGAGGTGGAGGGTACCCGCCGCTACTTCATTGAGGATGCGGCTTACATCGTGAATGCAGGCAGTGTGATTTTGATCGGGGAAAACCAGATCCACAAGACCGGTTCGGTGGGGGATGGCCCCTCCAGCCGCATCGTCTGCAATTTCAGCGCCGAGTATATGCAGGAGATCGTGGACGCCTTCCCGGAACTGGATTTCTTCAGCTTTCTCGGGCAGGAAGAAAACCACCTTCTCAGCAATATCACGGTGAAGCAGCAGAACTATGTATACTCGATGCTGCAGCAGATGATCGCTATTCAGGGCGAAGATCCGGAAAGCCACGCCGCACGAAAAATGCTCTTGGCGACCCTGCTTCTTCAGCTGCAAAAAATGTGCGAAACCCAGAAGGAACTGGGCGGGGACAACGGCCGTGTGACCAACCGCATCGTGGATCAGATCCAGAGCTATATCGCGGAACATTATGCCGAGAAGCTGACCCTGACCGGCATTGCAAATCAGTTTTATATCAGCCCGTATTACCTCAGCCGTCTGTTCAAAAAGACCATCAATCTCAGCCTGATCGAGTACATCAACGGTGTGCGGATCAAGGCGGCGCAGAGCCTGATCGAAAAAACCAACGACAGCATCTCCACTGTGGCAGAGAAGGCGGGCTTCATGACCAGCGCCCACTTCCGCCGTGTGTTCAAGGATGCCACCGGGCTTTCGCCTCAGCAGTACCGCCAGTACTTCAAGCGGGTCAATAAAGGAAATTGAAAACAGGGTTGTTTGCCCTACCAACGCCGTGCCGTCAGCACGGCGTTTTTTTGTTGGGATTCCTTACTATATAGAATTATATATCTTTTGAGCCTGTTTTCAATACAGTGCTGCGGTACTTAAAAACGAACTGCCCCGTACCCCTTTTTCAAGCGGTACGGGGCAGCCTGCATCCAACCGGTACTCGGTTTTTATAAAGGACTTAGCCCTTGACGCTGCCGGCGGCGATGCCGTCGATGAAAGCGTCCTGTGCGCAGAAGAAAACAACCAGCTGCGGGATGATGGAAATCAGGGACAGAGCCAGGATGCGGTTCCAGTTGAAGCCCGCGTCACCGTCCATGGACAGCTTGACAAAGATGGACATGGGGTACTTGGTGGGAGTGGTGACGTAGAGCAGGGGACCCATGAAGTCGTTGCAGCTCCACATGAACTGGAACAGACCGCAGGCCACCAGAGAGGGGGAGAGCATGGGGCAAATGATCTTGTACAGGATCTTCACGGGGCCGCAGCCGTCGATGGAAGCGGCTTCGTCCAGGTCGTGAGGAATGCTGCGCATGAACTGCACCAGCTGATAGACAAAGTAGGTTTCGGTGGCGAACAGGGTGGGCACCCACAGAGGCAGGTACAGGGGGCTGTTGATCCAGCCGAAGGTGTTGTACATCAGGTACTGGGGCACGTTCAGAACCACCTGAGGCAGGAACAGGGTGGAGATCATGATGCTGAACAGGATGTCCCGGCCCTTGAACTTGAAGCGGCTGAAACCGTAAGCGGCAATGACCGAGGAAATCACCGTGAAGATGACCTTGGGGATCACGTAGCTGTAGGTGTTCAGGAAAGCGCGCCAGATGTTGATGTCACCGCCGTAGTTCTGGGTGACGGCGGCTGCATATCCTTCCAGGGTGGGGTTCTTGGGGATGAAGCCGATGCCGGTGAAGATCTCGGCATTGCTCTTGAAGGTAGCGCCCACCATCCACAGAAGGGGATAGATCATAATGAAGCCGACCACGATCAGGACAAAGTACTGGAAGAACTTTGCGATCTTGTGACGGGTCTCAAGTTTCATAGTCATGTTGTCGTTCCTCCTTCGTCCTTAGTCAGCGTAGTAGACCCAGTGCTTCTGGCTGGTGAAGGCAATGACGGTCAGGATCATAACGATGACGAACATGACCCAGGCCAGGGCGCAGGCCATACCCATCTCGTTGGACTTGAAGGCGTAGTTGTAGACCAGCAGTGCCACCAGGGTGGTGGAGTTGCGGGGGCCGCCGCCCGTGATGATGTACGGGCCGTTGAATTCCTGGAACGCCTGTGCGATCTGGGTAACCAGGTTGTAGAAGATAACGGGGGTGATCATGGGCACGGTGATGGAGAAGAACTGGCGGGTCTTGGAAGCACCGTCGATGGTGGCGGCTTCATACAGATCCACGGAAACACCCTTCAGTGCGGCCAGGAAGAGCACCATGGCGGAACCGAACTGCCACACACGCAGCAGGCAGATGATGAACAGCGCCCAGGTGCGGTCGGCCAGCCAGTCGGGGCCCTGAATGCCCACAAAGCCCAGGATGGTGTTGACCACGCCGGTGTCGCGGAACAGAGCGCGCCACAGAACGGCGATAGCCACGGAACCGCCCAGAATGGAGGGGATGTAATAGACGGTACGGAAGAAGTTCACGAACTTGATCTTGAAGTTCAGGATATAGGCGATGAACAGAGCGAAGATCAGCTTCAGGGGCACGGTGATGAAGGCGTACTTGAAGGTGATCAGCAGCGCGGTGGTGGTGTCCTTCTCGGTGAAGATCTCCACATAGTTCATGATGCCGTATTCGCTGATGCCCCGGAAGAAGTTCATGTCGGTGAAGCTGTAATACAGCGAGCTGGCAAAGGGATAGGCCTTGAAGATCAGAAAGCCCAGGATCCAGGGGATGAGGAAGAACAGACCGGTGTTTTCGTCACACCATTTCTTGAACGGGGAACGGCCGGTCTTGACAGATGCAGTGCTCATCCAAAAAGCCTCCTTACTTGATGTGTTGGGCCGGTGTAAACCGGCGAATGGGCGCGAAACCTGTTGTTCACAGTTTGTTCAGAACCCGGTCCGGCAAAAGCGCCGGTCCCCGATCGTCTGTTGTCCATTTCGGGAACCGGCGTTTGCTGGTTAATGCTTAGGTTATGAGAGGGAAGGAATCAGGCGCCCAGGTCTTCCAGCGCCTCGGTCACACCATCGTACAGATCCTGAGCAGCTTCGGTGGAGTCGCTGTATTCGCCGTAGCTGTAACCGCCAAACACGTCAGCGTACACGCCGCCGGGGTTGGCCTTCAGGTCGGTGCTCTCGTACACGGGGTCCAGCTGGAAGTCAACGAAGGCCATGACCTTGCTGTTGGCTTCTTCCACCAGGGCTTCCACGGCGCCGTCCACAGCGCTGGCAGCAGCCAGGCCGGCAACGGAGTTGGGAATGCCGCACTCGGAGCCCATGATGGCGGCACCGTCACCGTTCAGCAGATAGTTGATCAGCTGAGCGGCGGCTTCCTTGTTGGCGCAGGTTTCGGTGATGGCCAGGCCCATGGAAACCTTGGAGAAACCACCGTTGGCCTTGTCGCCGAACTTGATCTCGTCACCCACGGTGAAGCCGGAAGCGTCAGCCAAGGCGTCGCGGTACTTAACGGGAGCAGAATCCCACTCAAAGATACCGGCGTACATGCCGTTGATCCACTGCTCGCTCTTATCGATGGAGTTGTTGGCGTCGATGCCGGCGGCATTCATGGTCTGGATGCTGGGGATAACGTGGTTGTCCTCCAGGCTCTGAATGAAGTCGATGCCGGTGGCAATCTCTTCCACGGTGTACTGCAGGGTGTTGTCCTCGACCCAGGGCTTGCCGTAAGTGCTTTCCAGATAGAAGGTCATCAGGATCATACGGTCATATTCGCCCATGGCCAGAGGATAGTAATCATCGCCCAGGTTGGTCTTGAAGGCTTCACCGGCGGCATACAGCTCATCCAGGGTAGTGGGATAGCTGTCCAGGCCGGCTTCCTTGAAGGTGTTCATGTTCCAGTAGAAGATGCGGCCGGTCATGGAAACAGGGATGGCCTGCAGCTTGCCCGCGACGGTGCAGGCTTCCAGCGTGCTCTCCGGGAACTGAGACAGGTCGATGATATCGGCGTACTCGTTCAGGTCGACAAACTTGCTGCCATCGCCGCTGTACTGGCTCAGCCAGTTCCAGTTGACCTGCATCACGTCCTCGGCGTTGCCGGAGTACAGCGCAGCGCTGGTCTGGTCTTCCCAGCCGGACCAGGCACCGTAGTGGGTGGCCACGGAGATGCCGGTTTCTTCGGTGAAAGCAGCCAGAGCGTTCTGGTAAGCTTCGTGACGGCTGTCGCCACCCCACCAGCTCATCGTCAGATCACCGCTGCCCGCAGCGGCAGAGGTGCCGTTCTCACCGGTGGCGGCGGTGCTGCCGGAAGCAGTGCTCTGAGCGGAACCGCAGCCGGCCAGCAGACCGGCGCTCATGGCACCGGCGAGCATCAATGCAAGCGCCTTTTTCATTGTTTTCGTCCTCCTAATGATATTCTCATCAATAACAGGTGCGGGAACCCCCGCGACCTGCCCAACGATTATATGATAACAAAAGTTTGGATACAAGAAAATACTTGAATCTGTTCGCGAAAGCAAAAATCGCGCATAAATTGCTTATGTTTGGATAGCTAAATTAGAGCGTTTGTCAAAATTGACGATTAAATGGCGGCGTGATTGTGCATATTGACATGACAAAAAATGGCGTTAAAAAGTATGTCGAAAAAGCCAACAAAACGATATAGACAAAAGAATTGAACGGAATTGCGGATTGTTGCAGCATAGTGCTGTCTGTTGGGGCAAAAATAATTGCGCATATATACAGCGCAAAATTGTTGCGCATGAGGGGACTTGTATGCAAGAAATGCACACAAGCGAAAAGAAAACCCCCGATGTGCATATTTTGCACACCGGGGGGAAGGTACATACAGTAAATGGTGCAAATTTTATTCGCGGGTCCGTTTCAGAAAAGCGCGGTATTCGCGGTACCAGCACTGGGGGCACAGACTTTCGTATTCCACATTGTCCACCGTGTCAATGGCGACCTGGGCACCTTCAAACACGAACTGACCGTTGACCTTGCGGCCGTTGCACATGGCTTTGCGGCCGCAGGCGCAGATGGTTTTCATCTCTTCGATGGAGTGGGCCAGTTCCAGCAACCGGGTGGAACCGGGGAATCCCCGCATCATAAAATCCGCCCGCAGGCCATAGCAGATCACCGGAATACCCAAATCCACCGTCACCAGAAACAGCTGTTCTGCCTGGGCAGGGGTAAAGAACTGGCTTTCATCGCACAGCACGCAGGCGGGCTTGCCGTGGGCTTCAGCGTCGGCGCGGACTTCGTCCAGAATGTTCATTTCCGGGGTGACAAGTTTGTCTACTTTACAGCTTACACCCAAGCGGGAAACGATGTGATCACCGCCCTTGGTGTCGATGCTGGCTTTCAGGATCAGTACCCGCATGCCGCGTTCTTTATAATTGAAAGCCACCTGCAGCAGAGCGGTGGTTTTGCCGCTGTTCATGGCGCCGTAGCGAAAATACAGTTTTGCCATATCTCAACTCTCCGTTCGCGGTGTTTCCGGTCATGGACCGAAAAAGGGCGCGGCGTTCCGGCCGCGCCCGTGTTTCCGCGGTGATTTTGTTTTATTCTTCCCGGTTGCGCAGGCGGTATCCCAGGCTCATCAGGCTGTCGCCCAGGTGGACGTTCTCCACCGTCACTTCGGGATATTCCACCGAAAGATCATAGTGGCTGAAATTCCAGAATCCCTGGATGCCCAGCCGGACCAGCTCACCGGAAAGCTCGGTGGCACTCTGGCGGGGCACGCACAGCACCGCCACCACCGGCTTGTGTTCGGCACAGAAAGCTTCCAGCTCATCCAGGGCGTGGATGGGCACACCGGCCATTTCTTTGCCGATCAGGTCGGGGTTGATGTCGAAGACAGCCAGCAGCCGGTACCCGTTGGTATCCCGGGAGATAAAGCTGGACACGGCGGTACCCAGGCGGCCCGCGCCGATCAGGATGGTGGGCAAAAGCTCACCGTCGCCAAACAGAAGTTTGCTGATCTCGGACAAAAGCACGTCCACCTTGTAGCCGATGCCCTGCTGCCCGAACCCGCCAAAACAGTTGAAGTCCTGCCGAACCTGGCTGGCTGTGGTACCCATCATCCGCGCCAGTTCGCTGGATGAGATCTTGTCACGCCCCTCCGCCGCCAGATTGTTCAGATAGCGGTAGTACTTCGGCAACCGCTTGATCACCGGCAGGGAGGCTTTGTTCTGTGTGGCCATTGTCATACGCCCCCTCAAAAATCAGGGCACAGCACGTGCCCTGGTAAATCTATGTAAAAAGTATAATGTATTTCCCTTAGATTGTCAAATTTTTATCTAACAGGCACAAAACAATGGCCCTTGCAGCGTAAGAAAAATATTTGTGAGGGGGACGGGCCATACTGTATGCGGGCAAAAAACGGGCAACAGCCAAGGAAAGGGGACATGTTTTGTGAAAACCAAACCCGCAAATCCCGCCGAACCGGCGGACCAGGCCCGCCTCAAACACGATCTGATCACGGAGGAAGGCATCATCGAAGCCACCCGCGGCCGCCATGCCATCCACTGCCTGACGGTGGTGGGCACCATCGAGGGGCATACCATCGCTCCCGACAACCAGAAAACCACCAAGTACGAACATGTGATACCGCTGCTGGTGGACATCCAGGAGGACCCTTCCATCGAAGGACTGCTGGTCATCCTGAACACGGTAGGTGGTGATGTGGAAGCCGGGCTGGCCCTGGCGGAACTCATCGCCGGGGTCAGCAAACCCAGCGCCACGCTGGTGCTGGGCGGCGGACATTCCATCGGCATCCCGCTGGCGGTGTCGGCCCGGCACAGCTTTATCGTGCCCACCGCCACCATGACGGTACACCCGGTACGTCATTCCGGCATGGTGCTGGGGGTGCCCCAGACCTTGCGGTACTTTGAGCAGATGCAGGAACGCATTGTGGGCTTTGTGGCGGGACACTCCGCCATCTCTGCCAAGCGGTTCACCCAGCTGATGCACAATACCGGTGAACTGGTCATGGATATGGGGACGGTGCTCAACGGGGAGCAGGCGGTGGAAGAAGGCCTCATTGATTCTCTGGGCGGGCTGGACGACGCCCTGCGTTACCTTTATAAGGAGATCGAAGGGGGAGAAACTCCGGCGGGGGAACAGGCGGCCCCATGAGGGTAAAAAATCCCTCCGGGGGTTTTACAACAGGCCGGTTTCGTGCTAAAATAGCCTATATGCTATAAGGGGCAGTTTGCCCCATTACATAATTTACAGCGGTGCCGCGCGAAAAATAAAGGCGGCAGGCCGGGGAGGGAACCCGGTTCGCAAGAGTGAATCCCACGCAATACATAGAGGAGTTTGGTAAGATGGCAAGTTCAAGGTCAGGTAAATCGACATATCGTTCGTCCTCGTCCTCGCGCTCGTCCGGTTCGTCCAAGAGCAAAAGCAGTTCCCGCAGCAGCGGAGGAAAGGGCAAATCTTCGTCTTCCTCGGCGCGCAAGCAGCCTTCGCGCCGGGCCCAGCGCCGGGCCGAGACCCAGTATCTGGGCCGCAGTGTCCTGCTGGCGGGCCTGGGCGTGCTTGTCATTGCCCTGGTGCTGGTGCGCGGGCAGAATTTCTGGCTGGATATGCGCAACTCCCTGTTTGGTGTGTTCGGTATCATGACCTATATCCTGGGGCCGTTTTTGCTGTATCTGGCTTACCTGGTGGCCTCCGGCTACCGGGTAGGGGTCTTTGTGGCCAAAATGGCGCTGATGGGTGTGGTGGGCTCCAGCTTCCCGGTGGTGTTTTCCAAGTTTGCGGTGCATGAATCCACCGCAGGGGACATCATCAAGATGCTCTTCAACTGGGGCCATACCCGGTTCTGGTCCGGCGGCGTGCTGGGCAGTGCGGGCGCTTTGCTGCTCACCCTGTTCGGCCGCCCGGGGGCCAACATCGTCATGCTGCTGCTCTTTGCCATGGGCCTGATGGTGTTCTTTGCCCTGACGCCTGCCGATGTGGTGCGGTTCGTCTCCCAGACCATGCAGAAATATGAGGACAGCCAGGCAGCACGCCGTGCCGAGGCCACCGCCTACGACACCCAGCTGTTTGGTCAGACCCCGGAAGAGGAACCGCTGGAAAATCTGACCGGCACCTTGCCGCGTCAGCCCCAGCCCGCCCAGCACCCGGCCTTTGATGTGGCCCCCTATCTGGAACAGGAAGAAAAAGCCCGTAAGGGGGCGGCACCCGCCGCAGCGGCGGCGCCGCAGGCGGCAGCGGCAACGCGGCCCGTTGCGCCCCAGCCTGCCTACCGTCCGGACTTTGACGTGGACCTGGGGCCCGATGCCTCCACCCGTGCGCTGGAAAATGCCGTCAACCATGACCCGCTGGAAAAGGTGGTCATCGGTCCGGGCGGCACCTTCGGTCTGGACCCCCTGGAACAGCTGGGGCGCAAGAAAAAAAATGCCACTGCGCCCGCGCCGCAGCCTGAACCGAATCCGGAAGAGGATTTTGAACTGCGCCTGGACACCACCCAGCCCCTGGAGGAACCGGAAGTGGTGCAGACGGAGGAAGGGGAGCTGGACGCTCTCATCAACCGTGCCATGAACACTGCGCCCGCCTCGTATACTGCCCCCGCGCCGGCACGGCAGGATGTTTCCTCGGAGGTGCGCCTGGACCTGCCTGCCCAGGAGGATTCCTTTGCCACCACCCTGGACCTTTCCCAGATGCCTGCCCCGGCTCCGGCGCCTGCGCCTCAGCCTGCGGCGAGCGCCATCCCCACCCTGGGCGGCAGCTTTGACGAGGACGACGATGAGATGATCGACCCGGCCGCCGCTGCCTGGAACGCGGGTGTGCCGGTGTCCGACCTGCTCACCGGCCGTGCCGCCCCCACACCCCAGCCCCAGACAACCATGTCTGCGCCGCTGCCTGCCAACCAGCCCGCACCGGCGGGCCGCCTGCGGGTGAGTACCGAGGTGGGCAACTCGGCTTCGGCGCCTATCTCCAGCCCGGCGCCCATCATCAAATCCACCCCCGAAGCTCTGGCGCTGTCCATGGTGCAGAAGGAACACCAGCCTTACTGCTACCCCTCTCTCAATCTCTTCAACGCCAACCGTCCCGAGGACGAGAGCGGTGCCGTGCGGGAAATGAAGCGCAACGCCGATATTCTGGTCAATACCCTGGACAGCTTCGGCGTCAAGACCAAGATCCTGGACATCTGCCGCGGCCCTTCCGTTACCCGGTATGAGCTGCAGCCCCAGGCCGGTATCAAGGTCAGCCGTATCACCAGCCTGGCGGATGACATCGCCCTGAACCTGGCCACCGCCGGCGTGCGTATCGAAGCACCTATCCCCGGCAAGCCCGCCGTGGGCATTGAGGTGCCCAACAAGATCCGCACCACCGTCAACATCCGCAGCGTGTTCGAAGCCCAGAGCTACATCAATATGCGCAGCCCGCTGACCATGGCCCTCGGCAAGGACATCGCCGGTCAGGCCCAGGTGGGGGACCTGTGCAAGATGCCCCACCTGCTCATTGCCGGTTCTACCGGCAGCGGTAAATCGGTGTGCGTCAACTCCATCATCATCAGCTTTTTGTTCCGCTCCGGGCCGGAGGATGTCAAGCTCATCCTCATCGACCCCAAAGTGGTGGAACTGGCCGAGTACAACGGCATCCCGCATCTGCTCATGCCCGTGGTCACCGAGCCCCGCAAGGCGGCCGGTGCCCTGGGTGCTTCGGTGGCGGAGATGGAGCGCCGCTACAAGCTCTTTGCCGAGAACAACGTCCGTGACATCAAGAGCTACAACAAGCTGGCCAAGCAGAACCCCGGCATGGAGCACCTGCCCTATATTGCCATCGTGATCGACGAGCTGGCCGACCTGATGATGGTGGCGGGCAAGGAAGTGGAAGATTACATCTGCCGCATTGCCCAGAAAGCCCGTGCCGCGGGCATTCACCTGATCGTGGCCACCCAGCGTCCCAGCGTGGACGTCATCACCGGCCTGATCAAGGCCAACATCCCCAGCCGAATCGCCTTTGCGGTGTCCAGCCAGATCGACTCCCGCACCATCCTGGACTCCGGCGGTGCCGAAAAGCTGCTGGGCAACGGCGATATGCTCTTCCTGCCCGTGGGTGCCGCCAAGCCGGTGCGTATCCAGGGCACCTTCGTCACCGACGAGGAGATCAGCGCTGTTCTGAATTTCATCAAATCCACCAGCTCCGAGCAGTATGACGAGGAGATGATCGCCGAGATGGAGCGCCGTGCCGTGGCCGAAAAGGGCGGCAAGGGCGGCGACGCCGACGAGGGCGACAACACCCGCGACCCCATGTTCGAGCAGGCGGTGGAATGTGTCATCGAAGCGGGGCAGGCATCCACCAGCCTTCTGCAGCGCCGCTGCAAGCTGGGTTATGCCCGCGCTGCCCGCATCATGGACCAGATGGAACAGGAAGGGGTCATCGGTCCCTACGAGGGTGCCAAACCCCGTTCCGTTTTGGTGACCATGGCCCAATGGCAGGAGCGCAAGCTCTCTGCCGGATACGATGAGTAAGCGGGGCCGCGGCCAGAGGGCCGAACTTTCCACCCGTGCCGTGGTCATCGGCGTGATCTGCGCCGTGCTGCTTGCGGTAGGGTCCTGGGCTATTGATACCTATGGGGGAGAGGGCTTTTTGCCCGACTGGTCCCGGCTGTACGATTCCCTTGGCCTGGAAACCGCCGCGCCTGTATCCCAGACCCCGCAGGAAGGTCAGGCTACCGTGACCTTCTGGGATGTGGGGCAGGGGGATTCGGTGCTCATTTCCTCCGGCGGTGCCTACTGCCTTATTGACGCGGGCACCAGTCAGAGTGCCGATACTCTGGTGGAGGACCTTATTGCCGGGGGTGTGGAAAAACTGGACCTGGTGGTCATGACCCATCCCCACGCCGACCACATCGGCGGTATGGACGAAGTGCTGGACACCTTTGAAGTCGGTACCCTGCTTCTGCCCGACCTTTCCTATGCCGATACCGAAAGCGGCATGCTGGCCAAGGTGCTGCAGACCGCCGAAGACACCGGCACCCCCTGTGTGCAGGCCGAGCGCGGCTGGCAGAAGACGGTGGGGGAGGGGACCCTTACCGTGGTGTATGCCGGTTTTGTGCCGGAGGAAGGCAAGGAACCGGACCTCAACAATACCTCTCTGTGCGTACGGTATGAGTTGGGGCAGTTTTCCTTCCTGTGTACCGGCGATGCCGAAGCCGATGCGGAGGAGGAACTGGTGCTCACCGCCGGCGGGACCATTGCCTCCACCCTGTTCAAGGCGGGGCATCACGGGTCCGATACCTCCAACACCCAGACCCTTCTGTGGGCGGTGCGCCCGCAGGTTGCCGTGGTCAGCTGCGGGTTGGATAACGATTACGGCCATCCCCATGCCGAGGTTTTGCAGCGTTTTGCGGACAACGGCGTGGAGGTATACCGAACCGACGAACAGGGGACAATCACCGTTACCGGGCAGGCGGATGGCAGCTGGTCTGTGCGGACCGCTGCCGGTGAAACCGCCGAACCCCAGGTGCCTGCCGCCTGATTTTTGCCGATATAACAGAAACCTTCCTGCCCGTGCATCTGCCGGGCAGGAACCATTTCGGCCCCAAAGGGCAAAGGAGAACGAAATCATGCTTATTTCCCAGATGTTCAAGCGCAAGCCCTGCGTATTTTCCATTGAATGCTTCCCGCCCAAAGAAACTGTGCGCTTTGAGCGGATGAAGGACGCGCTGCGTACCATGAAGACCCTCAACCCGGACTATATCAGCGTTACATACGGGGCGGGCGGTTCCGCCGGCGGCGTGTCCACCGTGGAGGTGGCCTCTTTTCTGAAAAATGAGCTGGATGTGGAGCCTCTGGCCCATATCCTGTGCATGGGCAGTGACCGTACCAAGGCTGCCGCTCTGCTGGACGAACTGGACAACGCCGGTGTGTGCAACGTGCTGACCCTGCGGGGAGACCGTACCCCCGCCCGGCCCGAAAGCCCGGATTTCAAGCATGCCAGCGACCTGGCCGCTTTTGTGTGGCAGACCAAGCCGGAATTTGATATTCATGCCGCCTGCTACCCCGAAGGCCACCCCGAAGCCCCCAGCCTGAACGCCGACGTGGAGAACCTGCGCCTGAAGCAGGAAGCCGGTGCCTCTCATCTTCTGACCCAGCTGTTCTTCGATAACGGCAAGTTCTACCGTTTCCTCAACCTGGCCCGCCGCGCCGGTGTCACCCTGCCGGTGTCCGCCGGTGTCATGCCCATCGTGCGCCGTTCCCAGATCGAGCGCACCGTGGCTCTGTCCAGCGCCAGCCTGCCTTCCGCCTTCACCCGCATGATCTCCCGCTGGCAGGATGACCCCGAATCCCTGCGCAAGGCGGGCATCGAGTATGCCGTCAACCAGCTGCGCGACCTCATCGAGGGCGGCGCCGACGGCGTGCATCTGTATGCCATGAACGATCCCGAGGTGGCGGTTGCGGTGTATGAAGGCATCCGCGACCTGCTGTAAGGCCGGACTATGGAACTGGCCTATCATGCGGCGGACCGCCGCACCGTGCTGCGCTATCTGGGGGCGGCGGGCTGGACACCCGACGAAGCCACCACCAGTCTGTTGGAGGAAGCCGAAGCCCTTCTGCGCCGTGCCGCCACCCCGCGGGGCATCTGGCGGGCGCTGCCGCCTCAGGCCCTGGACCTGAGCGGGGCAGGGAGCGACCTGGCCCGGCACCTGCAGGGCTGCGGGGGCCTTGTGCTCATGGCCGTGACCCTGGGCAGCGGGGCGGATGCCCTCATCCGCCGCCTGGAACTTTCGGATATTGCCCTGGGGGCCGCAGTGGATGCCACTGCTTCCGCCGCCATGGACGGCCTGTGCGATGACGTGGAAGCCGCCGCCCGCACCTGGGCGCGGAGCCAGGGGCTGTGGCTGACCGGGCGGTTCTCGCCGGGCTACGGCGACTGCCCGCTGGCCTTGCAGCATGATCTGTGCCTGGCCCTGGACACGGTGCGGGGCCTTGGACTGGCGGTCACGCCCCAGCATCTTCTCACCCCGCGCAAAAGCGTGACCGCCATTCTCGGCACTGCCGACCACCCCGTCACCGGGGCGCGGGCGGGGTGCAACCACTGCCTTCTGCGCGAAACCTGCGCTTATCGAAAAAGGGGGATGACCTGTGACGATTGAGGAAATTTTTGCCCGCCGCCGCTTTGTCTTTCTGGACGGCGGTCTGGGTACCCAATTGCAGAAACGGGGCCTGCAGCCCGGCCAGAAGCCGGAACTGGCGGCTTTTCTGATGCCCGATACCCTGGAGGCCATCCACCGGGAATACGCCGCCGCGGGGGCCGATATCCTGTATGCCAACACCTTCGGCGCCAACGAGCAGAAGCTGGCCGGTACCGGCTATACGGCTGCGGAAACCATCGAAGCTTCCATTGCCTGTGCCCGCCGTGCCGCCGAACCCTATGGGGCGTTGGTGGCGCTGGACATCGGGCCCTTGGGGGAACTGCTGGCGCCCACAGGCACCCTTTCCTTTGAGGATGCCTGTGCCCGGTTTGCCGCCATTGTGCAGGCGGGTGTAAAGGCCGGGGCGGACCTGATTGTCATCGAAACCATGACCGACCTGTATGAGCTGAAAGCCGCTGTGCTCGCCGCCAAAGAAAACAGCACCCTGCCGGTGCTGGCTTCCATGAGCTTTGAAAGCCGTGGCCGCACCTTTACCGGCTGCACGGTGGAAAGCTTCGGCATCACCGCGGCGGGCCTGGGTGTGGATGCCGTGGGCATCAACTGCTCTCTGGGCCCTGCTGAGATTTTGCCCTTTGCCAAGCGGCTGTGCCGTGTGGTGCCCGCCGGTATGCCGGTGTTCGTCAAGCCCAACGCGGGTCTGCCCAACCCGGACGGCAGCTATGATATGGACGCGGAAGAGTTTGCCCGGGAAATGGGGGAGTACCTCGCTACCGGCATCTCCACTGTGGGCGGCTGCTGCGGCACCACCCCCGACTATATCCGCGCCCTGCGCAATGCTTTTGAAGGGGCTGTCCCTGCCCAGAAGATTCCTCTGCGCCGCAGCCGCCTGTGCACCCCTGTGCGCTGTGTGGAGGTGGAAGGCATCACGGTGGTGGGCGAGCGCATCAATCCCACCGGCAAAAAGCGGCTGCAGCAGGCTTTGCGGGAAGGGGACAGCGGCTATGCCTGCGCCCAGGCCGTGGCCCAGGCGGAAGCGGGCGCCCAGGTACTGGACGTGAACGCCGGTCTGCCCGGCATCGACGAAGCCGCTACCCTGGAAATGCTGGTGCGGGAACTGCAGGCTGTCACCGACCTGCCCCTGCAGCTGGATTCCAACGACCCCGCCGCTCTGGAACGGGCCCTGCGTATCTACAACGGCAAACCCATCGTCAACTCGGTGAACGGCGAGGAAAAATCCCTGCGGTCCATTCTGCCCCTGTGTAAAAAGTACGGCGCTGCGGTGGTGGGCCTCTGCCTGGATGAAAACGGTATCCCCAAAACGGCGGAAGGCCGGTTCGAGGTGGCCAGGAAGATCGTGGCCGCTACCGACGCCGCCGGTATCCCCCGGGAGGACGTGTATATCGACTGCCTGACCCTGACGGTTTCTGCCGAACAGGATTCCGCCGCCGAGACCCTCAAGGCCATGGGAATGTGCAAACGGGAACTGGGCGTGCGCACCGTGCTGGGTGTGTCCAACATCAGCTTCGGTTTGCCCTGCCGCGGGTATATGAACACCACCTTCCTGACCCTGGCCATGCAGGCCGGGCTGGATCTGGCCATCATTAACCCCAATACCCCTGAAATGATGGCTGCCGTGCGGGCTTTCCGGGTGCTTACCGGACAGGATGAGCGCTGCACCGATTATGTGCAGGCCTACGCCGACCAACAGATCCAGACGGTGCAGACCTCCAAGACCGCTGCCGCCGAAACATCCGTTTCCGGTGCCGAGGACCCCTTGGCCGACGCTGTGCGCCGCGGCCTGAAAAAGGAAGCCCGGGCCGCCGCCGAACAGGCCTTGCAGACCCGGGAACCTCTGGACCTGGTGAATCAGTCTCTGATCCCCGCCCTGGATACGGTGGGGGATGGCTTTGAGAAGGGCACCCTCTTCCTGCCCCAGCTGCTCCAGGCGGCCACCGCCGCCCAGGCTGCTTTTGATGTCATCAAGACGGCCATCGCCAACAGCGGGCAGAAGAGCGTCAGCCGCGGCAAGATCGTGCTGGCCACCGTCAAGGGGGACATCCACGACATCGGCAAGAACATCGTCCGCGTGGTGCTGGAAAACTATGGCTACGAGGTCACCGACCTGGGCCGGGATGTGGACCCCATGCGGGTGGTGCAGGCGGTCAGGGAAACCGGCGCGCCTCTGGTGGGGTTGTCGGCGCTGATGACCACCACCGTGCCCAGCATGCAGACCACCATTGAGGAACTGCACAAGGCGGGCCTGCCCTGCAAGGTCATGGTGGGCGGCGCGGTGCTGACCCCGTCCTTTGCCGAGCAGATCGGGGCGGACTTTTACGCCAAGGATGCCAAGGCCAGCGCCGACTACGCCAAACAGCTGTTTGAATCGCTGTAAAACCCGGGAGGCAAAATCCCCCGGAACGGCGCGGACCCCTTGCATTCGCGGCACAAATCATGTATAATAGCAAAAGCGGACAGGGCACTTTGCGCTGTTTTGCATACGGATGTGGGCCCCGTGCGCGGGGACCACGTGAACCATGTCAGGCGGGGAACCGAGCAGCATTAAGCGCTGGCGCCCCGGTGCTGCGGCAAGCCTGCATCCGTATGCAAAACAGCACAACCGCGGGGCACACCCGCGCGGCCCTGTCCGCTTTGTGTTATCCTTGACCAAAGGCATATTTTTCTGAAAAGGCAGGTGTCAGGCATGTACCGCGCATTGTACCGCAAGTGGCGTCCCCAGCGTTTTGCCGATGTAGTCGGCCAGCAGGCCATCGTTACGGCACTGCAGAACCAGATCGCCGCCGGGCGCATCGGCCATGCCTACCTGTTCACCGGCACCCGGGGCACCGGCAAGACCACCTGCGCCAAGATCTTTGCCAAGGCGGTCAACTGCCTGGATACTTCCAGCCCCGATCCCTGCGGTGTGTGCGCCGTCTGCAAAGGTGTGGACGACGGCAGCGTGCTGGATATTTCCGAGATCGACGCTGCCTCCAACAACAGCGTGGATGACATCCGCGACCTGCGGGACGAGACCGCCTACCTGCCCGCCATGTGCAAGTACAAGGTCTATATCATCGACGAGGTGCACATGCTGTCCACCTCGGCTTTCAACGCCCTGCTCAAGACTATGGAGGAACCCCCGGAACACGTTATCTTCATCCTCGCCACCACCGAGGTGCAGAAAGTCCCGGCTACCATTCTGTCCCGCTGCCAGCGCTATGATTTTCAGCGCATTACCGCCACGGACATTGCGGGGCGGCTGCTCTATGTAGCAGGGGAAGAGAAAATCGACCTGGACCCCAACGCTGCCGAACTCATCGGGCGTCTGGCGGACGGCGCCATGCGTGATGCTCTCTCGATCCTGGATACCTGCGCCGGTGTTTCCAATACCGTGGACGAAGCCCTGGTCCGCCGCATGGCAGGTGTCACCGACCGGCAGTATCTCTTTGAGATCAGCGATGCCATCGCCAAGGGGGATTCGGTCACCGCACTGCAGGAGATCGCCCAGCTGCGCCAGCAGTCGGTGGATATGCGCCGTCTGTGCATGGAGCTGGCCGGGCATTACCGCAACCTGATGCTCTGCGCTCTGCCCGGGGGCGAAAAGCTGCTCACCGGCACTTCGCCGGAAGAGGAAGCTGCCTACGCCGCCCGCAAGGACTTTCCTCAGCGGGACGCTGTGCGGGCTATCAACGCTTTCGGTTCCGCTTTGGAAAAAATGGCCCGGGGCACCGACCAGCGTATCGAGCTGGAACTGGCGGTCTTCTCCCTGACCCAGCCCGAAACGGTGGCTGTTCAGCAGGTGGCTGCCCCGGCGGTGCCGGCTGCTCCGCAGCCTTTTGCCGCTGCCCAGCCGGCCCAGACTTACACCGTCCCGCCGGTGGTGCAGACGGTACCTCAGCAGAATTATCCGGTCCCGCCGGTGGTACAGCAAAGCGTCCCGCCGGTACAGACGGATGTATCCCCGGTGGAGGAAAGCGAACCCGCCTTCCTGCAGCCGGAGCTGCCTCCGCTGGAACCCCAGCCGCAGCCCCAGGCGGCCCAACCCGCCCCGGCTGCCCCGGCGCCCAAAAAGCCCCGCCCCCGGTCCACCGAACCCGCCGGGCCCATCCAGCCCTTCCCGCAATGGTCGGCGGTGCTGGAACTCATGGCCGAAAACGACCCCCTGCTCATTTCCTTCCTTCAGGGAACCAGGGCCTACTTCGACGGGCGGCGGGTGCTGTTTGAATGCAGTGATGCTTTCCGTGACTACATCCGCAAGAATAAGGATGTGTCCAAGCAGATCAAGGAACTGATCTACCAGGTCACCCATCAGAGCTATTCCATCGGTCCTTACGAAAAACCCAAGGAGGACGACGCCGGGCAGCCGGTGGTATCGGTGGATGATACCATCCGCCAGATGCAGGCCATGGGTGTGGATGTGCAGATCGAAGAAAAGTGATCCCCGGCAGGAATGCCGTCTGCCCTTACAGGCAAAGATAAACAACAAAGGAGAATGTTCCCATGAAAGCAAGACTTCCCAAAGGCTACGGCCGTCCCGATCCTCAGGCCATGATGCGTCAGGTGCAGAAGATGCAGGACGAGATCCGCGCCAAGCAGGCTGAACTGGAAGCCCGCGAATACACCGGCACCGCCAGCGGCGAAATGGTCACCGTGACCATGACCGGCAAGCATGAGGTCACCGCCGTGAAGATCAAGCCCGAGGCCGTGGACCCGGACGACATCGAGATGCTGGAGGACCTGATCGCCGCTGCCGTCAACAGCGCCGTGGCCGCGGTGGATAAGGATTCCGACGAAGAAATGTCCAAGATGACCGGCGGTATGAATATCCCCGGCCTGGGCTGAGAGGTACGCCATGCCGCAGAACGCTGAACCGCTGGAAAATCTGATCGACCAGTTTTCCCGCTTTCCCGGCGTGGGGCGCAAAGGCGCTACCCGTATGGCCTACGAGGTCATGGGCATGTCCAACGAACAGGCTATGGAACTGGCCAAGGCCATTGAGGGTGCCAAGACCCGCCTGCACCGCTGCCGCCTGTGCCAGGATTATACCTCGGCGGAAGTGTGTCCCATCTGTGCGTCGCCCAAGCGTGACCGCTCCATCATCTGCGTGGTGGAAGCGCCCCGGGACATCAAGGCCATTGAGCGCACCCATGAATACAAGGGCCTGTATCATGTGCTTCACGGCCTGATCTCGCCCATGGACGGCGTTGGCGCCGACCAGCTGTGCGTCAAGGAACTGCTGGCCCGCCTGGACGACCAGGTCAAGGAGGTCATCATGGCTACCAGCCCCACGGTGGAAGGTGAAGCCACGGCCATGTACCTGGCCAAGCTCATCAAACCCCTGGGGATCAAGACCACCCGTCTGGCCTATGGTCTGCCGGTGGGTTCCAGCCTGGAATACGCCGACGAAACCACCCTTTACCGCGCCATGGAAGGCCGCGGCGAGCTGTAACCCGCTTGACAAAGCCCTGCCATGGCAGTATAATCTAAAAACTTGGCAGCCCGGCGTTCAAAACAAAGGAGGTGACGCGCTTGGCACAGGACAAAGCCCCTAAAAAGATCATTGCCCAGAATCGCGAAGCGCGGCACGAGTACTTTGTGATCGAAGCGCTGGAAACCGGCATCGAGCTGGTGGGTACTGAGGTAAAAAGTCTGCGTGCCGGCGGCGTCAACCTGAAAGACGCCTGGGCCGACATCGACGACGGCGAACTCATCCTGAAAGGTATGCACATCAGCCCGTATGAGCAGGGGAGCATCTTCAACCGCGACCCTCTGCGTCCCCGGCGGCTTCTGGCCCATAAGGTGGAGATCCGCCGCCTGGCCCAGCAGATCAAACTGCAGGGCTATACGCTGGTTCCGCTTTCGCTGTATTTCAAAAACGGCCGCGTCAAGGTGGAACTGGGCTTGTGCAAGGGCAAAAAGCTCTATGACAAACGTGCGACGGCTGCCGCACGGGATGCCAAGCGCGATATTGACCGCGCGCTGAAGCAGCACTGAAACAAGGTCAAACAAGGCTGAAAACGCCGTTCCGTTCTGGAAAAAACCGTCATCCGCGGCGCACCGCGCCGCTTTATATGGGGATGTAATGGTTTCGACGGGGGGAGAGGGGCGTGAGCAGCGGGCCGTGGCGGTGCACCACGATAAAAGCGCCAAACAAAATTAACTGACAACAATAACACTGTTGCCGTCGCTGCCTAATTAGGCGCGACCGTCCCGCCCGTTTTAGCACCGCACGGGGCCGGGGCGTCGATTAGGTGCTGAACATGCACGGGCCTAAGCTTTGCAGCCCGTCAGGTATTCATGAAGCTACCAAGGTGTAAAGCGCGTGTGTTCGCTCGCACCAAGGGAAATCCAGTAAGCACACTGCGCCCGGAGATACTCTAACCGCTTTCTTTTCGGACAGGGGTTCGATTCCCCTCATCTCCACCACATGTAACCCGGTCGAACCCCATGGGTTCGACCGGGTTTTATTTGCACCACCACAAAAAAGCACCGTAGAATCAAAAGATTCTGCGGCGCTTTTTGCTTTTGCATGTATATGTGCGGCATTTTACGGCCGCTTGGGGCATCTTGGCCAAAACATATTGTAAAAGCCGTATAGCCCATTTAGAATAAGCGGTGTAAAGGTACCTTCACGATTGCTTATGAAGGAGGCATGCTATGAAATTGACGCTTATTCAGGACCTGGCTGTTCCCGAAACAGAAATTACCATACGCTGTGCGGGGATTGATGCCAGACTGCAACGGCTGATCGACCATATCCGTCAATACGGCTTTTCCATAACCGGCTATCAGGATAATAAAGAATACCGGCTTCCATTGGAAACGATCTTTTATATGGATTCCGCCGATGGCCGGACTTTCCTGTATCAGAAAGAAGGCGTTTATGAATGCCGCGAAACCCTGGCCGTGCTGGAAGATATATTGAAAAGGACCGTCTTTGTCCGTATTAGTAAAAACTGTATTCTGAATACTGCCTATCTAGACCATGTGGAGCCGCTTTTCAATCATCGCCTCAAGGCGGTGCTCACGAACGGTGAAACGCTGGTCGTGACACGCAGTTATGTGGAATTGCTCCGCAACGCACTGAAAGGAGTTTGAATATGAAACATCTGTTCTGGAATCGTATCCCGTCCGTTTGTGTTTGCTTTACGCTGATTATGCTGGCTTCCTTTTTCGTCAATATGATGTACGGCGTGGAGACATCCGTTTTTCCCCTTGCGGTGTTTGGGTGGATTCTCGTGTGTCAGGTGATTGACTGGCTGGTTTCTTTCATCAATTTCAAAAGCTGGTTGGGATATTGCCTGACCGAATCCCTGATCCTGTATGCGGCGTCCTTTGTCGCCGGTGTGGTTCTGCGTTGGTTTACGCTGGAGCCCGCGGGGATTCTGGTGTTTACGGCAATTTTTGCGGTGGTGGATGCACTGGTTTTCTGGTATTTCCGCTACCGGCAGAAACTGGTGGCGGATGAAATCAATGCGTATTTGCAGAATTGAACCGCAATTCCGTGCGGTATGTGCGTTGACTTAACGGCAGCATAAAACCGGTGCGGAAGGCCGGAAGATTTCATTCCGGAAACAACACATCCAGTGTCTGCAGCACGCCATCCTCTTCATTGCTGGGACAGACATGGGCGGCGGCCCGTTTCACATCATCGGGGGCGTTGTCCATAGCATAGCTGTGGCGGCACCAGCGCAGCATCTCCACATCGTTTCCGCCGTCCCCAAAGGCAGCGCACTCTTCGGGCGTCAGTCCCCACAGGGCAGCCAACCGCTGCAACCCGGAGGCCTTGTGACACCCCGGCAGAATCAGGTCGATGGAGCCGTGGCCACTGCTGGTGGGGACCAGCCGGCCGTCCAGTTCTTCCCGCAGCATCTGCACATATCGGTCGGTCTGATCTGCGGGAACATCCAGGGCAAATTTCAGAATCTGGTCATCCACCATGTGCAGGTCGTCCGCCCATTCCAGCTTATGATAGTAGATGGCGGCAATATCAAAGAATTTCTGTTCCACCCGTCCCCGCTGGCAGTAGGCGCTGCGCAGTCCGCAGAAAATGTTCAGCACCTCAGGATGTCGGTCGCACCAGTCCAGCACAAAAGTTGCGGTGTCGCGGGGGATGGCGGCGGCAAACAGAATGTCGCTGCCCTGGGCCACCAGAGCGCCGTTTTCGGCCACATAGGCGATTTCGTCCCCCACGGGCGCGAACGTATCGTGCAGCTGGGCATACTGGTTGCCGCTGGCCACCACAAAGCGGGCTCCCTGAGCCTGCATACGGCGCAGAACCTTCCGAAAGCGGGGCTTGTCATAGACCCGTCCGCTGCGCAGAAACGTGCCGTCCATGTCTACGGCTACCATCTTGATCGGCTGCATACCCTGATCGTCCTTTCTGATATGACAATGATATTTTCAGCAACATGATAGCCCATCCTGTGTCCTTCGTCAACGGGCAAATTTGCAATCTGCCAAAAAATAAGGGGATGAATTTGGGCAGGCCACCGAAAAAAGCCTTTCGCTGCCCAAAGCTGTTGACTTTTTGTCAAAGTCGTGGTATTTTGTGTTTGTTGAAATGATCGCCCTGCCTTTGCGGCACGGCTTGGTTGGATTGTTACCGGTTATGCGGGCTAGACCAACTCTGTCCCAAAACCCAGCATTGGGCTTTGCGCGATAGGGCTGGTTATTTTTTTTGAAGGGGGCACAGGGATGAGAATCAAAAAAGTCATCAACAACAACATCCTGTGCGTCATTGATGAAAAAGGGTCTGAGATGATCGTGACCGGCCGCGGCATCGGTTTCGGACGTAAGATCGGGCAGTTCGTGGAACCCTCTCAGGTGGAAAAGACCTACCGGATGGAGGATAAAAAGGAACAGCGCCGCCTGCGGGAACTGGTGGAACAGATTCCGCTGGAGCACCTGCGTCTGACCGAAGATATGATCACCGAGATCAAATCCACCATCCACCAGCCGCTGAACGAATCTTTGCTCATCACCCTGGCAGACCATATCAGCTTTGCCATCCAGCGCAAGCAGCAGGGAATCGAGTTCAAAAATCCTTTGGCGGGCAGCATTTTGTGCTATTATCCCACCGAATACCAGTTGGGAAAGCGGTGCCTGGCCCTGGTGCGGGAACGCTGCGGTGTGGAACTCAACCCGGATGAGGCTGCGTTCATTGCGCTGCACATCGTCAACGCGGAACTGAACACCGACATGAGTGAGATGTTCGACATCACCCGTTTCATCGACGGTGCGGTGGAAGTAGTGGAGTACTATTACTCCGACAGGGGGCCCTTTGACCGGGAATCCCTGGAATTCAGCCGGTTTGTGGTGCACCTGCGCTACTTTGCCCAACGTCTGTTCCAGGATAAGCTCATGCCGGACAGCGATGACGAAAGCGACCGCATGTTCCGCGCTCTCATTGCCCGCAACTGCAAGCGGCATTACAAATGCGCCTGCTGCGTGGGTGAGTATGTGGAGAAAACCTGGCACAAGAAATTATCCGAAGAAGAACTGATTTATCTGACCATCCATCTCAAACGCATCGCGGGGGATACCCGGGAACCGGTGCGCTGAAGAAAATTGCATAACGGGCCGGCCGAATTTTCGGCGGCGCGGGGTAGTTACCGCTTCTCTGTCTTGGCGGGCTAGACCTGTATGAACCGGGCAGGGGATTTCTGCGCGGTTTGTATGGGTCTTTTTTTATACATTGTCCGTAATTTTTACCGTCTTTGTATCATGAAGGAGGAACCCAGATGAAAGACAAGATCTTTGGCGTTCTGCAGCGTGTCGGACGTTCGTTCATGCTGCCCATCGCCCTGCTCCCGGTGGCCGGTCTGCTGCTGGGAATCGGCAGTTCGTTCACCAACGAGACCATGCTGGCGGCTTATGGCCTGTCCGGCGTGATCCACCCCGGCACCGTGATCTATACCGTCCTGGACATCATGAACCAGTGCGGCAGTGCGGTGTTCAACAACCTTGCCCTGTTGTTTGCCATGGGTGTTGCCATCGGTATGGCCAAGAAGGAAAAGGAAGTGGCCGCGCTGTCCGGTGCTATCGCTTACCTGGTCATGAACACTGCCATCAGCGCCATGATCAACGCCAACGGCGGCGTGGAAGCTATGGCCGACAACTCCACTGCTTCTGTGCTGGGCATCACCACCCTGCAGATGGGCGTGTTCGGCGGCATCATCGTGGGCCTGGGTGTGGCTGCGCTGCATAACCGCTTCTACCGCATCCAGCTGCCTCAGGTGCTGTCCTTCTTCGGCGGTACCCGCTTTGTGCCCATCATCTGCACTGCGGTATATCTGGTGGTCGGCATCGTCATGTTCTATGCGTGGCCGGTGGTGCAGCACGGCATCAGCCTGCTGGGCAATCTGGTCATCAGCTCCGGCTATGTGGGCACCTGGATCTACGGTTTGATCGAACGCGCCCTCATTCCTTTCGGCCTGCATCATGTGTTCTATATGCCTTTCTGGCAGACTGCCGTGGGCGGCACCGCTGTCATCGACGGTGTGACTGTTCAGGGCGCCCAGAACATCTTCTTCGCGGAACTGGCGTCCAAGTCCACCACCGAGTTCTCTGTGGAAGCCACCCGCTTTATGGCAGGTAAGTTCCCCCTGATGATCTTCGGCCTGCCCGGCGCCGCTCTGGCCATGTACCGCACCGCCCGCCCTGCCAAGCGCAAGGTTGTGGCCGGCCTGCTGCTGTCCGCCGCTCTGACTTCCATGCTCACCGGTATCACCGAACCCTTGGAATTCACCTTCCTCTTTGTGGCACCTGCCATGTACGCCGTACACTGCGTCTATGCCGGTCTGTCCTACATGCTTATGCACATCCTCAATGTGGGTGTTGGCATGACCTTCTCCGGCGGTCTGATCGACCTGACACTGTTCGGCATCCTGCAGGGCAATGACAAGACCCATTGGATCTGGGTGCCCATCGTCGGCGTGTTCTACTTCGTTCTGTATTACGTGACCTTTACCTTCATGATCCGCAAGATGGACCTCAAGACCCCCGGACGTGAAGACGACAACGAAGAACCCAAGCTCTACACCCGTTCCGACTTCAAGGAAAAGACCGGCGTCGGTCCTGACGGCGCTCCCCGTCAGGGCGGCGATGCGGTGTCGGCCCTGATCCTGAACGGCCTGGGCGGCAAAGCCAATGTATCCGATGTGGACTGCTGCGCCACCCGTCTGCGTGTCACCGTGGTGGATGCCGACAAGGTGCAGGATGCGCTGCTGCGCCAGAGCGGTGCTTCCGGTGTGGTACACAAGGGCAACGGCATCCAGGTCATCTATGGGCCTCAGGTGTCGGTCATCAAGTCCAACCTGGTGGAGTATATGGAAAGCCCCGAAGCTGACCGTCCCGCGGCGGCCGAAGCGCCCCAGGCACCTCAGCCCGCACCCAAGGCCGAACCGGCTCCCGCAGGCAAGACCGAGGTGTTCGGTGCGCACATGAACGGCGAAGTGGTCCCCATGGAAGAGGTGAAGGATGAAGCCTTTGCCTCCTGCGCACTGGGTGAAGGCGTCGCCATCGAACCCGCCGAGGGCAAGCTCTATGCCCCGGCGGATGCTGCCGTGGACAATCTGTTCGACACCCACCATGCCATCGGTCTGGTGACCGAAAACGGTGCGGAACTGCTGCTGCACATCGGCATCGATACCGTCAAGCTGGGCGGCGAGCACTTCACCCCTCATGTCAAGGTGGGCCAGAAGGTAAAGAAAGGCGATTTGCTCATCAGCTTTGATATGGACGCCATCAAGGCCAAGGGCTACCTGTGCACCACGCCCATGATCGTCTGCAATACCGATGATTACAGCGCGGTGAAGCCGCTGGCTGAGGGTACCGTCAAAGCTGGCCAGGATATTCTGCGGGTGGGTTAAAACGCCTGCATCCCCAGGCGGGTAGAGAGAAAAGGCCCCGGCTTTCACGCCGGGGCTTTTTCGTTGTCTGTACGGTTGACGGCATCGCGGAAAAAGGGTATGCTGGAGCTATCATAAACCACACCTCATGAAAGGAGGTTCATTATGGCTGTCAAGACAGAAAAAACATTTGCATCGGCAGACGGCAAGACCACCATCCACGCTCAATGCTGGACGCCCGATACGGGGGTGCCGGTGGCTGTGCTGCAGATTTCCCACGGCATGGTGGAGTATGTGGACCGATATGACGCCTTTGCCCGCTATATGGCGGAACAGGGCTTTCTGGTGGTGGGGCACGACCATCTGGGCCACGGCGGCTCGGTGACATCGCAGGATAGCTGGGGTTATTTTACCGAAGGGGACGGTTCTCATATTCTGGTGGAGGACCTGCACACCCTGCGCACCCTTGTGCAGCAGGAATATCCCGGTCTGCCGTACCTGATGCTGGGCCACAGCATGGGGTCGTTCATTCTGCGCCGGTATCTGATGGAACACGGCGACGGCCTGACAGCGGCCGTTATCTCCGGCACCGGGTACAAACCGGAACTGCTGGCCGATGTGTTCCTGGCGGTCTGCCGGGTGATTGCCGCCCTGCGGGGGTGGGGCTGCCACAGCCGCCTGGCGAAAGAACTCTTTTTCTCCGGCGCATTCCATAAGTTCGATATGGACGGCTCCCGGCCGGAAGACAGCTGGCTGACCAACGACGCTGAGATCGTCCGCCGCTATTACGCCGAACCCCGCTGCACCTTCCCCTTTACGGTGAGCGGGTTCTATACCATCACCCGTCTGGTCAAGGCGGACCAGAAGCCCGCCAACATTGGCAAGACGCCCAAAGATCTGCCCCTGCTCTTTGTTTCCGGCGATCAGGACCCGGTGGGGGACTTCGGCGCCGGTGTCCGCAAGGTGTGCGAACTGTACCGGAAAGCCGGCCAGCAAAAGGTGAAGATGCTTTTGTATCCCGGTGCCCGGCATGAGGTGTTGAACGAAGTGAAGCGCAACGAATTCTGGAAAGATATTCTCGATTGGTGCCGGGAACAGCTGTAAAGACTGCTAACCTTACAGGAATCAACAAAAAAGGAAAAGAGGCGCACGGTGTTTGGCCGTGTGCCTCTTTTGCTGTTGTTGCATGGTAAAAGCTTTACCGACGCCGCACGCTGAATCCGAAAACCGTGCCGCAAACGCCGCCCACGATGTGCATGAAGTTGGCGATGTTGTCCCGGACAAAGAGAATGTCATAGACCTGCTGCCCCAGATACAGTCCTGCCACCAGCAGCAGAGTCAGGGGAATGGCGCCGCCCCGGGTGCCTGCCAGGCTGGACAGCATGATCATCATGAACACAATGCCGGAAGCCCCCAGCAGCGCCGTGCCGGGAAAAAGAACGCACTGCAGAATACCCGAAACCAGCGCGGTGAAGGCGATGCCCAGCAGCAGGGTGCGGCTGCCGTATTTTTCTTCCAGCGGCGGCCCCACCACCAACAGAAGCAGCATGTTGCTGATGAAGTGGGACCAGTCGGCGTGGCCCAGCACATGGCAGAACAGCCGCACATAAAACAGCGGGTCCATCAAAGAGGAACGGTACACGCTGAACAGGTAGGTGGTGGTCCATCCGTCGGTGACCCGGGCCAGAATCAGCGCGGCCAGGGAGAGAAAGAAGAATGACAGAGTGACCGGGGCATTATACTGGAAACTGATGGTGCGTCGCTTCACAAAAGGGCCTCCTTATACACAGGGAATGGATGATGGCTTTCATTATACCGCACCCCGCCCGGATTGCAAAGCACGGAAATGGGGAAGAGCTTTGTAAAATCCGGGAAAAATCTTCTTTTTCGGGATGAAAATGCCGCCGAACCATGCTATAATGACAACATAGTGGCAGTCTGCCGCTTCAAAGCGAGGTGTTCGCATTGAGACAGGCAACGCGCCGGGATGCGGCGCTGCTGGCCGCCGTTACGGCAGCCGGACTTTTGGTGATCTTTTGGGGCGCCTGTTTTCTCATTGCACCGGTGTGGCAGCCCGGGTACGAAACCGGCCTGCCGCAGCAGACTGCCCCAGCGGAATTGTCCCTGGTGAACCCCAACACCGCGGACTGCGAAACCCTGATGACCCTGCCCGGTGTCGGGGAAGAAAAGGCCGAAGCCATCCTTGCTTACCGTGCCGAAAACGGTCCCTTCCTGTTTGCGGAGGAACTGGCCGATGTGCCCGGTATCTCTATGCGGATGGTGGAAGAATGGGCAGACCTGATCACATTGGACCCCGAATTTTAAGAAGGAGGGCGTTGTTTTGGATACGACCGATAGCATCTTTATCAACCGTGAGCTGAGCTGGCTGGACTTTGACAGCCGGGTCCTGGCCCTGGCCAAGGAGAAGAGCGTGCCCCTGGGCGAACGGATCAAGTTTGCCGCCATCTTTGGCAGCAACATGGACGAGTTCTTCATGGTGCGGGTGGGCTCTTTGTACGACCAGACCCTGCTCAAGAACAACAAGCTGGATATCGTCACCCACATGACCGCCTCGGAACAGATCGCGGCCATCACCCCCCGTGTGGCGGAACTGCAGACCAAGTGCGACAAGTACTGGCAGCATCTGGTCAGTGCCCTGGCGGACAACGGCTACAAGAAGGTGGACTTCAACAAGCTGGATAAGCACCAGGAGCATTTCTGGAAAGCCTACTTCCAGCGGGAAATTTTCCCCATCCTCAGCCCACAGATCGTGGACCAGCGCCATCCGTTCCCGTTTTTGCGCAATAAAGAAATTTATTTCATCGTTCAGCTGTATACCAAGTCCGACGGTGTGCATTACGGCATCATCCCCATCAGCAATCAGTTTGAGCGGGTGCTCTACCTCAAGGACGGCGAAACCACCTATTTCGCCTTTGTGGAAGAACTCATCGCCCACTACGCCTCGGCCATCTTCCGCAAGAACGCGGTGCAGAAATCCTGCCTGTTCCGGGTCACCCGCAATGCCGACATCACGGTGGACGAGGGCATGATGGACCATGACATCGACTTCCGCGATGTGATGAGCGAGCTGCTGAAAAAGCGCCGCAAGCTGGCGGCCGTTCGCCTGCAGTTCTGGCCCGAAGGCCCCCAGGACATCGTCAAGTTCCTGCGGGATAAGCTGGTGGTCCCGGCGGATCGCTGCTATGTGCAGACTTCGCCTTTGGATACCAGCTGCCTGTTCCGCCTGTCCGGCCGCGTGGCTGCCGATGGCAAGACGCAGCTGTTCTATCCGCCGGCCCGTCCCATCCAGGCGCCCGCCGGCTATGATCTGTATAAGGAAGCCCATGAGCATGATGTGCTCATCGCTTATCCTTACCAGAGCATCCGCCCCTTCATCCGCATGCTGCTCAAGGCCGGTGCCGACCCCAATGTGGTCTCCATCAAGATGACCCTGTACCGCATGGCCAGCGACTCCCAGATCGTGCAGGCTCTGATCGCCGCGGCGGAAAACGGCAAGGAAGTGGTGGCCATGGTGGAACTGCGCGCCCGATTTGACGAGCAGAACAACATCGACTGGTCCAAACAGCTGGAGGAAGCGGGCTGCACCGTCTTCTACGGCTTTGATGATTACAAGGTCCACTCCAAACTGACCCTGATCACCAGCAAGGTGGATGGCAAATACCATTACCTGACCCAGATCGGCACCGGCAACTACAACGAGAAAACCAGCGAACTGTACACCGACCTTTCCTTCATCACCTCCAACCAGGAAATCGGTGAGGAAGCCAGCGCCGTGTTCAACAACATGGCCCTGCAGCGCCTGACCAGCGAGGCCGATACCATGCTGGTGGCGCCCCTGCGCTTCAAGAGCGTGCTGCTGGCCGAGATGGATAAGCAGATTGCCAAGGCACGCCGGGGCGAGCGGGCTTCCATGATCCTGAAGAACAACTCCCTCAACGATCCGCAGATCATCGAAAAGATCAGCGAAGCCAGCTGTGCGGGCGTGCGGGTGGATATGATCATCCGCGGTATCTGCTGCGTGCGCGCCGGTGTGCCCGGCAAGACCGAAAACGTCCACATCCGCAGCATTGTGGGCCGGTATCTGGAGCACTCCCGCATCTACTGCTTTGGCGACGGGGAAGATATGCACATCTATATCGCTTCCGGCGACTTCCTGACCCGCAACACCGAACGCCGGGTGGAAGTGGGCGTCCGTGTGGATGACCGCCGCATTGCTCGTCAGCTGCGGGATATTCTGGACCTGCAGCTTCGCGACACCGTCAACGCCCGGGTCATGCAGCCGGACGGCAGTTACACCAAGGTCAAGCCTGCCGAAGGCGAACCCCCGGTGGACAGCCAGATGGCCATGTACGGCTATTTCCAGCACGGATTCGAGCGGCTGGAACCCCCGGTACAGACCCCGGTGCGCAAGCCTGCGTCCCCGGTCACCGCACCCCGTCCCCGTCCGCAGGTCCGCCGGGACAGCGCCCGCTTCCGCGGCTTGTTCGAAAGCCTGCGGGGCATCGGCAAAAAGTAAGGCCGGACTTATATAGGTATAGGAATTTTTAAGGGAGATACAAACCATGAAAACCTGTGTTGTTACCGCCAGCTACAACTGCCCGCCCACCAAGGTGTGGCTGTACCTCACCAACCCCAACCTGAACCATTGGCGCACCGACCTGTCCGAAGCTGAAGTGGATACCGACGGCATGCACATCAAGGAAAAGAACAAGGACGGCAGCGTGACCGAGGTACAGGTGGTGGAATCCGAAAAGCCCCGTCGTCTGCGCTGCAGCTTTACCAAGGGCAAGATTCGCGGCAGCTTTACCGCCATCCTGCTGGGCGGCGGCGACGCCACCAGCCTGGAATGTACCATGGAAGTGGAAGGCATGGGCCTGTTTGCCAAGCCCCGCAAGGGTCTGGAAGAGCGGCTGGAGATGCTGCACAGAGCCCTGGGCGATTGATTCTTTCCGCAAGATAAGCTGAGCGAAGGTCCCGACAACCATTCCCGGAAAAGGGAAGGCTGCCGGGCCTTTTTGTTTGTGGCGGGGCGGCATACAGGCAGGGGAGAGCGCATAGGTTTTTGGCATGGGCAAGATCCGTTTCGGGAGGTGATACCATGTGGGAGGATGCGACCCCCAAACCGGTGCAGGACCCTGTGCCGCCGCCCAAAAACGGCCCCAAAAAACCGGAAAAGCAGGGGGACTTTGTGCTGCTGGTGCAGGTGATCCTGTGCCTTCTTCTGTTCGGATTTTTGTATACTGCCAAGTTCATGGGCTGGCCGGTCTACCGGCAGTTCCGTACCGACTTCAACACCGCCATGCAGGCCCCCGGACCGCAGATATTCGGCGAGGACCGGAATTTCCTCAAGTTCACACAGCAGGCCTGTACGGATTTGTGGCAGTCGGTGCAGGAGGTCATGGGGGAACTGAAGGCTCCGGAATCAGCCACCGCCGAAACCGCCCGCCCGGTACACGCTGCCGGCAAAGCTGCCCCGGCGGGGTGCAGCAGTGAGTGCTACCTGCCGGAATTTTCTCTGGTCTTTCCGCTGCCGGACGGTATCGGCGCGGGCACTTCCGGTTACGGCTGGCGCACCGACCCTGTGGGCGGCAAAAAGCAGGAGTTCCACACGGGCGCTGATCTTTCCGCCGCCGAAGGCACCCCTGTCATGGCGGCGGCTGCCGGGGTCGTGCGGGTGGCGGGCACACACGGCAGTTACGGAAATTACATCCGCATCCTGCACCGGAACGGGGACGAGACCCTCTATGCCCACATGCAGTATCTGTATGTGCATGCGGGGCAGAGCGTGGAACAGGGGCAGGTGATCGGCGCATCGGGGCAGACAGGCAACGTCACCGGTCCGCACCTGCATTTTGAACTTTTTCATGAGGGCGTCCGCTATGACCCGTCCCAGGCGCTGGAAGAAGCTCTCTGAATCCCCGGTCCGGCTGAAGGACCCGCTGCCCACCCTGTTTTTGCTGGCGCTGACACTGATGTATGACCACACCGGGGTGCTGCGGTGGGGCTTGCTCAGTGCGGTTCTGCACGAATGCGGGCACTTGGTTGCCTGGGCGGTTCTGGTGCGGCGTGTGCCCCGGCTGGAGATTTCCCCCGGAGGTATCTGTCTGTGCATGCGGGGTGTGGCGCTGCCTCCTGTCCGGGAACGGATGCTGGCGGCCGCAGGACCGCTGACCAACCTGCTGCTCTGCGCCGCCGGGGTGGGGGCGATGGAACTGTGGGGATATACCTACGCCGGGTACTGGTTCGTTTCGGCCAATCTTTTGCTGGGCACTTTCAACCTGCTGCCTTTGCCGGGACTGGACGGCGCCCGGCTTTTTCTGCCGGGCTGAATCCATATTTGCATTTGGCAGGGGAATCGGGTACAATAACAGAAGTATAAAATGATGGAAGGATGGGACACCATGACAGAGTTCTCCCACCAGCTGAAAGAAGCTCTCAGCCTGGTCCAGAAGCCGGGGCGCTACACCGGCGGCGAACCGGGCTGCACCTATAAGGATAAAAGCAAGGTCGATGTGCGCATGGCCTTCTGCTTCCCCGATACCTACGAAGTGGGCATGTCCTTTCTGGGGGAAAAGATCCTCTACGAACTGCTCAACCGCCACGAAAACTGGTGGTGTGAGCGTGCCTTCATGCCCTGGGTGGATATGAAGGAACAGATGGAACGGCTGAATATTCCTCTCTACTGCCTGGAAAGCAAGGACCCGCTCTCCGACTTTGACATTGTGGGCTTCACCCTGGAATACGAGCTGTGCTACACCAACATCCTGGCCATGCTGCGCATGTCCGGCATCCCTCTGCGTGCTGCCGACCGTGACGAAAGCTGGCCGCTGGTCATTGCGGGCGGTCCCTGCGTGTGCAACGCCGAGCCTATGGCGGATTTCTTTGATGTGATGCAGCTGGGCGAAGGCGAACAGATGCTGCAGGACATCTGCGCCGCGGTGGAATACGCCAAGAAAAACGGCCTGAACAAGGAACAGCTGCTTTTGAATCTGGCCAAGATTCCCGGCGTGTATGTGCCTTCTTTCTATGATGTGACCTATGAAGAAGATGGCCGCATCCGCGCCATCACTCCCAACCGTCCGGGTGTGCCGGAGCGAGTGACCAAGGCCATTGTCAAGGATATGGATTCCTTCCCGCCGCCGGAAAACTTTGTGGTGCCCATCGTGGGTGCCATACAGGACCGTGCCTGCGTGGAAGTGCTGCGCGGCTGCGTGCGCGGCTGCCGCTTCTGCCAGGCGGGGCAGATCTACCGTCCTTTCCGGGAACGCTCCCCTAAGATGATCAGCGATTACGCCCGCACCCTGTGCCGCAACACCGGCTATGACGAGCTGAGCCTGACCAGCCTTTCCACCTCCGACCATTCCCGCCTGGAGGAGATCCTGGACAACCTCAATTCCTGGGCCGAGGCCGACCACGTCAGCCTGTCGTTGCCTTCTCTCCGGGTGGACAACTTCTCCCAGTCGTTGGTGGAAAAGACCACCCGCGTGCGCAAGAGCGGCCTGACCTTCGCCGCCGAAGCGGGGACCCAGCGCCTGCGGGACGTCATCAACAAGAACGTGACCTGGGACCAGATCGAGCGTGGCTGCCGCATTGCTTTCAGTGAGGGGTATACCTCGGTGAAGCTCTACTTCATGATGGGCCTGCCCACCGAGACCATGGAGGACATCAAGGGTATTGCGGACACCGCCCAGCAGGTGGTGGACTTGTTCTACAAAATTCCCGACCGGCCGAAAGGCAAGGGTGTGCAGGTGACCATCAGCGTGGCCTGCTTCGTGCCCAAACCGGACACGCCTTTCCAGTTCTGCGCCCAGGATACCCGGGAACAGCTGCGGGAAAAGCAGAAGTACCTGCTCAGCTGCGTACACTCCCGCAAGATCAAGGTCAACTACCATGACAGTGCCACCAGCGTGCTGGAAGGCATCTTCGCTAAGGGCGACCGCCGTCTGGGCAAGGTCATCGAGACCGCCTTTGAAAATGGAGCTTTCTTTGACACCTGGGAAGAATTTTTCGACTACGACCGTTGGCTGCAAGCCTTTGCCGAATGCGGCATCGACCCGGATTTCTACAACTACCGTGCTTTGGCGCTGGACGAGGTGACCCCCTGGTCCCATCTGGACGTGGGCGTCAGCCAGGCTTTCCTGGCCAGGGAATACCAGAAGGCGCTGCGCGCCGAGACCACTCAACCCTGCAACCGCCAGTGCAGCGGCTGCGGAGCCAACAAACTGCTGGGAGGGCCGTGCTTTGCTTACGATCAGGATCAGCTTTGAAAAACGTGCCGAGGCCGCTTATATTTCGCTGCTGGATCTGCAGCGGGTGTTCCAGCGTATTCTCAAGCGCAGCGGTCTGCCGGTGTATTACACCCAGGGGTTCAATCCCCACATTTATCTGTCTTTTGCCAGCCCGCTCTCTCTGGGGCAGGAAAGCCTGTGCGAAAGCTGCGAGGTCAAGACCGCCGAGGAAAACCCTGACCTGAGCGCCTGGAAGGAGACCCTGCAGCCCTTCATGCCCAGGGGCATCGTCATCCATTCGGTGGCTCCCGCCAAGGAGAAGAGCAGCGAGATCGGCTTTGCTGATTACACCATCACCCTGCCTGCATCGGCAGAGGAGGCTCTCGTGGCCTATAATGCCGCCGAGTCCGCCGTCATCAGCAAAAAGACCAAGCGGGGCAGCAAGGATGTGGACCTGAAAACCTACATCCCCCGGCTGGACTATAAAAAAGAAGGGAACAGCCTTTCTTTCTCGGTGCGCATGCCCTGTGCTTCCGGCGAAGGGGTCAACCTGAACCCTTCGCTGCTGCTGGGGCACCTGCAGCAGACCCACGCCATCCCGCCCTGGCAGTGTGAGGTGCTCCGCACGCAGCTTTACACAAAAAACGGCGCAATTTTTTGTTGATTTGCCAAAATAAGGCTTGCAAAAACTGCGTTGGTATGGTATGATATTCGAGCGTTAGTACGCCGGGCCACCGGCGAGGTAATGACAAATCATTATACAGGCGGTCCTCTGCCCGCTTTTTTGAGGCATGAACGTCGGAAAACATGGAGGAATTGATCAATGGACGCAATGAAGAAATTGACCGAGGGCATGATCAAAGAGAACCGCCCGCAGTTCGAAGTCGGCGACACCGTCCGCGTGTCTGTCCGTATCAAGGAAGGCGACAAGGAGCGTATCCAGGCCTTTGAAGGCACTGTCATCGCGAAGAAGCACGGCGGTATCGCCGAGACCTTCACCGTCCGCCGCACTTCTTACGGCGTCGGCGTCGAGCGCGTGTTCCCTGTGAACAGCCCCTTTGTTGAAAAGGTGGAAGTTGTCCGCCGCGGCAAGGTTCGTCGTGCCAAGCTGTTCTATCTGCGCAGCCGCACCGGCAAGGCCGCCAAGGTCAAGGCGCGTATCTGAGAAATTCGCAAAATCCGGCCGCGTAAAAACGGCCGCGAAGGGGGAGGACGGTTGGCGTTCTCCCTTTTTGCGTTTACAGGAAACTTTTATTATATCAATCAACAGGGGGTGATGACATGCCGCAGGAAGAATCTGTGCGGGACCGGTTCAACCGGCAGTTCAAGCGCAACCGGGATCTTCTGGAATGGTTCGAAGCCATCGTGCTGGCCATTGTGGCGGTGGCGCTGGTGTTTACCTTCGGTGTGCGCATGATCCGGGTGGACGGCCACTCCATGTATCCCACCCTGCAGGACGGCGAACGGCTGCTGATCTCCAGCCTGCCCTATACGCCGCAGTACGGCGACATCGTGGTCATCGATGAATATACCTCCTATGGCCGCCCGCTGGTCAAGCGGGTCATCGGCATGGCGGGGGATACCATCAACATCGATTTCGAGAACGGCATCGTTTACCGCAACGGCAACGCCCTGGACGAGCCCTACACCGCCGAACCCACCTATCTGCAGGAAACGGTGACCTTTCCCGTCACCGTGCCGGAAGGCTGTATTTTTGTGATGGGTGATAACCGCAACAACTCCACCGACAGCCGCTCCGCCAGCGTGGGCTTTATTGATACCCGCGATGTGCTGGGCCGTGTCATCATGCAGGTGCCGCTATGAGTGAAGACATCATCAATCGCCGCCAGATCCACTGGTTCCCCGGGCACATGGCAAAAACCCTGCGCCTGATGGAAACCGAGATCCGCAACGTGGACTGTGTTTTGCAGGTGCTGGATGCCCGCATCCCGCTGTCCAGCCTGAATCCGGAAATCGAGCGCATCACCCAGGGCAAACCCCACCTGTATGTGCTGAACAAGGCCGACCTGGCCGACCCGGAGATCACCAAGCAGTGGCTGGCTTATTTCCGGGAAGCGGGCGCGGGCTGTCTGCCTATGGACTCCAAACAGAAGGGCAAGGCCGGCGCCGCCAAGGAACTCATCGAGAAGGAACTGGGCGCGCTGATGGAGCGCCGCAAGGCCCGGGGCATGGTGGGCGCCCGTATCCGGGTGATGATCGTGGGCATCCCCAACGTGGGCAAGTCCACCTTCATCAACTCCTTTGCGGGCACTACCCGCGCCAAGGCTGCCAACAAGCCCGGCGTGACCCGCGGCAAACAGTGGATCACCGTGGGCAACTACGATCTGATGGACATGCCCGGCGTGCTGTGGAAGAAGTTCGATTCCTTGCAGACCGCCGCCAACCTGGCTTTCATCGGTTCCATCCGGGACGATATTCTGGACATTGAGGAACTGGCCTGCGGTCTGTTGGAGAGCGTGCGCCAGATCTACCCCCAGCGCCTGCTGGAACGCTACAAGCTGGAGGAAACCGCCCTGGAACTGCCGCCCTACGACCTGCTGCAGGCCATCGGCGCCAAGCGCGGTATGCTGATTTCCGGCGGGGAAGTGGACGCCGAGCGCGCCGCCCGCATGCTGGTGGGTGAATTCCGCGCCAGCAAGTGGGGCCGCATCTCGCTGGAACGCCCGCCCCAGCGCCCCCAGGACATTGAATGGGAGGACGACGATGCCCCGCAAGACGATTGATTTCACCCTGCTGTATGAGTATGACGAAGCCCTGCGCACCGAGTGCGGTGTGCTGTGCGGCGTGGACGAAGCCGGGCGCGGCCCGCTGTGCGGGCCGGTGTGCTGCGGTGCAGTCATTCTGGACCCTGCCAACCCCATCCCCGGGGTGACCGACTCCAAAAAGCTCAGCGAAAAGCGGCGGGAAGAACTGTACGAGGAGATCACCCAGAAAGCCCTGGCCTGGCATGTGGAGTTCGTTTCTCCCCAGGAAATCGACGAAAAGAACATCCTGTGGGCCACCATGGCGGGTATGACCCGGGCGGTACAGGCCCTGGGGCAGAAGCCCGGCCTGGTGCTGGTGGACGGCAACCGCTGCCCGCCGGACTTAGGATTTCCTTCCCGGCCGGTGGTCAAGGGTGATGCCACCAGCGCTTCCATCGCGGCGGCGTCCATCCTGGCCAAGGTCAGCCGTGACCGCTACATGCTGGAACTGGATGCGCAGTATCCCCAGTATCAGCTGGCCAGGCACAAGGGCTATCCCACCGCCCTGCATTACCAGCTGATCCAGCAGTACGGTATCCAGCCCTTCTACCGCCGCAGCTTTCTGAAAAAGCTGGGGTACTGAGAATGGCAGCCGACAAGCCCCTGGGGGCCACGGGGGAAGCCGTGGCCGCCAAGTATTACCAGCAAAACGGGTATCTTTTGCTCAACCACAACTACCGCACCCGCATGGGTGAGGTGGACCTGATTCTATATAAGGACGGCGGGATCGTGTTTGCCGAGGTCAAGACCCGGACCGATACCCGCAAAGCATCCCCGGCCGAAGCGGTGGACGCCCACAAGCGCCGCTGCCTGATCGCGGCCGCCCAGCTGTATCTGCAGCGCAGCCCCTATGCGGACGCCCCTGCCCGGTTCGACGTGGTGGAAGTGATTCCCACACCCCGCGGCTGGCAGGTGCACTGCATCCGGGACGCGTTCCAAATGACATAGAGAAAAGGGGAAAGAACATGCAGTATCAAAGCACACGAAACCATGCGACCGTAGTAACCTCCTCGGAAGCCATCGTGCGCGGGCTGACGCCGGACGGCGGGCTGTTCGTGCCGCAGGCTTTCCCTGCCGCCGACCTGGAAGGCTGGAAAGACCTGAGCTATCCCGAACTGGCCGCCAAGGTCCTGGCGCTGTACCTGACCGACTATGACCCCGAGTTTCTCCGCCGTGCCGCTCATGAAGCTTACGGCGAAGCCTTCGGCGGCAAGGCTGGTTTTGTGCGCAAGGTCAGCGGAGGGCTGCATTCTCTGGAACTGTGGCACGGCCCCACCAGCGCGTTCAAGGACTACGCGCTCCAGCTCATGCCCAAACTGCTGGTGCAGGCCAAGAAGAACCTGAACCGTACTGAGCACACCCGCATCCTGGTGGCCACCTCCGGCGATACCGGCAAGGCCGCCCTGGCCGGGTATGCCGGACTGGAAGGCATCGACATCGCGGTGTTCTATCCCAATGACGGCACCAGCGAGATCCAGCGCCTGCAGATGGCCACCCAGACCGGGGACAATGTGGCCGTGTACGCTGTGCAGGGCAACTTTGACGATGCCCAGACCGGCGTGAAGAAGGTGTTCGGTGATGCCGCCGTGGCCGAAGAACTGGCTGCCCGGGACATCCGTCTGTCCAGCGCCAACTCCATCAACTGGGGCCGTCTGGCACCCCAGATCGTCTACTACTTCTACGCTTACTTCCGCCTGGCGGAACAGGGCGAAGTGAAGTGGGGCGAGCCTGTGGATTTCTGTGTGCCCACCGGCAACTTCGGCGACATTCTGGCAGGGTACTATGCCAAGCGCATGGGCCTGCCCGTGGGCCGTCTGGTCTGCGCGTCCAACCGCAACAACGTCCTCACCGACTTCATCAACACCGGCGTGTACGATAAGCGCCGTGAGTTCTACAAGACCACCTCTCCGTCCATGGACATCCTGATTTCCAGCAACCTGGAACGCCTTTTGTACCATGTGACCGGGGACGACGCCAAGGTGGCGGCCTGGATGCAGGAACTGAACACCACCGGCATCTACAAGGTGGACGAGGCCACCCTGGCCGCCATCCGGGAAAGCTTTGACTGCGGCTGTGCCGGTGACGAGGATGCCGCCGCCCAGATCCGCACCCGTTTTGAAGTGGACGGCTACCTGTGCGACCCGCACACGGCGGTGGCTTTCCGTGTGGCGGAAGAAAACCGCACCGCCGCCCCCATGGTGGTGCTGTCCACTGCCAGCCCCTTCAAGTTCCCCCGGGACGTGCTCGCCGCTTTGGGCGAGACTGTGCCCGACAGCGATTTCGCCGCCATGAAGCAGCTCACCGCCAAGACCGGGTGCGAAGCTCCCGCGGCCCTGGCGGCGCTGGAGACTCTGCCGGTGCGCTTTGACACGATCATTGCGCCGGAGGGCATCCGCACGGCGGCGCTGAGATAAAAAGGAAACACTATGGCAATATTTGCAATCGGGGATCTGCACCTTTCTCTGGGCACGGACAAGCCTATGGACGTGTTCCCCGGCTGGGAAGGATACCTGCCCAAGCTGGAAGCCAAGTGGCGCACCCTGATTCAGGAAAACGATACGGTGATTCTGGCGGGGGATACCTCCTGGGCCATGCGCCTGCAGGATACCAAGGCGGATTTTGACTTTTTGCAGGCGCTGCCGGGGCAGAAATGGATGCTCAAGGGCAACCACGACTACTGGTGGACCACCGCCCGCAAGATGGAAAGCTACATCGCCGCCAATGGCTGGGACACCCTGCACATCCTGCACAACAACTGCTGCCTGGTGGGCGGCAAGGCGCTGTGCGGGTCCCGCGGCTGGCCCTTTGATGATGCCGCTGCCCAGAGCGCCAAGATCATGGCCCGGGAAGCCGGCCGTCTGGAGATGTCGCTGGCGGCGGGGGACGAAGCCGAAGAGCGCATAGCCTTTCTGCATTACCCGCCGGTGTTCGGCAACGCCTGCGCCCAGGAACTGGTGGACGTGCTCAAAGCCCACGGGGTACAGCAGTGCTTTTACGGCCATCTGCACGGCAAGGCCATCCGTTACGCCGTGCAGGGGGAGCGGGAAGGCATCCGTTACAAGCTGATTTCCGCCGACGGACTGGCTTTTTGCCCTTATAAGGTCTGTGACTGAGAAATTTTTTGCCTGCACAGGCAAAAAAATGCAAAAGACACTGGTATTCTGTGTCATTGCATGATATAATTACTTGTATTTCTATGTTTGGAGGACTACAAATGAACCTGATTTCTTGTGAAAAACTGGAAAAAAGCATGGTCGAGCTCCAGTTCTCGATCGATGCCGAAACCTTTAAAAATGCCGTTGCCGCCGCGTTCAAGCGCGAAAGCAAGAAGTATGCCGTGCCCGGCTTCCGCAAGGGCAAGGCTCCCCGCGCCATGATCGAGAAGATGTACGGCGCCGATATCTTCCACTATGACGCCATCAACGACCTGTTCCCCGAAGCTTATGAGGCTGCCGTCAAGGAAGCCGGTATCGACGTTGTCGGCCGTCCTGAGCCCGAAGTGGTCTCCATGTCCGAGGCCGAGGGCGCTACCCTGAAGGTCAAGGTTGCCGTCAAGCCCGAAGTCACCCTGGGCGACTACGCCGGTTTGAACGTCACCAAAAAGGTCAAGACTGTGGATGAGTCCCTGGTCGACGCCGAGATCAAGCGCATGCAGGACCGCAACGGCCGCCTGCTGACCCGTGAGGGCGCTGCTGAGAACGGCGACACCGTGGACATCGACTTCGAGGGCTTTGTGGACGGCGTCGCTTTCGAGGGCGGCAAGGCTGAGCACTACTCTCTGGTGCTGGGCAGCGGTTCCTTCATCCCCGGCTTTGAAGATCAGGTCATCGGCCATTCTGCCGGCGAAGAGTTTGACGTCAACGTCAAGTTCCCCGAGCAGTATCAGGCTGAAGAGCTGGCCGGCAAGGACGCCACCTTCAAGATCAAGCTGCACGAAGTGAAGTACAAGGAACTGCCCGAACTGGACGACGACTTCGCCAAGGACGTCAGCGAGTACGACACCCTGGATGAACTGAAGGATTCCATCCGCAAGAACATCGAGGAGAACAACAACAAGCAGGCCGACGCCCAGGTCGAGAACGATCTGATCGAGCAGGTCGTCAACGGCATGACCGTGGAAGTGCCCGAGGCTATGTACGAAGCCCGCGTGGAAGAGCTGGTGCAGGACTTCCAGTACCGCATCGCTCAGCAGGGCCTGAAGCTGGAGCAGTATCTGCAGTATATGGGCATGGAGCTGGATGCCTTCAAGGCTCAGTTCCGTGAACAGGCCGAAAAGCAGGTCAAGATGCGTCTGGCTATGGAAGCCATCGTCGCCAAGGAAGCCATTCAGGCCACCGACGAGGAATTCGAAAACGAGATCAAGCGCATCGCCGATGCCTACAAGATGGAAGTGGAAAAGGTCCGCTCCGTTGTGGATGAAGCCGCTGTCAAGGCCGACCTGGCCGTGAACAAGGCCATCGACTTTGTGAAGGAGAAGGCCAACGTCACCGTCGAGAACGAGGACGCTTCTTCCGAGAACAAGGAATAAAAACAATTTGCGACCGATACGGTGCCGCTGCCGCCGTATCGGTCGGTTTATCACAGGGGAGTTTTTCCCCGGGCAGCCAAAACAAGAATTGATTTTTCGGGAGGGAACTTGCATGAGTTTGGTACCTTACGTCGTCGAACAGACTGCGCGCGGAGAGCGCAGCTATGATATCTTTTCCCGCCTGCTCAACGACCGCATCATTGTGTTGAGCGAGGATGTGAACCCCACTTCGGCCAGCGTGATCATCGCGCAGCTGCTGTATCTGGAAGGGCAGGACCCTGAAAAGGATATCAGCTTCTACATCAACAGCCCGGGCGGTTCCATCTCGGACGGCATGGCGATCCATGATACCATGCAGTATATCAAGTGCGATGTGTCCACCATCTGCGTGGGCATGGCCGCATCCATGGGCGCCTTCCTGCTGGCCAGCGGCACCAAGGGCAAGCGTTTTGCTCTGCCCAACTCCGAGATACTGATCCATCAGCCCCTCATCGGCGGTGGTGGGATCTCCGGCCAGGCCACCGACATCAAGATTCATGCCGACCACATTGTCCGGCTGAAATCCAAGCTCAACGGCCTGATCAGTGACTACACCGGTCAGCCCCTTGAGGTCGTGGAGCGGGATACCGAGCGCGACAACTATATGACCGCCCAGCAGGCCAAGGAATACGGCCTGATCGACGAGATCATCTCCAAACACTAACCACGGGGGAAGGAAATGGCAAATTCGATTTCCGGGAAAGACGGAAAGGAACGCGAACTGATCTGCAGCTTCTGCGGCCGTTCGCAAAAGCAGGTCGAACAGCTGATCATCGGCCCCGGCGTCAATATCTGCAAAGACTGCATCGATATGTGCTACAACGCCCTGTATAAGGACGACGACGCTCCGCCGCCGCCCCGGGCCACTGCCCAGCGGCGTTCGGCAGCTGCACGCCCGCGCCACAGCATCGACCCGTTGCAGGACATCAACATCCTCACCCCGGCCGAAATCAAGGCGGGGCTGGATCAGTATGTCATCGGCCAGGACGAAACCAAAAAGGTGCTGGCTGTCTCGGTCTACAACCACTACAAACGGATTCTCTCCGGGCAGGAGAGCGACGTGGAACTGCAGAAGTCCAATGTGCTCATGCTGGGCCCCTCCGGCACCGGCAAGACCCTGCTGGCCCAGACCCTGGCCAAGATGCTGGGTGTGCCCTTCGCCATCGCGGACGCCACCACCCTCACCGAGGCCGGCTACGTGGGCGAAGACGTGGAGAACATTCTGCTCAAGCTGATCCAGGCGGCGGATTTCGACATCCCCAAAGCGGAGATCGGCATCATCTATGTGGACGAGATCGACAAGATCACCCGCAAGAGCGAGAACCCCTCCATCACCCGCGACGTGGGCGGCGAGGGCGTTCAGCAGGCGCTGCTGAAGATCCTGGAAGGTACCGTCAGCAACGTGCCGCCCCAGGGCGGCCGCAAGCACCCGCAGCAGGAGTTCATCCAGATTAACACAAAGAACATTCTGTTTATCTGCGGCGGTGCCTTTGACGGTCTGGAAAAGCTCATCCAGAAGCGCACCGACACTTCGTCCCTGGGCTTCGGCAGCCAGCTGCGCACCAATCTGGATCAGGATGAGACCCGCCAGAAGCTGCTGCGCAAGGTGGAACCGGACGATCTGGTCAAGTTTGGCCTGATCCCCGAACTCATCGGCCGTCTGCCGGTGGTCACTGTGCTGGACCCCCTGGACGAGGAATCCCTGGTCCGGGTGCTCACCGAGCCCAAGAACAGCATTGTGCGTCAGTACAAGGAACTGCTGGGCCTGGACAACGCCGAACTGGTCTTTACCGATGCTGCGCTGCATGCCATCGCCAAAAAGACCATCGAGCGCAAGAGCGGTGCCCGCGGCCTGCGCAGCGTGGTGGAAGAACTGCTCATCCCCATCATGTACGATATCCCCTCTGACCCCACCATTATCCGGGTCACCATCGATGAGGATACCGTCAACGGCGGCGAAGCCCACCTGGACTACGGCGCTGTGCGCAAGCGCTACAAGAATCAGAATCTTTCGCTGACCTGATGCAAAGGCGGTGGTTTGCCCCCAAGGGTGGACCGCCGTCTTTTTGCATACAGACCATAGTTGCCAAGAAAGGCGGTACTAAGTATGAAACACTTTCGCGTTGCGCTGCTGCAGATCCTTCCCGGCAAAACCCGGGAGGAAAACTGCCAAATCGGCCTGGCAGCCTGCCGCCGGGCCAAGGCGATGGGAGCGGACCTGGCACTTTTTCCGGAGATGTGGAGCACCGGCTACACCATTGCCAAAGACCCTGCCGAATTGCAGGCGGCGGCCATTCCGGCCAACCATCTTTTTCTGCGGGCTTTTGCCGACTGTGCCCGGGAACTGGAGATGGCGGTGGGGGTGACCTGCCTGGAAGCCGACGGACCGCAGCCCAAAAACTCTCTTTTTGTCTATGACCGCCGCGGTGACCTGGCACTGCACTACGCCAAGGTGCATACCTGCGATTTCGGGGAGGAAGCCCGCCTTGGCCGGGGCGACGCCTTTTATACCGCCGACCTGGACACGGCGGAGGGTAATGTGCGCATCGGCGCCATGATCTGCTATGACCGGGAATTTCCCGAAAGCGCCCGCCTTCTGATGCTGCAGGGAGCGGAAGTGGTGCTGGTGCCCAACGCCTGCCCCATGGAGATCAACCGGCTGTCCCAGCTGCGGGGGCGGGCCTATGAAAACATGATGGCCATTGCCACCTGCAACTATCCCGCCGGTCAGCCGGACTGCAACGGCCATTCCGCCGCTTTTGACGGGGTGGCTTATCTGCCGGAACTGCCTGTTTCCCGGGACATGTGCGTGCTGGAAGCAGGGGAGGAGGAAGGCATCTGCCTGGTGGATTTCGATATGGAAATGCTGCGGGAGTACCGACGCAGCGAGGTCCATGGCAACGCCTACCGTCGCCCGGAATGTTACGGTGCCCTGCTGGATACAAACATTGAAGAAACTTTCCGCCGTCCGGATCGCCGCCCGTAAAGACGGCTGAAGCTTTCAGCGGCTGCGGCGGGACTGCTAAAACCGGCCCGCCGGTCGAAATCGACGGAAAAAACAGGAAAAACGACGATGAAAACAGGTTTTGAGTAAAAATAAAAAAACGTTGTTTCGAATAAAAACGCTGTTCACAAAAATTTTATACTTGGGATACTTGATTTTTGACGGGCAAGTGACTACAATGTATTTAGCACTCAAGAGAAATGAGTGCTAAAACAAAGTTAAACAAAAGTTTTTTTAATTATAAGGAGGCATTTCACCATGAGAATCAAACCTCTGGCTGACCGTGTTGTCATTAAGCTGGTCGAAGAAGAAGAGACCACCAAGGGCGGGCTGATCCTGACCGGCTCCGCCAAAGAAAAGCCCCAGATCGCCGAAGTCCTGGCTGTTGGCCCGGGCGGCAATGTGGACGGCAAGGAAGTGGAAATGATCGTCAAGGTCGGTGATAAGGTCCTGACCAGCAAGTACTCCGGCACCGAGGTCAAGGTCGATGGCGAGGAATGCACCATCGTCCGTCAGAGCGACATTCTGGCCGTTGTGGAATAATCACGCTTTCAAGTTAAGGTAAGGAGAGATATATTATGGCTAAACAGATTAAGCAGGGCGAAGAAGCCCGCAAAGCTCTTTGCGCCGGCATTGACCAGCTGGCCGATACCGTCAAGATCACCCTGGGCCCCAAGGGTCGCAACGTGGTTCTGTCCAAGAAGTTCGGCAGCCCCCTCATCACCAATGACGGCGTGACCATCGCCAAGGAGATCGAGCTGAAGGACGAGTTCGAAAACATGGGCGCTCAGCTGGTTCGCGAAGTTGCTACCAAGACCAACGATGCTGCCGGCGACGGCACCACCACCGCCACCGTCCTGGCCCAGGCTCTGGTCACCGAAGGCATGAAGAATGTCACCGCCGGTGCCAACCCCATGGACATCAAGCGCGGCATGCAGAAGGCCATCGGCGCTGCTGTGGAAGCTGTCAAGGCTCACAGCCAGAAGGTCAACGGCACCAAGGACATCGCCCGTGTCGGCACTGTTTCCGCCGGTGATGCCGAGATCGGCCAGCTGATCGCCGACGCCATGGAGAAGGTCACCGCCGACGGCGTCATCACCATCGAAGAGAACAAGACCACTGCCGAAACCTACACCGAAGTGGTGGAAGGCATGCAGTTCGACCGCGGCTACATCACTCCGTATATGGTTACCGATACCGAGAAGATGGAAGCTGTCTTTGACGACGCCAACGT
>CAJMLV010000018.1 GCA_905214345.1 uncultured bacterium
AAGGATACAGCAACAAACTGTCAAGAAGCGTTGCCGAAGCCGTAGCACAAAAACCCTGAACCCGCTGCATTATGCCATGTTCGTCAGCTTCTTCCCCACCATGATCACCGGCCCCATCGAGCGGTATCCCCATCTGCGGCCCCAGATCAAGAAGCCCCGCCGGTTCAGCTATACCCGGTGTGCGGGCGGTGCGTTCCGTATCCTGTGGGGCTACACCAAAAAGATGGTGATTGCCGACAACATCAGCCTGTACACCAGTTTTGTCTACACCAACCCCGGCACCATGAACGGTCCCAATCTGCTGGCGGCCAGCATCCTGTTTGCCATCCAGCTGTACATGGACTTTTCCGGCTGCTGCGACATCGCCCTGGGCGTGGCCCGGATTCTGGGTTTTGACCTGATTGAAAACTTCAACAGTCCCTTTGAATCCACCAGTTTCAGCGAGTTCTGGACCCGCTGGCATGTGAGCATGACCAGCTGGTTCCGGGATTACATCTACTTTCCCCTGGGCGGCAGCCGCTGCTGCCTGCCCCGCCGCCTGATGAACGTCATCATCGTGTTTGTGGTGTCCGGCCTGTGGCACGGTGCGGACTGGCGGTACCTGATGTGGGGCCTGGCCTGCGGTGTTTTGTCCGCTTTCGGCCGGCTGACCTTCGGCGCTCGCAAGGTACTGTGGCGGTACAATCCCCTTTACCGCGCCGCATGGTGTAAAAACCTCATCCAGCGGGTACTGGTTTTCCTGATGTTCGTGGCCACTCTGGTGTTCTTTGCCAGTGCTCTGTACAACGCCGACCCCTACGGCGTGTACGCCGGTATCTTCCAGGGCTGGCAGGGCGGTATTTCCGCCGGATGGGACAGCGTGCGCAGCCTGCTGCACGACAGCGGCATCGACGGACGCCTGCCGGTGGTGCTGACCTGTGCTTCGCTGATCGTGTTCGCGGCGGAAAGCAACGGCCGCAATGTGGCCCGTTGGATCCGCAACCAGAGCTTTGTGCTGCGCTGGACGCTGTACTATGCAGCCGCGGCGGCCCTGCTGTTCTTTGGTGCTTTCGGCCAGAGTGCCTTCATCTACCAGCAGTTCTGATCCGGCCTTTTGCCTGATTCTGAGGAAGGAGCCCTTTTCATGGCACAACGTACCCAAACCCCGGTTCCCCAGCAGCCCCGGCGCGTGCACCGCTCGGGCCGTGTGGCGGCACCGTCCCGCCCGGCGGCAACCGCCCCGCGCAAAAAAGGCCGCAGCCTGATCAAGGCGTTTTTCTACGGCATTGCCCGCCGTATCTATTTCGGCGGCAAGACCCTGTTCCGCATTGCTCTGCTGGTGCCCATCCTGGTATTCATGGTGTGGGTCAGCTACACCGTAGACCGCAGCGGTTTGTTCCAGGGTGCCCTGGCCCCCCGCCGCATCGTGGACCTGATGCTCCAGGGCTATGACGTGACCAACTTTGAATCCATGGACGAGCGCGAAGTGGTGCAGCTCTATGCCCAGGACGTGCCCGAAACGCCCCAAGTCATCGGCATCGGGTCCAGCCGCGTTCTGCAGTTCAACCGGGAACTGGTAGGCGTGGACAGCTTTTTCAATATGGGTGTGACCGGCGCCGACGTGCGGGACAACATGACCAGCTATTACAAGATGGTCACCTACGGCAAAGCCCCCGACGTGCTGATCTGGAGCGTGGACCCGTGGGTGTTCTACGGCAGCGAAGCCGCCTACGATTACCGCGCGGACGCCGAACTGTACAACGAGTTCCTGACCAAGGTACTGGGCGTTCCCACCGACTACGAGGAACCGGACAAGGTGGAACTGTGGAAAGCCCTTGTGGAACCCGCCTATTTCCAGGGAAATGTGGATTATTACGTCAAGAACCGCGGTCAGGATGTGGTGACCGACGACGAAGGCAACACCATCGAGTTCAACCCCGTCACCGGCGACCCCTACGACCAGGCTGCCACCATCAAGCGGTCGGATGGCAGTGTTCTGTATGACACCGCTTTCCGCAACCAGACCCAGGAACAGATTCTGGCTTTGGCGGCAGCCGCCAGCCAGACCTTCAACAGCGTACATATGGAAGGCTTCGACGAGATGAGCCAGACCCAGATCCAGGCCTTTGAAGCGTTCATCGACTACGCCCACAGCCAGGGCACCACCGTCATTCTGGTGCTTTCTCCCTGGCATCCCTTCCTGTACAACTATCTTCTGAACGAGACCGATCTGCACAAGGGATTTTTCCAGGTGGAAAACTGGGTGCGCCAGTACTGCGCCGAGAACAATGTGCCTCTGTACGGCAGCTACGATCCCGAATGCATCGAAGGCATTGAGGAGATGGACTTCTTTGACGGTCTGCATTGCAAGGATACCGGCATCAAGAAGTTCTTCCCCGGTGTGCCCGCCGTGCTGGAAGCCATCGAAACCAACACCCTGCCCGACCCGCTGGCAGTAACGCCCCGCACCAGCCTGCCCACCGCCGAGGACGGCACCGAAACCGGCACCCAGGACGGCGATATGGCCGATGCCGAGACCGCCGACACGGCCGCCTGAGCGCCCTGCCGCCTTTTTAGCCAAAAGCCAAACAAGGTGCTTGACAGATTTTATGAAATCTGATACACTAGGCCTTGTTATCAAATTCAAATGCGTGGACGGGGAAAAAGCAATACCAGTTCCAGCTTCAGAGAGCCGCCGGTTGGTGCAAGGCGGTGCGGAAGGTATCGGCGTCACTGGCCCCTGAGCAGCCGGGCTGAGCAGAGCACTCTGTTAGGTCCGGACGGAATCCTGACCGTTATCATGCAGGCGCGATTCGCCCCGGTTTGCGGGCCGATCGTACAAAGTGGCCGCCCCGTTCAGGACGGCAATGAGAGTGGTACCGCGGGTACGGCAAAATAACGAATTTGCTCCCGTCTCTCAAAGGCATCTGCCTTTGAGGGGCGGGTTTTGTTTTTGTCAAAAACAGCCCCCAAAGGCGCACACAACCTGAAGGAGGCAATGAATCATGATGGACGCAACCAAGTATCACGTAGGCTATTATCCCCCGCCGGTGGAACCGGGTCATGTGTATGAATGGCCCCAGAAGGACCACATCGAAGAGGCGCCCGCCTGGTGCAGTGTGGACCTGCGGGACGGCAACCAGAGCCTGATTGTGCCCATGAGCCTGGACGAGAAGGTGGAGTTTTACGAGATGCTCCTCAAGGTGGGCTTCAAGGAGATCGAGGTGGGCTTCCCTGCCGCCAGCGAGACCGAATACGCCTTCCTGCGCAAGCTCATCGACGAAAACCGCATTCCCGAGGACGTGACCGTGCAGGTGCTGACCCAGTGCCGCGACCACATCATCCGCCGCACCTTTGAGGCGGTGAAGGGTGCCCCCCGGGCCATCATCCACTTCTACAACTCCACCAGCGTGGCCCAGCGGGAACAGGTGTTCCGCAAGAGCAAGGAAGAGATCAAACAGATCGCCGTGGAAGGCGCCAAGCTGGTCAAGCAGCTGAGCGAGGAATACGAGGGCAACTTCCTCTTTGAGTACAGCCCCGAAAGCTTTACCGGCACCGAGCCGGAATACGCCGTGGAAGTATGCAACGCCGTTCTGGACGTGATGCAGCCCACCCCCGAGCGCCCCATGATCATCAACCTGCCGGTCACGGTGGAGATGAGCATGCCCCATGTGTACGCCAACCAGATCGAATGGTGCTCCAAGCATCTGAAATACCGGGACAGCGTCATCCTCTCCACCCATCCCCACAACGACCGCGGCTGCGGCGTGGCTGACGCCGAACTGGCCGTTCTGGCCGGCGCCCAGCGCATTGAATGCTGCCTGTTCGGCAACGGCGAGCGCACCGGCAACGTGGATGCCATCACCCTGGCCATGAACATGTACAGCCACGGTGTGGACCCCCGCCTGGATTTCTCCGACATGCCGGCCATCTGCGAAGTGTATGAGCGTGTCACCCGCATGCATGTGTACGAGCGCACGCCTTACGCCGGCAGCCTGGTGTTCGCGGCCTTCAGCGGCAGTCACCAGGACGCCATCGCCAAGGGCATGAACTGGCGCAAGGAGCACAACCTCCACGAATGGACCTGCCCCTATATTCCCATCGACCCCCACGACATCGGCCGCACCTACGACGCCGACGTCATCCGCATCAACAGCCAGAGCGGCAAGGGCGGCATCGGATTTTTGCTCCAGCAGAACTACGGTTACAATCCCCCGCCCCGCATGCGGGAGGACCTGGGTTACCGGGTCAAGGAAGTTTCCGACCACGAGCATCGCGAGCTGAGCGTGAAGGAAGTGCTCTATGTCTTCGAGCGTTCCTATCTCAACCACGCCAACCCGCTCAACGTCACCGAAGCCCACTTCACCCAGAACCCGGACAACACCATCACCGCCAACGTCACTCTTTCCTGCAACGGCGAGATCAAGACCTGCAGCGCCACCGGCAACGGCCGTCTGGATGCAGTGGCTACCGCCATTGAGCAGGAGACCGGGCTGCACTTCACCCTGGTGCATTACAGCGAGCACGCTCTTGACTCCGACACCAACAGCCGCGCCTGCAGCTATGTGGGTCTGAAATGGGCCAGCGGCGAGGAGACCTGGGGCTGCGGCACCCACACCGACATCATCGTGGCGGGCATCCGCGCACTGGTGAGTGCCATCAACAACAAATAATCGGAAAGATAAACGGAGGTTTTTGCCATGGGAATGACCATGACCCAAAAGATCCTGGCCGCCCACTGCGGGGCCGATTCGGTCAAGGCGGGGCAGCTCATCAATGCCAAGCTGGACATTGTGCTGGGCAACGACATCACCACCCCGGTGGCCATCAATGAATTTGAAAAGGCCGGATTCAATTCGGTGTTCGATAAGACCCGCGTCAACATCGTGCTGGACCACTTTGTGCCCAACAAGGACATCAAGAGTGCCCAACAGTCCAAGAAGTGCCGGGAGTTCGCCAACAAGTACGATATCCTGAACTTCTACGACGTGGGTACCATGGGCGTGGAGCACGCCCTGCTCCCCGAAAAGGGCATCGTGACCGCGGGCGACTGCATCATCGGCGCCGACAGCCACACCTGCACCTACGGTGCGGTAGGCGCCTTCTCCACCGGTGTAGGTTCCACCGACATGGCCGCCGGTATGGCCACCGGCATGGCCTGGTTCAAGGTCCCCGCCGCCATCAAGGTGGAGCTGAAAGGTACGCTGAAAGCTCCTGTTTCCGGCAAGGACGTGATTTTGCATCTCATTGGCATGATCGGTGTTTCCGGTGCCTTGTACAAGAGCCTGGAGTTCGTGGGCGAAGGCGTCAAGAGCCTGACCATGGAGGACCGGCTGTGCATCTGCAACATGGCCATTGAAGCCGGTGCCAAGAACGGCATCTTCCCGGTGGACGAGACCTGCGAAGCCTATCTGAAGGGCCGCAGCCAGCGCCCCTGGGTGAAGTACGAAGCCGATGCCGACGCCGAATACGAGCGCACGGTGGAGATCGATCTGGACTCTCTGGTACCCACTGTCTCCTACCCCCATCTGCCGGAAAACACCCATCCCGCCAGCGAGGGCAAGGACATCGCCATCGACCAGGTGGTGATCGGTTCCTGCACCAACGGCCGTCTGGAAGATATGGAAGCCGCCTGGAAGGTGCTGAAGGGCCGCCATGTGTCCAAGGGCGTGCGGGTCATCATCATTCCCGCCACCATGGCCGTGTACAAGGAGTGCATCCTGCGGGGCTACACCACCGACTTCATCGACGCCGGCTGCATCGTGTCCACCCCCACCTGCGGCCCCTGCCTGGGCGGCTACATGGGCATTCTGGCCGAGGGTGAACGCTGTGTTTCCACCACCAACCGCAACTTTGTGGGACGCATGGGCCATGTGGATTCCGAGATCTATCTGGCCAGCCCCGCCACCGCCGCCGCCAGTGCGCTGACCGGCCATATCACCGATCCCAGGGAGGTTTGAAGATGAAAGCACAGGGTACTGTTTACAAATACGGTGACAACATCGACACCGACGTGATCATCCCGGCCCGTTACCTGAACACCCAGGATGCCAAGGAACTGGCCAGCCACTGCATGGAGGACATCGACAAGAGCTTTGTCACCAAAGTAAAGCAGGGCGACATCATGGTGGGCGGAGAAAACTTCGGCTGCGGTTCCTCCCGCGAGCATGCGCCCCTGGCCATCAAGTCTGCGGGCATCGACTGCGTGATCGCCAAGAGCTTCGCCCGCATCTTCTACCGCAACGCCATCAACATCGGCCTGCCCATTCTGGAGTGCCCCGCCGCCAGCGAGGCCATTGCCGACGGCGACACGGTGGCCATTGACTTCGACACCGGCGTCATCACCGATGTGACCACCGGGGCCACCTTCCAGGCGGAACCGTTCCCGCCCTTTATCCAGAACATCATCGCAAAAGGCGGTCTGATGGCCAGCATCCGGGAGGGCAAGTAAGATGCAGAAGAATATCGCGCTCATTTACGGCGACTGCTCCAGCCCCGAGATCGTCACCCAGGCGGTGCGGGTGCTGGACAAGATCGCCGCCAAGCACGGCCACACCTTCAATTACACCCGTGCCTACATGGGCGGCGAGGCCATCGACAAGTTCGGTGATCCCCTGCCCCAGTCCGAGCTGGACAAGTGCCTGGCTGCGGACAGTGTGCTGCTGGGCGCCATCGGCGGCCCCAAGTGGGAAGGCATGCCCGGCGACAAGCGCCCGGAAAAGGGTCTGCTCCGGCTGCGCGCCGGGATGGGGCTGTACTCCAACAGCCGCCCGGCCAAGATCTGGCCCCAGCTGGCCGACGCCAGCCCGCTGAAGCAGGAAATCGTGGACAAGGGCATCGACTTCATCGTGGTGCGGGAGCTCATCGGCGGCGTGTACTTCGGCGAGCACAAGACCTTTGAAGAAAACGGCGAGAAGATTGCCGTGGATACCATGCCCTATTCCGAGCACGAGATCGAGCGCATCGGCCGCATCGGCTTTGAAACGGCCATGAAGCGCCGCAAGAAGCTGACCTGCGTGGACAAGGCCAACGTACTGGATACCAGCTGCCTGTGGCGTGCGGTGATGCACCGTCTGGCCGCCGAGTACCCGGAAGTGGAATACGGGGAGATGTTCGTGGACAACGCCGCCATGCAGATCTGCAAGAACCCGGCCCAGTTTGATGTCATCGTCACCGAGAACATGTTCGGCGACATTCTGTCCGACGAGGCCAGCGAGATCACCGGCAGCATCGGCATGGTGCCCTCCTCCAGCCTGGGCGAAGGCACCAACGGCCTGTATGAGCCCATCCACGGTTCGGCCCCCGACATTGCCGGTCTGGACGTGGTCAACCCCATTGCCTGCATCCTGTCCGCCGCCATGATGCTGCGGTACAGCTTCGGCATGGCGGCGGAAGCCGACGAGATCGAAGCCGCCGTTTCCGCTGTGCTGGACGAGGGCCTGCGCACCGCCGACATCATGCAGGAAGGCTGCACCAAGATCGGCTGCACCGCCATGGGTGACGCCATCCTGGCCCACATCTGAGACATTCCCACCTCAATTTCATCATAAAACGCAATGCCCCCGCCGCAGAACCTTGCGGCGGGGGCGATGCTTTTATGATGAAAAGTGAATGTCGGATTAAGAATGGAACTGTTCCCGCCAGGGGTGTCTGGCAGCCATAAGATTGTACCGCACCACCCGCAGCAGCATGAGAAGAAGGCCCACGGCGGACAACAACAGGCAGACACTGGTGGGGTGCATGGGGAACGATTCCAGCGGCAGCCGGAGCATCCAGAAAGGCATGGAAACCGCCAGCCCCAAAAACACCACCGACAGCACAATCAGCAGGATCTTGGCAGACAGGTGGTTTTTATCCAGCGGCGGCTTGAACTGCCGTTTCAGCAGCATGCCCAACGTACCCAGGGTCGTGTACAGGACCAGAGAAACCATTAACCGACCGGCATCGGCGGGCTGCTTGATCCCGAAAAGGGCCATCAGCCCACCGTACACAACGCCTACACCGAAAAGGATGGTCCCGAAGTAACCGGTGAGATAGTCCAGCAGATTGCCCCGGTCAATGGAGTCCGCCAGGTTGCGGTAAAATGTGTCCTCGTCCCCCAGGGTGGAGCGCAACGTTTCCCCCCGGCGGTCGGCTTCCGCCGCCATGAGGATCAGGTCACGCAGCACACGTTCCACCTCATAGGCATTCATGCTCACCTGCTGCAGCCAAACCCGGGCCCGATCCACCGAGTTTTTATCCAGATCGTTCAGGGCAGCCCGGTCTTTTTGGTTCTGCCGACACAGGGCGTGATATTCACTGAATACCATATTTATTTTCCTCTTATTGTTGCGGCTGTTCCCGCCAGGGATGGTTGCGGGCATAGCTGTTGTAATGAACATTCTGCCACCACTGCGTCCCTGCTGCCAGAGCCAGCTGGTAAGGAACCACCAGCCACAAAGACACAGAAACAGAATATGCGGCATACAGTTTGTTGGAGTAGATACACAGCCATACAAACCCTGCCAGCCAAAGAATATTCCAGACCAATTCCACCCACATGCCAAACCGCAGGCACAGCCGATGCCCGATGCGGTGCAGCCATGCACAAATCCACAACCAGAGCAAAAGCTGGACAGGAGAAACCAATTGCCGGACCAGGGACGAATCGGCAGTTCCCCCACTGGCGAAAAGAGCTGCCACATTGAAGATTGCAAACAGCAGATACCATCTGGGAAACCATGTACAGATATAGTCCAACGGCGTACCCTGGTCAATACCATCCACAATCTGACGGCAATATTCATCGGGATTGCCGCCCATGACCTGTTTGAGGTCGCTCCCCCTGATCTCGGCCTGGGCTGCCATGCCGATCAGATCCTTCTTCACCCGCTCAATTTCGTAGCAGTTCCAGGTATACGACAGCATGCGGGCGTCTATCTGCCGCAGGATGTCCTGGTTCCGCTTGTTCAGGGTCGATTTCCGCAGCTCGTTTTCTTTACGAAGTTCGGTATATTCGTTTTGTACCAGCTTTTTCAGCATAATGGTCACACCCCTTTCTCATTCCATCAGTTCATTCCTGCAGGATGGCCTCCACCGCCGCGGCGGTGGTCCGCCAGGCTTGCTCGAATTCTGCCAGATACTGGGCCCCCTGCTCAGTCAGGCTGTAATACTTGCGGCTTGGGCCGTTGGGGGACGCCTGATAAGCTGCGTTCAGCATCCCCTTTCGTTCCAGGCGCAGCAGCAGCGGGTACAGCGTTCCTTCGGTCACATCCGCGAACCCCGCCTCCCGGAGGGCCGCCACGATGGCATACCCGTAAGAGGGTTCCCGCCCGATGATCTTGAGGATGCAGCCTTCCAGGGTTCCCTTGTTCAGCTGTGAACGTTCAAACACGGCGTCCCTCCTTCCGCTACCTTGCATTGCAAGGTTCCTTTGACTATATTGTAATGCAAGGTAGTGGTGTTGTCAATCTTACCTTCCAAAAAAGTACCGCCCGGCGGGGTGTTTCCCGCCGGGCGGCATTTGCCTATTATATAAATGGTATGTCAGTGCTTTTCCCAGGGGGAACGGACGATCTCCCCGGAATCCACCTTGGTCAGGTCCTCTACCTGAGCGCCTGCCTTAACGATGGCGCCGGGCGCCAGATGGACCGCAGCGCCCAGCTGTGCATCATGGTCCAGAATGGTACCCGCATTGAGCAGGCAGCCCGGACCGGTGTGCACGTTGGCCCCCACAAAGGCAAAGGGCAGCACCACCGTGCCCGCCCCCAGTTTGGCGGAGGCACAGACTTCCGCCGCCGGGTGGATGAACACCGGCAGCTGATACCCCACAGCCCGGAGTTTCTGGATCAGGTCCCGGCGAAGAGCGTTATCCCCCACCGCCACAAAGGCCGCCGGGCAGCGGCGACGCAGGTCCGGGTCCACAAAATCCCGCAAACCTCCGGCACAGTCCGGCGCGTTGTCGTCCAGGTAAAGGGGTGTTCCCCAACCGGCTTCTTCCAGCATTTCGCCCAGCTGCTTGCCGAAGCCTCCGCGCCCCAGCACAAGCACCTGTTTCCGATACGGCAAAATCGACATATAGATCGCCTCTTTTCTGTTTATGGTGTCAGTATAGCACGTTTTGCTTTCTCTCACAAGAAAGGGTTGCACAAAAAAGTCGTACTTCCCATTCCGGGCACCCATCAAAATCGACAAAAAGCACCTTGCAAACCTGCGGCGGATGTGTACTTGGCTGAAAAGCACTTTTCCTGCTTGCATTTTCCGCCGCCGCGTTTTACACTAAATTTACAGGATGCCCCACTATTTGCCGGGTGAATTTTGATAAGGAGGGTGCGCCGTGCCGTATCCGTTGTACAGCAATTTTGGTATGTGCGTACATTCCCATACCCCGGAACAGGGCAGCCGTGTATCCCGTCACCAGTAAGCGCAGTGTATATATACGCTGCGCTGTTTTATTTTTTCAGGGAGGTCAAGTTTATGGAAAACCGCAAAAAAGTAGCCGTGATCATGGGTTCGGACAGCGACTGGCCGGTCGTGAAGGGCGCGTGCAGCGTGCTGAAAGAGTTTGACGTTCCGTTTGAGGCCCACATCCTGTCGGCCCACCGCACCCCGGAAGCCGCTGCGGCTTTTGCCAAGAGCGCCCGGGACAACGGCTTCGGCGTGATTCTGTGTGCCGCCGGTATGGCCGCCCATCTGGCCGGTGCCTTCGCCGCCAACACCACCCTGCCGGTCGTCGGCATCCCCATGAAGGGCGGCGCCATGGACGGTCTGGACGCTTTGCTGGCCACCGTGCAGATGCCCTCCGGCTTCCCTGTTGCCACCGTGGCCCTGAACGGCGCCAAGAACGCCGCTTATCTGGCCGTGGCTATCCTGGCTGTGGCTGATGAGGAGCTGGCAGACAAACTGGCTGCTTTCCGTGCCGACACCGCCGCCGCCATCGCCAAGAAAGACGCCGCTGTGGCCGCCGAAGCCGCTGCGCTGTAAGCGGTTTTGCAGTTGCACCGCACCGGGAAAAAAGGTACAATAGAGTTGTGGGTTCTGCGCCCGGCATCTTTGCCGTGCGCCCAATATACACTGGGATTTTCATAGAAAAAAGGAGAGTATAAACATGGATATCAAGGTTCTGGATCAGATGTACGAAGGTAAAGCCAAGCAGGTTTTCGCTACCAGCGATCCCGAGATCGTCATGGTGCACTACAAGGATGACGCCACCGCCGGCGACGGCGAAAAGAAGGGCACCATCCGCGACAAGGGCATCGTCAACAACAAGCTGTCCAACGCCCTGATGCAGAAGCTGGAAAAAGAGGGCGTGCCCACCCATTACGTGGAAGAGATCAACGACCGCGACACCTTTGTGAAGAAGGTGGAGATCGTTCCTCTGGAAGTCATCATCCGCAACGTGGCCGCCGGTCACTTCAGCCTGCGCATGGGCGTTCCCGAAGGCACCCCCTTCAAGACCCCCATCCTGGAATTCAGCTACAAGAACGACGATCTGCATGACCCGTTCATCAACCACTACTATGCCCTGGCCCTGGACCTGGCCACCCAGGAAGAGATCGACACCATCACCCGTTACGCCTTCAAGGTCAACGAAGTGCTGAAGAAGATCCTGCTGGATGCCAACATCCGTCTGATCGACTTCAAGCTGGAGTTCGGCCGCCTGTCTGACGGCACCATCATCCTGGCCGACGAGATCAGCCCCGACACCTGCCGTTTCTGGGATGCCACCACCGGCGCCCATCTGGACAAGGACCTGTTCCGCCGCGACATGGGCGGCGAAGCCGACGCCTATCAGGAAGTCATGAAGCGCCTGCTGGGCTGAGATACCAACGCATCCTTTGCTTGAAGAACGGAGTATTGTAATGAGCGAATTTAGCCTTGACAACACCGGCCTGCACGAAGAATGCGGTGTATTCGGCATCTATGATTCCACCGGCCAGACCGATATGGTCAGCGCCGTGTACAGCGCCCTGTACGCCCTGCAGCACCGCGGCCAGGAAAGCTGCGGCATTGCCCTGAACGTGGACGGTGTGCTCACCGGTCACCGTGATCTGGGCCTGGTGAGCGAAGTGTTCACCAAGCGTGTGCTGGAGGACCTGCCCCACGACGCCAAGATGGCCACCGGCCATGTGCGCTATGCCACTTCCGGCCAGCGCAGCCGCTCCAACGCCCAGCCCATGATCCTGCATCACTGCAAGGGCGCCATGGCGCTGTGCCACAACGGCAACCTGACCAACGCCGCCCGGCTGCGCCATCAGCTGGAAATGAGCGGTTCCATCTTCCACGGCACCTCCGACACCGAGGCCATCGCCTATCTGCTCACCCAGAACCGTCTGAAGTCCCCGGACATCGAGACCGCTGTCTGCCGGACCATGGAACAGATCGAAGGCGCTTACAGCCTGGTCATCATGACCCATACCAAGCTCATCGCCGCCCGTGACCCCCACGGTTTTCGGCCTTTGTGCATCGGTGCGCTGCCCGACGGTGCCGGCTTCGCCTTTGCCTCGGAATCCTGCGCGCTGGACGCCGTGGGCGCAACCATGCTGCGGGACGTGGAACCCGGCGAGATCGTGGTGGCCGACCGCAACGGTCTGCGCAGCATCCGCACCCACTGCAACACCGCCCCCCACACCCTGTGCGTGTTCGAGTACATCTATTTCGCCCGTCCGGACTCGGTGATCGAGGGCACCTGCGTCCATGAGGCCCGCCTGCAGGCCGGCCGGTTCCTGGCGCAGGAACATCCCGTGGAAGCCGATGTGGTCATCGGCGCACCGGATTCCGGCCTGGATGCCGCCCTGGGTTTTGCCCAGGAAAGCGGCATTCCCTACGGCGTGGGCTTCATCAAGAACAAATATGTGGGCCGCACCTTCATCCAGGGCAGCCAGGCCCAGCGGGAGAACAGCGTGCGCATCAAGCTCAACGCCATCTCCTCCACCGTGGCCGGCAAGCGCGTGGTGCTGGTGGACGACTCCATCGTCCGCGGTACCACCAGTGCCCGCACCATCAAGCTGCTGCGTGACGCCGGCGCCAAGGAAGTGCATTACCGCATTTCCGCCCCGCCCTTTGCTCATCCCTGCTATTTCGGCACCGACATCCCGGACGAAAAGCTGCTGATTGCCACCGGTCATACGGTGGAAGAGATCAACAAGCTGGTGGGTTCGGATTCTCTGGGTTACCTGAGCATTGAACATGTGAAGCAGCTGGCCCCCAAGAGCAAATGCGGCTACTGCGTGGGCTGCTTTACCGGCGAATATCCGGTGGACCCGCCCAAAGAAGTGATGAACATTGTTTACGACCGGCCGCTGAGCCAGTCCAACACCAACAAAAAGCTGTGACGGAAAAGGAGTCAACGACCATGGAGAAAAGCTATTCTGAAAGCTATGCCGCCGCCGGTGTGGATATTACCGCCGGTTACGAGGCTGTGCGCCTGATGAAGCAGTATGTGGCCCGCACCATGAACGACCACTGCATCGGCGGTCTGGGCGGTTTCGGCGGCCTGTTTGAGCTGGACTGCACCGACATGCCCCATCCGGTGCTGATCTCCGGCACCGACGGCGTTGGCACCAAACTGCGCATCGCCCAGATGCTGGACCGCCACGGCACCATCGGTATCGATTGCGTGGCCATGTGCGTCAACGACGTGATCTGCGCCGGCGCCAAGCCGCTGGTGTTCCTGGATTACATCGCCTGCGGCAAGAATGTGCCTGAGCGCATTGCCGAGATCGTCAAAGGCGTGGCCGAAGGCTGCGTGCAGGCCGGCTGCTCCCTGGTGGGCGGCGAGACTGCCGAGCATCCCGGTGTCATGCCGGAGGACGACTACGACCTGGCCGGTTTCACCGTGGGCGCTGTGGACAAGAGCAAGATTCTGGACAACTCCACCATGCAGGCTGGAGACGTGATCATTGCCCTGCCTTCCACCGGCGTACATTCCAACGGCTTCTCTCTGGTGCGCAAGATCTTTGACCTGGAGAACAATCCGGACATCCTGAACAAGCACTTTGATGAGCTGGGCTGCACTCTGGGCGAGGCCCTGCTGGCTCCCACCAAGATCTATGTCAAGCCGGTACTGGCCGTGATGAAGGAACTGACCGTGAAGGGCGTTTCCCACATTACCGGCGGCGGCTTCTATGAGAACATTCCCCGCAGCCTGAAGGCCGGCTGCTGCGCCCGCATCGCCAAGGCGGATGTTCGTACCCCCGCCCTGTTCGACCTGCTGGCCAAAACCGGCAACATCCCCGAGCGCGACATGTTCAACACCTTCAACATGGGCGTGGGCATGATCCTGATCGTAGCGGCCGAGGACGCCGACAAGGCCATCCAGATCCTGAAAGCCAACGACCAGGACGCTTACCGTCTGGGCGTGATCGCCGACGGCGACGGGGTGGAACTGGTATGAAAAACGTCGCGGTATTGGTATCGGGCGGCGGCACCAACCTGCAGGCCATCCTGGACAGTGAACACCGGGGCGAAAACCCCAACGGCCGGGTGACCCTGGTGGTCGCCAGCAAGCCGGGGGTCTATGCCCTGACCCGTGCGGAGAACGCCGGAGTCAAGACCGCCGTGGTGTCCCGCAAGGACTATGCCGACAGTACCGCCTTTGACGCGGCCCTGCTGGCGGTGCTGAAGGAAAACGCCATTGACGTGGTGGTGCTGGCAGGCTTTTTGAGCGTGCTGGGACCCAGCGTCATCGCGGCGTACCCCAACCGCATCCTGAATGTCCATCCCAGCCTGATTCCCAGCTTCTGCGGCCCCGGCTTCTACGGCCTGCGGGTCCATGAAGCCGCTCTGGCCCGCGGGGTCAAGGTGACCGGCGCGACGGTGCATTTTGTGAACGAAGAATGTGACGGCGGGCCCATCCTGCTGCAGAAGGCCGTAGCCGTGCAGCCCGATGATACCCCCGAAACTTTGCAGAAGCGTGTGATGGTGGAAGCCGAATGGCAGCTGCTGCCCCGCGCCCTGGCCATGGTTTGCAACGACGAGGTGTGATTGCGATGAAAAAGAATCTGTACAAGTATCTGGCCGGCAACGAGTATCCGGGCCGCGGCATCTGCCTGGGCCTTTCCCCCGACGGGTCCAAGGCCATGATCGCCTACTGGATCATGGGCCGCAGCGCCAACAGCCGCAACCGCGTGTTTGAGGCCCTGCCCGAGCGCGGCGGCATCCGCACCGTGGCGGCCGACCCTGCCAAGATGGAAGACCCCCATCTGATCATCTACAATCCCGTTCTGACCCTGGGGGCCACCACCATCGTGACCAACGGTGACCAGACCGACACCATCTTTGATTTCATGCAGGCCGGTCTGTACCCCGGTTACAGCTTTGAAGCTGCCCTGGCCACCCGCACCTTTGAGGATGACGCTCCCAACTTCACCCCCCGCATCTCCGGCGTGGTGGACATGAAGGGCGGCGCTTACAAGCTGAGCATCCTGAAAAGCTGCGAGGGCAACGACGCCAGCGTACAGCGCCAGACCTTTGACTATCCCCAGCCCATCGCCGGCGAGGGCCATCTGATCACCACCTACCAGAAGAACGGCAATCCCATCCCCAGCTTTGCGGGTGAGCCCCTGCGTGTGGCGGTGGACGAAAGCGACCCCAACGAGTGGGCCGGCAAGCTGTGGGACGCCCTAAACACCGACAACAAGGTGAGCCTGTTCGTGCGGGCCATCACCCTGTCCACCGGCGATTACGAGGACGTGATCCTGAACAAATACAACACTGTGGAGGGTTGAGCATGAACGAATTCCAGCTGAAATACGGCACCAATCCCAACCAGAAGCCCGCCCGCATCTTTATGGAGAACGGCGCTGAGCTGCCTGTCACCATCCTGAACGGCAAGCCGGGTTACATCAATTTTCTGGACGCGTTCAACAGCTACCAGCTGGTCAAGGACCTGAAAAAAGCCCTGGGCCTGCCGGCCGCTGCCAGCTTCAAGCATGTATCCCCCGCCGGTGCCGCCGTGGGCCTGCCCCTGGACGACACCCTGCGCCGGATGTACCACATCGACGCCGACGCGGAGCTCTCTCCCCTGGCCTGCGCTTACGCCCGTGCCCGCGGTGCCGACCGCATGTCCAGCTTCGGCGACTGGATTGCCCTGTCCGACGTGTGCGACCTGGCCACTGCCAAGCTGATCCAGCATGAAGTTTCCGACGGCATCATCGCCCCCGGTTATGACGCCGACGCCCTGGAAGTGCTCAAGAGCAAGAAGAAGGGCAACTACAACGTGGTGGCCATCGATCCCGACTACGTTCCCGCGCCTCTGGAGCGCCGCACTGTGTTCGGCGTGACCTTTGAACAGGGCCGTCAGGACCTGGAGATTACCGCCGACACCATGCTGCAGAACATCGTGACCAAGGCCAAGGACCTGACCGAGGACCAGAAGCGTGATCTGGTGATGAGCCTGATCGTGCTGAAGTACACCCAGTCCAACAGCGTCTGCTATGTGCAGGGCGGCCAGACCATCGGCGTGGGCGCCGGTCAGCAGAGCCGCATCCACTGCACCCGTCTGGCGGGCCAGAAGGCCGACAACTGGCAGCTGCGCCACATGCCCAAGGTGCTGGATCTGCCGTTCCGTGCCGACATCTCCAAGCCCAACCGCGACAACGCCATCGACGTCTACATCGGGGATACCCCGGAGGATGTGATCGGCGACGATGTCTGGGCCGAGACCTTCACCGAGCAGCCCGCTCCCCTGACCGCCGAGGAAAAGAAAGCCTGGCTGTCTAAAGTGCACGGCGTCTGCCTGGGCAGCGATGCCTTCTTCCCCTTCGGCGACAACATCGAGCGCGCCCGCCGCAGCGGCGTGGACGCCATTGTGCAGCCCGGCGGTTCCATCCGTGACCAGCAGGTCATCGACACCTGCGACAAGTACGGCATCGTGATGGCTTTCTGCGGCATCCGCCTGTTCCATCACTGATACGCAAAGGAGTTTTTGCGATGAAGATTTTAGTCGTTGGCGGCGGCGGACGGGAACACGCCATCATCCGCGCGCTGAAAAAGAGCCCCGCCTGCACCGAGATCTGGTGCGCGCCGGGCAACGGCGGCATCGCCTGTGACGCCACCTGCAAGGACATCAAGGCCACCGATGTGGACGCCATGGTTGCCTTTGCCAAAGAAGAAGGCTTCGACTACGCCGTGGTGGCCCAGGATGATCCTCTGGCCCTGGGAATGGTGGATGCGCTGGCCAAGGTGGGGATTCCCGCTTTTGGTCCCAACGCTGCCGCCGCCCGCATCGAGGCCAGCAAGGTCTTCAGCAAGGACCTGATGAAGAAATACGGCATTCCCACCGCCAAGTACGAGACCTTTGACGATCCCGAAGCTGCCATGGGCTACATCCGCAGCGAGGGCAAGTATCCGGTGGTCATCAAGGCTGACGGCCTGGCCCTGGGCAAGGGCGTTCTGATCTGCCAGAACGAAGCAGAAGCCGAGGATGGTCTGAAGGAGATCATGCTGGACAAGAAGTTCGGTGCTTCCGGCAACCATGTGGTGGTGGAAGAATTCCTCACCGGCCCCGAAGTGAGCGTGCTGTCCTTCTGCGACGGCAAGACCGTGGTGCCCATGGTTTCCAGCATGGACCACAAGCGCGCTCTGGACCATGACGAAGGGCTGAACACCGGCGGCATGGGTACCATTGCCCCCAACCCCTACTACACCCCCGCCGTGGCCGAAGAGTGCATGCGCACCATCTTTGCCCCCACCGTGGCCGCCATGCAGGCGGAAGGCTGCCCCTTCAAGGGCTGCCTGTACTTTGGCCTGATGCTGACCCCCGACGGTCCCAAGGTCATCGAGTACAACTGCCGTTTCGGTGACCCCGAAGCCCAGGTGGTGCTGCCCCTGCTGGAAAGCGACTTGCTGACCATTATGCAGGCCACCACCGACGGCACCCTGGACAAGACCGAAGTCAAGTTTTCCGACGGTGCCGCCGCCTGCGTGATCATGGCTTCCGGCGGGTATCCCCTGGCTTACGAAAAGGGCAAGGAGATCACCGGGCTGGAAAACGGCCAGCTGCCCGGCGCGGCGGATGTGACCGTCTACCATGCCGGTACCGCCCGCAAGGGTGACACGCTGGTCACTGCCGGCGGCCGTGTGCTGGGTGTGACCGCCACTGCCCCCGACCTGGCCGCCGCCCTGAAAAAGGCTTATGCGGCCACAGAGCAGATTCACTTTGAGGGCGCGCACAAGCGCAGCGACATCGGCGCCCGTGCGCTGGCTGCCCTGAACTGCCCGAAGGAGGAAAAATAAATGGTTTACCGCATTTATGTGGAGAAAAAGCCCGGTTTTGACGGCGAGGCTCAGGGTCTTTACCATGAGCTGACCGAACTGCTGGGCATTGCCGGGCTGAAAAGCCTGCGCCTGCTGAACCGCTATGACGTGGAAGGCATTGACCGCGACCTGTTCGAGAAGGCCGTCCCCACCGTGTTCAGCGAGCCCCCGGTGGACGTGACCTACGACACCCTGCCTGAGGGCAGCACCGTCTTTGCGGCGGAATACCTGCCCGGTCAGTTTGACCAGCGGGCGGACTCCGCTTCCCAGTGCATCCAGCTGCTGAGCCAGGGCGAACGTCCCGACGTGCGCAGCGCCCGGGTGTATATGCTGGAAGGCGACCTGTCCGAGGAGGACCTGGCTGCCATCAAGAAGTATGTCATCAACCCGGTGGAGGCCCGGGAAGCCAGCCTGGAAGAGCGCGAGACCCTGAAAATGGAGTTTGCGGTGCCTTCCGCCGTGGAGACCCTCACCGGCTTCATTGCCATGGATGACGAGGCACTGGAAGCCTTCCGCCAGGAAAAAGGCCTGGCCATGGACCATGCGGACATCGTTTTCTGCCAGAACTATTTCCGCAGCGAGGACCGCGATCCCACCATCACCGAGATCAAGGTCATCGATACCTACTGGAGTGACCACTGCCGCCACACCACCTTCGGCACCATCATCGACGATGTGACTATCGACGACGAGATCGTCAAGGCTGCGTTTGACCGTTACATGGCCCTGCGGGACGAAACCGGCCGCAACGCCAAGAACCGCACCCTGATGGACTGCGCCACCATCGGCGCCAAGGCCCTGAAGCAGCGGGGCATCCTGAAGAATCTGGACGAGAGCGAGGAAATCAACGCCTGCACCGTCAAGATCAAGTGCGATGTGGACGGCGAACAGCAGGACTGGCTCTTCCTGTTCAAAAATGAGACTCACAACCACCCCACTGAGATCGAGCCTTTCGGCGGCGCAGCCACCTGCATCGGCGGCGCCATCCGCGATCCCCTGTCCGGCCGCAGCTATGTTTATCAGGCCATGCGCGTGACCGGCGCCGGCGATCCGCTGAAGCCCGTTTCCGAGACCATGCCCGGCAAGCTGCCCCAGCGCAAGCTGGTGACCACCGCTGCCCAGGGCTATTCCAGCTACGGCAACCAGATCGGCCTGGCCACCGGTCAGGTGGATGAACTGTATCATCCCGGTTATGTGGCCAAGCGCATGGAGATCGGCGCTGTGGTGGGTGCCGCACCCGCCAAGAACGTGCGCCGTGAAGAGCCCGCCCCCGGGGATGTCATCATCCTGCTGGGCGGCCGCACCGGCCGTGACGGCATCGGCGGCGCCACCGGTTCCAGCAAGGCGCACAAGCTGTCCAGCCTGGAGACCTGCGGTGCCGAGGTGCAGAAGGGCAACGCTCCCATCGAGCGCAAGCTGCAGCGTCTGTTCCGCCGTGAGGACGCCTGCCGGATGATCAAGCGCTGCAACGACTTCGGCGCAGGCGGCGTGTCTGTTGCCATCGGCGAGCTGGCCGACGGCCTGCACATCGACCTGAACAAGGTCACCAAGAAGTACGAAGGTCTGGACGGCACCGAACTGGCCATCAGCGAAAGCCAGGAGCGCATGGCTGTGGCCGTGGCTGCCGAGGATGCCGACCGCTTCATCGCCCTGGCCAACGAGGAAAACCTGGAAGCCACCGTGGTGGCCACCGTCACCGAGGAGAAGCGGATGGTGGAAGTGTGGAACGGCACTGCCATCGTCAACCTGTCCCGTGAATTCCTGAACTCCAACGGCGCTGAGCGCCATGCCAACGCCCACATTGTGGCGGGCAAGACCTGGAAGCCGAAATGGCCCGGCAATACCCTGACCGAAAAGATGGAAGCCATGGTGGGCGACCTGAATGTCTGCAGCAAGAAGGGCCTGGGCGAGCGTTTCGACTCCACCATCGGTGCAGCCACTGTGCTGATGCCCTACGGCGGCAAATACCAGCTGACGCCTTCCATGGCGATGGCTGCCAAGCTGCCGGTGGACGGTGAGACCACCACCTGCTCCGGCATGGCCTGGGGCTTCAACCCCTACCTGACCGAAGCGGACCCCTACCGCGGCGCCTACATGGCCGTGGTGGAGAGCGTGACCAAGTTGGTTTGCGCCGGTTTCCATCACGAGGACATGTACCTGACCTTCCAGGAATACTTTGAGCATCTGGGCGACAAGCCGGAACGCTGGGGCAAGCCCCTGGCCGCTCTGCTGGGCGCTCTGGACGCTCAGATGGGCCTGGGTATCGCCTCCATCGGCGGCAAGGACAGCATGTCCGGCAGCTTTGAAGGTCTGGACGTGCCCCCCACGCTGGTCAGCTTTGCCACTGCTGTGGGCAATACCCGCGATGTACTGAGCCCCGAGTTCAAGAAGGCCAACAGCTCTGTGGTCATCCTGAAGCCCCAGTACAAGGATGGCCTGCCCGAAGTGAACAGCCTGCTCTCCATCTACAAGATCGTGGAGCAGATGATCGACGAGGGCAAGGTCCTGGCTGCCGCAACCCCCGGATTCGGCGGCATCGGCGAAGCGCTGTTCAAGATGTGCGTGGGCAACCGCGTGGGTCTGAACATGAGCAAGGATTTCCGCCCCGAACGGCTGTTTGAGCCCTGCTACGGCGCAGTGATCCTGGAACTGCTGGACGCTACCGCCGGCGAGTTCCTGGGCTTCACCACCGTGGATTACACCATGAACGTGGGCGGCGAAACGCTGGATCTGGCCCACCTGCAGGAAGTGTGGGAGCGCAAGCTGGAGCCTGTCTTCCCCTATCGCCGTGCCGGCGAGGAAGTGAAGGCGCTGGAGTACCGCTGCAACGCCTTCCAGCGCGTGGCCCCCGCCGTGCGCCTGGCTACCCCGCGGGTTATCATCCCCGTCTTCCCCGGCACCAACTGCGAGTATGACACCGCCCGGGCTTTCCGCCGTGCGGGCGGCGACCCCCATATTCTGGTGCTGAAGAACCTGACCCCCGCTGACGTGGCCGAAAGCTGCGAAGCTCTGGTGAAGGAGATCGATGCGGCTCAGATCCTGATGCTGCCGGGCGGTTTCTCCGGCGGCGACGAGCCCGACGGTTCCGCCAAGTTCATCTCCGCCTTCTTCCGCGCCCCGGCTGTGGCCGACGCGGTGAACCGCCTGCTGCAGGAGCGCGATGGTCTGGCCCTGGGTATCTGCAACGGTTTCCAGGCTCTGATCAAGCTGGGTCTTGTCCCCTACGGCGAGATTCGCCCCATCACCAAGGACGACCCGACCCTGACCTTCAACACGGTGCATCGTCACCAGAGCATGCTGGTGCGCACCCGCGTGGCTTCCAACAAGAGCCCCTGGCTTTCTGAGTGCGACATCAATGATGAACACCTCATTGCCATCAGCCACGGCGAAGGCCGGTTCGTCTGCAGCGACGCCTTGCTGCAGCAGCTGATCGCCAACGGTCAGGTTGCCACTCAATATGTGGACCTGAATTGCGTGCCCACCATGGACCAGCGCTACAACCCCAACGGCAGTGTGATGGCCATTGAAGGCATCACCAGCCCGGACGGCCGTGTGTTCGGCAAGATGGGCCACAGCGAGCGCAGCGCCGACCAGCTGTACAAGAACGTGGGCGGCGACAAGTATCAGCCCATCTTTGAGGGCGGCGTGAACTACTTCAAGCTGTAATGCGCCCCACCCCCGACAGATAAGGAGAATCTTTCATGGCACATGATCGTTATATCTCGCCCTTCTCCACCCGGTATGCTTCGGACGAGATGCAGTATATTTTTTCCGATGACAACAAGTTCCGCACCTGGCGCCGTCTGTGGATTGCCCTGGCCAAAGCCGAGCAGAAGCAGGGCCTGGACATCACCGACGAGCAGATCGCCGAGCTGGAAGCCCACAAGGACGACATCAACTACGAAGAGGCTGCCACCCGGGAAAAGCTGGTCCGTCATGACGTGATGAGCCACGTCTATGCCTACGGTCTGCAGTGCCCCAACGCCAAGGGCATCATCCACCTGGGCGCCACCAGCTGCTATGTGGGCGACAACACCGACGTGATCATCATGCGCCAGGGCCTGGAACTGGTGCGCAAGAAGATCATCGGCACCCTGGCCAACCTGGCCAAGTTTGCTGACGAGTACAAGGACATGCCCTGCCTGGCCTACACCCACTGCCAGCCCGCACAGCTCACCACCGTGGGCAAGCGCGCCACTCTGTGGATGAACGAACTGTATATGGACCTGCAGGAGATCGAGCATCAGGCTTCCCAGCTGGCCCTGCGCGGCGTGAAAGGCACCACCGGCACCCAGGCCAGCTTTATGGAACTGTTCGGCGGCGATTCCGCCAAGGTCAAGGCAGTGGAAGCCGATGTCTGCGCTCAGATGGGCTTTGACAAGGTGGTTCCGGTCTGCGGCCAGACTTACAGCCGCAAGGTGGACTACAACGTGCTGTCTTCTCTGGCCGGCCTTGCCCAGAGCGCCATGAAGATGGCCACCGACATCCGCCTGCTGGCCAACTTCAAGGAAATGGAAGAGCCCTTTGAAAAGAACCAGATCGGTTCTTCCGCCATGCCCTACAAGCGCAACCCCATGCGCTGCGAGCGCATCTGCGCCCTGGCCCGCTACCTGATGATCGACGTGCTGAACCCCGCCGTGACCGCCGGTACCCAGTGGTTTGAACGCACCCTGGACGACAGCGCCAACAAGCGCATCGCCATGGCGGAAGGTTTCCTGGCCGCCGATGCCATCCTGAACATCCTGCTGAATGTTTCCGACGGCCTGGTGGTGTATCCCAAGGTCATCCGCAGCCGCGTGATGGCAGAGCTGCCCTTTATGGCCAGCGAAAATATCATGATGAAGGCTGTGAAGAAGGGCGGCGACCGTCAGGAACTGCACGAACGCCTGCGCACCCATGCGGTGGCTGCCGCTGCCGTTGTCAAGCAGGAAGGCCTGCCCAACGACATGATCGCCCGCGTGGAATCTGACCCCGCTTTTGGCCTGACCCGTGAGGAGATCGAAGCTGAGCTGGCTCCCGAGGCCTTTACCGGCCGTTCTGCCGAACAGGTGACGGATTACCTGAATGAGTACATCCGCCCCGTTCTGGAGGCCAATCCCGATGCCCTGGGCCAGAAGGCTGAACTGAGCGTCTGAGTTCATCAGACAAGCATCCTGTAACCCATAAAAAGCCCCCGCGGCTTCTTCCATAAAGGAAGGCCGCGGGGGCTTTTGTATTTATTTGCTTTTGGCAGACCGGATTCATTCTGCTTCCGGCGTGGGCTGCGGTTCCGGGGTCGCACTGTCGCCGTCTGTGCCGTCCCCGCCGTCACCGTCGGTGGCTTCGGGGGTGGGCGCCGGTGTGGGGGTGCTGGTATCGCTGTTGAAAGTGGCCTGGATACTGCCGTCCTCCAGCTGGCGGCTCACATCCAATGTGCCGCGGTCGGAAGATGTCAGGCCATCCCCTTCCACATCCAGGATCAGGTATGCCGCGAAGCGGATCTTGTAATCCAGGTTGTTGGCCGTACCCAAGGTGACCGAGACCCGGCCCTGGTACAGGAAGTTCAGCTCGGTGAGATCGGTCATATCAATAATGGAGATCCCGTCCAGCAGGCCGTAGGTATCCAGTTCCTGCATCAGTTGTTCCAGCGTCGCCTGGGCGGTGGTATGGCTGGTCTCGGCGGTGGCCTGCTCGTCACTCTGTGCCTGCAGGGTCAAAAAGCTGCCGGGTGTGACAGACTGCCCCTGGGCGGCGTTGGCTTCCAGCCAGATCAGGCCTTCCGGCTGGGTGTCACTGGCACGCAGCACCTTCAGATGGTCGCTGAGCACCAGCCACTGGGCACCGTACTGCAGCATGAACCGCTCGGTGGCGGGTTGCACCTTCACCACCACCGTACCGGGCATCTGGGTGCCCACTTCGGCCACATCCAGATACGGCAGGTTGTTCAGAAGAATCTGAGATTTCTCCTTGGTGGAGAATCCGAACAGGTTATCTCCCTCCGCAATGCCCAACAGGCTGATGATCTGGTCTTCGGAGTAGATACCGGTATTGGCCGGGGTAGAGCCGTCGGTGTTCTCGATGCGGAAATCGGTGACCTTGAACAGCAGATTGATGGAAAGGATCACACCGCCGATCAAGGCTGCCAGCACCAGCAGCATGCCCAGCATGGCACGATGGCGACGCTTGCGCAGCTGCTCGGCGTGGGTGACGCGGCGGGGCGGACGGCGGTTGGGGTTCTGGCGGTAGGCCGGACTCTGAGGGTTCTGGGGCGGTTGAGGGCGCCGGACATTGCCGGAGCCGTTCGGCGCCTGCTGCGGAGCGGTCCGGCGCTGGGCGGAAGGCTTTGCCTGGCGGGATGCCGGCGGCACCTGCCGGGTCGGCTGTCCCTGTTTGGTCAGGCCCAGACGGCTTTTCATGCTGCGGGGTGCCGGGCGGCGGTTGGGCGGCGGGGTCGCGGCGGCTTTCTGCCGGCGGCTTCGCTGGTCTCGGTCCATCCGCGGCCTCCTTTCTGTGTCGTTACTCAAAAATCATTCTGCGCACAAAACGCCCCGCACAGGGTGGGGCGTTCATGACTTACCGCCCGGTCTTGACCAGGGTCAGCAGGCGGTCAGTGATCATATCCAGGCTGCGGGGCTGGGCCAGGGTCAGTGCCTGGCGGCCCATCTCAGCAAGACGGCCGGGCGTTTCCAACAGGCCGGACACCGTCTCAATCAGCTTTTCGGCAGTCAGGTCCTTTTCTTCAATAACAATGGCCGCACCGGCTTTCTGCAGTTCCAGCGCGTTGTAATACTGGTGGTTTTCCGCCACATTGGGGCTGGGGATCAGGATAGAGGCCCGGCCCATAGCTTCCAGTTCGGCCAGCGTCAGGGCACCGGAACGGGAAATCACCAGATCGGCGGCAGCCAACAGTTCCGGCATGTTGTTGATATACTCGTTCACCACCAGGTTTTCGCCGGGGGTGAATCCCTCTTGCACGGCCAGGTCCTTGAACAGCTGCACACCCCGGCTTCCGGTGGCGTGCAGGTGCAGCACCTTCTGGTGGGTCTTTTGCTCCCATCCGCAGAGCGCGCCCACCACTTCGTTGATACGGCGGGCTCCCAGGCTGCCGCCGAAACTGAGGATCACGGTGCGGTCCCCTGCCCCGATCTTGGCACGGGCAGCGTTCCGGTCCTGGGTCAGGATCTCAGGACGGACAGGGTTGCCCACCACCAGGGTCTTATCCGGTGCGCCCAGCTTTTCCACCGCTTCGGCACTGGCTGCAAACACCACGTCCACATCCTTGGCCAGCAGCTTGTTGGTCACACCGGGGAAGGCATTCTGTTCATGAATGGCGGTCTTGATACCCTTTTTGGCGGCGGCACGCACCACGGGGCCGCTGACATACCCGCCGCAACCGATCACCAGGTCCGGCTGCACCTCCCGCAGGATGGCTGCGGTGCGGGGGCCGGACAGTGCCAGGTGATAGACGGCCTGAAAGTTGCGGGCAATGTTCTTGGGCGTCAGCTTGCGCTGAAAGCCGTTGATCTCGATATGATGGAAAGGATACCCGACCGCGGTGACCAGACCGTATTCCATCCCCTCCCGACGGCCCGCAAAATGAATCTCGGCGGCGGGATCGGCCTTTTTCAGCGCACCGGCAATGGCCAGCGCGGGGTTAATGTGCCCGGCCGTACCGCCGGCTGCGATCAGAACGCGCATGATACTCCCTCTCTTTCCCTTCTATGGCAAACGGCAGACAGTCAGTTGCCCACATTCTGGCGGCGGCGGTAGACCCTTCGGGTGGGGTCTTCCCCATGCAGACGTTTCATCAGCTCTTCCTGTCTTCGCTGGCGCTGGGCGATCATACGGCCGTTTCCGGCCCGTGACACGCTGAGCACCACGCCCATCTCACAGAGCAGCAACAGCAAACTGGTACCGCCCGAAGAGAAGAAGGGCAGGCTGATACCGGTATTAGGCAGGGTGGCGGTGACCACGCCGATGTGGCAGAATACCTGCCAGGCGATCTGCGCCATGATGCCGATGGTGAGCATGCTGCCGAAGTAATCCGGCGAACGCAGGGCAATCAGGATACCCTGCACGATCAGGAACGCAAACAGGGCAATGCACAGCACCGCACCGATAAAGCCCAGTTCCTCGCACACCACCGAGAAGATAAAGTCGTTGGTGGCTTCTGGCAGCCACAGCTGTTTCTGGCGGCTGTTGCCGATGCCCAGACCGGTCAGACCGCCGGAGGCGATAGAATACAGGCTCTGTATCGTTTGGTACCCCAAGTCCACATCGCTTTCGGCAAACAGGCCCCAGGCACCCAGACGTTCGTTTGCAACGTCATTACCCTCGGCGGTCAGCATCAGGTAGATGCCGCCCATAGCCACACCGGCCATAACAGGCATCCAGCGCAGCGCGCAGCCACCGCACAGAAGCATGGTGCCCACGATCATGCAGATCAGCAGAATGGCGGAGTTATGGGGTTCCATACGCAGCAGCACCACAATGGGCAGAACCGGCGCCACGGGAATGATCATACCGTGCATCAGGGTGTGCCGTTTTTCGTAGTACTTATCGGTGTACAGGGCCACACCCAGGATCACCGCAAATTTGGCGATCTCAGAAGGCTGGAGGGTGGTACCCAGCAGGTACACCCAGCGATGCACACCGTTGAGCTCCTCACTGAACAAAGCCCACACCAGCAGCACCATCAGGATCACATACAGATGCCAGTACAGATGGCGCAGAGAGTGGTAGTCGATATTGGAGATAAAAAACATGAGCCCCACACCGATCACGGCCAGGACGGCCTGGGGCGCTATGTAATGGTAGATGTCGTCAAAGCGATAGTAGGCCGTGACATAGCTGGAAGAAAACAGCATAATCAGGCCATAGCACAGCACCAGCAGCAGGGTGCCTACGAACCCCCACGAGACAGGGCCACGGTCCTTCTTGCGGAAAGCGGCGTCACGGAAAAAACGGATCAGGTTGCCGAAGGCAAGGTCAAGAAACTGTGCGGCTGTCACGGGCAGGTCCCTCCTTTCCTGCAGCGGGATCAATGCAGGATGTTACGCAAGATAGATAAACAAAAGTCCCAGCGCCACACCCATCACGGCAATCAAACTGAAGAAAGCGTCGATACGGGCTTCCTTCCAGCCGCGCATCTCAAAGGCATGATGAATCGGAGTCATGCGGAAAATGCGCTTGCCATGGGTGGCTTTGAAGTAAACACGCTGGATCACAACGGTCATGGCATCCCAGATGAAAACGATGCCGAAGAACAGTACCAGTTCGGGGCGGCCCATCACAAAGGCCAGGGCCGTGACCATACCGCCCAGGAACATACTGCCGGTATCCCCCATGAACACTTTGGCGGGATAGAAGTTCCATACCAGGAACCCGGCGCAGGCGGCGGCTGTGGCGGTGGACAGCACCGCCACATGGTAAAAGCCCAGCATACTGGCAGCCAGCAGATACCCCAGCATGGACACAAAGGTCACGCAGGAGCACAGACCGTCCAGACCGTCGGTAAGGTTGACGGCGTTGACCAGGAAGATGATGCCGAAAAAGGCAATGGGATAGTACAGGATTCCCAGGTCCACCGCCCCCACCGCAGGTACCATGATGATGGTGGTCATCAGACCCAGGCGGTACAGCCCGAACATAAAGGTGCCGGTGACGATGAACTGCATGACAAGTTTCTGCCAGGCAAGCAGGCCCAGGTTGCGGTGGCGCACCACCTTGACGAAGTCATCCAGAAACCCGATCAGGCCCGAACCGAAAGCCAGGAACAGCCCCAGCAGCCCGGCCTGCACCTGCTGGGGCGACACAAGTTCCGGCGCACGTGCGGAAAGCCCCGCATACACCAGACCGGCGGCCAGCAGAATCCCCAGAATAAAGCAAAGGCCGCCCATGGTGGGTGTCCCCTGCTTTTTATTGTGCCAGGTGGGGCCGTCCTCCCGGATGGTTTGGCCGAAATGCAGGCGGCGCAAGGCCGGGATCAGGAAAAAGCCTGAAACAACGGTAATGCAGAAAGCAGCGATGGCCGCCGCGATCAGCATCCAGGACACGATCATCCCCATGTGGTAATTCCCCCAAAAATCAGGTTATAGTCTTATGCGTGGTCGGGAAGAACCGCGTACAGGCTGTGCAGCATTTCTTCAAACTGCATGGCGTGACTGGCTTTGGCCAGTACCACGTCGCCGGGGCGCAGGTTCAACCTTAGATATTCTACTACTTCCTGTGTATTTTGGCAATGCAATGTTGTTACTTTTTGGCCCGCGGCCTCGGCCATGGCGGCGCTGTTGGGGCCCACAGCCAACAGAATATCAGCGGTTTCTGCGGCCCATTCTCCGGTCTGGCGGTGTGCCTGTTCCGAAGCAGCCCCCAGTTCCAGCATATCCCCCAGCACCGCAATGCGGCGGCCGTCGGGACCCGGAACCTGGCGGTTCAGAATATCCAGCGCAGCGCGCATGCTGTCCGGGCTGGCGTTATAGCAATCCTCGATGAAGGTGACGCCGCCGTGATGCACGATGTTCTGGCGCATGCCGGTGGTGCGGTAGTTGGAGAGCGCCGCAGCAGCCTTGGCGGGGTCCAGCCCCAGGCGGGTGGCGGCGGCGTATGCGGCCAGCGCATCGCTGACGGTGTGCAGGCCCTGGGTGGGAATATGCACCGCAAAATTTCCGTGCGCGGCATCCCGCAGGGTGAAAGCGGTGCCGGTCTCGTCGTCCCGGATGTCGGCAGCGCAGACATCCGCACCGCTCTCCTTCAGGCTGAACCAGACGGGCTGCAGGCGGGCAGGCAGCTGGGCCCCCCGCAGCAGTTCGTCGTCACCGTTGAGCACCAAAGGCGCACCGTCCGGCAGGCCCTGGCAGATCTCCAGCTTTGCTTTCAGTATATTCTCACGGCTGCCCAGATTTTCCAGGTGGGACACGCCGATCATGGTGATGATGCCGGCATTGGGCCGGGCGGTGCGGGTCAGACGGGCGATCTCTCCCAGAGCGCTCATGCCCATCTCCACCACCGCATACTCGGTGGCGTCCTCCAGGCGGAAGAGCGTGTTGGGCAGGCCGATCTCGTTGTTCTGGTTACCCTCGGTCTTGAGGGTGTTGCCAAAAGCCGACAGCACCGCATAGCAGAATTCCTTGGTGGTGGTCTTGCCCACCGAACCGGTGACGCCCACCATCAGCGGGTTGAACAGGGTACGGTAGTTGGACGCCATGCGCAGCATGGCCATGTGGCTGGACGAGGTGACGACCAGATGATCTTCGGGCACACCGTCCACCGGGTGGTTGGCAATGATGTATTCCGCCCCGGCCTTGTAGGCACCTTCGGCAAAATCGTGGCCGTCCACCCGGGCACCGGGGAAGCAGACAAAGACGCAGCCGGGCTGCACCTTGCGGCTGTCGGTGACGACAGCGGTGATGTCCACCGGGCGGGCCAGAGTCAGGCCAGCCAGAAGTTCATTGGCATGGATGGGTTTCATTCGGTTCCCTCCTCAAAATCCGTTTATTCTGTGGTATCCGTTGTATCGGTCGTATCCGTTGTGTCGGTGGATGCGGTGCTTTCGGTCTGGATGGTCACCACGGTACCGTATTCCACACTGGAAGCAGCGGCCACATCCTGCGAGACCACCTTGCCGTTCTCATCCCCCACCAGCTTGACGTTGAGGTTAGCGGATTTGAGCATCTGCTCCGCAAAGGAGCCAGTCTTGCCGGTGACATCCGGCACGGTGGTCAGACTGCCGGTGGTGGAGTCGGTGTAGAAGTAGACGGTGGAGCCCGCCGGGACCGAGGCACCGGTCGCGGGGTACTGGTAAACAATGTCACTGCCGGAACCGATGATCTGATGAGACAGCCCCAGCTTGTTCAGTTTGGCCTGTGCAGAGGACCAGCGTGTGCCAATGGCGTTAGGCACCGTTACGCTTTCAGGCTCCACATAGTCGGCATCGCGTTCAATACCAAGATACGGCGCGATCTCGCTGATGATGTTGCCTACCATGGGCGCCACAATCTCGGAAGCAAAGTCCTCGACCCAGCGGGGGTCGTCCAGCACTGCAAAAACCAGAATTTCGGGATCGTCGGCAGGCAGAACGGCAGCAAAGCTGATCTGCTTGTGGTAGTCGCCGTCACCGCGCTCGCTGCGGTCCAGCTGTTCGGCCGTACCGGATTTGCCGCCGATAGAGTACCCGGCCACATATACGTTGCGGCAGGAGTAGCCGTCCTGACCGCCGCCTACGTTGTTCTCCATCATCTGGCACAGCTGCTCGCTGACTTCCTCGGAGATGACCTGGCGGCGGATGTTGGGCTCGGTCTGGCTGACCACGTTGCCCGCATCATCTGTCATGCTGTCCACCACATAAGGGGTGACCAGATACCCGCCGTTGACCACTGCGGAAACGGCAGTGGCCATCTGAATGGCGGTGAGTTTCTGGGTCTGGCCGAAAGCGGTGGAGTACAGGTCGGTCTTGGTCTGCTCCATATCGGACTGATTCTTGGAGATGCCCTTGGATTCATAGGGCAGGTCGATACCTGTGGTTTCGGCCAGTCCGAAGGCCTGATAATAGTTATAGAAAAATTCCGGGCTCATGAGCTCGGCCACCTGGATGAAGTAGAGGTTGCAGCTCTTTTCCAGCGCGCCGGCCATATCCAGAGGTCCGTGGATGTTGTCGTTGGCACAGCCGTAGATGTGTTCCCACTGGGTGCCTTCGTTGACGGTCAGGCTGCCGTTGCAGTAAAACACCTGGTCAGCATCCATCAGGCCGGAATCCAGCGCCGAAGCGGCGGTGATCAGCTTGAATACGGAACCGGGGTAATACAGCTCGGTCACAGATTTATTCTTCCACTGGGCTTCCCGGATATAACCCTGCAATGTGGAGTACTCATCCGAAGAAAGAATACCGTCCTCCACAATGGAGGCTACATTGTCCTCTCCCAGACGGGACTGCAGCAGGTCGATCTCTTCCGCCGTGAGGGTCTCGTCTTCCAGCACGGCGGAAAGCGCGGCGTTCTGGATGGTGTAAGGGTCGTTGGGGTCAAACTGGTCCATGGTGGCCATGGACAGGATAGCGCCGGAATTCACGTCCATCACAATGACGGTGCCGCGGTTCATCACGCTGTATTCGGTCAGTGCCTGGCCCAGATATTTTTCCACCACTGACTGGACATTATCGTCGATGGTCAGGTGCAGATCATAGCCGTTGATGGGGTCGTATACTTCCCCTTCATCGTCGGAGGTATAGCCCCAGGCGTTCTGGCTGGTGATGCGGCGCCCGGGCGTGCCGGACAGTTCTTCCTGGTAATATTTTTCCAGGCCGTAGATGCCCTCGCCGTCGGCGTTGGTGAAGCCCAGCACCGAGGACAGGAACGATCCGTACGGGTAGCTGCGGGTGGAGGTTTCCTCAGTATACAGTTTGAGGACGGTGGACCAGTCTTCTTCCGGGTCGCCGTCATTGAGAGGCCGCTTGGTGTTGGCATACTCCATGATGGCATCCTTGGTGGGCAGGTCCACCCCTTTGGCCAGAACCTTATACTGGCTTTCCCGGTCGCTGAGTTTTTCCAGGATGCTCTCCGCCGTCACAGTACCGCCCAGAAGGTCGGAAATATCCTGTGCAGCCTGGGCAATGTATTTTTCGTTGCAGCGGGACGGGTCCGCCACGATATTCCACACGGTGGTGCTTTTGGCAAGGACCTTGCCGGTGGAGGTGTAGATAGTGCCCCGGGACGCGGGGATTTCTTCGTCCGAAAGCTGCTGTTCCGCGGCACCCACCCGGTATTTTTCCGGGTCGCGCAGCTGCAGGGCATACAGCTGATAGACCAAAAGCCCCATGCCGAAGATAATGAACACCGCTACCAGCAGCAGCGTGCGCACCCGCAGCGCGTTGTTGATGGGGTGCTGGTCGTTTTGCCTGTCTCGATTGTTCTGCATGCTTGTCCCTTCTGTTCCGATTGGGGTTATAAAAGGCAAAAAGCGTGTCCCGACGCGGGATGCACGCTTTTGGGCTTGTTACGGTTCAAAGCTGCCGATCAGGCTGAGGACCGCGGTGTACAACTCATCCAGAATTTCGTCGGTTTCGGTACCGACCTTTTCGATCACGCTTTCATCTTCCAGCCGCACATAGGTGACCTGGCTAGGATCGGTTTTGACAAGACCCAGTCTGGTCTGGGCCACTTCCCCGATGTTGGCGGAGTTGGAGATTTCGTCCATCCTGCCGGACAGGTACTCGTAGGTGGTCTGTGCGGTGGCAAGATCGCTGCGGGTGGCGTCGATCTCGCCGGAAAGTTCGGTCAGCTTTGCCTGGCTGGCCACGATGGCGGTGATCAATGCCAGAAGCACCGCCACAATCAGCACCGAGGCTGCCTGATGCATGGCCTCTTTAGCCTTGGAAAAGCGGAAACGTCCGCCGCGCACCACACGCACACGCGGAGCGCGGCGGACATACTGTGTGTTGTTGATCTGATATGCTGCCGAGGTCATCTTCGGCACCCCCTCTATGTATCTGAAAAGCCGTTTCCTTCGTCAGTTCTTCTCCAGCACCCGCAGCTTGGCCGAACGGCTGCGGCGGTTTTCTTCCAGTTCGGCGGAATCCGCCTCAATGGGATGGCGGGTGATCAGGGTGGCTTTGGCCACGCCCCCGCAGGTGCATACCGGCTGTTCCGGCGGGCAGGTGCATTTCTGCGCCCAGCGGCGGAACTTGTTTTTTACCAACCGGTCTTCCAGGCTGTGGAAGGTGATCACGCACAGCCGTCCCCCCGGCGCCAGACGGCTGAAGATGGCTTCCAGTCCTTCATTCAGAGCATCCAGCTCTCCGTTGACGGCGATGCGCACCGCCTGGAAGGTACGTCGGGCCGGGTTCTTGCTTTTGCGGCGCTCCTTGGGCGGCACGGCCGCCGCCACCAGTTCGGCCAGCTGCAGGGTGGTGGCGATGGGCGCCTGTTCCCGCTGCTGAACGATCTTGCCGGCAATCTGCCAGGCATAAGGTTCCTCGCCGTATTCCCGCAGGATGCGGGCCAGTTCCTCCCGTGGGAGGGTGTTGACGAGGTCGGCGGCCGTGGGGCCCTGCTGGCTCATGCGCATGTCCAGCGGAGCATCCGCATGATAGGAGAAGCCTCGGGCGGCTTCGTCCAGCTGATGGCTGGACACACCCAGGTCCAGCAGCGCACCGTTGATCTGCGGAATCCCCAGCTCGTCCAGAACCTCTGCCGTCTGCCGGAAATTGGCCCTGACCACCTGGGCGGGAAGACCCTTAAGCCTTTCGGTGGCTGTTGCCACCGCATCCGGGTCCTGATCCAGAGCGATCAGCCGCCCGGTGGTCAGGTGTTTGGCAATCTCACGGGAATGCCCCGCCCCGCCGGCGGTACCGTCCAGATAGATGCCGGTGGGGTCGATGGCCAGCCCGTCAAGACAGGGCTGCAGAAGTACGGGTATGTGGGAAAATTCCATTTTGCTATCCTTTTGCGCGGTGCGCATGATTTTTTTAGAAGTCCAGGTCCTCCATGGCGGCGGTGAAGTCGTCATCCAGGGCGGCCTGATTGGCGTTCCAGGTATCGGTATCCCAGATTTCCGCAAAAGTGCGGTTGCCGGTGATGGTCACATCATGGGTCAGGTTGGCGTACTGCCGCAGCTCGGCAGGCAGCTGGATGCGCCCTTGTTTGTCCGGGGTGACCTCGGTGGCGGAAGAATACAGCATACGGCTGACCTGCCGGCCCTTGACCAGGCCTTTCTCGGCAATGCGCTCGGCCACCTTCTCAAACTCTTCCACCGGGAAGGCCGCCAGGCAATGATCCAGCCAGCGGGCCACGATGAAGGTCTCGCCCATACCGTCACGGAACTTGGCGGGGAAGTTCAACCGGCCCTTGGCGTCGATGGCATAATCAAACCGACCAACGAACATGTTGAAAACCCCTCCCTTCCGCCAATTTTTTCCGTTTTTTTCACGTTCAGCCGTCAGAGCGTGGTGGAAAACCCGGTTGAAAACGTGGAAAACTACCCACTTCAAACCACTTTTAGGTTTTTTTCCCCACAACTGTACCATCATAGTACCAAATTACAGGGCAAAAAGCAAGTCCAACAGCCAAAAAAACGCTTTGGACAAATATTTTTCACAACCGTAAACCGTGTGGTAAACGGTGGGGAAAAAGTGCGCTTTTCCCCGGGAAAAGCCGCTTTATGGTGGGGAGCCGATGCTTTTGGCGAAAGCCGGGAGAAACACAAAAAGCAGAACCGCCGGCCGGAAAAGCCCGGTCGACGGTTCTGCTTTCACAAATAGGGAGTGTATGTGTATGTATTTTACTTTTTGGGGCCGCGCATACCGCGGGCAGCGGCACTGCGCAGGTTCATCCGGGTGTTCTTGATGTCCGCCACGCTGCGGGCCAGAACTTCCTCGGAATTTTTCAGGATGGTCTCACAGTAGGTGGTGGCACTGCGGTTGATCTCCTTGGCCTGGGCCTGGGCGGCGGTGAGGATCTCCACTGCGCGCTGCTGGGCCCGCTTGACGATTTCCTGGTCCGAAACCAGACCGCGGGCGCGTTCCTCCGCCTGGTGGATGATACCATCCGCTTCGGCGCGGGCGCCTTTCAGGATCTGTTCCCGGTCGGCAACGATCTTTTTGCTGTCCCGGATCTCATCGGGCAGGTTGTTGCGCACTTCATCGATAATATCCCGCATCCGGTCCACATCCACCACGCGCTTGGACGCCGCAAAGGGAACCGCGGTCCCCTCTTCCAGCGTTTCTTCCATCAATTCAAGCAATTCTTCCACGTTCATGGTTATCCCTCTCTCTCATACCGGCTGACCAGAATCTTGCCGTATTTGTATTGCTTTGCCAGATGCAGGCTGCCCACCTGGGGCGGAAGTTCCGCCTCCAGTTCGCTTTCGCACAGTACCACCCCGCCGGGGGCTACGCTGCGTTCCAGCAGCGGCAGAACCTTGGCCAGAGTGCCGTGACCGTAAGGCGGGTCCAGCAGCACCACATCAAAAGGCCCCCGGGCGGTATGCAGGTAGTTGAAAGCATCCCCGCAGGAGATGCGGGCATTTTCCTGCACACCGGCGGTGCGGCAGTTGGCGGTTACGATGCGCACGGCGTCGGGGCTGGCATCCAGAAAGGTACACTGTGCCGCCCCGCGGGAAAGAGCCTCAATGCCCAGCTGCCCGCTGCCTGCAAACAGGTCCAGCACCCGTGCCCCCGGCAGAAGAAACTGCACGCTGGAAAACATAGCTTCCTTGACACGGTTGATGGTGGGGCGCGTTACGTCCTCACCCGGAAGGGCGGCCAGATTTTTGCCGCGGGCTGTCCCGGCGATCACACGCATAGTGCGGCACCTGCCTTTCTTTTCAGTGTTGACACGAAAGATTCTCTATTTGTCCCATCTATTATGGAGTCTTTACGGTCCATTGTCAAGTCGAAACAAGGGCGATATGGCCCTTCAGGCGCGCAATGCGTTGTAAATTTTTTCCGCCTTGGCATGGCTGATTCCCTTGACCTCTTCCAGGTCGGAGATAGAAGCGGCTTTCACCGCCGCCACCGTCTTGAAGTGAGCCAGCAGCGCTGCCGAGGTCTTTTCCCCCACGCCCGGCAAGGCGGTAAGGGTAGCCGCATAGGAGCGCTTCTTCATCAGCCGCTTGCGGTAATCGTTGGCAAAGCGGTGGGTCTCGTCCTGAATGGCAGTGACGAAAGTGAAGATATTGCGATGCCGGTTGATGGCGATCTCACCCCCGGCATCATCCACGATGGCGCGGGTACGGTGGTGGTCATCCTTGACCATGCCAAAAGTGGGTACATGTTCCAGCGCAGTGCCCCGCAAAGCCTGGCGTACCGCCGCCACCTGTCCCCTGCCGCCGTCGATGAGCAGCAGGTCCGGCAGAGAGGCAAACTGGTTGCCGGACCCGTCCGGCTTATCTCCGCGGCGGGCGGCTTCGTATTCCTCGGCGCGGCGGCTGAGGGTTTCGGCCAGAGAGGCGTAGTCGTCCGTGCCGAGCACCTCCCGCATCTTGAAGCGTCGGTAACCGCTGCGGTAAGGTTTGCCATCCTTGAACACCACCATGCCGCAGACGCTGGAGCCGTCGCCCCAGTTGGAAATATCGTAGCTTTCAATCAATCGTGGAGGAGCTTTGAGGCCCAGCACCTGGGCAGCTTCTTCCAGCAGTTTTTCCTCCCGGGTATAGCGGCCGCTCTCCCGACCCAGGCGCTCCACCGCATTGGTATACGCCATGGTGACCAGCTTGGCCACGTCCCCGCGCTGGGGCACATACAGTTCCACCTTGCTGCCCCGGGCCTGTGCCAGAGCCTCGCTCAGGGCTTCGTGGGCTTCGGGCAGAGCATCCACCGCCACCGTCTTGGGCACATACTCACCGTCCAGATAATACTGGGGCAAGAATTCTTCCCGAACGGCGGCAATATCGGCGGTATCGTGGAACATGAATTCCCGCTTGTCGGTCAGGCGGCCTTCCCGGTAGCGCAGCACCGCAGCACAGACCGCCTTGCTGGTACCCGCAAAGGCGACAACGTCCATTTCGGCGCCGCTTTCCATGACCACCTTCTGCCCGGCTGCCACCCGCTCAATGGCGGCGATCTGGTCCCGGAGAATGGCGGCAGTTTCAAAGTCCAGACGCTCGGCGGCAGCTTCCATCTTTTCCCGCAGCTGGCGCAGGATGTCCTTTTTGCCGTAGCGGATCATCTGCAGGGCGCCCTGTACCGCCTCGTTGTAAGCCTGGCAGCTCACCTTGCCGCTGCACACCGCCATACATTTGCCGATGTGGGCGTTCAGGCAAGGACGGCCCTTGCCGATGTCCCGGGGGAACTCCTTGTTGCAGCGGGGCAGCAGAAAGCAGTTCTGGGCGGTTTCCACCATCTCCCGCACCGCAAAGGAGGAAGTAAAAGGACCGATGTAGTCGGCGTTCTCATCGTCCTTCTGCAGCGCGGCAGAGATGCGGGGCCACTCCCCTTTTGTAATCTTGACGTAACTGTACCCCTTGTCATCCTTGAGCAGGATGTTGTATTTGGGGGTATGGGCCTTGATCTGGCTGGCCTCCAGAACCAGCGCCTCGAACTCGCTCTGACAGACGATGACATCAAAAGTGAAGGCGTGGTTGATCATCTGGGTGACCTTGGCGTCGTGGGGAACACCTTCCCGGAAATACTGGGATACCCGGGTGCGCAGACGCTTGGCCTTGCCGATATAGATGATCTCGTCCGACTTGTCCCGGATGATATATACGCCGGGCAGAAGCGGCAGCATACAGGCTTTTTTGTACAGTTCTTGCTTGGTCATGGCTACCCCTTGAAAAATAGAATAAGGCCGGGTGGTTACCCCACCCGGCCGAAGAAAAACATGGGATTATTCGGAGAAGCCGGAATCAACCAGCTTGACCAGACCGTCCACAGCGGCCTGCTCGTCGGAGCCGTCCGCAATGATGCGGATGGTGGTGCCGCCCACGATGCCCAGGCTCAGAACGCCCAGCAGGGACTTGGCATTGACACGACGCTCCTCTTTCTCGACCCAGATGGAAGACTTGTACTCGTTGGCCTTCTGGATGAAGAACGTAGCCGGACGAGCGTGCAGACCAACCTGATTCTCAACGGTAACTTCTTTAACGTACATAGCTATTCTCTCCTACTTTGTGAAAATAATACGCCCAAGCTCTTCTACCGCGGGCAAGTGTCAGGCGGTGTTTGCACTAAGGTTGCCGCCCGGATGATTTTATTTTATCCCATTTGTTCGACTTTGTACAGTGGAAAACCGCAATTTTGTCAGGATTCCGCATTTCCGACAAACCTTGCACCCGTTCTTTGTACAACTTAACCAGTTTATTTTCAACACTCTTGTGAATCAGCACAAAAAAGCCGGATTTCCGTTTTTCACCCTTCGGTTTTCGTCGGTGTATAGACAAATTTCAATTCCCGGCAAAATTGTACAGCAGCGGGTTCCACAGCAGAGTCATATACTTTGGCCACACTGTCAAACCGATACCCCATGCGCAGATACAGCGCCTGGGCCGCAAGATTGACATCCAGCACAAAAAGGTGCGGTGCTTCGTGTTCTGCCAGCTTTTTACGGGCAAATTCCAACATCATAGCACCGATCCCCTGCCCCTGCGCCCGGGGATGCACATACAGACGGCCGATTTCCCCCGTCTTGTGGCAAACGCCGATGATGGCGTCCGGCGTACCGGATGTGCTGTGCAGATAGAAGGCCCAGCCTTTTGCCTTGTCAGCCTGCAATTCTGCCCGCATATGCTCCGGGGTGTGCTGTGCCACGTACTCCGGCGTGCAGATTTCCGCGCACATCTCCTGCCAGGAAGCAGCATACACCTGTGCCGCCGCATCCAGCGCAGCATCGGTACGCACCAGTTCTGCCCGCTCGCTGCGCTTCCAGCGGCGGGGGCGCAGCGGATGGCGCAGACACCAATCCTTGTACAGATCAGGGCGCCGGGCAGCCGTGCGGGCATGGGCCTGCTGCGACCGCCAGGAGGTGATCTTTCCATGGTCTCCGGTGAGCAGCACCGGAGGCACGGCGCGGCCCTCCCAGACTTCCGGGCGGGTATACTGGGGGTACTCCAGCAAGCCGTCCCAGTGGCTTTCTTCCTGATAGCCCTGCTCTTCCGCCAGCACGCCGGGCTGCAGGCGCAGGACACTGTCCGCCACCACCAGGCTGGCCAGTTCGCCGCCGGTGAGAACATAGTCCCCGATGGAGATTTCCTCATCCGCAAAGGCTTCGATCACGCGCTCGTCAATGCCCTCGTAATGGCCGCAGACCAGGGTCACGGCCTCATAAGAGGCCAGACGCTTGGCGATCTGCTGGTTGTAGGGTTTGCCGCCCGCCGTCATAAAGACGATATGCGGTTTGGGGCAGCCTTGTTCCTCGCACTGGCGGGTGACCTCCCGCAGGCAGTCGGCAATGGGCTGGGCGTACAGCACCATGCCGCAGCCGCCGCCGTAGGGGTAGTCGTCGGTCTGTTTCTGCTTGTTCAGGGTGTAATCCCGGATTTGGTGGCAATGGGCCTCAAACAGGCCCTTGTCCGCCGCACGGCCCAGGATGCTGGCATGCAGGAAGGTATCACACAGTTCCGGGAACAGAGTTACAATGTCGATGCGCATGGCTTACTCCTCGTCCCCGTTTAGGGGCTGGTCGAACATACCGGGGATGGGCCGCACATATACGGCGCGTTTTTCCAGCTCCACCCTGTCCAGGAATTCCGGCACCGCCGGGAACAGCGCTTCACTGCCGTCCTCCCGGCGCACGGTGTACACATCATGGGCGGCGGGGTGGTCGATGTCGGTAATAGTGCCGTAAACGGCGCCGGTGTCGGCGTCGATGACGGCACAGCCCAGCAGGTCATCGATAAAATAGCGGCCTTTGGGCAGCTTGGCATCCTGCTTGGCAAAATAGTAGGTATGGCCCACCTGGGCACGGGCGGCATCCATGGAATCCACCCCGGCCAGGCGCACCAGCAGTATATTGCCCTGGGCACGGACCCCCAGCAGCGCGGTTTCGCCCGCGCCCTGGGCGGAGGTATACACCCGCTTGATGCGGGCCAGGAAAGCCGCGCCGTCACACTGGGGCTGGGCTTTCATCTCGCCGCGCACACCGTGGGTGGTAACGACCTTGAATGCAGGCAGAAAATCAGACATGAGCAATCCTCCGGATAGACGTTCAGTAAAAAAGCACCTTGCCCGGGGGCAAAGTGCTTGCGGAAAGCAATGGAGTGTCAGTCGATCTCCACCACAACTTTTTCGCCCTGACGGACGGCGGCGGCCCGCATGACAACGCGGATCGCCTTGGCAATGCGGCCCTGTTTGCCGATCACACGGCCCATATCGTTTTCGGCCACGCTCAGGTGGTAGACGACAGTGCCGTCCTCACGCGCAGGGTCGACGGTGACCCGCACCGCGTCCTTGTCTTCCACAAGGCCGCGGGCAACGGCAATCAGCAGTTCCTGCATCTGGGGTCCCTCCCTTTAATGCTAAAAACAGGTTACAGGATCTCGGCCTTCTTCAGCAGGACGCGAACAGTGTCGGTCGGCTGAGCGCCGTTGGCCAGCCACTGCTTGGCCTTCTCGGCGTCGATCTTGATCACAGAGGGCTCGGTGGTGGGATCATAGTAGCCGATTTCTTCGATGAAACGGCCGTCGCGAGCAAAGCGGCTGTCGGCGACAACAACGCGGTAGAAGGGGTTCTTCTTGGCGCCCAGGCGGCGCAGACGGATCTTGACCATGGTGTGTTTCCTCCAAAATTGTCATTGTTTTTTGACGGCCCGGACGGGGCCTGGTTTGTATATATCCACCCCGTATCCGGGAGAGATAACGATGTAAGTTCAGCGCAGGCCTTTCAGGCCGCCCAGACCGCCCAGGCTCCGCATGAAGCCTTTGGGGTTGCGCTTGGCCTTTTTCATCATCTTCTGCATCATCTCAAACTGGCGCAGCAGCTTGTTGACTTCCTCAACGGTGCGTCCGCTGCCCGCCGCAATGCGGCGCTTGCGCTTGGGGTTGATGATGGAAGGATGTTCCCGCTCGGCGGGGGTCATGGAATAGATGATGGCTTCAATATGGGCCATCGCCTTGTCATCGATCTGGTCGGGGTCGATCTGGTTGCCGCCGGGCAGCATGCCCAGCAGTGCCGCAGCACCGCCCATCTTCTTGATCTGGGCGAACTGGGCCAGCATGTCGTTCAGATCGAACTTGTTTTCCATCATGCGGCGGGCGGCTTCCTCTGCCGCCTTGTCGTCCTGCACGGACTGGGCACGCTCGATGAGGGAAAGCACGTCGCCCATGCCCAGGATTCGGCTGGACATGCGGGCGGGATAGAAGGGTTCCAGTTCGTCCAGCTTTTCGCCGGTACCCTGGAAGTAAATGGGCTTGCCGGTGACAGCCAGTACCGAGAGCGCCGCACCGCCGCGAGTATCGCCGTCGGTTTTGGTGAGGATCACGCCGCTGATGCCCACCTTCTCGTTGAAGGTCTTGGCCACGTTCACGGCTTCCTGACCGGCCATGGCGTCCACGACCAGCAGGGTCTCGTCCACTTCCACGGCTTCCTTGATGCGGACCAGCTCGCCCATGAGCTCGTCGTCGATCTGCAGACGGCCGGCGGTATCCAGGATCACGATGTCATAACCGTGATCTTTGGCGTACGCCATCGCCTTGGCGGCGATGATCTCCGGCTTTTCGGTGCCCATCTCGAACACCGGCACACCGGCTTGCTGACCCACAATGCGCAGCTGATCGATGGCGGCGGGGCGGTAGATGTCGCAGGCCACCAGCAGCGGGCGGCGGCCCTGGCCCCGGTAGAACTTGCCCAGCTTGGCGGCGTGGGTGGTTTTACCGTTGCCCTGCAGGCCGCACATCATGAGCACGGTCTGGCCCTTGTTCTTGATGCGCAGGGTCTGGGGCTCGTCGCCGCCCATGAGTTTGGTCAGTTCTTCGTTGACGATCTTGACCACCTGCTGGGCGGGGGTGAGGCTTTCCATAACCTCCTGGCCCATGGCACGCTCGGAAACCTGGGCGCAGAAGTCCTTGGCGACCTTGTAGTTGACGTCGGCTTCCAGCAGGGCCATGCGCACTTCCCGCATGGCGGCCTTGATATCGGCTTCGTTCAGCTTGCCCTTGCCGCGCAGTTTCTTGAACACGCCGGACAGACGCTCACTCAAAGATTCAAAAGCCATTGTGTTCCCTCCCTGGCATCAGGCGTTCAGTCGTTTGATGATGGCCAGCATCTCGTCGGTGTCCCGGGTGATCTGGGGCACCGGAGTGTACAGGCCGGTGTTGCAGCAGCGCACTTCCATCACAAGCTGCTGCAGCCGGGCCAGGTCGGCCCGCTGGGCGGCGTCCTTTTCGGCATAGCCCAGGTTCTTTTCCAGCTCGGTGAGGGTGGCTTCGCCATGCTTGATGGCGTCGCGCACGCCCTGGCGGGTGATGCCGTAGTTTTCGGCGATCTCGGCCAGGGAAAGGTCCTGATCGTAATACTCCGTCAGGATGGCACGCTGTTTTTCGGTCAGGACGGGGCCGTAATAATCCAGCAGCACCGAAAACGTCAGGTCTTTCTGGCTTTTGGGGGCCACGGCGGCGCCTCCTTCCCTTCGACAATGTAAAGCATTTTTCTTTACAGCAGATGAATTATAGCACTGTGGGGCGGTCATGTCAAGCAAATTTCGGTCATTGACGTGATTTTTTTGTGTTTCACAGAACCTGCGGCACCGCATGCGGGATTTTTGTATCCCCGAGGGGATGCAAAGCCGCCCGGCTTATGGTATAATGTAAAAGTATCTGACGTAATTTGCAATTTTTTCGCGAAAGGACGGTGGCACCCTTTGGCCATCCTGCAAAGTTACTATCAGGATGTATATAAATGCCCCGTGGTGCGCCTGTCCGGTTTTTCGGGGCGGCACGGGCTGGCAACCAGCATCCTGGCCTATCTGGATTTCGGCGGTGCCACCGGCACCTGCAAGGACGGCCTGGCCGAAACCATGCTGGCTTTTGCCACCGAACGCGGCACCCTGAAACCCGGTATGCCGGTGGTAGAAGCCAGTTCCGGCAGTTTCGGCGCGGCGCTGGCGGTATCCTGCGCCACCACCGGGCACCCTTGTATTCTGGTGGTGCCCAGCAGTCTGCCCGCCTCCCGGCGGCAGCACCTGCAAAGCCTGGGCGCCCGCATTGTGGTATGCAGCGGCGGCGGCCGCAAAGCCCTGGAACGTATTGCCGCCGACACCGCCAAGCGGTACAACGGTTATTACACCAACTATTTTGCCAACGACGATAACCCTGAATATCACCGCCGGGTGACCGGTCCCCAGATTCTGAAAGCCTGCGGCGATTCCATCGACGCGGTGGTCATCGGTGTGGGCAGCGGCGGCACCGTGACCGGCGTAGCCGAATACCTGAAAGCCTGGAACAGTATGATCCGCATTGTGGCGGTGGAACCCAGCGAATGTGCCGCCATCTCCGGCGGGTTCATCGGGCATCACGGCATTTCGGGCATCGGTCCCGGATTTGTGCCGGAGAACTACAATCCTTATGTGGTAGACACGGTACTCACCGTGAACACTGCCGACGCCGAACGTGCCGCCCGGGAAGCACTTTTCTTTGACGGTGTCCCCGCCTGCACCAGCGCCGGGGCCACCCTGGCCGCAGCGGTACAGCTGATCGGCACCGGCAAGTCCACCCGGCCGCTGTGTGTGTTCGCCGGGCGGCGCACATACGAGTAAACAGGCCTTCCGAAGGGAGTCTGCCATGGATCACCGCAAAAGCCGCATCCTGATGTTTGTCAGTTTTCCCATCGCCCTTGTCTTTCTGCTTCTGGCCGTTATTCTGGCACCGGCGGAGGAACCGGTTGCACCGCCGATAGATGCCCAGGGCAACATCACCATCACCTTTGAGGTTCGGCGGGTGGATGAAGCCGGGCGGATGTATACCGCCTATCTGGACGAAAACGGCAACGAGGTATCACCGCCCGCCAACGCGACCGATGATGGCGGCGGCATGGTCAGCCTGATCCTGGTGGGGTTATCCATTGCCTGTCTGGTCGCCGGTCAGATCCAGTTTCTGATTTTCTGTCGCTGTCCTTACTGCGGCGGTGCCTTGTGGCGGGTCCGGGGGCTGCATATTGCCCACTGTCCCGACTGCGGACAGGCGCTGTAAAGGCATTTCGCTTCACAGAAATCTTTTCCCCTTTGGTATATCCCTTTTTCAAGACGTTTTTTCGGCACCTTTCGGGGTATTTCCCCGGAAGGTGCTTTTTTGGTACGGCACAGCTGTCATAGGCACTGTTTCCATCGCATAGGGTTGAACAAAACGATCCTGTGTAAGGGAGGCTTGCGTATGAAAGGTGACCCCGAAGAACGCGCGGTGGCAGTGGGGCGGTATCTGGTGCGCAGCGGCGCCACCGTACGGGCAGCGGCGCTGGTGTTCGGCGTGAGCAAGAGTACCATCTGGAAAGACCAGACCCGGCTGCGGCAGCTGAATCCCGGGCTGTGGGCGGAGGTGCGCAAAGTATTGCAAAAAAACAAAGCCGAACGCCATCTGCGCGGCGGCGAAGCCACGCGTTGCAAGTATTTACAGGGTGCACGGCACCGCCATCCGCCCGACTTCACAAAAGTTTGACACCACCTTTACGGGGGCTTGCACAGCCACGCCCCGGACAGTATAATAAAAGCAAGAAACGCAGACCCGTGCCGGTTTTGACCGGCACAAGGAAAGGATGTGCAAACATGAAGCGCACCGATTACATCAGCTGGGACGAATACTTTATGGGCATCGCCCTGCTGTCTGCCATGCGCAGTAAAGACAACAGCAGCCAGGTGGGCGCATGTATCGTCAGCCCGGAAAACAAGATTCTGTCTTTGGGATACAACGGCATGCCTATTGGCTGCAACGATGACGAGATGCCCTGGGAGCGGGAAGGTCCGCCGCTGGAGACCAAATATATGTATGTCTGCCACGCCGAACTCAACGCCATCCTCAATTCCGCTCACAGCGATCTGCGGGGAGCCCGGGTGTATGTGACCCTGTTCCCCTGCAACGAATGTGCCAAGAGCATCATTCAGAGCGGCATCAAGGAGATCGTGTATCTTTCGGACAAATACCATGACGCAGACATGAGCATCGCCAGCCGCCGGCTGCTGCGCATGGCAGGGGTAAACTTCCGGGCTTACCAGCCTACCGGACGGGAAATCAGCTTTACGGTATAAAAACAGAGGGGACGTTTGGGAATGAAAACCACCATCATTGGCATTGCCGGCGGTACCGGCAGCGGCAAGAGCACCCTGACGGCGCGGCTGCGCTCTCATTTTGGCGAGAACGAAGTGAGCGTAATCAACCATGACAGCTACTACAAGCGGCACGATGAACTGCCCTACGAGGAGCGCTGCAAGCTCAATTACGACCATCCGGATTCCTTTGACACCGATCTGCTGGTGGAACATCTGAAGGCATTGCGTCGGGGCGAAACGGTGCAGGTGCCGGTCTATGATTACACCATCCATAACCGCAGCGACAAAACCGTGACGGTCTCTCCCGCGCCGGTCATCATTGTGGAAGGTATCCTGATTTTCGCTTCCGCCGAGTTGTGCGACATGATGGACCTGAAGGTATTTGTGGACACCGATGCCGATGTGCGTATCCTGCGGCGCATTGTGCGGGATGTAAAATCCCGCGGGCGGACGCTGGACAGCGTGGTGACCCAGTATCTGACCACCGTAAAACCCATGCACGAACAGTTCGTGGACCCCAGCAAGCGCAAGGCCGACCTGATCGTGCCGGAAGGCGGCCACAACAAGGTTGCCCTGGATATGCTGATCAAGTGGGTCAGCAACCATCTGCAGGCCGACTGACAGCAAACAAAAAGCCCGACGCCGAATTTCCGGCACCGGGCTTTTTTATAGTGCAAAAACGATTCAGGCGGATTCCTGGGCGTAGATCAGTTGTCCCAGTTCCTGCATGGCAGCCACAACCGCCGGCGGGAAATCCACATTCTGGTCCCCCTGGTCGGTCATGCAGCAAAGGATGTAGGGATGTTCGGCATACACGATGGCCAGATCATGGAAGGCATAGTCCCAGCTGCCGTATTTTTTGGCCGCCTCAATGCCTTCCGGGATATACAGCGCCGTGTGTTCGGCATCCAGGAAGCAATCCATCAGCTGGAGCGCCGTGCTTGTCTCCGTATCGAAATACTCGTACAGCGCCTGCATGAGCAATCCGGCGTCCTCCACGTTCATGATGCCCTGGATACCATCCTCCGCCGTCATGGAACAGGAGTAAGCCGCATGGAAGCCCAAGTTATAGAGAAAATCGCAGAAGCCGGTTTCCTCGCTGCCGGGCCAGGTGGCTACCAGCATATCCATGGCGTTGTTGTCGCTGACCGTGATCATGGCATACATCACATCCCATGCCGGAATCACGGCACATCCGTCGTATACACTCAGTTTGGTGCCTTCCAGGGTGCCAAAAGAGAAGGGATTATTCACGTTGCCTTCCATATCCAGCACGCCCTGTTCAGCCTGCTGGCAAAGCCAAAGGGCATAAGCCGCCTTGAGTGTACTGGCAGGATAATATTCGGTCTCCTCATTATATGTATAGATCTCGCCGGTTTCCAGGTCCTGGGCATATACCGAAAAGCCGCTGGGCTGCTGTGCACAAAAAGCATCCAGTGTGGCCGTGTCCCACCCGGCAAAGGATGCCGGTTCCAGGACCGGCGAAGGTTGCGCCGTTGCCGGAACTTCCGGCGCGGGTACATCCGCGGCTTCGGGTTCAGCTTCCAGCGGTGCCTCTGTGGCCACGACCTCGGCGTCCATCCCCGTGCCATCTCCCTGCGCACGCATATCGGACCGCAGTACCGGCTGCATGGCATACGCTGCAAAGCACAACACGATCCCCGCCGCCGTCAGGCTGAGCAAAGCCACGCCTGCCCGGCGTCGTCTGGTCTTTGTTGCCATTGATTCCACTTCCTTCTGCACCAATACCTCTACATTTTACTGCAACCTGTGTTGCATAACAAGAATGATCCCCTTTTGTATCGATTCTGTTTGCGAAATGTGTCTATTTGGTGCAATCTGCCGCAAAACGCCCCACCGGCGGGTACCCGGTGGGGCGTTTGTTCATTCAGGCAAGGGCATATTTTACCAGAGGTTCACGACTTCATTATACAGGCCCTCGTAGCTCTTGGCAGAGTTGGACCAACTGAAGTCACATTCCATGGCGCGGCGGACCAGAATGGGCCAGCCCTCTTTCTGCCAGTAGCCTTCCTTGGCGCGCCAGCAGGCTTCGTACAACTCATGGGCGTTGTAGTTGGCGAAGGTAAAGCCATTGCCGTAACCGTCGCCGGAGTCGTGGATGGAGTCACGCAAACCGCCGGTCTCACGCACAACGGGGATGGTGCCGTAACGGCAGGAAACCATCTGGGCCAAACCGCAGGGCTCCGAACGGGAAGGCATCAGGAAGATGTCGGCGCCGGAATAGATGCGCTGGGCCAGTTTGGCATTAAAGCCGATGTACACACCCACACGGCCGGGATGCCGCGCGCAGAGTTCATTGAAGAAGTTCTCGTACTGGGCTTCGCCGGAGCCGAGAATGACCAGTTCAATCCCCTGCTGCAGCAGACCTTCGGCAATGGAGCGGACCAGGTCCACGCCCTTATGGCCCACCAGACGGGTGACCATGGCCATGACCGGGCTGCCGTCCTTGTGCAGGCCCATTTCATCCTGCAGGGCGGCCTTGCAGGCAGCCTTGCCTTCCTGGAAGGTATTCACATCGTAGTTCTTGACGATGTCGGGGTCCGTAGCCGGGTTGAACACGTCCACATCAATGCCGTTCAGGATGCCGCACAGTTTATACTGCTTCTGACGCAGCAGGCCGTCCAGGCCATGGCTGAACCAGGGGTCCAGGATCTCCTGGGCATAGGTGGGGCTGACGGTGGTGACCTTATCGGCGGTTTCGATGGCGCCCTTCATGAAGTTGGCGCAGCCGTCGTATTCCACCACATGGGCATCCCGGTTGCCGATACCGCAGGTATCTTCCAGAATATCCAGGCCGTACTTGCCCTGATAAGCGATGTTGTGGATGGTGAACACCGTCTTGATGCGGTTGAACTTGTCCAGATGCCGGTAATACAGGTTCAGATACACCGGGGTCAGAGCCGTCTGCCAGTCGTTGCAGTTGATGATGTCAGGCTCAAAATCGGTGTAGAACAGCATTTCCAGAATGGCACGGGCAAAGAACGCAAAGCGTTCGCCGTCATCATAGAAGCCGTACAGGCCGCTGCGCTTGAAGTAGTATTCGTTGTCGATGAAGTAGAAGGTGACGCCGTCGCGCTCGGCCTTGAACAGACCGCAATACTGGCTGCGCCAACCCACAGGCACGCTGAAATTGGTGACGTAGGTCAGGGTATCCTTGTACTTCAGATCGTTATACAGGGGCAGGACCACACGGCAGTCGATGCCGTCACGGACAAGGGCCTTGGGCAGAGCGCCGGCCACGTCGGCCAGACCACCAGATTTGGCAAACGGGGCTGCTTCGCTGGCTGCATACAAAATTCTCATGGTAGCCTCCTTGCGGATATATCACGCGCGGTGCGCGGATCTGTAAAAAGAAAGGGCGGGAGACTCCCCCGCCCTCTCAATCAGGCGCGGCCGCCGGGGAGATGTGGCAGCCCGCCTTTTTGAGCATCAAACCGTGTGGTTCTTTGCGACGAACACCGGGAACGAATCGGTGCCGCAGAGCTGCTTGCCGGTGGTGATGTGGACATTCTTGTCCGTCACAACATACTCGACAGAGCAGTTTTCTTCCACAATGGTATCCTGCATGAGCACGCAGTTCTTGACCACGGCGCCCTTCTTGACAACGCAGCCGCGGAACAGCACGCTGTTCTCCACTTCGCCTTCGATGACGCAGCCGTCAGCCAGCAGGCTGTTCTTGACCTTGCTGCCTTCAATGTAGCGGGTGGGGTTGTCGTCGCGGATCTTGGTGTAGATGGGGTTGGCCGCATCAAACAGCTGATCCACGTTGCCGGCCTGCAGAAGGCGCATATTCTCATCAAAATAGCTCTTCATATCGGCCAGACGGGCGGCATAGCCGGTAAATTCATAGGCCTGAACATTCAGCAGGCTGAGGTTGCGGGCCAGGATGTCCCGCTCAAAGTAGACCAGACCGCGGACGGCAGCGTCACGCACCAGCTGGATCAGGCTTTCGCGCTCGATGACGTACAGGTTCATGGACAGATTCTGCATACCGGGGCGATAGTCGTTGGACAGCAACTCGGTCACACGGCCGTTGGCATCCATACGGATGGTGTAGTTATCATTGCGGGCGCCGTCGGGAATTTCGGTGCGGTTGTAGACCATGGTCACATCGGCGCCGCTGTTCACGTGAGCTTCCAGCAGTTTGTTGAAGTTGAAGTTCATCGCGATGTTGGAGTCGGCCAGGATGACATAGCGCTCTTTCTGCGCAGCCAGCCAGGACAGCACGCTGGCCAGAGCATCCACACGGCCGGAATACAGCTTGATGCTGCGCTCCGCAAAGGGCGGGATGATGTTCAGGCCGCCGCGCTTGCGGGTCAGGTCCCATTCACGGCCGGCACCCAGGTGGTCCATCAGGGAGTGGTAGTTCTTACGCACGATGATCGAAACATTGTCCACGCCGGAGTTGGCCATGTTGGACAGGGTAAAGTCGATCATGCGGTAACGGCCCGCAAACGGGATGGAGGCCATCGTGCGCTCCGCCACCAGTTCGGGGACAAGGTTATCATAAGAGTTGGCGAAAATCACGCCCAGAGCGTTCGCGTTGCTGCTTACCATTGTTCCTCACCATCCTTTACATCATTGGAAACCATCGCCTTGGGGCCGACAGTGGCGCCCTTGCCAACCTTGACACCGGCGCCCAGGGTAGCCACATCGCCGGGTTCGGCAATGTTCAGACCGCCTTCGGGCATCTTGCCCACGGTTGCGCCTTCTTCAATGGTGCAGTTTTCGGCCACGATGCAGTGTGCCACGGTAGCGCCGGCCTTGATGACCGTGCCGCCCATGACCACAGCGGCTTCGACCGTTGCGCCCTTTTCGACCACAACGCCCGGGAAGAGGATGGAGTTCTTGACGGTACCGTTGACCTTGCAGCCTTCGGTGACCATGGAGTTGACGATGTCGGCGTCCGGGCCAACCTGCTGGCAGGGACGGCCGGAGTTGCGGGAGTAGATCTTCCAGTTTTCGTCAAACAGGTTGATGCCGGAATGAGAGGGGTCCAGCACCTCCATGTTGGCCTGCCACAGAGAAGAGATGGTTCCGACGTCTTTCCAGTAGCCGCTGAAGCGATAGGCGTACATACGGCGGCCGTCCTTGAGCAGGGCGGGAATGACGTTCTTGCCGAAGTCGTTCTCGGAGTTGGGGTCGGCCTCGTCGGCGATCAGGTAAGCCTTGAGCACATCCCAGTTGAAAATGTAGATGCCCATGGAAGCCAGGTTGGACTTGGGTTCTTTCGGCTTTTCCTGGAATTCGCTGATACGGTCGTCATTGTCGGTGACCATCAGGCCGAAGCGGGACGCTTCGCTCCATGGCACTTCCATGACCGCAACGCTGAACTCGGCGTTCTTTTCCTTATGGAAACGCAGGAAGTCGCTGTAATCCTGCTTGCAGATCTGGTCGCCGGACAGGATGATGACATACTGCGGATCATACCGGTCGATGAAGGAAATATTCTGGTAGATAGCGTTGGCCGTGCCTTTGTACCAGTCGGAACCGCTGGCCCGCTGATAGGGGGGCAGGACATGCACGCCGCCATGCAGGCGGTCAAGGTCCCAGGGCTGGCCGTTGCCGATGTACTCGTTCAAAACCAGCGGCTGATACTGGGTGAGGATGCCCACCGTGTCAATATCGGAATTGACACAGTTGGACAGCGGGAAGTCGATGATACGGTACTTTCCGCCAAAGGGCACCGCCGGCTTGGCCAGCTTCTGGGTCAGCGCATACAGGCGTGAGCCTTGTCCGCCGGCCAGGATCATTGCGATCATTTCTTTTGCCATAATGTTTCTCCCCTTAAATATGGTATTTGCATTGGATCAAATATTTCCTTCCATCTTTTCAGACGGTTTGGACTTGGGTTTGCGGGTACGGGCCGCCGAAGTGGTCTTGCGGGCGGTGGGCTTGGCGGCTTTTTCCGTTTTGGCGGTCTTGGTGCTCTTCTTGGCAGCCTTGACCGGTTCCTCCCCTTCCTTCTTGGCGGGCTTCTTCCGCGGTGCGGGAACGCTGAAATACAGGGTGGACAGCGGCGGCAGGGTCAGGGTGATGTGCTGCTCAAAGCCGTGCATGGCACCCTTCTTGCTGCGCACCGTACCGTTGGTAACGCCCGTTCCGCCGTACTTCACATCGTCGGAGTTGAGCACTTCTTTATAGCTGCCCGCATTGGGAACGCCCATGGAATAGCCTTCCCGCAGGACGGGGTTGAAGTTGCAGACAATGAGCACCATCTTGCCCTTGGTATCGCGGCGCAGGAAAGCGATGACGCTCTGCTGGTTGTCATCCGGCACGATCCACTGGAAACCTTCCCAACTGTAATCCACTTCCCACATGGCGGGGGTTTCGCGGTAGAAGTGGTTCAGATCGCGCACATAGCTCTGCAGCTGATGGTGCTTGTCATAACCCAGCAGCATCCAATCCAGCGGCTTGTTTTCGTCCCATTCGATGAACTGGCCGAATTCCTGGCCCATGAAGAGGAGCTTCTTGCCGGGATGGGCAGCCATGTAGCCGTAGAAGGTGCGCAGGTTGGCGAACTTCTGTTCGTAGTCGCCGGGCATCTTGTTGATCAGGCTGCACTTGCCGTGAACCACTTCGTCGTGGCTGATGGGCAGGACGAAGTTTTCGCTGAAGGCATAGAAGAAGCTGAAGGTCACCTTGCCGTGGTTGCCGGCACGGAACAGCGGGTCGGTCTTCATGTAGCTGAGCATGTCGTTCATCCAGCCCATGTTCCACTTGAAGTTGAAGCCCAGGCCGCCATCTGCAGCGGGTTTGGTGACCAGCGGCCAGGCGGTGGATTCCTCGGCGATCATCATCTTGTGGGGATAACGGCCCAGGATGGTGCTGTTGCACTTCTGCAGGAAGGCGATGGCTTCCAGGTTTTCCTTGCCGCCGTTGACGTTCTGTTCCCATTCGCCGTCCCGGCGGTTGTAGTCCAGATACAGCATGCTGGCCACGGCGTCCACACGCAGGCCATCCACATGGTACTGCTCGATCCAGAACAGCGCGCTGGAGATCAGGAAGCTCTGCACTTCGGGCATACCGTAGTTGAACACCATGGTACCCCATTCTTTATGCTCGCCGCGGCGGGGGTTGGGGTCCTCGTAGCAGGGAGCGCCATCAAACATGTACAGGCCGTAGGCGTCCTTGGGGAAGTGGGCGGGCACCCAGTCCAGGATCACGCCGATGCCCGCACGGTGCATCTTGTCCACAAAGGCCATGAAGTCGTGGGGGGTACCGTAGCGGCTGGTGGGTGCGTAGTATCCGCTGACCTGATAGCCCCAGCTGCCATCGAAGGGATATTCAGTGATGGGCAGCAGCTCCACATGGGTGTAGCCCATATCCAGTATGTAGGGGATGAGTTCATCCGCCAGTTCGGAATAGTTGTAGGGCACACCATCCGCCTTCATCTTCCAGCTGCCGGCATGCAGCTCATAGATGAGCATGGGTCCGTTGATCACATCGCGCTTTTTCTGTTCTTCTTCCCAGGCGGAATCGCTCCAGGTGAAGCCGCTCAGGTCATAGACCTTGCTGCCGTTGGAGGGGCGGGTCTCGGCGTGGAAGGCATACGGGTCGGCCTTGTATGCCAGCTCATCCGCCGGCGTGGTGACGCAGTATTTGTACACATCAAACTGCTTCATGCCGGGAATAAACACTTCCCAGATACCGTCGTCCACCTTCTGCATCGGGTTGGCCGTCGGAACCCAGTCGTTGAAATCGCCCACCACGGAGACAGCCTTTGCATGCGGCGCCCAAAGGCGGAACACAACGCCCGCCTGGCCGTCCTGCTCACAAAGGTGTGCGCCGAAATAGCGGTAAGCCTCCATGTTATTTCCCTGCCGGAACAGATAGATCGGCAGGTCGGAAGCTTTTGGCACCTTTTCTTGCTGTTTCAATTTGATCTCCCCTTATAAAACCATAGGTGTGCGGGTCATTTTTGAACAGACTCGCGGTAAGTGTGGTTTCTATTGATTCTATATTACCTGTTTCAGGCACGAATTTCAAGACTTTTCTGTAATAAAGCGCTAAAATTTTATCAAGCTCGCTTGTCGATTTGTGCAAAATAGTCATTTTTCATGTCAAATTCTTGTCTGGCGGCGCAAAAAAAGCGCTTATAGCGTACTTTTTGCTAAAAAGCACGCTATAAGCGCTCATTGGTATCACGAACCCAAAATATAGTAGGGACTGGTGCCTTCGTACTGATTGCGGCGATCCCATGCGGTGTGGGTAGCCAGATAATCAGCCCAGGCAGCATAGCCGGCAGGCCCCATATGGATGCCGTCGGAGGTCTGGTATTCGTCGATCTGGCTGCCATCAGGGTAGGTCAAAGCCTCCTGGATGTTGACGAAATAGCAGCCGCGGGTCAGGGCAATGTTGGCCAGCATGTTGTTGATGGTCTGGATGCGGGCATTGTCCAAACCGGGCTTGGTCTGAACGACCGTTTCCTGCACGCCGGGGATGGCCTGGATATAAATGGCCACGCCGGGCAGATTCTGCTGCAGGATCTCAATCATCTTGTCATAATAGGCGATAAAGGAATCCTCGCTGCCCTGATTCACCAGAGCATTGGTGCCAAACAGCACATACAGGAAATCCGGCTGGGATGCGACAATGGCATCCAAAGCGGCCTCGTCCACGTTGCGGGCGTAATCATGCGCCACCGAGTTGTTGACGATGATCTGCGGGCCGGCGCTGCGGTAGCCGCGAACCTGCGCATTGGTGTAACCCGTGGCATAAATGGCCATGCCTTCGGTGATGCTGTCCCCCAGGAAGGTAGCCGTGTTGAAATGTTCCCGGGTCACACGGCCGGACTGGGGCAAAGCCACCATGCGGGCGTCGGTATTCAGGTACTCGAAATCGATGGTCTGTTCCACCGGCTGGCAAGTATCCCAGGACGCATTCTCCACCGCCGGCAGCAGGCGCTGGGGCGCATAAGGCGCAGCGGTTTCACCGGTAGCTGTCTCCGAGGTGGACGCCAGCGGCTTCGCCGTCACCTGCGGTGTGGGCACCGCCGTTTCAGGGCTGGCGCTTTCAGGGGTAGCCGCGGGCTGTTCCGGCTGGCTGCCACGGTACCAGAAATATCCGGCCACCGCACACAGCAGAGCCAGCACAACAAGCAGCGCGATCACCGCTTTGCGGCGGCGGCGCTGACTTTCGATCTTTCTTCTATAATAGTAATAATCGGCCATAAAAGGAAATCTCCCACCACTGTGCGCGCCCCCGGCGCGCGGTATAACAGATATAGAGGTATTATACCTCTTTTCCGGCGTTGTGCGCAAGAGTAAAACACACCGGCACAGAGCTTTTACAAAAATGTAACGCAACGCCGAAAGCTTGACGGTTTCCTCACGCCCCCGTATAATAAAAGGATAGAAACCAACACTTGGTATAAAGTGCGCCTGTGTTCTGCACCGGTGCCGGGAGGGTTTGCCATGGCATGGATGATCGTATCGGACACTTCTTGTGATATCCGGGAATTGACGCCGCTTTCCGCCGGGGTACAGTTTGCGCTGGTCCCCTTTAAGATCCGCATCGGCGAGCGTGAATATGTGGACCTGCCCACGCTGAACGTGCCGCAGATGATCCAGGCAATGACCGACTACAACGGCGCCTCCACCTCCGCCTGCCCCAGCCCAGAAGAATGGGCCGAACGGTTTCTGCAGGCCGACCAGGTCATCGCACTGACCATCAGCAGCAATCTTTCCGGCAGCTATAACGCGGCGGTCGCCGCCCGGGAGATGGTCCTGGAAGAGCACCCGGAGAAGAAGATCTTCATTCTGGACACTCTGAGCTGCGCCGGTGCCCTGGCATCCGCCGCCGCCCTGGCCAACCGTATGATCGGGGAAGGGGCCGAGTTTGAGGAAATTTGCCGCGCCCTGACCGAATACAGCGCCAAAGGGCATATCCTGTTTGCCCTGGCCAGCTTTGACAACCTGGCCAAGAACGGCCGGGTCTCCAAGGTCGTGGGCTTTATCGCCGGACGCCTGAACATGCGGGTGCTGGGCAAGCGCACTGCCGACGGCAAGATCGACTTCTTCTTCAAGACCCGCGGTGAGCCCCGGGTACTGGCCCGCATTCTGGAGCAGATGGATCACGACGGATACGACGGCAGCCGCCCCATCCTGATCAGCCATTGCTTCAACGAAAACGCCGCTTCCCTGCTGGTCCATGGCATCCATGCCAAGTGGCCTGAAGCCCCGGTGCAGGTAGTGCCCTGCAGCGGCCTGTGCAGCTTCTATGCCCAGGAACAGGGAATTATCATTACCTACTGAGCAGCCAAAAACGGCTCCAGACGGAAACATCCGCCGGAGCCGTTTTTTTGTTTGCCTGTACCTTTTAGCCCATAGAGGAAAACGCCTTCCGGCATCGTTTCACCCAGAGCTTTTCGTACTGAACCTCTGACAAGACGCGCCCGCAAAGATTCCCCACTGTATACACGCCCGCGTCCCGGCACCATCCAATTGCCATACGATAGGCTTTCAAGCCGGACACACCCACGACCTCCTCGTCATTATCATATCGTACAGGACAAGACAATCCTTGCTGCAGCAGTGCCAGTGCCCGCGTGTGCCCATCCGTCAAGGTCAGGTTTCCATCTCCAAAATCATGTACCGGAAGTGGTTCACATCGCTCCAGGTTGTCGGATGTGAGCCAGGACCGAACCGACAGAAGCTTTGCTTCATTCACATACAGCTGACTGACGTACAGCCGCTCCGGCGATATGTGGAGAATCCCCTCAAACACCAGCGCCATATCCATCCTCCTTTGGATTTGCAGAAACAAAAGAAAAGTCCGAACTCATCAGCGTTCGTGTTTTTGCATCTGATGACCGATCTCACTGCCAGTATCCGTCAAAAAGTTCAATACAAAAAATCAGCCACGATAGATGTCCCCTTTCCCTTCGGATTCTCAAATAAACTCTCTTTACAAGAATAAATTTTTTCAAAGTTGTAAAGGTGAGCCAAAAAGAATCCCTGTCATTTTTTGAAAATAATTGGAACACTCATGTGGTGATCATAATCATAAGGCGAAGAGAAAGCATCAATTAATTAATGGTTAATGAATATGTAAGCTCTTGTACGGTTTCACTGCTTTTAGGATATGTTCTTGTACCAGTATCATCCTCTAGAATCATACCTAATTTCTGCATCAAATTAGATGAATCGGTATTTCTATAGTCACAATGAGCCACTAATTTTTGAAGCTTTAAAACATTTAAAGCAAAATCTTTTATTGCAAGCGCCGCTTCTATTGCTATTCCTCTTTTCCAATAGCGCTTATTGAGAACCCATCCCAATTCCCCAATATTTCTTGAATCATTTAGCATAACGGAGATTGCGCCAATTTGCAGGCCTTCAAAAACAATGGCAAACTCATAATAATTAGGAACCGCTTTTTTCCATTCATTTGTTACATCACTTAGAAACTGTTTTGTCTCCTCAATTGTATCATTGGGTAACCAAAACATATATTTTGTATTTTCTTCATCACTGGCATACGTATGAACGGTGGCTAAATCAGAAATATCTAACGGCCTTAAAATTAACCGATCTGTTTTTATTTCATAAAGCATATCTTTCTCCTCCCCAAAAATGTAATTTATTAAGTAATATCCAATCACGAACCACAAAAGAAGTCAATCACTTTACAGCGATTAACTTTTTTGATATTATTCTGGGAAAAAGCCAACGGTTTAGATGCCTCTTTCGACACGAACAGCTATTTAGTCAGGACCCCCGGCTAAGCCGGGGGCTTGTGTAAGCCCTAGAAGGGCATAAT
>CAJMLV010000019.1 GCA_905214345.1 uncultured bacterium
CACCCCATTTGTTATTCAGTATATCATACTGTCTAACAAATGGGGTGCAGTTCACCGGTGGGATGCCTGCTTTTGGCTTTGTTAGGGGCCGGAATCAGCTCAGCTTGACCAGCTGACCGCCGGGAATTTCCAGCTTGTCGCCGTCCACTTCCAGCCAGATGGAGCGGGCGTTGGGGTTGTAGACCACATCCCCGGCGGCGGTGAAGGCCAGCCGGGCAGCGTCGGCCATATAGTCCACGATCTCGATGTTGGTGGCGTACCAGGTATCGTCCTTGCCGCCTGCCATCTCGCAGAAGCGCTCCATCACGTCCCAGTCGGCCTGGCTGCGGAACTCAAACCCGTGACCCCACACATACATCATGTATAAATACTGTGTTTTATACAAATCGACAAACCGCTGGCCGTCCTCCAGCAGATTGTGCTGGTGGTGGCAGGTGGAAGTCCAGGTCATGAAATCCCGGGGCATGGCAAAGTCGTGGGTGTCGCCCACCACCCGGGCATACCGGATGCCCAGGGCAGGCAGCAGTGCCGCAATCTCCGGCGACCAGCTGCCGTTGGGGTAGGCAAGGCCCCGCACCGGGGCGCCGGTGATGGCTTCCAGCCCCATGCGGTCCTCCAGCACCTGGCGGGCCACCTGGTCCAGAGGACTGCGGGCGATGGTGGGGTGCAGCCGGGTGTGGCAGGCAATCTCGTGGCCCCGGTACACCTCTGCCCACTGGTCGGGGGGCAGGTTGTTTTCAAAGTTCCTGCGCCCGGAGTTCAGGTTGAAGGTGCCCCGGATGCCGTACCGGTTGAACAGTTCCACCAGACGGCGGTCCTCCACACAGCCGTCGTCAAAGCTCATGGTCAGAACCTTGTGCTTGCCGCCGGGAAAGCAGGTATAGATGTTTTTCAGCTCCGGATATTGCATGGAAAAAACCTCCTTACGGAAATGAATACGGATAAAAAAGAAAACGATTGCGTTATGATGCCTGTACCTGGCAGAGCACCACATACCGCACCTGGTCGTCGTGGCTGGTGCAGGTCAGCAGGGCCAGCAGGGGAGAGCTGCCGTCCCAGCCGGTGCTGCTCACAAAAGTGGTGTGGGCGGCGGCGTAGTCGATGAGGGCTGCGGGGTCGGTGCCGGTGTCAAAACCGCGGTCCAGCCATTCCACAGCCGGGATTTCAAAGCCGTACAGCACCGGCAGGGAAAAATCGGCGTCGGGGGTGGACAGTTCCAGGGCGGGGTGGTCGTTGTACCAGCTTTGGTCGGTGTAGTTTTCCAGGCAGGCAAACATGGACTCATCGTTCATGTTGTGGCCGTAAATCATGGATAGCGTGCCGGAAAAATCCGCCGGGCAGCGGTAATCCAAAAACAGCGACCCGCTCATGTTCCAGGTCCCGTCAGGCAGGCGGCGCAGATAATAGTCGTTGTCGGCGGCCTGCATCACGGGGTAGTCAATGACCGTTCCCTCGCACCGCAGCCAGGCCACGGCGTCGGGGTAGAGGCTCTGCAAGGCAGCAAAATCGATGCCCGGTTCCTCCGAAGCTTCACTTTTTTCCCCGGCGGGGGCGGTCACCTCGGTGCGGATGCTTTCGTATGTGTCGGCACCTTTGCGGTATTGCAGCAGGGTGTAGCCGATCTTGCCCAGGCAGAAGAGCATCACCCCGGCCAGCGCCAGTTCCAGCACCAGCAGCAGGGGACTGCCTTTGGCTTTGTTGCGTTTGTTTTTGCTCATCAAGAGGAACTCCCTCCGGCTTTTGAGCCTGAAAATCATCGGGTACAGTGTAGCACATTTTCCGCTTTGGAGGCAACATTGCCGCCCCCGGCAGACAAAAAATCATTGACGCCGCCGCCCGGCGGGTCTATAATATGGCCAAACAGAAAACCGGGGGAGCTTGTGTTGACAGGCTGAGAGGAAGGATTCACCTTCGACCCTTAAACCTGATGCGGATAATGCCGCCGTAGGAAGTTGTGGAAGAAGGACTTTTTTCGGGAGGCACCGTTTCGGGTGCCTCCCGTTTTTGTTTGCTTTTGGGGAAAGGAAGTGGAAAACGGACGTCCGCGGCGGACCGCGGCGGGCAGAGGGGGAGCGCCCTGTGCCTTGTACAGCCAGCGATGGGAAGCCGTGTTCCGGCGTGAGAGGAGGCCAGCAAGCCTCGACCGAATTTTCCATGCGAGCCGCGGGACCTCTTCCCGCGGGGAAATCTTGCGGGGAAAGTGTCGCTGTGCCGGCTGTTTTCCCCAACCAAACCAAAAGGAGTGTTTTGTTATGAAGAATACCAAAATCCAGAAGCTGGCCCTGGCCGGCGTGTTCTGTGCCGTGGCTGTGGTGGGCAGCATGTTCTCCTTCCCTGTGTTCGGCAGCAAGTGCGCCCCTGTGCAGCACATGATCAACATCCTGTGTGCTGTGCTGCTGGGGCCCTGGTACGGCGTGGGTGTGGCCTTTGTGGCCAGCCTCATCCGCAACCTGCTGGGCCTGGGCAGCCTGATGGCATTCCCCGGCAGCATGTTCGGCGCCCTGCTGTGCGGCGTGGCCTACTGGCTCAGCAAGAACATCCCCCTCACCCTGGTGGCGGAAGTCTTCGGTACCTCTATCCTGGGCGGTCTGTGCGCCTACCCGGTGGCCATCCTGCTGATGGGACAGAGCGCTGCCGACATCGCCTTTTACGCCTACATTGTGCCTTTCCTGGTCTCCACCGTGGGGGGCAGCATCATCGCAGGGGCCCTGGTCTACGGTCTGAAGAACACCGGCGCCCTGGGCACCATGCAGAAAAAACTGGCAAGATAAGGAAGCTTTCATGTTCGGACACTACCTTGAAGCGGTGCGCAGCAAAGCCCCGCTCATCCACAACATTACCAACTATGTCACCGCCAACGACTGCGCCAACCTGCTGCTGGCCTGCGGGGCTTCGCCCATCATGGCCGACGACCCCGCCGAAGTGGCCGAGGTCCAGTCGGCCTGCGCCGGGCTGCACCTGAACCTGGGCACCCTGCACACCGGCACCGTGCCCGCCCTGCTGGCGGCGGGGCGCACCGCCAACACCCTGGGCCACCCGGTGGTCCTGGACCCGGTGGGGGTAGGTGTTTCGGCGCTGCGAGGTGCTACCGCCCGGCAGCTGCTGACGGAACTGCACATTGCCGTCATCCGGGGCAATCTGTCCGAAATGAAGGTCCTGGCCCGGGGCGGGGGTGCTGCCCACGGGGTGGACGCCTGTGACGCCGATGCCATCACCGAAGAAAACCTGGATGCGCTGGCCGCCTTTGTCAAGGACCTGGCCCGGCGCACGGGGGCGGTCATCGCCGTCAGCGGCACCATCGACCTGGTGGCGGACGAAACCACCGTCTACTGTATCCGCAACGGCTGCGCCATGATGCGCCGGGTCACCGGCACCGGCTGCCAGCTTTCGGCCCTGACGGCTGCCTTTGTGGCCGCCAGTCCGGACCGCCCGCTGGAAGCCGCGGCGGCCGCTGTCTGTGCCATGGGGCTTTGCGGGGAGATCGCCCAAAGCTGCCTGCAGCCCGGGGAGGGCAACGCCGCCCTGCGGGGGCGCATCATCGACGCCATGTATAATCTGACACCCCGGCAGTTGGAGGAAGGAGCCTTGTATGAAACTCGATAAAACGGCCATGCGGCTGTATGCCGTCACCGACCGCGCCTGGGTGGGGGAAAAGGCCCTGTATGAACAGGTGGAAGCCGCCATCCGGGGCGGCGCCACTTGTGTGCAGCTGCGGGAAAAGCAGCTGGACAGGGCGGCGTTCCTGGAGGAGGCCCGCCGCATCGGGGCTTTGTGCAAGGCCCGCGGGGTTCCCTTCATCATCAACGATGACCTGGACATCGCCCTGGCCTGCGGCGCCGACGGCGTCCATGTGGGGCAGGACGATATGCCCGCCGCCGAGGTGCGCCGCCGTGCCGGGCGGGACCTGATCGTGGGGGTATCCGCCCACAATCCGGAAGAAGCCCGCAAAGCTGCCGCCGACGGGGCGGACTACCTGGGGGCGGGGGCAGTGTTCGGCACCGCCACCAAACAGAACGTCACCCCTCTTTCCCACGAAGGGCTGAAAGCCATCTGTGAGGCAGTGGACATCCCGGTGGTGGCCATCGGCGGCATCGGGGCGGACAACCTGATGCAGCTCAAGGGCACCGGCGTGGACGGGGTGGCGGTGGTCTCGGCGCTGTTCGGCGCAAAAGACATCGAGTCCGCCGCCCGGCATCTGCGGGCATTGTCCGAGGAAATGACCGCCGAATAAGCGGCCGCACACAACTTCATAAGGAATCGGACCGGGTTTCAAGGCCGGTCCGTTCCGGCGGCAGACCGGGGGCACCACTCTCTGTCGCCTAAGAAAAAATAATGCAAAGGAGAAGCTCTTATGAGAACAGCATTATCCATCGCCGGAAGCGATTCCAGCGGAGGCGCCGGTATTCAGGCAGATCTCAAGACGATGACCATGAACGGCGTTTTCGCCATGACAGCCATCACCGCCCTGACCGCCCAGAACACCACCGGCGTGCAAGCAATCCAGGAAGCAACCCCTGATTTTCTGCGTCAGCAGCTGGATTCCGTATTTACCGACATCCGCCCCGACGCCGTGAAGATCGGGATGGTCTCTTCCCCTGAACTCATCCATGTGATTGCCGACCGGCTGCGGTTCTACCGGGCGGAAAACATCGTGGTGGACCCGGTCATGGTGGCCACCAGCGGAGCCCGGCTCATCCAGCCCGAAGCGGTGCAGACCCTGGAACGGAAACTGCTGCCGCTGGCCCTGGTCATCACCCCCAACATCCCCGAAGCGGAACTGCTCAGCGGGCGCTCCATCACCGGCCGTGCCGGGATGGAGACCGCGGCCAGAGCCATCGGGGATACCTACGGCTGTGCTGTCCTGCTCAAAGGCGGGCACAGCGTACAGGACGCCAACGACCTGCTGTATGACCACGGCAGTCTGCAATGGTTCGAGGGGGCGCGCATCGCCAACCCCAACACCCACGGCACCGGCTGCACCCTGTCCAGCGCCATCGCCGCCAACCTGGCCAAGGGATTCTCCCTGCCGGAGTCGGTGGAACGGGCCAAGGCGTACATTTCCGGTGCACTGGGGGCCATGCTGGACCTGGGCCAGGGCAGCGGTCCCATGAACCATGCCTGGACCCTGCAGGGAACCTTTGCCGAGGAATCGGTCTGAATACAAAAGGAGTGTCGAATCATGAGCGAACGGAACTATGCCACCCAGATGGAGGCGGCCCGTAAGGGCATCGTGACTCCGGAACTGGAGATCGTCGCCAAAAAAGAACGCATGACGGTGGAGGAACTGCTGCCCCTGGTGGCGGCGGGCAAGGTGGTCATCCCGGCCAACAAGAACCACACCTGCCTGGACCCCGAAGGGGTGGGCTCCATGCTGCGCACCAAGATCAACGTGAACCTGGGCGTCTCCCGGGACTGCAAGGACTATGATGTGGAGATGCAGAAGGTGATGGAGGCCGTCCGGCTGGGCGGCGAAGCCATCATGGACCTGTCCAGCCACGGCAACACCCAGCCTTTCCGACAGAAACTCACCCGCGAATGCCCCGCCATGATCGGCACCGTGCCGGTGTATGACAGTGTCATCCACTACCAGCGGGACCTGGACACCCTCACCGCTCAGGATTTCATCGACGTGGTGCGGCTGCATGCTCAGGACGGCGTGGATTTTGTCACCCTGCACTGCGGCATCACCCGCAAGACCATCGACCAGATCCGCAAGCACAAGCGCAAGATGAACATTGTCTCCCGTGGCGGTTCCCTGGTCTTTGCCTGGATGTGCATGACCGGCCAGGAAAACCCCTTCTATGAGTACTACGACGAGATCCTGGACATCTGCCGGGAATACGATGTGACCATCTCTCTGGGAGATGCCTGCCGTCCCGGCTGCCTGGCCGATGCCACCGATGTCTGCCAGATCGAAGAGCTGGTCCGCCTGGGCGAGCTGACCAAGCGCGCCTGGGAGAAGGACGTGCAGGTCATGGTGGAAGGTCCCGGCCACGTGCCCATGGACCAGATCGCCGCCAACATGAAGGTGCAGCAGACCATCTGCATGGGGGCACCCTTCTACGTGCTGGGACCCCTCGTCACCGACATAGCTCCCGGTTATGACCACATCACCGCCGCCATCGGCGGGGCCATTGCCGCCATGAACGGCGCGGCCTTCCTGTGCTATGTGACCCCCGCCGAACACCTGGCACTGCCCAATGTGGAGGACGTGAAGCAGGGTATCATCGCCAGCAAGATCGCCGCCCATGCCGCTGACATCGCCAAGGGGGTCCGCGGTGCCCGGAAAATCGACGACAGGATGGGGGACGCCCGCCGCGCCCTGGACTGGGAAGCTCAATGGGCATGTGCCCTGGACCCGGAGACCGCCAAGGCCATCCGGGCCGACCGTTCCCCCGAACATGACGATACCTGCTCCATGTGCGGCAAGTTCTGCGCCGTGCGCAGCATGAACAAAGCCCTGAACGGCGAGCATATCGATATTCTGTGAGTTTATTCACTCCCCTTACAGAACCGCCCCCCGGCGGCCGTGCGAACGGTCTGCCGGGGGCGGTTTTGTTTATTGTTTCATGGCGCTGCGCAGCTGGGCGCGATATTCCTGGGGCGTCACCCCGTACATCTTGTGGAAAGTTTTGAGGAAGCTGCTGTAATCGGGAAAGCCGTTTTCCAGGCAGGCGTCCAGAATACGTTTGCCGTCGGCAATGTCCCGGCGGCAGTTCTGCATCCGCAGCTCGGTCAGGTAACCGTATACGCTCTGGGTGGTGTACTCCTTGAATACCCGGGACAGATGTTCCCGGCTTACATAGGCGTATTTGGCCAAGGCGCTCACCGTCAGGTCCGGCTCCCGGAAATGCTGCTGCAGATAGGTGGTGACCAGGGCCACCAGGGGGCTGGTGTCGCTTGGGCGGCCCACCCCGTCCTCCACGATCATCTGGCGGATGACCAGGGTCAGTTCCACCAGGATACTGCGGTACATCAGTTCTTTTTCATATTCATTCTGGATTCCTGCCGCCACCGCTGCCCTCTCGATCAGGCTGCGCACCCCCCACTTGGTCACCGGCGCTTCGTGAAAGATCATCAGCTTGTCCGGGATGGTGTCTCCTGCCATAGGGGAGTGCATGGACCGCAGGGTCTCGTGCCAGAAAGGATCATCCATCTGGATAATGAGCCGGTCGTAGGTATCGTAAAAGCCGGTGTGCACCGTGCCCGGAGGAATGAGCATCAGTTCCCCAGGATGCAGCTCGTACCGGCTGCCGTCCACATGGTACAGCGCTTTGCCGCCCTCCATGTAGATATATTCATGGTATGGATGGGAGTGGGTCACCGACTGGTGTACCTGCCGGTTGGAATACCAACCCACCACTACCTTGTCCAGGGGCAGGCGGCGGTTGGCCAGCTCCTGGGTGATGTTCTGGTCGGCGTAGGGGGTCATATAGCGCTTCATGGCAGTTTTTTCCCTTCGATTTTTTGTCGATACAGGCAGTATATCACAAATTGCGAGGTTTGTGTCACAAAATCAAACGAATTAGGGGTGCGAATTTGATATTATTTGAACGAAGATAAACGAAATGACGTATATGCACAAAGATTATATTGTATATTTGTGCATATTGTACATGGCAATGACTTGCAAAACGTGATGCAATAGCAGAGAAAGGAAGGGCTGACCATGGCTGTGCAGTACGAAGGACGGATCGACCACACCGAAGATTCCATCCACGCGCTGTTCCGCACCCAGTACAACACCTACTGCCTGGGGCGGGTGGTGCTGACTGCCGTGGCGGGCGTGGCTCTGATCGCGGCGGGATTGTTTGCGGCTTTGCCTCTTTGGGCCCAGGGCCTGCTGCTGTTAGCGGGGTGTCTGCTCTTTGCCGGGCGGGACCTGCCCGCCACCCTGCGGGCGGAAAACGCCCTGGAAGCCCGGGGCGGGGCGCTGCCCTCGGACGTATGCACCTTCAGTTCCGGGCATATGGAACTGCGCCAGGGCGAAGCCCACAAAAAACTGCGTTATGACCGTCTGGACCGTCTGGTGGCGGACCGGAAGTATCTGTATCTCTTTTTCGGGCCCGACTCGGTGGTGATGGTGGATCGGGAGAAGGTCACCCCCGGCACCGACAAGGACGTGATGGACCTGGTGGCCAAACGCAGCGGCAAACGGTGGGAAAATCCCTTCTCGCTGCTGAGCATGAATCTGAATGACCTGCTGCGTATCTGGGACAACCGCAAGCGGGCGAAAAAAGCCTGATTCTTACGGCATTTGCCGGCGAATATACACCCCAACAGGAAAGGAGGCAGGGAAGAGCCGAGAACATGCAAGGAAACGGCGTTTCTCCCAACGGGGAAACAGCAAGCAAAAGGAGGAGATTTGTATCATGAGAAAAATGCGTTTTGGGCTGCGCCTTGCTGCGGCCGCGGCAGCGCTGAGCCTGGCGCTGACCGGCTGCGGCAGCAGCGGTGCGGCCGGGAATGCCGCCGACGGTGAGGAGCAGGTGTTCAACCTGACCCTGTCCCACGGTCTGGCGGAGGACCACGCGGTGCACATCGCCCTGACTGCCTTTGCGGAGGACGTGAAGGAGCAGTCCGGCGGCACCATCAACATTGAGATTTTCCCCAACGGCGTGCTGGGCAGCGAGACCGACAACATCACCCAGATCCGCGCCGGTGCCCTGGATATGGCCAAGGTTTCCGCTTCCACCCTGGGCAACTTCCAGAACGAGTGGAACGTGCTGTCCGTGCCTTACGTTTTCAACGACCAGGAGCATTATTACAATGTCATGGACGGCGACATCGCCCAGGACCTGTACCAGCTCACCGCCGACAAGGGCTTCATGGGCCTGACCTGGATGGACTCCGGCGCCCGTTCCTTCTACACTGCCGACCGTGCCATCCGCACCCCGGCGGACCTGAAGGGCCTGCGCATCCGTACCATGGACTCCCAGATGGCCATTGACATGATGGACGCCCTGGGCGGTTCTTCCACCGTTATGGGCTATTCCGAAATCTACACCGGCATGCAGCAGGGTGTTGTGGACGGTGCCGAGAACAACGTTACCGCCCTGCGCGATCACGCCGACGTGACCAAGTACTACTGCTTTGACGAGCATACCCGCATCCCCGATATCATGCTCATCTCCAGCGAGACCTGGAATGCCATGTCCGACCACCAGCGTCAGATCATGACCGACTGTGCCAAGAAGATGACCGAGGAGTACAAGACTGCCTGGACCGAGTTCGAGAACGAAGTTCTGGCCGCGGCGGAAGAAAAGGGCGTGGAACTCATCCGTGATGTGGATACCGCCGCTTTCCAGGAGGCCTGCCAGTCCATCTACACCAACCTGGAGACCGAATCCCCCGAAGTCTACGCCTATGTGGAACGCATCCAGGCGGCGGGCTGATGCCGCTGCCCCTGTGGACCGGGGGCCGTGCGGCAATGGCCGCGACCCGGTCTGTATGCTGTGAGAGGAGTTGAAACCGTGAAACAATTCGATAAGATCCTGGATACCGTCATGCGGTTTTTGCTGGCGCTGTCCATGTTTGCCCTGCTGGCGGGCGGCACCTGGCAGATCTTCACCCGTATGATCCTGCAGGACCCGTCCACCGTTACCGACGAATTCCTGCGCTATGTTCTGATCTGGGCTTCCCTGATCGGTTCCGCCTACTGCTTCTACCGCGATGAACACCTGGCACTGGACCTGGTCAAGGATCGCGTCAAGGGTCCCGTGGCTGTGGTACTGAACATCTTCATCGAAGCCATGATCCTGTTCTTTGTCTGCTACGTCTTTATCTATGGCGGCTTCAAGCTGGCCACCGCCGCTCTGAACGTGTCCTCGGTCATGCGCCTGCCGTACACCTTCCTGTACTCGGTGCTGCCCATCTCCGGCGCCTTCATCGTGCTGGCCCGTGTTCTGAAGTACGTTCAGCTCTATATCAATAAGAAGGGAGGCAACGTCTGATGGTCGTACAAGCCACTCTGTGCCTGTTTGGCTCCTTCTTCGTCCTGCTGCTGGCGGGCGTTCCCATCTCTGCCGGTATCGGCATCGCGTCCATCATCACCGCGCTGTTCAACATGCCCGCGGACATCTTCGCCCTGATCGCCGCCCAGCGGTGCTTCTCCGGCCTGGATTCCTTCTCTCTGCTGGCGCTGCCCTTCTTCACCCTGGGCGGCAACATCATGAACAAGGGCGGCATTGCCCGCCGCCTCATCCGTCTGGCCCGCCTGCTGGTGGGCAAGATCCCTGGCTACCTGGCTGCCACCAACGTGCTGGCCAACATGTTCTTCGGCGCCGTGTCCGGTTCCTCCGTGGCCGCCACCTCCGCCATGGGCTCCATCCTCAGCCCTCTGGAAGCGGAAGAAGGCTATGACCCCAACTACTCCGCCGCCGTCAACATCTGCTCGGCGCCCACCGGCATCCTCATCCCCCCGTCCGGTCCCCTGATCCTCTACTCCATCACCGCCGGCGGTGTTTCTGTGGCGGCTCTGTTCATGGGCGGCTACCTCACCGGTATCCTGCTGGGTCTCTGCGTGGCCGTTCTGGCCATCTTCCTGGCTGTGAAGAAGGGCTATAAGGCTTCCACCGTCAAGGAGGAAGACTCCGCACTGCGCATCTGGATCGATGCCATTCCTTCTCTGCTGGCCGTTATCATCGTCATGGGCGGCATCCTGGGCGGCTTCTTCACCGCCACCGAAGCCGGCGTGGTCATGTGCCTGTACTGCACCCTGCTGGGCGTTGTGTACCGGGAACTGAGCTTCAAGACCTTCTATGACATGCTGGCCGATACCATGAAGAGCTCCGCCACCATCCTGTTCCTGATCGCGGCCTCTTCCATCATGTCCTATGTCATGTCCTACTCCGGCATTCCCGCTGCCATCAGCGAAGGCCTCATGAGCATCTCCAACAACCGCTATGTGATCCTGCTCATCATGAACGTCTTCCTGCTGGTCATGGGCATGTTCCTGGACCTGACCCCCGCCGTGCTGATCTTTACCCCCATCTTCCTGCCCATCGCCACCAGCATCGGCATGAGCCCCGTCCACTTCGGCCTCATGCTCATCACCAACCTGGGCATCGGTTCCGTCACCCCGCCTGTCGGCTCCTGCCTGTTCGTCGGCTGCGGTGTGGCCAAGGTCAAGATCGAGGGCGTTACCAAGTACATCATCCCGCTGTTCTGCGGCATGGTGGTGGCCCTGTTCCTCATTACCTTCATCCCCGCCATCCCCATGATCGTGCCGTACCTGTGCGGTCTGGTGGACACCTTCTGGTGGGCCTGATCTGAAACTTTTCCGCTGCGGTCTGCTCCGCGGCGGGTGCAGAGCCTCCGACTTCATACGGCTTATGGTCGGAGGCTTCTGCCGTTTCAGACAGAACGCTTTACAATCACGCAGAGAGGAGTACTTTCATGTACCTTTGCAAAGAATTCCGCGGCATGGACAAGCAGGACGGCTGCTTCCTGCTCCACACCAACTGCGCGGACATCAAGGTCTGCTTCGTCACCGACGAGATCGTCCGTGTGCGTGTTTCCTTCGACAAGGAACTGGCCGAAGAATCCTACGTTCTGGCCACCACCGCCTGGGAGGACCGTCTGGACGGCCTGTTTGAGGGCGAGCGCACCCGCCTGACCCCTGTGGAACCCCAGGTCAGCGAGGATGACGCCGCCATCACCTTCACCACCGCCGCCGTGCGGCTGGTCTTCGACAAGGACCCCCTGGGCTTCAAGCTGTACAACGCCGCGGGCGACCTGCTGTACAGCGACCTGGCCGGCACCCCCTACACCCTGGACGCCAACCGCCGGGTGACCCATTACAGCGCCATGAACGAGGACGACTGCTTCTACGGCTTCGGCGAAAAGACCGGCGAGCTGAACAAGAACAAGCATTTCCTGCGCCAGCGCGCCACCGACGCCATGGGCTATGACGCCGAAGTCATGGACACCCTGTACAAGCACATTCCCTTCTATATCCGCCTGAACCGAACCACCGCCAAGGCTGTGGGCGTGTACTACAACAACTTCTATGAGTCCGTGTTCAACATGGGCTGCGAGAAGAGCAACTACTGGTCCCGCTACACCTACTGGCAGGCGGACGGCGGCGACGTGGACATGTTCCTGCTGGCAGGTGATACCCTGCGCCGCGTGGTGGACAACTACACCCGCCTCACCGGCCGCCCGGCCCTGCTGCCCAAGCGCGCCCTGGGCTACCAGGGGTCCAGCATGTACTACCCTGAGCTGGAAAAGGACAGCGACGAGGCCGTTCTGGGCTTCATCGACACCATCAAGGAGGAAGGCTTCCCCATCGACGGCTTCCACCTTTCCTCCGGCTACACCAGCTACAACAACAAGCGCTGCGTCTTTACCTGGAATACCGACCGCTTCAAGGACCCCCGGGCCTACTTTAAGGCCATGAACGAAAAGGGCGCCCAGAACGTGCCCAACGTCAAGCCCGGCATCCTGCTGTGCCACCCCTGGTTTGACGAGTTCAACGCCAAGGGCGTTTTCGTCAAGGATTCCACCGAAGATACCTACGCCGTGGGCAAATGGTGGGGCGGCGACGGCGCTTTCTGGGACTACACCAAGCCCGAAGGCCGCAAAGCCTGGAAGCAATACCTCACCGCCAATGTCATCGACGTGGGCACCGATTCCATCTGGGACGACAACTGCGAGTACGACAGCCTGCTGGACAAGGACTGCCGCTGTGATTTTGACGGCAAGGGCGGCACCATCGGCCAGCTCAAGCCCATCATGTGCACCCTGATGTGCAAGATCGGCGCCGAAGCGGTGGTGGAACACAACCCCGACGCCCGTCCCTACATCGTCTGCCGCAGCGGTTCCGCCGGTATCCAGAAGTACGCCCAGACCTGGTGCGGCGACAACTTCACCAGCTGGAAGACCCTGCGCTACAATATCCCCATCATCACCGGCATGGGCCTGTCCGGGCAGCCCAACGAAGGCGCCGACATCGGCGGCTTCCATGGCCCTGCCCCGGAGGAGGAACTCTTTGTGCGCTGGGTGCAGAACGGCATCTTCCAGCCCCGGTTCTCCATCCATTCCGCCAGCAATGACAATACCGTCACCGAACCCTGGATGTACCGCGGTTCCGCCGACATCATCCGGGAAGCCATCCTGCTGCGTTACCGCATGACCCCCTACCTCTACTCTGCCGAGTACGAGGCCAGCCGGACCGGCGCGCCCATCATGCGTCCTCTGGTGTACGAGTTCCAGGACGACCCCAAGGTCTATGACGAGAGCTTCGAGTTCATGTTCGGCCGGGACATCCTGGTGGCCAACGTCATCGAGCCCGGCGCCAAGACCTGGAAGGTCTACCTGCCCGCCGGCTGCAAGTGGTACGACTGGAACAACAACTTTGACTGCTATGAGGGCGGGCAGACCATCGAGGTGCCGGTGGATATGACCACCATCCCCATGTTCATCCGGGAAGGTGCCATCATCCCCATGGCGGACAACCAGTTCATGAGCATGGCCAACGATCACATGACCGACCTGCACCTGATCCTGGCCCCCGGCAAGGAAAGCGCCTACACCCTGTACGATGACGACGGCGTGACCAACGACTTCCGGAAGGGCATCTGCCGCAAGACCGAAATTTCCATGACCGGCACCGACGTGGTCAAGGTGGACTTTGCCGCCACCGGCAGCTACACCGATTTTGTGGAGCGTGTCACGGTGGAGATGATCCGCAAGGACCGCAGCCCCTTCTGGGTGACCCTGGGCGACAAGAAGCTGGAACACTTCCTCAACCGCCGCAAGTTCGAAGCCGCCGAGGAAGGCTGGTATTACAGCCAGACCAAGAAGGCCGTCCTCGTCAAGTACCCCAACCCCCGCAAGGACACTGTCCTGACCGTTTCTTTTGAAGATTTTGACCTGATCGGCATGTAATACGCCGGAAAGAGGAACCCTATGCTGCTCAAACACATCCAGTCGGTGGAAAAGACCGAAAACGGCTACCGTATCCACGGCGACAACGCCGACGTGATGCTGGTCTTTATGACCGACGATATCATCCGTGTGCGTGTTTCTTTTGACCGCGCATTCAAGGAAGAATCCTACACCCTGGTGACCACCGCCTGGGCCGACCGCATGGACGAAATGCTGGCGGGGGAGCGTACCCGCATCACCGCCCTGGACGTCCCCTGTGAGGAGACCGACAAGACCCTGACCTTCCGCACCGCCACCCTCAAGCTGGTGCTGCGCAAGTGCCCCTTCTCCATGCTGCTGTACACCGCTGATGGGGAACTGATCTACCAGGACCTGCGGGAGCGGGCCTTTGAACAGGACCAGCTGGGCCGCCTGTCCCACTATTCCCGTATGGACCGGGCTCACGACCACTTCTACGGCTTCGGTGAAAAGACCGGCCACCTGGACAAGAAGGGCCGCCGCCTGCGCATGTCCCCCAAGGACGCCATCGGTCATGACCCGGAATTCGGCGATCCCATGTACAAGCACATTCCTTTCTATGTGCGCATCAACGATACCCAGCGTCATGCCCTGGGCCTGTTCTACCACAACTCCTACGACAGCGTGTTCGACATGGGCCAGGAGATCTCCGGTTACTGGGACCCCTACTGCTACTACCAGACCGACGGCGGCGACATCGACCTGTTCCTGCTCAACGGTCCCTCGGTGGCGGCGGTGGTGGACCATTACACCCTGCTCACCGGCCGCAGCGCCCTGCCCACCAAACAGTCCCTGGGCTACTGCGCTTCCACCATGTACTATGCCGAGCTGGAAAAGGACTGCGACCAGGAGATCTACAAGGTCATCGACAAGCACCGCAAGGAAGGGGTCCTCATCGACAACTTCTGGCTGGCTTCCGGCTACACCAGCGGCGAGGAGGACAACCTCCGTTATGTGTTCAACTGGAACCACCGCCGCTTCCCCGACCCGGCGGGCTTCTTTGCCAAAATGAATGCCATGGGCATCAACGTCATCCCCAACCTCAAGCCCGGCATCCTGAAAAACCACCCCTACATGCCCCTGTTTGAGAAGAACGACGTCTTTATCAAGAACCCCGACGGCGACGGCGACTATTACGGCCGCTGGTGGGGCGGCGAAGGCCGGTTTTTCGACTTCACCGGCGAAAAGGGCCGCAACACCTGGAAGGACCTGCTGAAGAAGAACGTGCTGGAACTGGGGGTCAAGACCGTCTGGAACGACAACTGCGAGATGGACGGCGTGGAGGACCGCAACGCCCAGTGCGACTTCGAGGGCGAAAAGGGCACCATGGCCGAACTGAAGATCCTGCACTCCAACCTGATGGCCTATGTGGGCAAGCAGGCTCTGGCGGAAGTCTATCCCGGCGAACGTCCCTACATCATCAACCGTGCGGGTTTTGCGGGCATCCAGCGGTACGCCCAGGTCTGGGGCGGCGACAACCTCACCGACTGGCGCACCGTCAAGTTCAACATCGCCACCATCCTGGGCATGGGCCTGTCCGGCTGCGCCAACATGGGCTGCGACATCGGCGGCTTTGCGGGCGGCGCCCCCGAAGCGGAACTGCTGCTGCGCTGGATCCAGAGCGGTATCTTCCAGCCCCGGTTCTGCCTGAACTCCGCCAACGACGACAACACCGTCACCCAGCCCTGGATGTATGAGGAAAACAACGAATACATCCGCGCTGCCTATGCCCTGCGCTACCGCATGCTGCCCTACCTCTACTCCCTGATGTACGAGGCCAACCAGGACGGTATGCCCGCCATGCGTCCTCTGTTCCTGGAATTCCCCGACGACCCCGCCTGCTATACCGACGAGAACCTGACCTTCATGTTCGGTCCCGCCGTACTGGTGGCCAACGTGGTGGAAAAGGGCGCCAAGACCCGCAAGATCTACCTGCCTGCAGGCACCACCTGGTACGACATGAACGACAACCTGCGCGCCTATGCGGGCGGTCAGACCATCGAAGTGCCGGTGGACCTGGGCTCCATCCCCATGTTCCTGCGCGGGTCCGGCGTCTTTGCCACCAGCGAGGACGTGAAGCATATCGAGAGCGATACCCTGCGCCATCTGGACCTGCTCATCGCCGCCGAGAAGGACAACACCTTCGTGCTGTATGACGACGATGGCCACACCGAGCAGTACAAGCAGGGCAACTACTCCCGCACCGAGATCAATGTCACCGCCGGTGAGCGCACCACGGTGGCCTTCCGCAAGACCGGTTCCTATGCCGACACGGTGGACAGCCTGACCATCCGCCTGGTGAGCAAGGCCAAGGGCGCCTACTGGGTCACGGTGGACGGCAAGCCGGTGCAGCGCACCATCGTGCGGGAAGCCTTCGACGCCGCCGACTGTGCCTGGTACTACAACATGTCCGACCGCACCATCTGGGTCAAGTACCCCAAACCCGCCAAGGACAGCTACGACGTGGTCATCTCCACCGAAAAGTTCGACCTGGTGGGCATGGTCAAGCCGGAAGATTAAGCAATCTTTTCCTCTTTTCCAACAACAGAAATGCCGCAGCGGAAGCTGCGGCATTTCTTCGTTTCTGTGATGATTTTACAGTTCCAGTTCCACCCCGCTGTGCAGGGGGCGCAGCTGGTCGCCCATGATCTGCTGCATCCTCTCAAAGGCCGGGCGGCCGGTGCAGTGGCCGGAGTAAAACCGGCAGCGGTGTTGCGTCAGGGCGCGGGCGGTGTCCTCGATGACCTGCCACTCTTCGGGGGTGTAGTCGGTGGATTTTTTCATGTGGAACCCGCTGACGACCACATCCGGGTCGCCGCCGAAAATCTCGGTGTACCGGTCCAGAATGTTCAGGATGCCGTTGTGGGCACAGCCGGACAGCAGCACCCGCCGGCCTTCCGCTTCCACCACCAGGCACTGTTCGTGACCAAAGTCGTCCTGGACAGGCACGCCCTCCCGCATCACCCGCAGGGCCAGATTGCTCTGGGGCCAGTACCGCCGCCCGGTGATGCCGCTGAACAGGTACAGCTCCTCGTCCAGGCGGGCGTCCCCGTCCAGAAAATGTACCTGAGGCAGGGCAAGGATGGCCTTGTCCATGCCGATGTACTTGTCCCCGTGGTAAAAGTCCTGCCCGGCGCTGCGCTGCATCCAGATGCAGGCTTGCGGGGCCAGTTCGGCCATGCGCAGCAGCCCGCCTGAATGGTCGTAATGTCCGTGGCTGAGCACCACCGTGTCCACCCCGGACAAGTCGATGCCCACCGCCGCGGCGTTGTCCGCAAAGGCGGCGGTGGAGCCGGTGTCCAGCACCAGGCGGTGGCGGGGCGTCTGCAGGTACAGGCTCAGGCCGTGCTCGTGGGCGCAGCCTTCGGCACCGGGGGTGTTTTCGATCAGGGTGACAATGCGCATGGACGGTCCCTCCCAAGATTTTTCTGGTTTCAGTATACCCCACAAAACGCTCCGGAACAAGGCTGTCATGCGGGCTTGTATGGGGCATGGCCCACAAAAAATGGATTGCATTTTTGGCCATTCTTCGGCTGGACAGCGTGTTCAACTTGTGTTAAGGTTGTGATAGAAAATGCGTTCGGCCAACAGGGCAGACGCTGTGATTTTGGTACAAAATGGCGGCGGCACCGCAGCGGGTGTCGGCGCCTGTTGTTGTTGCGTTGGGTTTGAATTTACTGCCGGGCATACTAAATGGAGGTCAGCCTGCCGGAATCCAACCGCGCTCTGCCGGGGGCAGACCCGGCGGGCGCAAATCCCTTTCAAAACCTTGAGGAAAGAAGGCGGAGCTTATGAAAAAGAACGTTCGTGCGGCATCCCTGCTGCTGGCATCGGTGATGGCCGCGGGCCTGATGTCCGGGTGCGGCAGCGGGACCGGGTCGGACGGGCGGATGATCATCCGCATCGGTCACAACCAGTCCACCAACCACCCCACCCATATCGCTCTGGTGGCCTTTGAGGAGTTCATCGAGAGCAAACTGGGGGACAAGTATGATGTGGAGGTCTTCCCCAGTGAACTGCTGGGCTCCCAGAACGAGATGGTCCAGCTGACCCAGACCGGCGCCATCAACTTCTGCGTGGCTTCCAACTCTTTGCTGGAAACCTTCAGCGATAACTACACCCTGTTCAACCTGCCTTATCTGTTTGCGTCCAGCGAGGCCTACCACGCCGCCATGGATGACGAGAACATCACCGGGCCCATCTTTGAATCCACCAAGCAGGCCGGCTTTGAGGCCGTGACCTGGCTGGATGCGGGCACCCGCAACTTCTACACCGTCAACACCCCCATCAACAGCCTCTCCGACCTGAAGGGCCTGAAGATCCGTGTGCAGCAGTCGCCCACCAACGTACAGATGATGAATCTGCTGGGCGGGTCCGCCACCCCCATGGGCTTCGGCGATGTGTATACCGCCCTGCAGTCCAAGATCATTGACGGCGCCGAGAACAACGAGCTGGCCCTGACCGACAACGGCCACGGCGATGTGTGCAAGTATTATTCCTACGACATGCACCAGATGATCCCGGACATCCTCATCGGCAATATGGATTTCCTGGACGGTCTGAGCGAGGAAGAGCGGGCCATCTTTGACGAAGGCTTTGAGCTGGTCAACCAGGTCCAGCGGGAAGAGTGGGGCACCGCTGTGGAAGCGGCCAAGGACCGTGCCCAGAACGAGCAGGGCGTGCAGTTCCTGTACCCCGACACCAAGCCTTTCCAGGAAGCCTGCGAGCCCATGCACCAGGAAATGCTCGAAACCTACCCGGACCTGGCGCCTATCTATGACGCCATCCAGGCGTACAATGAGCAGTATCCCACCGATACCGAGGGAGGTGCTGAACAATGAAATCCCTGAGAAATGTGCTGACCAAAGTTCTGAACGTGCTGGCGGGCGTCAGCTTTATCGCCATGGTCCTGCTGACCTGCTGGCAGGTCTTTACCCGCTACGTGCTGCAGAACCCCTCCTCCTGGTCGGAGGAACTGGTCTCCTACCTGTTTGCCTGGGCCAGCCTGTTGGGTGCTTCCCTTATCACCGGCGAGCGCGGGCACATGAACATCCCCATTCTGGTGGACAAGATGAGTCCTGCCGTGCAGAAGATCCTGGGCATTTTCGGTGAACTCATCGCCTTTGCCTTTTCCGCCATCATCCTGGTGTATGGCGGCATCGAGATCTCCCAGCTGGCCATGGGCCAGATGACCTCGTCCCTGGGTGTGGCCGTGGGCGTGTTCTATGTGGTCATGCCCTTGTGCGGCGTGCTCAACATGATCTACACCGTCCTGAACATTGCGGACATCTGCAAGGGCGGCACACAGGAAAAGAAGGAGGCGTAAGACATGGCCATTCAGTCTTTGATCATCATTGTCATTGCGCTGGCGGTGCTTCTGGTGGTAGGCGTGCCCATCTCCTACGCCATCGGCATCTCCTCGCTGATCGCGATTCTGCAGACCGTTCCTTTGGATGTTTCGGTGGTCACTGGCGCCCAGCGTATCTTCGTGGGTATGAGCAAATTCAGCCTGACCGCCATTCCGTTCTTCATCCTGGCCGGTAACCTGATGAACCAGGGCGGCATCGCCAAGCGCCTGGTGGACTTCGTTATGGCTCTGCTGGGCAAGCTGCCCGGCGCGCTGCTGGTCACCAACATCGGCGCCAACGCCCTGTTCGGTGCCATCTCCGGTTCCGCCTCCGCCGCCGCTGCCGCCGTGGGCAGCATGGTGGAAAAAGGCGAGGAGGAACAGGGATATGACAAGGCCCTGTGTGCCGCCACCAACGGCGCCTCCGCCCCTTCCGGCCTGCTGATCCCCCCGTCCAACGCCCTGATCACCTACTCTCTGGCGGCGGGCGGTACCTCGGTGGCCGCGCTGTTCCTGGCGGGCTATGTGCCCGGCATCATCTGGGCCATTGCCTGCATGGTGGTCGCCATCATCATCGCCAAGAAAAAGGGCTACAAAGGCACTCCCGGCAAGTTTGACTGGAAGAACCTGGGCCGCGCCACCCTGGCGGCCCTGCCCAGCCTTTCCCTGATCGTGGTGGTCATCGGCGGTATCGTGGGCGGCATCTTCACCGCCACCGAAGGCTCCGCCATCGCCGTGGTCTATGCCCTGATTCTGGGCATCTGCTATCGCAACATCACCCTCAAGTCCTTCTGGAATATCGTGGTGGAAAGCGCCAAGATGAGCGGCATGGTGGTCTTCCTCATCGGCGTGTCCAACATTCTGGGCTGGGTCATGGCCTTTACCCAGATCCCCCAGGCTATCTCCGAAGCCCTCCTGGGCCTGACCACCAACCCCATCATCATTCTGCTCATCATGAACGTGATCCTGCTGGTGGCCGGTACCTTCATGGACGTGACCCCCGCTATCCTGATCTTCACCCCGCTGTTCCTGCCCATCGTCAAGACCTTCGGCATGGACCCCGTGCAGTTCGGTCTGATCCTGGTGTACAATCTGTGCATCGGCAACATCACCCCGCCCGTGGGCAACACCCTGTTTGTGGCCATCAAGGTGGGCCGTTCCAGCCTGTCCAAGGTCATGCCCTATATGCTGGCCTATTATGTGGCCATCCTTGTGGGCCTGCTGCTGGTGACCTATGTGCCATTTATCAGTCTGGGCCTGCCCCAGATGGCCGGGCTGATCTGATCTTCCTGCCATAACAACAAGCAAAGACCGGGCGCACCCGAAAAGGTGCGCCCGGTTTTTGCTTGTTATGCGGCGTGATAGATCCACTGTCCGCTGCCGGCGGGGTACTCCTCGTACCAGCCGGTCTGCCCGGCGGCGGGACTGGTCAGGTCCACCACGGCCACGCGGCGGGCAGTGGGGGTGCGCAGCACGGCAACCAGCAGAACGGCGGAAAAAACCAGGAAGGCCAGACTGGCCAGGTGACGTTTGGCGGTATTGCTTAACATGACGGGTCCCTTTCCTTTCTGTACCGGGTAAGACGGATGCGTTCTTTGTGATGGCATACAGCATACCGGGCCGATGTATCGGGAATGTATCGGTTTCAGAAGAATTTTGCAAAAAAATCAGGAACATAGGGGCAATGGGTTTGTGTTTTGCGCCGGATTGCGGTATGATAATAATACGTTGCCGGCCCGTTTTGCGAGGCGCCGGTTTTGATTCGGATACAGATGAGCCGGAACGCGCTGCGGCGTGGTTCCGGCGGGAGGTTCGTATGAAAGTTGTCGTCATCGGCGGTGTGGCCGCCGGTACCAAGGCTGCCGCCAAACTCAAGAGGGAACAGCCGGACGCCCAGGTGGTCATCTACACCAAGGGACAGGATATCTCCTACGCGGGCTGCGGCCTGCCCTACTATGTGGGCGGCGGCATCGCCACCCGGGAAGAACTCATCGTCAACACTCCGCAGAAGTACGCGGGTCTCACCCGGGTGCAGGTATTCACCGGCTGGGAAGCCGTGGCCATGGATGCCGCCGCAAAGACCGTCACCCTGCGCGCGGTGGATACCGGTATTGAAGAAACGGAAACCTACGACAAGCTGATCCTGGCCGTGGGCGCCGAACCCTTTGTGCCCCCGGTGCCCGGCAAGGACCTGCCCGGCGTGTTCACCCTGCGCACCCCGGACGATGCCATCGCCTTGCGTGACTGGGTGGACAAGAACGGCTGCCGCCGCGCTGTGGTGGTGGGCGGCGGTTTCATCGGCCTGGAAGCCGCCGAAAACCTGGTGGCCAAGGGCTTGAACGTCACCGTGGCGGACATGGCTTCCCAGCTCATGCCCAACATCTTCGACCCTGAAATGGCGGGCTACGTCAAGACCAAGCTGCAGCAGGCGGGTGTGCGGGTGCTCACCGGCACCGCCCTGCAGAGCATTACCGGCAACGGCACGGCCGAGAGCGTCACCACCGACGCCGGGAACCTTCCCGCCGACGTGGTGGTGCTGGCCATCGGCATCCGCCCGGACACCGCTTTCCTGGCTGACAGCGGCCTGGAAATGTTCAAGGGCACCATCAAGGTGGACAAAAAACAGCAGACCAACCTGCCCGATGTCTACGCCGTGGGCGACTGCGCCATGGTGTTCAACGCCCTCACCGGCAAGCCCCAGTGGTCCGCCATGGGCTCCACCGCCAACATCACCGGCCGCTGCCTGGCCCGCAACCTGGCCGGGCACGAGAGCCTGTACGGCGGCTGCCTGGGCACCGGCGTGGTCCGCCTGATGGAAGGCCTCAACGCCGGCCGCACCGGCCTGACCGAAGCCCAGGCCAAGGATGCGGGCTATGACCCGGTCACCGTGGTCTGCGTCACCGACGACAAGGCCCACTATTTCCCGGGAGCCGACAGCTTCATCACCAAGCTCATTGCCGACAAGGCCACCCACAAGCTGCTGGGCATCCAGGTGCTGGGCGGCGGCGCGGTGGACAAGATGGTGGACATCGCCGTCACCGGCATTTCCCTGGGTGCGACCCTCGAAACCTTCAACACTCTGGACTTTGCCTACGCGCCGCCTTTCTCCACCGCCATCCATCCCTTTGTCCAGGCTTGCTATATCCTGGAAAACAAGCTTTCCGGCGCGTTTGAGACCTTCACCCCCGCCCAGTACGCGAACGGTGAAGCCGCGGGCTACCAGGTCATCGACGTGCAGCCCGCGCCCGCCATCCCCGGCGCCCGCTGGGTGAACCTGGCCCAGGTCACCGGACCCATTGAGGGCCTGGACAAGGACGCCAAGCTGCTGCTGGTCTGCGCCAAGGGCAAGCGGGGCTACTTCCTGCAGAACCGCCTGAAGTCCTTTGGCTACACCAACACCCGCGTGCTGGAAGGCGGCGTCACCTTCAACAAGGTCAAGGTGGCGGTGGCCGCCGGTGCCCTCACGCCCCAGGAGATCAAGCGGGTCAAGGGCCTGGGCTGCCTGCAGGACAAGCGTTATCCCGATGTGTTCAACGTCCGCGTCATCACCCGCAACGGCAAGATCACCGCGGCGGAACAGCGCACCATTGCCGAAGCCGCCGAAAAGTACGGTTCCGGCGAAGTGACCATGACCACCCGCCTGACCCTGGAGATCCAGGGCGTGCCCTACGCCAACCTGGAAGACCTGATGGAATTCCTGGCCCAGGCCGGTCTCAAGACCGGCGGCACCGGCTCGCTGGTGCGCCCCGTAGTCTCCTGCAAGGGTACCACCTGCCAGTACGGCCTGCTGGATTCCTTCGGCCTGAGCGAGAAGCTGCATGAACGCTTCTACATCGGCTACCACGACGTCACCCTGCCCCACAAGTTCAAGATCGCCGTGGGCGGTTGCCCCAACAACTGTGTCAAGCCTGATCTGAACGACCTGGGCATCGTGGGCCAGCGGGTTCCCATGATCGATTCCGCCAAGTGCCGGGCCTGCAAGAAGTGCCTGGTGGAGGCCAACTGCCCCATCCACGTGGCCAAGCTGGAAAACGGCACGCTGCACATCGATCCCGACGCCTGCAACCACTGCGGCCGCTGCAAGGGCAAGTGCCCCTTAGGCGTGACCGAGGAGTTTGTGGACGGCTATAAGATCTACATCGGCGGCCGCTGGGGCAAAAAGATCGCCCACGGCCATCCCATCGACAAGATCTTCACCTCCGAGGAGGAAGTGCTGGATATGGTGGAAAAGGCCATCCTGCTCTTCCGCACCGAAGGCATCACCGGCGAACGCTTCGCCGATACCATCGACCGTCTGGGCTTTGACTATGTCCAGAACAAGCTTCTGACCGAGTCTCTGGACAAGTCCGAAGCGCTGAAAAAGACCGTGATCGGCGGCGCCAGCTGCTGAGAACGGCCCGGCAAGCGCCGGGCATATACAACCGAAAAAAGCATACAGGATCTGCCGGACCGCAAGACGGAAAAGGGCCTTAAAACGATCCTCTGCTTGTCTGTTTGTACAGCGGCAGGGGCGTGGTGTACCCTCAACGCCGGGCGGCCCGGCTTTTTTCGGTCCCGAGGGGAAGTTTGTACGCAAAAGGGAAAGGAACACAGATGAAAAAACTGCTTGCAACCATTTTAGCTCTGGGCCTGCTGGCCGGGTGCACGGTGGCCGCGCCTGCCGATACCGCCGAAACTGCCGGGAAGGCGGAGACCACTTCTCAGCCCGCCACCGCCGAGACTTCCGGCGCCGTGACCATCGTGGATGATCTGGGCCGCAGCGTCACGGTGGATTATCCCCAGCGGGTGGCGGTGCTCATCGGCAGCTTTGCCGACGTGTGGTGCCTGGCGGGCGGTGAGGACAGCCTGTTGGCCACCGCCCACGACGCCTGGACCTACTTTGACCATCTGCCGCTGGACGGGGTGGTGGACCTGGGCGGCACCAAGGAGATCAGCCTGGAAACCCTCATTGCCGCCGAACCGGACTTTATCGTGGCCAGCTGCAACACCGAGCTGGACCTGGAACTCATGCCCACCTTTGAGGAAATGGGCATCCCCGCCGCCTACTTTGAGGTGAGCACCTTCGAGGATTACCTGAGCATGCTGGACCGCTGCACCCGGATCACCGGGAATACCGATGCCTACCAGACCAACGGCACCGATGTGCAGGCCCAGGTGGACGAAGCCATCGCCCGGGCGGACGGCAGCCAGCCCAGTGTGCTGTATATCCGGGTATCCAGTTCCGGCTGCAAGGTCAAAAACAGTAAGGATAACGTGTTGGGTGAGATGCTGGCCGCGCTGGACTGCGTCAACATTGCCGACCGGGAAGGCTCCTTGCTGGAAGATCTGAGCATGGAAGTCATCATGCAGGAGGACCCGGATTACATCTTCCTGATCTACCAGACCTCCGACCCCTCGGTGGCCGAGGCGGTGGCCGACCAGACCCTGCGCAGCGACCCCGCCTGGGGGACCCTGCGGGCAGTGCAGGAAGGCCGCTGCTATGTGATGGACCAGACGCTGTACAACCTGAAACCCAATGCAAGATGGGGGCAAGCCTATGAACAACTGGCGGACATTCTGTACCCGGCTGCGTAAGCACCCGGCGGCAACAGGGCTGTTTCTGGCCCTGCTGACCCTGATTCTGGCGGTGCTCAGTCTCTGTGTGGGCGCGGTGGAAGTCACCCCGGCCGAGGTTGTGCGGGCGCTGCTCACCAATGACCCCGCCGACGTTTCCGCCCGGGTGGTGCTGTATTCCCGTCTGCCCCGCACCTGCGGCAGTCTGCTGGCGGGGGCGGCGCTGGCGGTGTCCGGCGTCATCATCCAGACGGTGCTGGCCAACCCCCTGGCAGCGCCCCACATCATCGGCGTCAACGCCGGTGCGGGGCTGGCCGTTACCATCAGCTGCGCCATCGCCCCCATGACCGCCATGCGGCCGTTGGCCGCCTTTGCGGGGGCCATGGCGGGGGTCCTGCTGGTTCTGCTTTTTGCCGAGACCACCGGCGCTTCCCGCATTACCCTGGTGCTGGCGGGCGTGGCTATCTCCAGCATCTTCAGCGCCCTTATCGACGCGGTGACCACCATCTATCCCGATGCCCTTATCGGCTATACCGATTTCCGAATGGGCGGGCTGGCGGGGGTCACCATGGCCCGGCTGGGGCCGGCGGCGGTGCTCATCGGTATCAGCCTGGCGGCGGTGTTTTGTCTGACCGGCCTGCTGGATGTGCTGGCTCTGGGGCCCGAGACCGCCCAGAGCCTGGGCCTTTCGGTGCGGCCTACCCGGCTGCTCTTTCTCACCCTGGCGGCGGCTTTGTCCGGTGCGGCGGTGAGCTTCTGCGGTCTGGTGGGGTTTGTGGGCCTGCTGGTGCCCCACGCCGTGCGGGCGGTGGTGGGAGAGGAGAGCCGCCCCCTTGTCGTCTGTTCCGCCCTGGGCGGCGCAGCCCTCATGACCCTGTGCGACCTGGTGGCCCGCACGGTGGCGGCACCCTTTGAACTGCCGGTGGGTACGGTGCTCAGCGTGGTGGGCGGACCTTTCTTCCTGTGGCTACTGGTCCGCCAGAGAGGAGGCCGCACCCATGATTGAACTGCAACATGTACAGTCCGGGTATCACAAACGTCCGGTGCTGCGGGGCATCGACCTGGAATTCCGCCCCGGGGAGGTGCTGGCTCTCATCGGGCCCAACGGCAGCGGCAAAAGCACCCTGCTGCGCACCGCTCTGGGGCTGCTGCCCTGTACCGGGGGACAGGTGCTGTATGACGGTGTGCCGCTGACACAGCTTTCTCCCCGGCAGGTGGCCCAACAGGCAGCCTTTCTGTCCCAGACCCGCACCACCCCTAACATCACTGCCCGGCGGATGGTGCTGCACGGGCGGTTCCCCCACCTGTCCTATCCCCGGCATTACCGGCCGGAGGACAAGGCCATCGTGCGGCAGGCGTTGGAAGAAGCGGACGCCGCCGACCTGGCCGACCGTCCCATGAACGAACTCAGCGGCGGCCAGCGGCAGAAGGTTTACCTGGCCATGGCCATTGCCCAGCAGACCCCCACCGTGCTCATGGATGAGCCCACCACCTTCCTGGACATTGCCCATCAGCTGGGGGTCGTGGAGATGACCCGCCGCCTGGCACAAGGGGGCCGGGCGGTGGTGATGGTGCTTCACGACCTGCCCCTGGCCATGGGGGGGGCCGACCGCCTGGCCGTGCTGGAGGATGGCCTGCTGGTCCACAGCGGTACCCCGGAAGAAATCTACACCAGCGGCGTGCTGGAACCAGTGTTCCACATCCGGCAAAGCCGTACCCGGACCGCCGACGGCTGGCGATATTTCTGCGAACTGCCCCGGAAGGAGGAAGAATAAATGCCCTGGTTCCCCATGTTTGTGCAGCTGAAAGGCGCCGATGCCCTCCTTGTGGGGGGCGGCACCGTGGCTTTGCGCAAAGCCGAAAAACTGCTGCCCTATGGTCCCCGCATCACGGTGGTTGCCCCGGACATCATCCCGGAACTGGCGGCTTTGCCGGGGTTGGCCCTCTGCCGCCGTCCCTTTGAGGAAAGCGACCTGCAAGGGAATCTCGCTATGGTCATTGCTGCCACCGATGATACCGCCCTGAACCGGAAGATCGCCGCCCTCTGTCGGGAAAAGCGCATCCCGGTGAATGTGGTGGACGACCCCGAAGCCTGCGGCTTCCTGTTTCCGGCGCTGGTGCGGCGGGGACGGCTGTCGGTGGGCATCTCCACCGGCGGGGCCAGTCCCACGGCAGCGGTGTGGCTCAAAGAGCGCATCGAAAGCATTCTGCCGCCTCATTTTGGCGCTGCCCTGGACCGTCTGGAAGCTTTGCGCCCGGCCCTGAAAGCCCGGGTGCCCGACGAGCGCGACCGGGCCGCCCGGTTCCGCGCCGCCTTTGAGCGGGAACTGGCGGTGTCCGCCGGACCCGCTGCCGAACGCCCCGCAGGCCATGTGGCGCTGGTGGGGGCGGGCTGCGGCAGTGCCGACCTCATCACGGTGCGGGGGCTGCGGCTGCTGCGGCAGTGTACCGCCCTGGTGTATGACGACCTTATAGACGCCAGCCTGCTGGACGAACTGCCCGCGGAGGCCGCAACCTTCTATATGGGTAAGCGTAGCGGGCACCATGCCGCCCCCCAGGAAGAAATCAACGCAAAACTCATTGAACTGGCCCAGGCAGGACACCGGGTGGTGCGGCTGAAAGGCGGCGACCCCTTCGTCTTTGGCCGGGGCGGGGAAGAAGCCCTGGCCCTGCAGCAGGCGGGCATCAGCTTTGAGGTGGTGCCCGGCATCTCCTCGGCCATTGCCATCCCGGGAGAGGCAGGTATCCCTGTCACCCATCGGGGTATGAGCCGGGAGGTGCATATCATCACCGCCCATACCAGGGCCGGAGAACAGCCCGATTACCGCAAATACGCGGCACTGGAGGGTACCCTGGTCTTTCTCATGGGCCTGCAGCGGCTGGAGAGGATCGCCGCCGACCTGCAGGCAGGCGGTATGGCGGGGGATACCCCGGCTGCCGTGGTCAGCGGCGGCAACGCCGCCCATCCCGCCGCCGTGCGGGCGCCGCTGTGCCGTATTGCCGAAGCCGCCCGCCGTGCAGAGGTAGAAGCGCCTGCCATCATTCTGGTGGGAAACGTGGCGGCCCTGGATGTGTACGCCGGGCTGCTGTGAGATACACAAAACGGGAGAGCGAAGTTTCGCTCTCCCGTTTGTTTTATGCCTTGGCGTGTTTCTTGTGACGGCGGCGGATCACCGCGGCCGCAACCAGCAGAAGCAGGGCGGCAGCTATACCGCCCGCCAGCAGGGGAACAGGCAGTTCCGGCTGCACCACGGCGGCCATGGTGTCCTCACCCGGCAGAGCGGTGAACACCAGATAACTGCCGTCCTCGGTGGTTTCGGCCCGGCGCCAGCTGCCGTCGGCCGACCGCAGGTACACGGCGGTGTTTTTCTTTGTCGGCAGATAGTGCATCTGCCAGCTGTCCCCGCCGTTTTCCGGCAGGGCAAACTGCCAGCTTTCGGCGTGCTGCCCGGGTACCAGAGGGGCGGCGTCGCTGGCGATCATGGTCAGTTCTCCGTTGCCGAAGCTGCCCTCCGCCAGCAGAACAGGTCGGCCGTCCTCCCGCAGTTCGCTGCCGGCTACCACCGTGGTCAACGGTGTGTATACGGCATCGATGGTCTGGTCGAAACGGATGTCCTCGGTCTCAAAGTCCGCCCAGGCGGCGGTGCAGCCGTCCTTGGCGGGAACGGCGGGAGCCGTGGCGGAATCAAAACTGCCGCCGTATTCCACCGTTTCTGTGGCGACCACTGCGCCGTCCGCCTTGAAGGTCAGCACAATGGTGCGGAACTCTTCGGGCAGACCTTTCTGTTCGGTCAGGGCGGCAAAATCCGCGAAGGTCAGGGGCTCCGCCTGTCCGGCGTAGCTCACTCCGTCGATGCCGCCCAGAGTGTCGCTCACAAAATAGTTGCCGGTCTGCTCGCTTTCCTCGTCCTGCACGGCGGCACTCAGACTGCCATTTTCCAGATTGCCGGCAATAGCGCCCAGCCATTCGGTGCCCTGCACCTGTACCAGGGCAAGGCATCCGGTCACGGTGTAGCCGCTGCCCGCAACGCCGCCCACATAGTCGCCGCCTTCCAGACAGCCTTTGGCGGCGCAGTCGCGTATGGCAGACTGGCTGCGCCCTGCAATGCCGCCCACATAGTCGGCTTCAGTCCCGGTCAGGTCGGCACGGCTGCGGCTGTTCATCACGGTGCCCATGTCCATGCTGCCCACGATGCCGCCCGCACATTCCTTTTTGGCCTGTACGGCGCCGGTGTTTTCACAGTCGCGGATCACGATGCGGCTTTTGCAGGTCACATTCAGGGAACTGCTGCCAGAGATCTTGGTGTCGTCCTCGGGGTCCAGGTCATTCTCCCGGGCCATAGCTCCGGCGATGCCTCCGGCGTTGATGTCGGCGTTCACGCTGCCCTCGTTGCGGCAGTTGAACACCTTGCCTTCGGTGTCGCTTTCGGTATCGCTGTCCGAAACATCCTGGAACAGATCGTCGTTGTCGCTGGGTTCGGCGGCGCCGATGAGGGTATCGCCGATGACGTTCAGCTGGTCGGTGATGGCCTGAATGTCCTGGATCAGGGCCTGTGTGGAGTTGCCGGTCTCGGTGTTCAGGCTGCCCACCCCGTCTGCCAGAGAGGTCAGACTGCCGTTCAGGCTGTTGCGGGCCGCGGTGATCTCGTCACGACCGGTCACTTCCACGCTGGGAACGGTCAGAGTCAGCTGTCCGTCCACCGTCAGGCTGCCTTCGTGTTCCGTTTCCCCCTCTGCATGCAGGCCGGGAGCCCCGTGGACTGCTTCGCTGCGGTCAGCCGGTTCGGCAGCTTCGGCGGGTTCAGAGGATTCCGCGGCGGGCTCGGACGGCTCTTCCGGCACGGGGGCGGGCACTTCGGTGAGGTCCGGCACGGGGGTGGCGGTTGCCGCTGGTTCCGGCGTGGGAGTCACTTCCGGTACGGGGGTGGGGGTCGCTTCCGGTTCGGGCGCAGGCGTCGGTTCTGCGGAAGGCTCCGGCGTGGGAGTGGGCGTCAGCCCTACATCACCGCTGCCGGAAGCATTGCCGTTGCCGGTGAGCTGGGTGAGATCGGTGATGGTGATTTCCTGGGTGCCGATGCTGATGCCGTTGGCCAGCTGGTCCAGCAGGCTGTCCACCGCCGTGCGGGCAGTGCTCACCTGGCTTTGCAGCTCATTCAGCCGCCCGGTCAGTTCGCTGGAAGAAGCCGCTGCGTCCCGGTTGGCCTTGTTCATCAGACTTTGCAGGGTTTCCAGCTGGCCCTGCAGCTGCTGCAGGGTATCGGCGCTGTACTGCAGAATGCTGGAGGGTTCCATCTGCCCCACAATGCCGCCGCCCTCCTTGCGGGCATGAATGGTGCCGTAGTTTACGCAGCCTTCGATGTAGCCGGTCTGGCTGCCGGCAATGCCGCCCACGTTGTAACCGATGTGGTCATAGCCCACACTGCCCCGGTTCACGCAGGCGCGGATCACACCGGCGGAACATCCGGCAATGCCGCCCACGTCGGTGATGTCGGCGGCACGCTCGGTTTTCAGCAGGTCTTCCACCGTCATGTCTTCCAGGTCCACCTCGTTCTGGCTCACGGTGGTGTTCACATCGGCCAGGCTGGTGCACCCGGTCACCACGCCGTCGTTGCGGCCGGTCACGCCGCCGATGAAGTGGTCGCCGTAGACACTGCCGCTGACGGTGCATCCGCTGATGACACCGTCGGCGGTGTTAACGCCCGCGATGCCGCCCACTTCGGTGGTGCCGGTGGCAGTGCCTTCAAAGCGGCAGTCCTCGATGGTGCCGGCGTTCTGCCCGGCAATGCCGCCCACTTCCGCCCGGGAACCGCCCGGCTGTACCGTACCGGTAACGGTGGTATGGCGCACGGTGCCTTCGGTCTGGATATAGCGGAACAGCCCCTGTACGCTGCCCTCATCGGTGAGGGTCAGGCCGCTGATGGTGTGGCCCTGGCCTTCCCACAGGCCGCCGAAACTGGGAATCCCGTCAAAATCCGTGCCGGTCAGGTCGATGTCGGCGTCCAGATAAACGGTCTTGTCCAGGCTCCAGCTGTCCAGGCGGCAGTTTTCCGCCAGCTGCAGCAGATCGTCGGAACTGGTCAGGTGGATGACGTTCTCCTCTTCCGCAAATACCGCGGCGGGCAGGGTGCCGAACAAAAGGGCGGTGCACAGCAGGGAACACAGGCCGCGTCTGATGGTTTTGTTCATCATACTTCCTCCCCTTCGGTATAATTCTGGGCCCAGACAGCCGCATCGGAGGCTTCCTGGGGCAGGTAATAATCCGGTTCGGCGGGTTCGATGGTGGTGCCGGAGGTCACCGCCGCTTTCAGCGTACCGTTCAGGGTGCCCTTGATCTCGGCGTCGATCACGCCGTTCACATAGCCGCGGACCCGGCCGCTTACCCGCATGCTGCCGCTGGCGGAACGGTTGATGCGGGACAGGTCGATGGGGGCTTTCATGGCGAAGCTGGTGCGCTCCACGATGGAATCCCCCACCAGCAGGATCTGGGGCAGCACCGCCAGAACCAGCAAGATGGAGATCACGGTGCCGCGGCCCAGGCAGGTACCGATGGCTGCAATGACCGGGTTTGTGGTCATCGCGCCGATCAGGGCACCCGCCACCGCCAGGATGGTGCCGGAGGTGAAGATGGTGGGAAAAGCCTGGTTCAGGGCGGTGATCATGGCTTTCTGGATGGGCATTTCCTTTTTCAGCTCGGTGTAGTGGCTGGAAATGACGATGGCATAGTCGATGTTGGCGCCCATCTGGATGGCGTTGACGATGAGATAGCCCAGGAAATACAAGGGCTGGTCCTGCAGGGTGGGGATGGCGAAGTTCATCCAGATACTGCCCTGGATCACCAGGATCAGCAGGATAGGCAGACCCACAGACTGGAAGGTGAACAGCAAGATCAGCACCACGAACAGGGCCGAAAGGATGCTGATGAGCACGTTGTCCTGCACAAAGGAGCCGGACAGGTCCTTCACGTTGGTGGAGTTGCCCACCACATAGTAGTCGCCGCTGTAATACTGCCCGATGATGTCGTGCATGGTGGTCAGGAAATCCATGGTTTCATCACTTTCTTCCGGCAGGGTCAGGTATACCACCATGCGGCTGTACTTGTCGCTCTGCAGCTGGACCTGGGCCCAGTTCAGCTGGTCGAAGAGGTCATCCAGAGTATCCTGCATCTCTCCTTCCAGGGTGATGTTGCCGTCTTTCATCTCCTTTTGGAGGAACATGAACATATCAAAAAGAGGAACCTTATAGTCTCCGATGCCGCTGAGCACGCTGCCGTACTGACTGTTGTCCACGGCATAAGCCACATACAGGGCTTCCGCGGCCTCGTAATCGATGCCTGCAATCTCCGAGAGCTGCCGCGGCGTCACGGCGTCGGCCAGCATATAGCCGTCCTGGGCTTCGGTGTTGGCCAGACCCTGGGCGGAGTCCACCTCCGGGCAGGCTTCCAGCTGCTGCAGGATCTGCCGTTCGGCGTCATAGTTGCCCTTGGGCACAATGATTGCCACCATGTTGTTGTTGCCGAAGGTGTTCTTGATCTTCTGGTGGGCGATCTGGCTCACGCTCTGTTTGGCGGTGACCAGATCGGTGAAGCTGTAACAGTAGGGGCACTGGTTGGCCAGTACGGCGGCGATGATGACCACCACCACAAAAATCGGCGGAATAATGAACCGGGTGGCCACGTCGAACCTGCCCAGGAAGGTGATCTGGGGGATGAGCTTGCGGTGGCGGGTGGCGTCGATCTTTTTGCTGAACACCATGAGCAGCCCGGGCATCAGGGTAAACACCGAGAGCAGGCTGAACAGGATGGCTTTGATCAGAACAGTGGCCATGTCCCGGCCGATGCCGAAGTGCATGAAGGCCAGGGCCGCCAGGCCGGAAATGGTGGTCAGGGAAGAGGAGCTGATCTCGGGGATGGCCTTGGACAGGGCGGCGATGCAGGCCTCCCGTGTGTCCTTGGTCTCGTGTTCGTCGGAGAAGCGGTGGCACAGGATGATGGCGTAGTCGATGGCCAGTGCCAGCTGCAGAATGACGGTGACCGAGTTGGAGATGAAGGAGATGGTCCCGCACAGGAAGTTGGTGCCCATGTTCAGAAGGGCGGCGGCACCGAAGGTCAGGATCAGCACCGGCACCTCGGCATAGGAGCGGGATGTCAGGGTCAGCACTACCACGATGATGACCGCTGCGATCACCAAGATCACACCCATCTCACTGGCCAGGTCGGCGGACATATCCTGTCCGACCTCGGTGTCAATGTAGGTGTCGTACCCCGCCAGCGCTTCCCGGATTCCGTCCAGGGCCTGCAGGCTGATGTCGTCGGTGGATGTGCCGTCAAAGGTGACGGAATACAGGGCTGACGCCTGTTTGTAATGGTCGGCGGTATCGTCAAACTCCACGCTGTATACGCCGTCCACATCCTCAATGGTGCTGGCCAGGTCGGTGGCCGTATCGTAGGTCACGTTGGACACCATGACCCGGGCGGTGCCGAAGGTGGTGAAATTGTCGTTCATCACGGTCAGCCCCTGGCGGGTCTCGGTGTCGGCGGGCAGATAGGTGGTGATATCGTTTTCCACCTTCACCCAGCCGGAAGCCACGATGCTGAAAATCAGCGCCAGGGCGTACAGCAAAAAGAACAGGTTGCGCCTGTCTACAATGAAGGTGGCGATTTTTTCCAGCCCGCCGGTTTTCGGCTTCTTTTCTTCCATGGCAGAAAAATCCTCCCGTTTTCAATTCAAAAACAGCCCGCACAAGGTGGGCCGCTTTATCATCTTAGTACGGCAGGCGCACAAAAACCATATACAATATTGAACATGTGTAAAGAAAACGGGAAAAACCGGCCGTTTTTCCACAAAAAAGCCCCGGATGGTGGAAATCCGGGGCGAGAATGGATATTCAGGAAGTGGTCTGACGGCGGCGGTATTCGGCGGGGGAACAGCCGTATTTTTCCCGGAAGATGCGGTAGAAATAGCTGCTGTTTTCGTAGCCGATGGCTTCCAGCACTGCGTCGGCGGGCAGGCGGGTGTTGCCCAGCAGATAGGCCGACTGCTGCAGGCGGCGCTGCTGCAGCAGCTGCTTGAAGTTCTGCCCGGTGTGGTGCTTGAGCAGGCGGCTCAGGGTGTAGGGGGCCAGGTGCAGCTGGGCGGCCAACTCTTCCAGCGTGCCGGTCTTGTAAGAGGTCTCAATGTATTTCAGGGCGGTGAACACCACGCTTTCCTCCCGGCTGTCGGGGGCGGTGCGGTTGATATCCTCCGCAAACATGGCCAGGTTCAGCAGCAGCAGGCCCATGGTGGTCTGGTTCAGCACATTGACGCCCGGCTTTTTCTCCAGCAGGGTCCAGATCATGTTTTCCAGCAGGTTCTGCACCGGCAGAATGTCGTGGGCTGCAATGTGCAGGTACCCTGCAAAGGCGGATTCCCCCGCCAGGGTGGAGATGAGAAAATCCCGCAGGACGTTTTCCTGTTCCAGCATGCGGAAACTGCGGTCAAAGAACTGGGGCAGAATGATAAAGTTCACCCCCACGTCCCCCTCCGAGGCGGGCAGGATCTCGTGGTAGGCGGCCTGGTTCAGGAACAGCAGGTCCCCGGTGTGCAGCACCAGGGTCTGGGTTCCGTTGATGATATGGGTGGTGGAGCCGCTGCACATATACAAAAGTTCCACATAGTTGTGCCGGTGGCGGGGAAAATGTACGAACCGGGTATGGGGGCGCACCTCGATGAGCTTGCCCTTTTCCAGCAGCTTTTCACTGTCCACCACAAAGTCCCGGCGGGAGGTATACCGTTCCCGTTCCACCTGGCTGTGCCCGGCCAGAATGGCCTGCTCTTCCTCGGTGATCTTCTGCAGTTTTTTCAAAAGCCGTGGGTCCATGGCTTCGGCCCTCCTTTTCTGCCATCAGCATACCACACAGCGGAACGGATTGCAAATAAGGTCCCTGTTTTGCCCTGAAACCGTCCTTATCCATGCAAATAAGAACCGTTAGAATAGAATCAGAACAAAACGTCAAGGAGGACTGTGCAATGGAGCAGTATTATCTGGCCATTGACATCGGCGCTTCCAGCGGGCGCCACATTCTGGGCCATGTGCAGGATGGCCGCATGATCCTGGAGGAGATCCATCGCTTTGAAAACCGGCAGGAGCGCCGGAACGGCCACGACTGCTGGGACGTGGACCATCTTTGGCGGGGGATTCTGGACGGCCTGAAAGCCTGCAAGGCCATGGGCAAGATCCCCGTCACCGTGGGTATCGATACCTGGGCGGTGGACTATGTGCTGCTGGACAAGGACGGGCAGCGCCTGGGGGATGCGGTGGCTTACCGGGACAGCCGCACAGAAGGTATGGACAAGGTGGTGGACGCCCTGATCCCCCCGGCGGAACTGTACGCCCGCACCGGCATCCAGAAACAGCCGTTCAACACCATCTATCAGCTGATAGCGCTGAAACAGGAGCATCCCGAACAGCTGGAAGCCGCCCACAGCCTGCTGATGATCCCCGATTACTTCAACTATCTGCTGACCGGGGTACAGAAGCAGGAGTACACCAACGCCACCAGCACCAACCTGGTCAACGCCGCCAAAAAGACCTGGGACCGGGAACTGCTGGACACCCTGGGCCTGCCCCGGCGGCTGTTCGGCCCCCTGTCCATGCCCGGCACGGTGGTGGGGCCGCTGAAGGAAGAGATCGCGGAGGAAGTGGGATTCCAGACCACCGTCATGCTGCCTGCCACCCACGACACCGGCTCGGCATTTCTGGCCGTGCCCGCCCGGGACGACCAGGCGGTGTACCTGTCCAGCGGCACCTGGAGCCTGCTGGGGGTGGAAAATGAGGAACCCATCACCACTGAGGAAAGCCGCGCCCAGAACTTCACCAACGAAGGCGGCGCCTGGTACCGGTTCCGGTATCTGAAAAACATCATGGGCCTGTGGATGATCCAGTCCATCCGGCGGGAACTCAACGGTGTGGATTATGTGGCCGGCAAGGACCGGGCTGCCTGGACTCTGGACGTGCAGGCAGGGGAGAAGCAGTGGAGCTTCCCCGACCTGATCGCTGCGGCGGAAGCGGCGTCGGATTTTGACGCCGTGGTGGACGCCAACGACGAGGCATTCCTGGCGCCGGACAGCATGATCGCCGCGGTGCAGCAAGCCTGCCGCAAGGCCGGCCAGCCCGTGCCCGAAACGGTGGGCCAGCTGATGCAGTGCGTTTACCGCAGCCTGACCCTGTGCTACAAGAATGCCATTGCCGATCTTTCCCGCCTGACGGGCAAGACCTACACCAGCATCAACATTGTGGGCGGCGGCTGCCAGGACAACTACCTCAACCGCATGACCGCTGCCGTTACCGGTCTGCCGGTGTTTGCCGGCCCGGTGGAAGGCACCGCCATCGGCAACCTGGTGATCCAGATGATCTCCGGCGGAAAATTCCCCGGCCTGGTCACCGCCAGAACCAGCATCAAAGAAAGTTTTGATATTCATACCATTCAGTAAACAGGAGGAAAAACCAATGAGCTATTCCGAAGCAAAAGTCCGGTATGCAGCCCTGGGCATCGATACCGACGCCGCCATCGAGCGCCTCAAGACGGTTCCCGTTTCTCTGCACTGCTGGCAGGGCGACGACGTGCGCGGCTTTGACGGCGACCCCAGCAAGCCCCTGACCGGCGGCATCCAGACCACCGGCAACTATCCCGGCCGTGCCCGCAACCCCGAAGAACTGATGGCCGACCTGGACCAGGTGCTGGCCCTGATCCCCGGCACCCCCAAGATGAACCTGCACGCCAACTACGCCATTTTTGACGAGGAGAACGGCGGCTGGGTGGACCGCGACAAGCTGGAACCCAAGCATTTTGCCAAGTGGGTGCAGTTCTGCAAGGAGCGCGGCCTGGGCTGCGACTTCAACCCCACCTTCTTCTCCCATGAAAAGTGCGATCCCCTGACCCTGTCCAGCGCCAACGAGGAGACCCGCAAGTTCTGGATCGACCACGGCAAGGCCTGCATCCGCATCAGCCAGTATCTGGCCGAAGAACTGGGCCAGCCCTGCGTCATGAACATCTGGACCGGCGACGGCTTCAAGGATATTCCCGGCGACCGCATGGGCCCCCGTGAGCGTTACCGCGATTCCATCGACGCCATTCTGGCCGAACCCTTCGACTTCTCCAAGGTCAAGCCCTGTGTGGAGAGCAAGGTCTTTGGCATCGGTGTGGAAGCCTACACCGCCGGCAGCGGCGAGTTCAGCCTGCTGTACGCCGCCATGCACAAGGATAAGTGCATCCCCCTGATGGACAACGGCCATTACCATCCCACCGAGGTGGTCAGCGACAAGATCTCCGCTCTGCTCACCTTCTTTGACGAGATCGCCCTCCATGTGACCCGCCCCATCCGCTGGGACTCCGACCATGTGGTGCTCTTTGACGATGAAACCAAGGAGATCGCCCGTGAGATCGTGCGCTGCGGCGGCCTGGACGGCAAGGTGGACATCGCGCTGGACTACTTCGACGCTTCCATCAACCGCATTTCCGCCTGGGTCACCGGTTACCGCAACTTCCAGAAGGCCCTGCTCTACGCCCTGCTGCAGCCCAACGACGAGCTGAAGACCCTGCAGGACGAAAGCAACTTCACCAAGCTGATGGTGGTGCAGGAAGAGCTCAAGACCATGCCTTTCGGCGAGATCTGGGACGAATACTGCTGCCGCTGCGGCAAGCCGGTGGACGGCCAGTGGTTTGAAAAAATTTTGTCCTACGAACAGGATACGCTGAGCAAGCGCGTGTGATATAATAGGGAACAGAAAGGGAGAAAGTACCATGAACGTTTTGGACGCACAGTTTGTGAAAGATTATATCCGTATGGCCGATGACGGCTGGAACCAGGGCTGGCATGAACGCAACGGCGGCAACCTGAGCTACCGCATCAAGCCCGAAGAGGTGGCCGAAGTGGCCGACAGCCTGCAGCCCCGGGAATGGCAGCCCATCGGCACCAGCGTGCCCAAGCTGGCCGGGGAGTACTTCCTGGTCACCGGCAGCGGCAAGTTCTTCCGCAATGTTTCCATCAAGCCGGAAGATTCCATCTGCATCATCGAGCTGGATGACAAGGGCGAAAACTACCGCATCTGCTGGGGCCTGGTCAACGGCGGCCGTCCCACCAGCGAGCTGCCCAGCCACCTGATGAACCACGAAGTGAAGATGCTGGCCACCGGCGGCAAGCACCGTGTCATCTACCATGCACACCCCGCCAACACCATCGCCCTGACCTTCGTGCTGCCCCTGACCGACGAGGCATTCACCCGCGAACTGTGGGAGATGGCCACCGAGTGCCCCGTGGTCTTCCCCTCCGGCATCGGTGTGGTGCCCTGGATGGTTCCCGGCGGCCGTGACATCGCCGTGGCCACCAGCGAGCTGATGAAGAAGTACGATGTGGCCATCTGGGCCCACCATGGTATGTTCTGCTCCGGTGAGGACTTTGACCTCACCTTCGGCCTGATGCACACGGTGGAGAAGAGCGCCGAAATTCTGGTGAAGGTGCTGTCCATGCGTCTGCCCGGCGAACCTGCCAAGCGCCAGACCATCCAGCCGGACGAATTCCGCCATCTGGCCGTTGATTTCGGCGTCACTCTGCCGGAAAAATTCCTGTACGAAAAGCAGTAAGCACTCCGCTTCCTGCCGCAAAAATACATATATTAAAGGAGAGATACCCTATGGTTTCCCGCATTGTTCTGAACACCATCTCTTACCACGGCCACGGCGCCATCGAGAACATCGTTCCCGAACTGACCTCCCGCGGCTACAAGAAGGCCTTCGTCTGCTCCGACCCCGACCTGATCAAGTTCGGCGTCACCAAGAAGGTCACCGACCTGCTGGATGCGGCTAACTTCGCTTACGCTGTGTACAGCGAGATCAAGCCCAACCCCACCATCCAGAACGTCCAGGACGGCGTGGAAGCCTTCAAGAAGGCGGAAGCCGACTGCATCGTGACCATCGGCGGCGGTTCCTCCATGGATACCGCCAAGGCCATCGGCATCATCATCAATAACCCCGAGTTCGCCGACGTGCGCAGCCTGGAAGGTGTGGCCCCCACCAAGAAGCATGCCGTGTTCACCATCGCCGTGCCCACCACCGCCGGTACCGCTGCCGAAGTCACCATCAACTACGTCATCACCGACGTGGAGAAAAAGCGCAAGTTCGTCTGCGTGGACACCAACGACATCCCCGAAGTGGCCGTTGTTGACCCGGATATGATGGCGTCCATGCCCAAGGGCCTGACCGCCGCCACCGGTATGGACGCTCTGACCCATGCCATCGAAGGCTACATCACCAAGGGCCACTGCACCATCTCCGACATGTTCCATCTGGAAGCCATCCGCCTGATCTCCGAGAACCTGCGCGGCGCTGTGGAGAATACCCCCGACGGCCGCGAAGGCATGGCCCTGGGCCAGTACATCGCCGGTATGGGCTTCTCCAACGTGGGTCTGGGCATCGTCCACAGCATGGCTCACGGCCTGTCCGCCCTGTACGACACCCCCCACGGCGTGGCCTGCGCCATCCTGCTGCCGGTGGGCCTGGAATACAACAAGAGCGTGGCCGGTGAGCGTTACCGCGCCGTGGGCAAGGCCATGGGCGTGGAAGGCATCGATGCCATGACCACCGAGGAAGCCGCCGACGCCACCATCGCCGCCGTGAAGAAGCTGAGCGCCGACGTGGGCATCCCCGCCAACCTGAAGGGCATCCTGAAGGAAGAGGATGTGCAGTTCCTGGCCGAGTCCGCCTTTGCCGACGCCTGCTGCCCGGGCAATCCCCGCGACACCAGCGTGGAAGAAATCGTGGAGCTGTACAAGAGCCAGATGTGATCCCTGCATAACCTGAATCCAAACGGCCCGGACGCCGGAAAGCGGTGTCCGGGCCGTTTTTTGCCTGTTTTTCCGGGACAGAACAGAGGACGGGAAATCGCGTTGCCTTTTTGTGCGGCCTGTGTTAGAATCGCCTTAAAGAGAGCACCGGCGGGCCCAGGGCCGCGCCGGGGAAAGGATCGTTTCATCATGAACAAGAAAAAACTGGCCATTCTGGGCTGCGGGTATCTGGGCGGCATTGTGGCCGAAGCGTACACCCGGGGCCTGCTGGCCGACTACGAGCTGGTGGGGGCCGTCAGCCGCACTCCCGACAGTGCCCGGAAACTGGCAGACAAGGCGGGCTGTGCCTTCTGCCCCGATATGGAGGCGCTGCTGGCCCTGCATCCGGACATCGTGGTGGAGACCGCGGGCATCCCCGCGGTGCGGGCGTATGCCGCCGCCATTCTGGAAAGCGGCGCCGACCTGGCAGTGATCTCCATCGGTGCTTTTGCGGATGCCGAATTCCAGGCCCGGATCAAGGAAACCGCCGCCCGCTGCGGCCGCAAGGTCTACCTGGCTTCCGGGGCGGTGGGCGGCTTTGATGTGCTGTCCACCATCACCCTCATGGCCCGGGCGGAAGGCAAGGAGCCTGCGGTTTCCTTCCACACCCACAAGAGCCCCGGTTCCCTGCGGGGGACCCCTGTTTACCGTCCCGAGATGGAAGGGGCGGAGATGCAGGCTTTCGGAGGCACCGCCACCCAGGCCATCGAACTGCTGCCCACCCGGGTGAATGTGGCGGTGGCGGCCTCCCTGGCCTCTGCCGGGCCGGACAACACCCGCATGCAGATCACCAGCGTGCCTGGATTTGTGGGGGATGACCACTGCATCACGGTGGAAGGCGCCGGTGCCAAAGCGGTGGTGGATATTTACTCCGATAAAAGTGCCATTGCCGGCTGGAGCCTGGTAGCTCTGCTGCGCAATCTGGCTTCGCCCCTGGAACTGCACTGAGAGAAGGAGGAAACGACTATGTTCCGCAAATTGACCGCCATCGAGCCCGTCAGCCTGGTGCCCTGGGCGGAAAAAGAACTTTCCAAGTATGCCGGGGAAGTGGTCCTGTTTGATGACATCCCCGCCGACAACGCCGAGATCATCCGCCGCATCGGGGATTCCGACGCCGCCCTGCTGAGCTACACCTCCCGCATTGACAAAGAAGTCATCGCCGCCTGCCCCAATCTGCGATACATCGGTATGTGCTGCAGCCTCTATTCGGAGGAGAGCGCCAACGTGGATATTGCCTTTGCCCGGCAGCGTGGGATCTGCGTCAAGGGCATCCGGGATTATGGCGACCGGGGCGTGGTGGAGTATGTCCTCCACGAGCTCACCGGTCTGCTCCACGGCTTTGACCTGCCCCGCCTGCACACCGAGGCGGAGGAAATCTACGGTCTGCAGGTGGGCGTGGTGGGCCTGGGGACCTCGGGACGGATGATCGCCCGGGCGCTGCAGTTTCTGGGGGCAGACATCCGCTATTATGCCCGCGGTCCCAAGGCGGACGCCGAAGCCGAAGGCATGCGGTACACCCCGCTGCCCGAACTGCTGCGGGAAAGCCAGGTGGTGTTTACCTGCCTGAACAAGAATGTGCTGCTGCTGGGCGAGGATGAGTTTGCCGCCCTGGGCGACGGCAAGGTGCTGTTCAACACCTCCATCGGTCCTGGGTTTGACAGCGCCGCCATGGAACGCTGGGTCCGGCGTGAGGGCAACTGGTTCTTCTGCGATACGGCGGCTGCCGCGGGCCAGGTGAGCGAGGAATTCTTCCGGCTTCCCCGGGTGGTGTGCCGCAATGTTTCGGCAGGGCGCACCCGCCAGGCTTTTGAGCTGCTGAGTGAAAAGGTGCTGGACAACATCCGCGCTTTCCTGCAGGAGCAGGAAAACGGCTGAGAAACCGCCAATACGGAAAAAAGAAAAAGCAGGTTGAAACTTTTGTTTCAACCTGCTTTTTTGGTCGAGGTGACAGGACTCGAACCTGCGGCCTCCTGGTCCCAAACCAGGCGCGCTACCAGCTGCGCAACACCTCGCGGTCGTTATCCATTATAACCGCTGAGGCTGCGCCCGTCAAGCACGGGGCCGCGTTCATTCTCAATAGTTCTGGGGTTCTTCTTCGCCCTTCATCACGCGCAGAGCGCCCTGGGCCAGAGCCAGCAGCTCGTCCTCGCCGGGGTAAACGGTGATGGGAGCGATGAAGCCGATCTTCTGCTCCAGAACTTCACGGGTGTAGGGGTTGTAGGCAATGCCGCCGGTGAGGATGATGGCATCCACCTTGCCCTCCAGGACGGTGGCCATGGCGCCGGCGTCCTTGGCGATCTGGTAATAGAAGGCATCCTGCACCAGCTTGGCGAACTCGTCGCCTTCCTTCACCATCTTTTCCACCACGCGGGCGTCGTTGGTGTGCAGGTAGGCGTTGAAACCGCCGTTGCCGCAGATCTTCTTGTAGATCTCCTGCTGGGTGTACTTGCCGGAGAAGCACATCTTGATCAGGTCGCCCGCAGGCACGGTGCCGGCGCGCTCGGGGCTGAAGCAGCCCTCGCCGTCCAGGATGTTGTTCACGTCCACGACCTTGCCCTTGCAGTGGGCGCCCACGGAAACGCCGCCGCCCATGTGGATGACGATGAGGTTCAGCGCGTCGTAGGTGGTGCCGTGCTCCTTGGCATAGCGGCGGGCCACGGCCTTCTGGTTCAGGGCGTGGAAGATACTGCGGCGGGGCAGTTCGGGCACGCCGGACAGACGGGCTACGTCGGTGAGCTCATCCACGACCACAGGGTCCACGATGTAGGAGGGCTTGCCGATGGCGTCGCCGATCTCACGGGCAAGGATGCCGCCCAGGTTGGAGGCATGCTGACCCTGCACACCGGCCACCAGGTCGGCCAGCAGAGCATCGCTGACGGGGTAGGTGCCGCCGGGAATGGGCTTGAGCAGGCCGCCGCGGCCCACGATCACGTCAAAGGAATGGATGTCGCAGTTGTCCTCTTTCAGGGTGTCCAGAATGATCTGCTTGCGGAAGTCCTTCTGGTCGATGATGGAGGCGTATTTGGCGATCTCCTCGGTGGGATGGCGCAGGGTCTTGTCGAACAGCAGGGTCTCGTCCTCAAAGGCACCGATCTTGGTGGAGGTGGAACCCGGGTTAATGATAAGGCTCTTGATAGACATGGTAGCTCGCTTCCTTTTTCAAATGATTTTCTCTCTCACAACGACAGGCGGATCAGCGGTCCAGAGCGGCGGCCACCACGGCAGCCAGGGCGATGGAGTTGACCTTGGTCTTGAAGGAGTCGGAACGGCTGGTCAGGATGGCGGGCACCTTGGTGCCGGTCAGGATGCAGCCGTTCTCGCACTTGGCGGTGTGCACCAGGGTCTTGTACACCAGGTTGCCGGCCTGAATATCGGGGAAGAGCAGCACGTCGGCATGGCCGGCGGCAGGACGATCCTGAGCACCCTTGTGGGCAGCGGCTTCGGGATCGATGGCAATGTCCATGGACAGGGGGCCGTCCACCACGCAGCCGGTGATCTTGCCTTCTTCGTTCATCTTGCGCAGTTCGTCGGCGTCCACGGTGCAGGGCATCTTGGGGTTGACGACCTCAACGGCGGCCAGGGGGGCAACCTTGGGGAATTCCACGCCGCAGGCATGGGCCACTTCCACGGTGTTTTCGATGATGTGGACCTTGTCCTCCAGGGTGGGGTAGGTGATGAAGGCCACGTCGGACATGAACAGCAGCTGTTCCACGCCCTCCACCTCGAACACGGCCACATGGCTCAGGGTCTTGCCGGTGCGCAGGCCCACTTCCTTGTCCAGAATGCTCTTCAGGAAAGTTTTGGTGTCCAGCAGGCCCTTCATGTACATGTCGGCTTCGCCGTCATGGGCCAGCTTCACGGCCTTCAGCGAGGCGGCGGTCTTGTCCGGCTCGTTGATGATGCGGTAATCCGCCAGGTCGATGTTCATCTCGGCCGCAATGGCACGGATCTTGGCTTCGTCGCCCACCAGGATGGCGTCGGCAATGCCCTGCTTGTGGGCTTCGGCAACGGCTTCCAGAACGGCGTCGTCCTCGGCGGCAGCCACCGCGATGGTCTTTTTGCCGCATTCCTTGACCTTGGAGATCAGTTCGTCAAAACTCTTCACCATAAAAAACACCTCGTTTTAGCATGCAAAGCTGTGTGGCCGGGGCAGGGAAGTGCCGCGGCGCAGGGGCAGTATCTGTTAAAAGAATAACACCTGTCTGCCGGGCGGTCAAGCCCCTGGCGGGATTTTGTCGTTTGTTTGCACAAAGAGGATTTCGGCGGTGCAAAATCGTCTATTTTGCAAAGAAGCGCTGTCCGGCGCCCCATACTGTCGTATTAAATAGGTAAGGCGGAAAAGGAATTTGGGCAAAAAGTCAAAAAGCACCGAAAAATGAAGTTGAAATTGAACAAGTTCAGGTATTGACAAAACCTTAACAACATGCAAAAATAAAGGTATCAGCGTGGGGACGTTGCCGCCCCCGCCTGACCGTATTGCACCCAGCCACCGCGACCCGGCCCGGCGCCCCTTGAAAACGCCGATCATGCACCGTATGACTGACCGTGACGGGACGGGGTGCTATATTTGCGCCTTTGGTTGTTAGAATTTTAACAGTAAGCGCACCGCGGCGGCAAACCAACACAGAAGAAGGCCCAGCCAATGACAACAGCCATGTACCCCGGCAGTTTTGACCCGGTCACCCGCGGTCATCTGGACATCATCAAACGCGCGTCCCGCATGTTTGACAAGCTGATCGTGGCGGTGCTGATCAACAGCGCCAAGACCCCGCTTTTCACGGTGGAGCAGCGTGTGGAGATGCTGCGGGAATGCTGCAAGGACATCCCCAATGTGGAGATTGCCAGCTTTGACGGCCTGACCGTCAACTTTGCCAAGGCGCAGGGCGCCACGGTGATGGTCCGCGGCCTGCGTGCCGTGACCGACTTCGAAAACGAGATGCAGCTGGCCCACACCAACCACGCCCTGCTTCCCGGCATCGAAACGGTGTTCCTGGCCACCTCCATCAAGTGGAGCTATCTTTCCAGCACCATCGTGAAGGAAGCCGCCCACTACCGCCAGGATGTGTCCCAGTTCGTCACCCCCAATGTGGAGGCCGCCCTGCTGGCCAAGCAGCGCTGCGGCGATGTGTGACACCCTTATCCCTTTGGTCCGCTGCCGCCCTTCGGGGCGGTTGGAATAGATCTCTCAGGCTATCGATTGAAAAATCAATTTCAGGAGGCTGCTAAACTATGAAAAAGATCGTTATCGCGTCCGCCTGCCGTACTGCCATCGGCAAGTTCGGCGGCACCCTGTCCAACGTTCCCGCCGCTGAGCTGGGCTCCATCGTCATCAAGGAAGCCATCGCCCGCGCCGGCATCACCGCTGAGCAGGTCGATCATGTCTACATGGGCTGTGTCATCCAGGCCGGTCTCGGCCAGAACGTGGCCCGTCAGGCCTCTCTGAAAGCCGGCCTGCCCGTCACCACCCCGGCTGTCACCGTCAACGTGGTCTGCGGCTCCGGTCTGAACTGCGTGAACATGGCTGCCCAGATGATCCAGGCCGGCGACGCTGACATCGTCGTCGCGGGCGGCACCGAAAACATGGATATGGCTCCCTTCGCCATGATGAAGGGCCGTTACGGCTACCGCATGGGCTCTCCCATGGGCAAGAGCGAACTGGTTGACACCATGGTCAACGACGCTCTGTGGGATGCTTTCAACAACTACCACATGGGCATCACCGCCGAGAATGTTGCCGAGCAGTGGGGCCTGACCCGCGAAGATCTGGACAACTTCGCTTACAACAGCCAGGTCAAGGCCGACGCCGCCATCAAGTCCGGCGCCTTCAAGGATGAGATCGTTCCCGTTGTCATCAAGAACAAGAAGGGCGACATCGTCTTCGATACCGATGAAGGCCCCCGTCTGAGCCCGCCGGAAGTTCTGGCCAAGCTGAAGCCCGCCTTCAAGAAGGACGGCATCGTTACCGCCGGCAACTCCTCCGCCATCAACGACGGCGCTGCCGCTCTGGTCATCATGAGCGAAGACAAGGCCAAGGAACTGGGCATCACCCCCATGGCCACCTTCGTGGGCGGCGCCCTGGGCGGCGTTGATCCCTCCATCATGGGTGTCGGCCCCATCGCCGCTACCCGCAAGGTCATGGAAAAGACCGGCCTGACCGTTGCCGATATGGACCTGATCGAAGCCAACGAGGCTTTCGCTGCCCAGAGCCTGGCCGTTGCCAAGGATCTGGAATTCGACATGGACAAGGTCAACGTCAACGGCGGCGCCATCGCTCTGGGCCACCCCGTCGGCGCTTCCGGCGCCCGCATCCTGGTCACCCTGCTGTACGCCATGAAGGCTCGCGGCGCTCACAAGGGCCTGGCCACCCTGTGCATCGGCGGCGGCATGGGCTGCGCCACCATCGTCGAGATGTGATTTTCCACACTCTCAGATAACGGAGGAACATCCATATGTCTTTTGTGAATACGGAAGTCCAGGGTGCTGTGGCCGTCGTTACCATCGACCGTCCCAAAGCCCTGAACGCCCTGAATCCTGAAGTGCTGGCCGACCTGAAGGCCGCTTTCGAGGGCATCGACCAGAACACCGTGCGCTGCGTGGTGCTCACCGGTTCCGGCGAGAAGAGCTTTGTTGCCGGCGCCGACATCGGTTCCATGTCCACCATGACCAAGGCGGAAGGCGAGGCCTTCGGCAAGCTGGGCAACGACATCTTCCTGATGATCGAAAACTTCCCCCTGCCGGTCATCGCGGCCGTCAACGGTTTCGCTCTGGGCGGCGGCAATGAGCTGGCCATGAGCTGCGACATCCGCATCTGCTCCGACAATGCTCTGTTCGGTCAGCCCGAAGTGGGCCTGGGCATCACCCCCGGTTTCGGCGGCACCCAGCGCCTGGCCCGCATCGTGGGCGTGGGCATGGCCAAGCAGCTGGTCTACTCGGCTCTGAACATCAACGCCGAGGAAGCCCTGCGCATCGGTCTGGTCAACGCGGTGTATCCCCAGGCTGAACTGATGGACAACGCCCTGAAGCTGGCCAACAAGATCGCCAAGAACGCCCCCATCGCCGTGCGCAACTGCAAGAAGGCTATCAATGAAGGCATCTCCCTGCCCATGGACAAAGCCGTGGAAGTGGAAGAAAAGCTCTTCGGCGACTGCTTCGAGACCCACGACCAGGTGGAAGGCATGGGCTGCTTCCTGAGCAAGGAAAAGCCGAAACCCAAACCGGTTTTCACCAACAACTGATTACTTTATAAACTATTATTCAGGAGGGTTACTACTATGAAGGTAGGCGTTATTGGCGCTGGCACCATGGGCCAGGGCATTGCAAAGGCGTTCGCTCAGTGTGAAGGCTACACCGTCGCTCTGTGCGACATCAAGCAGGAATGGGCCGAAGGCGGCAAGGACAAGATCGCCAAGGGCTATGCCAAGCTGGTTGCCAAGGGCAAGATGACCCAGGAAAAGGTGGACGCCATCCTGGCTGCCATCACCCCGGGCCTGAAGGAAGACCTGTGCGCTGACTGCGACCTGGTCGTGGAAGCCGCTTTCGAGGATATGAAGGTCAAGCAGACCACCTTCGGCGAGCTGGACAAGATCTGCAAGCCCGAGTGCATCTTCGCTTCCAACACCTCTTCTCTGTCCATCACCGAGATCGGCAAGGGCCTGACCCGTCCCATGGTGGGCATGCACTTCTTCAACCCCGCCGACCGCATGAAGCTGGTCGAGGTCATCGCCGGTGTGAACACCCCCGCCGAGACCGTTGAGACCATCAAGAAGATCAGCGAAGCCATCGGCAAGACCCCCGTGCAGGTCAACGAGGCCGCCGGTTTCGTGGTCAACCGCATCCTGATCCCCATGATCAATGAAGCTGCCTTCATCAAGATGGAAGGCGTGTCCGACATCGCCGGCATCGACGCCGCCATGAAGCTGGGCGCCAACCATCCCATGGGCCCCCTGGAACTGGGCGACTTCATCGGCCTGGACATCTGCCTGGCCATCATGGACGTCCTGTACAAGGAAACCGGCGACAGCAAGTACCGCGCCTGCCCGCTGATCCGCAAGATGGTCCGCGGCGGCAACCTGGGCTGCAAGACCGGCAAGGGCTTCTATGTCTACAACGCTGACCGCACCAAGACCCCGGTCGACGCCCTGTAAACAGTAAGACGAGTTTCTCCCGCCCCCAAAACGGCGGCGGGAGAATTTCGTTTGCATAAGGAGGATTATCGCTATGGATTTCACCCTGTCCAAACAGCAGCAGATGGTACAGAAAATGTACAAGGAGTTTGCCGAAAACGAGGTCAAACCCCTGGCCAAGCAGGTCGATGCTGAAGAATATTTCCCCATTGAAAATGTCAAGAAGATGTCCAAGCTGGGCATGATGGGCATTTACTTCCCCAAGGAAGTCGGCGGCGCCGGCGGCGATGTGCTGTCCTACGTCATGGCTGTTGAGGAAATGAGCAAAGTCTGCGGCACCACCGGTGTTATCATCTCTGCCCACACTTCTCTGTGCGCCGCTCCCATCTACGAGAACGGTACCCCCGAGCAGAAGGCCAAGTACCTGCCCAAGCTGTGCAGCGGCGAATGGATCGGCGCTTTCGGCCTGACCGAACCCGGCGCCGGCACCGACGCCCAGGGCCAGCAGACCTTCGCTGTGGATGAAGGCGACCACTGGAAGCTGAACGGCTCCAAGATCTTCATCACCAACGCCGGCTATGCCAACGTGTTCATCATCATTGCCGTTACCGGCTTCATCACCGACAAGCGCGGCCGCAAGCAGAAGGAGATCTCCGCCTTCATCGTGGAGCGCACCGACCCCGGCTTCAAGGTCGGCAAGCCCGAAGACAAGATGGGTATCCGCGGTTCTTCCACCTGCGAACTGATCATGAAAGACTGCATCATTCCCAAGGATCGTCTGCTGGGCGTGAAGGGCAAGGGCTTCCAGCTGGCCATGGCCACCCTGGACGGCGGCCGTATCGGCATCGCTGCCCAGGCTCTGGGCATCGCCGAGGGCGCCCTGGACGAGACCGTTGCCTACGTCAAGGAGCGCAAGCAGTTCGGCCGTTCCATCGCTGCTTTCCAGAACACCCAGTTCGAACTGGCTGAGATGAAGGCCCGCGTGGAAGCTGCCAAGTACCTGGTCTATCGTGCCGCCCTGAAGAAGCAGGAAGCCATGAACGGCGCCAAGGTCCGCTACAGTGTGGAAGCTGCCGAAGCCAAGCTGATCGCTTCCCGCACTGCCAGCGACGTGACCCGCCGCTGCCTGCAGCTGTTCGGCGGTTACGGCTACACCCGTGACTACCCCATCGAACGGATGATGCGCGACGCCAAGATCACCGAAATTTACGAAGGCACCAGCGAAGTCCAGATGATGGTCATCTCCGGCGCGATGCTGAAGTAAGGAGGGCGCAGTACAATGAAAGCTATCGTTTGTGTAAAACAGGTCCCTGATACGCAGGGCAAAGTCGCCGTCAAGCCGGACGGCACCATGGACCGTGCGGCCATGGCCACCATTACCAACCCCGACGACCTGAACGCCGTTGAGGCTGCTCTGCAGCTGAAGGACGAGACCGGCTGCGAAGTCGTGGTCGTCACCATGGGCCCGCCCCCGGCCGAAGGCATGCTGCGTGAGCTGATCGCCCGCGGCGCCGACCGCGGCGTGCTGGTTTCCGGCCGTGAATTCGGCGGTTCCGACACCTTCGCCACTTCCCAGATCCTGGCCGCTGCTGTGAACAAGATCGGCGTTGGCCCCGAGGACATCGTCTTCTGCGGCCGTCAGGCCATTGACGGCGACACCGCCCAGGTCGGCCCCCAGATCGCTGAAAAGCTGCATCTGCCCCAGGTCACCTATGTCACCGACATCAAGAAGGACGGCAACAACGTCATCGTCAAGCGTCAGCTGGAAGACGGCTACATGGAACTGAAGGTTCAGACCCCCTGCCTGCTCACCTGCATCAAGGAGCTGAACACTCCCCGTTACATGAGCGTGTCCGGCATCTTCGAGTGCTTCGACAAGCCCATCGACGTGTTTGACTACAATGCGCTGAAGGACGATCCCCTCATCGAGACCGACACCATCGGCCTGAAGGGCTCTCCCACGAACGTCTACAAGTCCTTTGCTCCCCCGGTCAAGGGCGCCGGCATGATGGTCGAAAGCGCCGCCCAGCTGGTCGGCATGCTGAACGACAAGCACCTGATTTGAGGAAGGAGAGTACTACAATGGCAGAATTCAATGCTATGGACACCGCCGCCTTCAAGGGCGTTTGGGTCTTCTGCGAACAGCGCGAAGGCCAGATGCAGACCATCAGCTACCAGCTGCTCAGCGAAGGCCGTAAACTGGCCAACGACCTGGGCGTTGAGCTGTGCGGCGTTGTGATGGGCAGCGAGCTGAACGAAGATTACATCAAGGCTCTGGGCGGCTACGGCGCCGACCGCGTCTACTACATCGACAGCCCCCTGCTGAAGGACTACACCACCGACGGTTATGCCAAGGCCCTGTGCGACCTGGTCATGGACAAGAAGCCGGAAATCGTGCTGATCGGCGCCACCAACCTGGGCCGTGACCTGGGCCCCCGCTGCGCTGCCCGCCTGCACACCGGCCTGACCGCCGACTGCACCCATCTGGACGTGGACGTGGAGAAGTACAAGGACTTCCTGCGCACCACCTCCACCATCGATGTGGACAACACCAAGTTCGAAGAGAACACCAACCTGAAGATGACCCGTCCCGCTTTCGGCGGTCACCTGATGGCCACCATCATCTGCCCGCGCTTCCGTCCGCAGATGTCCACCGTGCGTCCGGGCGTTATGCAGACCCAGCCCTACGATGAGGCCGGCGCTGCCAAGGTCGTGATCGAGAAGATCGTTCCCGAACTGACCGCCGACGACATCCATGTGGAGATCCTGGACATCAAGAAGAGCGCCAAGAAGCTGGTCGACCTGATCGGTGCCGACGTTGTCGTTTCCGTGGGCCGCGGCATCAGCTCCGATGTGGAAAAGGGCATTGCCCTGGCCGAGGAATTGGCCGGTGTTCTGGGCGGCGTCGTGGGCGCTTCCCGTGCCGTTACCGACGAAGGCTGGCTGTCTGCTGACCACCAGGTCGGCCAGACCGGCAAGACCGTCCATCCCCGCATCTACGTGGCTCTGGGCATCTCCGGTGCCATCCAGCACGTGGCCGGCATGCAGGATTCCGAGACCATCATCGCCATCAACAAGAATGAGAGCGCTCCCATCTTCGATGTGGCTTCCTACGGCATCGTGGGCGACCTGTACAAGGTCGTTCCCGAACTGATCAAGGAGATCCGCGCTGCCAAGAGCGCCCAGTAAGTTCCCGCGTGACCCGACGGTCCGCCGCTGAACCGAAACAACAAACCGCCCCGCCGGGCATGCAGTCCGGCGGGGCGGTTTTCTTTGTTTTATGCTGTTTCAGGGGCAGTGATGCCCGGAGAAAATCAGCCGGCCACTACGGGGGCGTTCATATCCGGGGCCACGGCATCGCCGGCCTCGACCTCGGCAGTCTTGTCGTAGGTGTACTCGATGCCCAGAGCCTCGGGCAGGGCGTCGATGAGGGCGTTCACGTCGGTCAGTTCGCTGCTGGCCATCACAAACAGCACCTTGTCGTCAAAGGTCACCACCCGCTGCTGGTCAGCCATGACGCAGACCCACTTGGCGGGGTCGATGTTTTCCAGCATGGAATCGGCCACGGTCTGGGCGTCGGCGGCGTCCTTCAGGCGCAACAGCACCAGGCTGTATGCCTGGCTGCCGGTGAGGGACTCACTCTTCACGCCTGCATCCACCAGGGCGGCCTGCTCGGTGGTCAGGCCGGTGTTGTAGGTCAGCCAGCTCTCGTCGGCCAGGTCGATGGCGGTGGTCTGCATCATCATCAGTTCCACCGGGTAGGCTTCATAAATGCTGTCCACCAGGGCGGAAAGCTCGCTGTCCGGTTCGGCCACTTCGGCCACGCCCATGTCGCCGCCTTCGGTTTCACCGGTGCTGTCTTCGGGGGTGGAAGCCTCCGGCGTAGCGGTAGGCGCAGGGGAAGGCGTGGCGGTGACTTCATCGGAAGTTCCGCCGCAGGCGGCCAGAGAGATGGAGGCGGCCAGAGCCAGGGCCAGCAGGGAAGTTTTGTTCAGTTTCATGTGGATTTCGTCCTTTCGTTTTTGGGTTTTTATTGGTCTGTGAGAAGCTCGCCGGGGGCGAATCGGACGTCCCAGGCGTCAAAGGGCAGGCTGTCTGCCAGCAAAGCCTCGGGGCAGACAAGGAGCCGTCTGCCTTTATACTGTGCCAAAAACCGGTCGTAATACCCGCCGCCCCGGCCCAGACGTACCCCTCTGCGGTCCGCTGCCAGGCAGGGAACCAGGGCCAGGGTATCGGGACCGAAGGTCATCGGGTCCAGCACTTCGCCTTCCGCCGGTTCCCGGATTCCGTAGGCCGCCGGGCGCAGAACGTCCAGGCTGCGCAGTTCTACCCACTCCATCCGGCCTTCCGCCAGCACCCGGGGCACGGCCAGGCGTTTGCCTTCGGCCAGAACCCGGTCCAGGGCAGGGGAGATGTCCGGTTCGGTGGGCAGGGGAACGAAGCAGAGGACCGTGCCGGCCGCCTGCCATTCCGGGCGGTCGAACAGCCGGGCACAGATGCGCTGCCCCATGCGGTGCAGTTTTTCCGGCGTCTGTTCCCGCCAGATGCGGCGGGCGGCGGCGCGGGCTTCGGTTTTGGTCACAGGGCAGGCCTCCTTTGCAGGTCATGGTCACGCAGAACATCATACCATGCCCGCCCTTATCCATCAAGACGGAAACCGGGAGAATATGTTACACCTTTCCCGGATTATCTTGCGTGTTTCGGCAAAAAAGAGTACAATAATAGAATAAAATCGAATCAGTATGCCGATCTGTCAAAGGAAGGCATCGGAAGGAGTATATAGATTATGGGTAAATTCAACTTTATTCAGACCGAAATTCCCGGCGTTGTTGTGATCGAACCCACCGTTTTTGGTGATGACCGCGGCTATTTTATGGAGACCTACCAGATCGACGATTTCGCCGCCGCCGGCATCGACAAGCCTTTCGTGCAGGACAACCAGAGCCGTTCCACCAAGGGCGTACTGCGCGGCCTGCACTTCCAGAAGAACCACACCCAGGGCAAGCTGGTCCGGGTGACCATGGGCGAAGTGTATGACGTGGCTGTGGACTGCCGTCCCAACTCCGCCACCTTCGGCAAGTGGGTGGGCGTGACCCTCTCTGCCGAGAACAAGAAGATGTTCTATATCCCCGAAGGCTTTGCCCACGGCTTCCTGGTGCTGTCCGACGTGGCGGAATTCTGCTACAAGTGCACCGACGTGTACGACCCCACCAGCGAGGGCGGCATCCCCTACAACGACCCCACCGTCAATGTGCAGTGGCCGGACTGCGGCTGCGAGTACAAGACCAGCGCCAAGGACAAGGAGCATGAGCCCTTTGCCCAGCAGAAGTTTGAATACTTCGAGAAATACTGAAACATAAGGTAGGGCGCCGACGTGCAAAGCATCAAAAATTCATTGGCGGGCTTCTGGAAGTACCGTTATCTGCTGCAGAACCTCATTACCCGGGACTTCAAGCTGAAGTACCGCCGCAGTGTGCTGGGCGTTGCCTGGAGCATCCTCAACCCGCTGCTGACCTGCCTGGTCATGTTCCTGGTGTTCGACTCCATCATGAAAGGCCTGCGCGGGGAAGGCATCCCCAACTTTGCGGGCTTCCTGATCATTGGCCAGCTGCTGTTCAACTTCTTCCGGGAATCCACCAGCATGGCCATGGAAAGCGTGCTGAAAAACGCCCCGCTGCTGCGCAAGGTTTATATCCCGAAATACATCTTCCCCATGGAAAAGATCTGTTTCGCCATGGTCAATTGTGCCTTCAGCTTCATCGCGCTGGTCATCGTCTTTGTCATCACCTGGACCCCCGTGACCTTCTCCACTGCCTGGATGGCCCTGTATCCCCTCGTCATGCTGTTCTTCTTCAGCCTGGGCATCGGTTTGCTGCTGTCGGCGCTGTATGTCTTTGTGCGGGACATCATGCATATCTGGGAAGTGTTCTGCACTCTGCTGGTCTACGCCAGCGCTATCTTCTATGACCCCGAAGCCCTTTCGGGCATCATGCAGCAGCTCATCCATATCAACCCCATGTACTGGTACATCACTTCTTTCCGCAGCTGTGTGCTGTGGGGCGAAGGGTTGTCCATGAGCATGGTGGTGGTCTGCTTCCTCTGCGCCGCGGTCAGCATGACCATCGGCGTGGTGGTATTCAAGAAAAACCAGGACAAGTTTGTCCTGTACATGTAAAGGGGGCCGGGAAGATGAATCAGCAACAGCCCATCATCTCGGTGGAGCATGTCTCCATGCGCTTCAACCTGGCCAAGGAAAAGCACGAGAGTCTGAAAGAATACTTTGTGGCCCTGCTCCATGGCGGCGTCCGGTTTGACGAGTTCTTTGCCCTGTCCGACGTGAGCCTGGACATCATGCCCGGGGACTTCTACGGCCTCATTGGCCTGAACGGCAGCGGCAAATCCACCCTGCTCAAGATCATCTCCGGCGTGTACAAGCCCAGCGCCGGCAAGGTGACGGTGAGGGGCACTATCGCGCCCCTCATCGAGCTGGGGGCCGGTTTTGACATGGACCTCACCGCCCGGGAAAACATCTACCTCAACGGCACCGTGCTGGGCTATACCCCCAAGTACATCGACAGCAAGTTTGAGGACATTGTGGAATTCAGCGAACTGCGGGAATTCCTGGACGTGCCCCTGAAAAACTATTCCTCCGGCATGGTGGCCCGCCTGGCTTTTGCGGTGGCCACCATGACCAAGCCGGACATCCTCATCGCCGACGAAATTCTGTCGGTGGGTGACTTTTTGTTCCAGCAGAAATGCGAAAAGCGGATGGCGGAACTTATGAGCGGCGGCACCACCGTCATTCTGGTCAGCCATTCCATCGAGCAGATCGAGCGCATGTGCAACAAGGTGGCCTGGCTGGACCACGGCCATCTGCGCCGCAACGGCCCCACCGCCGAAGTCACCGCCGAGTACAAACATTTTGAGAAAAAGGACAGTATGAAGGCCGACCGCGCCTGATTCTGTCCCTTCTGGAGGGTCAGTATGGCCAAAGAAACCGAAAACCGCCCCGCCGACGTAGCCGCCCAGGACAGTGTAGGGGGGATGGCCCGTCGTCTGCTGAATCCCGCTCACCTGCGGGACCTGGCCCGGCGCAGCGCCGCCACCCTGCGGGAACAGGGGGCGGAACAGCTCTGGCGGGATGTGACTTTCCGGGTGGGGCTGGCCTTCCATCATGATTCCTGGCGGCACCGGGCGGATATCCCTCTGCGCCGGGAACTGAAAGCCCAGCGGGCCGCCAACCTGCAGGGGCCGCTGGTCAGCGTTGTGGTTCCGGTGTACAACACGCCGGAAAATTTCTTCCGCCAGATGGTCAAGAGTGTGCAGCGCCAGACCTATGCCAACTGGCAGCTGGTGCTGGTGGATGCCTCGGATGAAGCCCGCCCGCTGACAGCCCGTCTGGGGCAGCAGCTGGCCGCCAAGGACAGCCGCATTGTGTACCGCAAGGTGGAAAACGGCGGTATCGCCGCCAACACCACGGCGGGCTTTGCCGCCGCCACAGGGGAGTATCTGGCCCTGCTGGACCACGATGACCTGCTGTACCCCAACGCCCTCTTTGAATGTGTGCAGACCATCCAAAACACCGGCGCTGATTTGGTGTACAGCGATGAGATCGTTCTTTCCGCCGACCTGAAACAGCTGGGCGGCTACCACTTCAAACCGGACTTCGCTCCTGACTACCTGCGCGGGTGCAACTTCATCACCCATCTGGCTGTGTTTTCCCGCCCGCTGCTGGACGCCGCCGGCGCCGCCGAGTACAAGGAATTCGACGGCGCCCAGGACCACGACCTGCTGCTGCGCCTGACCGAGAAAGCGGCCCGCATCGAGCACATCAAGAAGGTGCTGTACATCTGGCGCGGCCATGCCGGGTCCACCGCCGCAGGCATGGAAGCCAAGCCCTACGCCCTGGAAGCCGGTGTGCGGGCCATCGACGCCCAGCTGAAGCGATTGAATCTGCCCGGTAAGGCGGAGATTCTGCCCGATGCGCCGGGAGCTTTCCAGGTGCGGTATGAGCTCACCGGCAACCCGCTGGTGTCGGTGCTCGTCCCCAACAAGGACCACACCGACGACCTGGAGCGCTGCCTGTCCAGCCTGTACAAGAACGCCGGATATGACAATTTCGAGGTGCTGGTCATCGAGAACAACTCCACCGACCCCGCCACCGAGGAATACTACAAGACTCTGCCCGACCGCTACAAAAACTGCCGGGTGGTGCGGTATCAGGGGCCCTTCAACTTCTCCGCCATCAATAACTTTGGCGCCGCACAGGCCAAGGGCGAACACCTGCTGCTGCTGAACAACGATATTGAAGTGCTTTCCCACGATTTCCTGCGGGAACTGCTCAGTTACAGCCAGCGGGCAGATGTAGGGGCCGTGGGTGCCAAGCTCTCTGTGAATAAGCCAGCGTGCCGTTATCCCGAAGCGTCTGTAACGTGCGAGGGC
>CAJMLV010000020.1 GCA_905214345.1 uncultured bacterium
GATTGATGCCGGTATCACTCATGGGCCAGAGCACCACACGGTGGGCCGCCACATAGGCGTTGTCGCTCAGGGACTTGGCCAGGATGTTGATGAAAGGAAGGATGCAGCTCAGGGAGGCGATCGCCACGATGGCGAAGCACACAATGTCTGCGATGAGGTTGAGCACGCGGTTTTTGGTCCAGGCTTTCTTGCGCGCCGGCAGGATCTCTTGCGTGGATGCGTTCATGGAATTGACCTCCTTTCTCACAGCAGACCGTTTTCGCCCAGCTTCTTGGCCACCTTATCGGAAACCAGAACCAGGACCAGGCCGATCACCGACTGGAACAGGCCCAGGGCGGTGGATTCGCTGAACTTGTTGGACTGGAACCAGCGGTAAACCAGAACCGGGATGGTGGTGGTGAACTCGGTGGCTTTGGCGTTGGACAAAGCCAGAACACGTTCGAAGCTGCCGCCCATCAGTTTGCCCAGCTGCATGATCAGCATGACCACGATGGTGGAGCGGATGCAGGGCAGGGTAACGTGCAGGCACTGCTGCCAGCGGTTGGCGCCGTCCACCTTGGCGGCTTCATACAGTTCGGCGTTGACGTTGGTGATGGCGGCCAGGTAGATGATGGTGCCCCAGCCCATGGTCTGCCATACGCCGATGACCACGTAAGTAAAGAGCCACCATCCGTCCTCCTGCAGGAAGGGAATGTCGGCGCCGCCGGCGTTTGTGATCAGCACGTTGATAATGCCGGTGCCCACGGTGAACATCTGGTAGGCGGTGGCGCCGATAACGACCCAGGACAGGAAGTGGGGCAGGTACAGCAGCGTCTGGGCCGTGCGCTTGAACCACTTGACACGGATCTCATTGAGCAGCAGCGCCAGGATGATCGGCATGGGGAAGCTGAACACCAGGTCCAGAATGTTCAGCAGCAGGGTGTTGAACACCGCTTTGCCGAAATCGCGGTGGCCAAAGACCTTCTGGAAGGTTTCCAGACCCACGAAGTCGCTGTCTGCATAGCCTTTGGCAACCTTGTAGTCAAGGAAGGCCACCGACAGGCCGGTGTAAGCCAGATATTTGAACACAATGATGAAGAGCATGGGCAGCAGCATCAGTGCGTAGAGCTGCCAGTCGCGCTTCAGATAAAACAGCGCGCCCTTCTTTTGCAGCGGAAGCTGTTCCACTGCCTCCTTCTTGGCAAATGGCATCTTGTTTCCTCCTGTCTTTTGTTTGCGCGGGTCAAACTGCCCACAAAACGCTCGGCTTGTTTGAATTTATTATGCACAATCACAAGCGCGCCGTCTTAGCTTTTTTCGCCAAAAACTATGCAATTTCGCTTATTTATTTTTTTGTAATAAAACTGGAAAATCCATACAGTTGCATCAAATGTATATATTTTGGATAACAAATTCTCGTTTTTTAGAGATTCCGCACAATGAGAAAGAGATTCTTTGTGTCTTTTACACATAAATCACCGTTTTTGATAAAATGGGGTGGCATTTTGGCAAATTGGGCTGTATAATGAGGCCATCCAAGTTGAATATACTGCATAATGCCGCATTCAAGGAGGTGCAGCCATGCCACGGCAGCCCAAAACCGTCATTGAATACCGTAACTATGAATTGCCGCCCCACTTTCCTATCCAGATCCTGACGGGGGAACACTGGCGGATCTCCGATGTTCCGGCGGGGGTGCTGCACTTCCACAACTGCCTGGAAATCGGCCTGTGCGAGAGCGACGGCGGGATTCTGGCCTTCCAGGGAGAAGAGCGGGCCTTCCATGCCGGGGATGTGACCGTCATTGCCGGGGATGTGCTGCACACCACCTGGTCCGACCCCGGAACTGCCAGCAAATGGAGCTATCTCCATCTGGACCCCATGGAACTGGAGCGGCCCTTCTTCCCGCCGGAAGCCATCCCCAATACGGGGCAGCTGCAGCAGGTCCTGCAAGGGCATTACTACATCCTTTCCCCCGAGGAGCATCCCCATATCCAGGAACTGGTCCGGGCCATTCTGCGGGAGATGGAAGAAAAACAGATGAACTATCAGGTGAGCGTGCGGGGGCTGATCTTGTCGCTGCTCATCGAGCTGATGCGGATCAACGCCCGGGAAGGCAACGCCAACATGGCGGGCACCATCCCGGTGGCACCGGCGCTGGAATATGTCAATGAGCATTACATGGAGGACTTTCCCATCGAAACACTGGCGGAACTTTGCGGAATGAGCCAGTCCCATTTCCGCAAGATCTTCAAGGAACTGATGAACGTGGGGCCCCTGGAACACCTGAACCGCACCCGTATCCTGAAAGCCTGTTCCCTTATGCGCATGAGCGATGCGTCCATCCTTTCCATCTCCAGCCAGGTGGGCTTTTTGTCCCTGTCCAGCTTCAACCGGCACTTTCAGGCCGAGATGGGCACCAGTCCCAGCCGTTGGCGGGCCACCGCCGGCAACAACCCCAAAACATCCATCTTGAAATACAGCGGCTGGCTCACCCCGCCCAAGGTGTGAGCGCCGTGTTTTTGACGTAGATTAGGGAGGTTTTGTCATGCGAGACTTGAACATTCTGGAATACGGTGCCCGGCCCGACGGCGTTACCAACAACGCCGCCGCCATCCAGGCCGCGGTGGATGCCGCCAGTGCCGCCGGCGGCGGCCGGGTGGTGATTCCGGCGGGACGGTTCCTCAGCGGCAGCGTCATGCTCAAATCCAATGTGGAGCTGCACCTGCAAAGCGGGGCAGTGCTGCTGTCCAGCCTGCGGCCGGAAGACATTCGTCCATTCCGCAGCGCCGATGCAGACGACGATATGGACGGCTGGAACGGGGGCTTTTTCCTGGGTGCCTGCGGGGAACACAATGTGACCATCTCCGGCCCCGGTACCATCGACGGCCAGGGGGACAAGGTCTTTTTTGACCGCAACGAGGACAACGGTTTTCATGAATGTCCCAAGGCGGTGGCCGAGTTCCGCCCCCGCATGATGCTCTTTGAAAACATCACCGATTTCACCGTATGCGATGTCACGCTGAAAGACGCCGCCTTCTGGACTCTGCACATGGCGGGCTGCAAGCGGGTGCGCATCCGGGACATCCGCATCCTCAACGACGACCGGGGCGCCAACAACGACGGCATCGACCCCGATTGCTGCCAGGATGTGGTCATCAGCGGCTGTATTGTACATACCGGCGATGACGCCATCGTGGTCAAGGCCACCGGCCCCATGACCCGCCGCTACGGACCCAGCCGCAACATCACCATCACCAACTGTGTGCTGCATTCCCGGGATTCCGCCCTCAAGATCGGCACCGAGACCTGGGGCAATATCCAGAACATCACCTTCGGCGACTGCGTGGTGGATAACTGCTCCCGGGCAGTGGGCATCTGGGTGCGGGACGGCGGCACGGTGGAAAATATCCGCATCCATCACCTCACCGGTGCGGTGCGCCGCTACGCCGACCGCTATGCCGTGCCGGGCGCGCCCGGCTGGTGGGGCAAGGGCGAGCCGGTGTTCATCAATGCCACCCGCCGCGCCGGGCGGGACAATTTCCCCGGCATCATCCGCCACATCGGCATCGATCACCTGACCCTGACGGGGGAAAGCTGCGTCTTTATCGCCGGGGAGGAATACTGCCCGGTGGAGGATATCCAGCTGGAAGCCCTGGACCTGACCATGGAACAGCAGGGCACCCAGCCCGGCGGTCTGTTTGACGAACAGCCCTCCGCCCGGCATCTGTATGAGCATGAGATCCCCGCCCTGTATGCCCGCAGCGTGCGGGGGCTGCGGGTGAAGGACTGCCGCTTCCGCGCCCGGGGCAAAAACCAGTGGTGCGGACAGCTGACCAGCCTGGAAAACTGCCCCGACGCCCGGGTGGAAATGGAGGAAGTGAAGGAATGAACCAATCCCCTGAAACCGACCGCCCGGTGTACCGTTTTGAGTGGCGGGGCCGCCTGGACGGCGGTACCGAAGCCGAACAGCAGGCCGCCCTGGCCGCCTGCGCCGAAAATGCCCGGAAGGCCATCCGGGAAGGCTCCCTGATGACCGCGGCCCTGTATTATTACGGACGGCAGCTGTTTTTGTACTATGAGGCGCTGGGTGAGCCCTGCGGCCCCGAAAAATTCATGGCACCGCTGGAACCGCTGCTGGCACTCTGGCCCCAGAAAGAAGAAACCAGCCCCTGGGCGGCCATGTACCCCATCTACTGGCACTGTGTGCCCCGGGGGGAGGCCGACTGGCGCCGTCCCCGCCGCCCCCAGCGGCGCCGCGGCCGGATCGCGCTGCTGAAACATGAGACCATGTTTGAATATTGCTACCACCATTTTGCCATCGTGCAGGAAGGGCTTCTGGAAGGGGACAAGTACCAGTTCATCTCCCTGCATGAGGACCTGCTGTTCAGCTATTTTGAGGAGCCCCGCAGTCATATCAACATCCGGCGGGAGCCGGGGCGGCCTTCCCGTGCCATCGACGAATGGACTGCCGTGGACCCCGAAGCCCATTTTGAGCGGCTGCCGGGCAGCGACGGCAACTTCCTGCTGCTGCCGGACTACTTCAATCTGGGGCAGGAGGACGTGTTCCCGGCCGAAAGCTGAGCCGGACATAGAAATTACAGAAAAGACGGCAGCGCCGCGGACAGACAAAACTTTTGCCTGTCCGCGGCGCTTTGCTGTATAAACCCTTCATCTGTGTGCCACACTAAACGTAAACCAAACCGCGGGCGCCGCCCGCCAATATTTCGCAGCAAAGGACGGGGGAAGATGAACAGCTTCAAAGCATTTTTCAAACAAAGAGGATTATACCTGGTCTGTCTGGCCCTGTTGCTGGTGGCCACCGTCACGGGGGTTCTGGCCATCCGCAGCGTGGTGCGCAACGTGGCCGACCTGACCGAATCCCGCAAGAAAGCCCTGGAGGAGGATGCCGCATGGAACCAGCCGGATACCATCGTTACCAATCCCGCCGAGGATGTGCCTGTACAGACGCCTGCGCCTACATCGCAGCCCTCTGCACAGCCCTCCGAATCCTCTGCGTCCTCTTCGTCGCAGCAGCCTTCTGGCGAAGCCTCCGCAGATGGAGCCGACTCTGGCACGTCTGCGGCATCGTCGGCCGTGTTGTCCACATCGCCGGCGGATTCTGAGCCCATCCAGGGATTCAGCGGAAGCGAGCTGGTGTACAATGAGACCCTGGGCGACTGGCGCACCCACAACGGCGCCGACTATGCCGCCGAAACGGGAGACGAAGTCCATGCGGTGGCGCTGGGCACGGTGCTCAGCGTTGACACCGACCCCCTGTGGGGCACCGTGGCCGTGGTGAAGTCCGGTGACGGCAGCGTCTGGCGGTACTGCGGCCTGGACAAGGCTCAGGTCAAGGAAGGGGACACGGTGACCCGGGGCCAGGTACTGGGGATCCTGGGGTCCATCCCCAGCGAGAACGGCCGGACGCATCTGCATCTGGAGTGCCTGGACGAGGGCGGTGCCTACCTGGACCCTGAATCCATGATGCCGTGATCACAGCAAAAAACGCCTCCGGACCGGCGGTCCGGGGGCGTTTTTGGGATTCAGAAAAAAGAAAGTTACAGGCGATAAGCCCGGGTGGAGAGCATCCGGGTGGCGTTGAGCACCGCCAGCACCATCACGCCCACATCGGCAAACACCGCCCACCACATGTTGGCAATACCCACCGCGCCCAGCAGCAGGAACAGGATCTTGACGCCCAGGGCAAACACGATGTTCTGGTACACAATGCCCATGCAGCGCCGGGCAATGCGCATGGCCAGGGCGATTTTGGCGGGGTCGTCGTCCATCAGTACCACGTCGGCGGCTTCGATGGCGGCGTCGCTGCCCAGAGCGCCCATGGCAATGCCGATGTCCGCCCGCATTAGCACCGGAGCGTCGTTGATGCCGTCCCCGGCAAAGGCCAGGTTGCCCCGGCTCTTGTCCGCCAGCAGTTCCTCCACCCGGCGGACCTTGTCGTCGGGCAGCAGCCCGGCATGGTGGTCGTCGATGCCCAGCTGGTCCGCCACACCGGCGGCCACGGCTTCGCTGTCGCCGGTGAGCATGACGGTGCGCACCCCCTGGCGGCGCAGGGCTTCCACCGCCCGGGCGGCGTTCTCTTTCAGTTCATCCGCAATGAGGATGGAACCGCAGAACGTGCCTTCCCGGGCTACATAGACCACCGTGCCCACGCCGTCGTCGGGCACAAAGCCGATGGAACGGGCCTGCATCAGCTTGGCGTTGCCCGCCAGTACCAGGGCGCCGTCCACCTGGGCGGCCACGCCCTGCCCGGCGATCTCCTGGGCGTTTTCCGCCCGACCGGCGGGAGCAGGGCAGGCTTCCCGCAGGCTCTTGCTGATGGGATGGCTGGAATAGCTTTCCGCAAGGGCGGCCAGTTCCAGCACTTCCGCCTCGGTATGGCCGGGGGCGGGGGACACACGGCTCACCCGGAACACACCCTTGGTCAGGGTGCCGGTCTTGTCAAAGACCACCGTGCCGGTGTGGGCCAGGGCTTCCAGATAGTTGCCGCCCTTGACCAGGATGCCGCAGCGGGACGCCCCGCCGATGCCGCCGAAGAAGGTGAGGGGGATGCTGATGACCAGGGCGCAGGGGCAGGAGATGACCAGGAAGGTCAGCGCCCGCTCCACCCACATGGCCCAGCCGCCGCCCAGCACCAGGGGCGGCAGGACCGCCAGGGCCAGGGCCGCAAAGCAGACGGCGGGGGTGTAATACCGGGCAAACTTGGTGATGAAGTTTTCGGCTTTGGCTTTTTTCAGGCTGGAATTTTCCACCAGGTCCAGGATTCGGGCCACGGTGGACTGGCCATAGGCCTTGGTCACCTGCACCCGCAGCACGCCGTCCCCGTTCACGCTGCCGCTGATGACCGCTTCACCCGGCCGGGCGGAGCGGGGGCGGCTCTCGCCGGTGAGGGCGGCGGTGTTCAGGGTGCTTTCGCCTTCCAGTACCACGCCGTCCAGGGGAATCTTCTCCCCGGGGCGCACCACGATGACGGCGCCCACGGCCACTTCTTCCGGGTCCACGGTGCGCAGGCTGCCGTCAGCTTCTTCCAGGTTGGCGCTGTCGGGGCGAATGTCCATCAGCCCCGCAATACTGCGGCGGCTTTTGCCCACGGCGTAGCTCTGGAACAGCTCGCCCACCTGGTAGAAGAGCATGACCGCCACGCCTTCACCGTATTCGCCCAGCAGCATGGCGCCCACCGTGGCGATGGCCATGAGGAAGTTTTCGTCAAAGACTTCGCCATGGACAATGCCCATCACGGCCTTGCGCAGCACGTCGTACCCGATGACGAAATAGGGAATCAGGTACAGCGCCGCCTGGGCGGGCCAGGGCACTGCCGGGAACACGGCGCAAAGCACCGCTGCGGCAATGTACAGCGCTGCCGCAATAAGAATACGCCGCAGCGTCTTTTTCTGTTTCTTGGTCATGACGAATCCCTCCCGCCGCGGCTGAGCGCGCGGCTCTCTTACAGTTCGATCTCGAAATCCGGTTCGATCTTCTTGGCGGCCTTCACAGCCTGCTTCAGGATAGCGTCAAACTGGCTGTCCTCCGCTTCCAGCAGCATCTTCTGGGCCATAAAGCTCACGCTGGCGTTCTGCACGCCGGGCAGGGCCTTCACGGCGGTTTCAATCTTGGCGGCGCAGTTGGCGCAGTCCACTTCAATGTTGAATTTCTTCTGCATGGTATATTCTCCTTTTCAGTATAAAATGGGGCTCATTCTTCCACGTGTTCCATGCCCAGGGCGATCATGCTGCGTACATGGTCGTCGTCCAGGCTGTAAAACACTGTCTTGCCGTCCCGGCGGAACTTGACCAGTTTGCTGGCTTTCAGCACCCGCAGCTGATGGCTCACCGCACTCTGGGAAAGCCCCACCGCCTGGGCGATGTCGCCCACGCAGAGCTCGCTTTCAAACAGGGCATAGAGGATCTTGATGCGGGTGGTGTCGCCGAACACCCGGAACAGTTCCGCCAGGTCGTACAGCACTTCGTCATCCGGCAGACCGGCGCATACCCGGGCCAGGGCTTCGGGGTCGCCGCAGCAGCCGGGGTCGCACACCGGCAGAGCGTCGGGGCGGGGCAGTTCGTTGGCCATTGTCTGTCATCCTTTCATATGAGCAGTTGTTCATATATATGCATCATACACCCGTCTGTTCTTGTTGTCAATAGCTTTTGCGGGTGACCGGGAGAAAAAAGGCAAAAAAATCCGCCGCCCGGCAAAAGGCGGCGGAAAAAGTCGGCAGAATGGTGTTTTAAAGAGAAAATCCGGCCTGCTGGCAGTGCTTTCCACAATCGACAGGCTTTTTGTGGAAAGATTCAGTCCTCGGCCCAGCCCCGGGCGCGCTCCACCGCCTTGTGCCATCCGGCATACAGGCGGGTGCGGTCGGCTTCGCTCATTTCGGGTTCATACAGCCGGTCCAGGGTCCACTGGCTGCGGATGTCGTCCAGGTCCCGCCACACGCCGGTGGCAAGGCCTGCCAGATAGGCAGCGCCCAGGGCGGTGGTCTCCCGGATCATGGGGCGGCGCAGGGTACGGCCGATGATGTCCGACTGGAACTGCATCAGGAAGTTGTTGGCCGAAGCCCCGCCGTCTACCCGCAGTTCCCGCAGGGGCAGCCCGGCGTCCTTCTCCATAGCCTGGAGCACGTCGGCGGTCTGGTAGGCGATGGATTCCAGCGCGGCGCGGATGATGTGGTTGCGCCCGGCACCCCGGGTCAGCCCCACCAGGGCACCCCGGGCATACATGTCCCAGTAGGGAGCGCCCAGGCCGGTGAAGGCCGGCACCAGATACACCCCGGCGCTGTCCGGGACCTTTTTGGCAAAATATTCGGTGTCCGAAGCTTCGGTGATGAGATGCAGCTCATCACGCAGCCACTGCACCACCGCGCCGCCCACAAAGACGCTGCCTTCCAGGGCGTACTGGATGCGGCCGTTCACCCCCGAAGCGATGGTGGTGATCAGGCCGTTTTCGCTGCGGCGCAAAGTCTCGCCGGTGTTCATCAACAGGAAGCAGCCGGTGCCGTAGGTGTTCTTGGCTTCCCCCGCCTCAAAGCAGGTCTGGCCGAAGAGGGCGGCCTGCTGATCCCCCGCAATGCCCGCAATGGGGACCTCCACCCCCTGGATGTTCACATGGCCGTAGACCTCGCTGCAGGAGCAGACTTTGGGCAGCATGTTCATGGGGATACCCAGCCGGTCACAGATGGTCTTGTCCCAGCAGAGGTTTTCGATGTCGAAAAGCATGGTGCGGCTGGCGTTGGTGTAGTCGGTCACATGGGCCGCGCCATTGGTGAGCTTCCAGATCAGCCAGGTGTCCACCGTGCCGAAGAGCAGCCTGCCTTCCTCGGCCTGCTGCCGGGCGCCGGGAACGTTGTCCAGGATCCATTTGATCTTGGTGGCGGAAAAATAGGCGTCGATGAGCAGACCGGTACGCTCCCGCACATAGTCGGTGAAGGCGGCGTCCTGCTTCAGCTCCTCGCACAGGGCGGCGGTGCGGCGGCACTGCCACACGATGGCGTTGTACACCGGGCGGCCGGTTTCTTTGTCCCAGAGGATGGCGGTCTCCCGCTGGTTGGTGATGCCGATGCCTGCGATCTGGTGTACATCCACCCCGCTCTTGGCCAGCACTTCCATCAGAACGCCGTACTGGCTGGAATAGATCTCCATGGGGTCATGTTCCACCCAGCCGGGATGGGGATAATGCTGGGTGAATTCCTTCTGGGCCAGTTCCACAATGTTCTGGTTCCGGTCAAACAGGATGCAGCGGCTGCTGGTGGTACCCTGGTCCAGGGCGATCACATAGTTTTTCATGGCGGGTCCTCCCGTTTTTTCTGTTACATCTCCCAGACCGAAGGGCTGGAGGTGGAGACCGCCGCCGCGCCGGCGCGGATGGCGGCCATGACTTCGTCTTTATACTTGACCAGCCCCCCTGCAATGATGGGGGTGAGGGTCTTTTGTGCCAGTTCTCCGATGACCCGGGGCATGATGCCGGGCAAAATCTCGATAAAATCCGGTTTGCCCACATTCAGCTGGGCAGGCAGGTTGTCCAGGGACAAAGAATCCAGAATGAACGCCCGCTGTACCGTCAAAAGGCCCAGATGCCGGGCCCGGCGGATGAGGGCGGGCCGGGTGGAAATGATGCCGTCCGGGCTGCACAGGCTTTGCAAAGCGTCCACCGCCACTTCCCGGGAGGCCAGACCCTCCACCAGATCGATATGTACAATGGCCAGTTTGCCGCAGCGGCGGACCTTTTCCACCAGCGACGACACACTCACGATGGTGCCGAACAGGAGGAACACCACCTCGCACTCACTATGCAGTGCCTGTTCCAGCCCGGCTTCGTCTTTCACGGCGGCAATCACCGGGCAGTCCAGCAGCCGGCCGCGTTTTTCTTCCAGGGTATCCATGCAAAACTCCCTCCCGTCCCAAAGGGGCGGTCCAATAAAAAAGCGGGACGTACCTTCGTCCGTCCCACTCCCTACTCTGTGAACAAATTCATTATGGCAGGTTTGCCGGAAAAAGTAAAGCGGTCGCCATAAAAATGGCTGTTCTGCCAAAAAGAAGGGGCGCCCTTTTGTAAGGAACTGCCAATTCGCCGCCGCCGCCCTTGACACACCCCGGCGGCGGGTGATACAGTAAAAACATCCAGGAGACTGCTTGTGATCAGAGTAAAGCAGATACCGGCCCAGGGGCGCGGTGTTTGCTTTGCTCTTTTTTTGTAAGCAAAAACGGGAGGCTTATATATGTATGACGTCATCATCATTGGCTGCGGCGTGATCGGTGCGGCAGCGGCCCGCCGTCTGGCCCGGTGCAGGCTGAAGGCGGCGGTGCTGGAAGCCCAGAACGATGTGGCCAACGGCACCACCAAGGCCAACAGCGCCATCATTCATGCCGGGTATGACCCCGAACCAGGCACCCTCATGGCCCGGCTGAATGTGGAAGGCAACCGCCAGATGGGCGACTTGTGCGAGGAGCTGGATGTGCCTTTCAAACGCACCGGCTCCCTGGTGCTGGCTTTCAGCCCCGACCAGCAGCCCAAGCTGGAAGAACTTTACCGCCGCGGCACCGCCAACGGGGTGCCCGGTCTGCAGCTGCTTTCCGGTGAGGAAGCCCGGCAGCTGGAACCCGATCTGTCCGCTGAGGTGACGGGGGCGCTGCTGGCACCCTCCGCAGGTATCGTGGACCCCTGGGGCCTGGCCCTGGCGCTCATCGAAAACGCCGTCACCAACGGGGTGGAACTGCACCGCAGCTGCCCCGTCACCGCTGTGCGGGAAGAAAACGGCGTCTTTGTGCTCACCACCCCCAAGGGCGAGTTCACCGCCCGGTATGTCATCAACGCGGCGGGTGTGGACGCCGACAAGGTCCGCGCCCTGCTGGAGACCCCGGACTTTGAGACCAAACCCAGCCGCGGGGAATATTACCTGCTGGACAAGACCGAAGGCAAGCGGGTGAGCCGGGTCATCTTCCAGTGCCCCGGCCCCGAGGGCAAGGGCGTGCTGGTGGCCCCCACTGTCCACGGCAACCTGCTGGCCGGGCCCAACGCCGAACCGGTGGAGGACCGCCGGGACCTGGGCACCACCGCCGACGCGCTGGACTTTGTCCGCCGCCGTGCCATGCAGAGCGTGCCGGGGCTGGACCTGCGGCAGAACATCCGCAACTTCAGCGGCATCCGCGCCAACACAGGGCGGGGAGATTTCGTCATTGAGGCGAGTGAGGCCCATCCCCATTGGCTGGACCTGGCGGGCATCTGCTCTCCGGGTCTGAGCAGCGCCCCGGCCATCGCCGACTACGCCGCCGAACTGCTGGAAAAAGCAGGTCTGACAATGGAAGAAAAGCCCGACTTTGACCCCCGCCGTCCCGCCGTGCCACGCTTCCGGGAACTGAACCCGGAACAGCGGGCGGAACTCATCCAGAAAGACCCCCGTTTCGGCAGGGTCATCTGCCGGTGCGAGACGGTCACCGAAGGGGAGATCGTAGCGGCGCTGCACAGCCCGGTGCCCGCCTGCAGCATCAACGGCATCAAGCGCCGGTGCAATGCGGGCATGGGCCGGTGCCAGGGCGGCTTCTGCGGGCCCCGCGTGCAGGAGATCATCGCCCGGGAACTGGGCGTGCCCATGACCGACGTGCTCATGGATCAGGACGGCACCTGGGTGCTGGCCTGTGAGACCAAGACCGGAAAGGAGGCCCACTGACCATGGAAAAACTCTATGAACTTATCGTCGTCGGCGGCGGCCCTGCCGGTCTGGCGGCGGCCTGCCAGGCATGGGAAAAAGGCCTGCGCCGCATCCTGATCCTGGAACGGGACTCCGAACTGGGGGGCATCCTGAACCAGTGCATCCACAGCGGGTTCGGGCTGCAGCGCTTCCGGGAGGAACTCACCGGCCCCGAATACGCCGGGCGTTTCATTGAAATGCTGGCGGATACCGGGGTGGAGACCCGCCTGGACACCATGGTGCTGCAGATCGTTCCCGGCGAGAAGGGCGCGCCCCATCAGGTGCATGCCGTCAGCGCCAAGGAAGGCTATCAGGTGCTGGAGACCCAGGCCGTGGTGCTGGCCATGGGCTGCCGGGAACGCACCCGGGGGGCTATCTCCATCCCCGGCGAACGGCCTTCCGGCATCTTCACCGCGGGCGCGGCCCAGCGGTATCTGAACATCGAAGGCTATATGGTAGGCCGCCGGGTGCTCATCCTGGGTTCCGGCGACATCGGGCTCATCATGGCCCGGCGCATGACCCTGGAAGGGGCCAAGGTGCTGGCCTGTGTAGAGCTGATGCCCTATTCCGGGGGACTCATGCGCAACATCGTCCAGTGCCTGGAGGACTTCGACATTCCGCTGTATCTCAGCCATACCATCACCGACATCAAGGGCCACGACCGTGTGGAACAGGTCACGGTGAGCAAGGTTGGCCCCGACCGCCGTCCCATCCCCGGCACCGAGATGGTCTTTGACTGCGACACCGTGCTGCTCAGCGTGGGTCTGATACCCGAAAATGAGCTGACCCGTGCCGCCGGGGCGGACATGGACCGCCGCACCAACGGCGCCCGGGTGTACGAGAATATGGAAACCAGCATCCCCGGCATCTTTGCCTGCGGCAACGTGGTCCATGTGCATGACCTGGTGGATTATGTTTCCGCCGAGAGTGAACGCGCCGGTGCCGCGGCGGCTGCCTATGTGCAGGGCAAGCGGGCCGAGGAAAACGCCCGTACCGTGGAACTGAAAAACGGGGATGGCGTCAGCTACACCGTGCCCCAGACCATCCGTGCCGACGAAGTCGGCAAGATGGTGGATGTATTCTTCCGGGTAAACCGGGTCACCGGCCCCGCCGCCATTGCGGTGCGGGACGGCGAAGGAAAGTCCCTCACCGGGTTCCGCCGCGCCCATCTGGCCCCAGGCGAGATGGAGCACATCCTGCTGCCCGGGGATCTGGTGCGGCAGGCTGCCGGGCCCATCACCATCGCCATTGAAGAGGACAAAGGGGGTGCCGCACAATGAAAGAACTGGTTTGCATCGTCTGCCCCCGAGGCTGCCGCCTGCAGGTAGATGAAGAAAACGGCTATGCCGTCACCGGAAACAGCTGCCCCCGTGGGGCCGAGTACGGCAAAAATGAGCTGAAGAACCCCACCCGGGTGCTGACCACCACCGTACGGGTCACCGGCGGGGTGCATTGCCGCCTGCCGGTCAAGACCAGCACCGCCATTCCCAAAGGGATGCTGTTCCGGGCCATGGAAGAGGCCAATGCAGTCTGCGTGCAGGCGCCGGTGCAGCCCGGGCAGGTCATCATCGAAAACCTGCTGGGCACCGGGGCGGACCTTGTCGCCGGGCGGGGGATTGAGAAGGGGTGAGACCCTCCCTTAAAGCCTCCCCTGTGCAAGGGGAGGTGCCGCGCAGCGGTGGTGGGGGTGGTTTACCGTGCCATTTCTTGGTAAGCGGCTGCCTGCCGTTGAGTTGTTCCTTTTTGGCGTCAAAAAGGAACCGAAAAAACGCCACCGTTCCGATGCGGTGGACGCCGGCTGGGGCCGGTGAGCAAGGAATGGATTTAAATGCCTTGCGGGAAAGATTCTCCTTACACAGGGGTGTCGGCCTCTGACACAACAAACAAAAAACCTCCGGTTCCTTTTCGGGAACCGGAGGTTTTTTATCTTGTTACGGAGTGCTCGTCAGATCAGACGATGCCCTGCATCAGCATGGCGTCGGCCACCTTGGTGAAGCCGGCGATGTTGGCACCTGCCACCAGGTTGCCCTTCATGCCGTAGGTCTCGGCAGCGTTGGCAGCGTTGGCGTAGATGTTCTTCATGATGTTCTTCAGGCGCTCGTCCACTTCGTCGAAGGTCCAGGACAGACGCAGGGAGTTCTGGCTCATCTCCAGGCCGGAGGTGGCCACGCCGCCCGCGTTGGAAGCCTTGGCCGGGGCGAACAGGATGCCGTTGGCCTGCAGGTAAGCCACAGCGTCCGGGGTGGAAGGCATGTTGGCGCCTTCGGCCACAGCGTAGCAGCCGTTGGCCACCAGGGCCTTGGCGCCTTCCAGCGGCAGCTCGTTCTGGGTGGCGCAGGGCAGGGCGATGTCGCAGGCGACAGTCCAGATGCCCTGGCTGCCTTCCACGTACTTGGCGCCGGGCACATAGTCCAGATAGGTCTTGATGCGGGCGCGCTTGACTTCCTTGATCTCCTTGATGACCTTGTAGTCAATGCCGTTCTCGTCCACGATGTAGCCGTTGGAGTCGCTCATGGCGATGACCTTGCCGCCCAGCTCGGTGGCCTTCTGGTTGGCGTAGATAGCCACATTGCCGGAACCGGAGATGACCACCTTGGCGCCGTCGAAGCTCTTGCCGTTGGCCTTGAGCATCTCGTCGGCGAAGTAGCACAGGCCGTAGCCGGTGGCTTCGGTGCGCACCAGGCTGCCGCCGAAGGTCAGGCCCTTGCCGGTCAGAACGCCGGTGAACTCGTTGCGCAGACGCTTGTACTGGCCGAACATGTAGCCCACTTCGCGGCCGCCCACGCCGATATCGCCGGCGGGCACGTCGGTGTCGGGGCCGATGTGACGGAACAGCTCGGTCATGAAGCTCTGGCAGAAACGCATGACCTCGGCGTCGCTCTTGCCGTGGGGGTCAAAGTCGCTGCCGCCCTTGCCGCCGCCCATGGGCAGGCCGGTCAGGCTGTTCTTGAAGATCTGCTCGAAGCCCAGGAACTTGATGATGGACAGGTTCACGCTGGGATGGAAACGCAGACCGCCCTTGTAGGGGCCGATGGCAGAGTTGAACTGAACGCGGTAACCGCGGTTCACCTGCACCTTGCCGTTGTCATCCACCCAGGGCACGCGGAACATGACCACGCGCTCAGGCTCGACCAGGCGCTCGATCAGGCCGTTCTTTTCCAGTTCGGGGCGGGCTTCGATGACCGGCTCCAGAGATTCGAGAACTTCATCCACGGCCTGCAGGAATTCTTTCTGCTCGGCGTTGCGCTGGGCAAGGCCCGCGTAGACGTTGGCCAGATAGGCATTTTTGATGGACATGGCTAACACTCCTTTATATAGTTTTCTTTCACCGTTTTTTATGTTAGCACGTTTGAAGGGGTTTGACAAGGTTTTTGCGAAACTTTTGTTGCCGATGCGGGGCCATGTGTATGTGAATGGAATACATAATATACATATCTTGTAAATTTTCACAAAATATCTATCCTTTATGTACATATGTGATGTATAATGGACAAAAAGCCGGCCGGAGGGCCGGCCACTGCATTTTTCTCTGATTTTTCAAGGAGGAAATATCCTATGCAACCTGCAATTTCCGAGATTCTGGCGTCTATGACGCTGGAGGAAAAGGCCGGGCTCTGTTCCGGCGCGGATTTCTGGCATACCAAGGCGGTGGGCCGTCTGGGCGTGCCCGCCATGATGGTATCCGACGGCCCCCACGGTCTGCGCACCCAGAAAGAGGGCGGCGGCGTCAACGACAGCATCACCGCCGTCTGTTTCCCGGCGGGCTGTGCGGCGGCTGCCAGCTTTGACCCCGCCCTGCTCCGGCGGGAGGGCGCGGCCATCGGTGCCGAAGCCCGGGCTGTGGGCGTGGGCGTTGTGCTGGGCCCTGCGGTGAACATCAAGCGCAGCCCTCTGTGCGGCCGCAACTTTGAATATTATTCCGAGGACCCCTGCCTGGCCGGGGAACTGGCCGCCGCCTACATCGAGGGCGTGCAGAGCCAGGGGGTGGGCACCAGCATCAAGCATTTTGCCGCCAACAACCAGGAACACCGCCGTCTGACCAGTTCCTCCAATATGAAGGAACGCACCTTGCGGGAGATTTACCTGCCTGCCTTTGAAACGGCGGTGCGCAAGGCTGCTCCCTGGACGGTGATGTGCAGCTACAACCGCATCAACGGAACCTATGCCAGCGAAAACAAGATGCTCCTCACCGACATTCTGCGCAAGGAATGGGGATTTGAGGGTTTTGTCATGTCTGACTGGGGCGCGGTGGCCGACCGTGTGCGCGGCCTGGAAGCCGGTCTGGAACTGGAAATGCCCGGCTGCGGCGGTGTCAACGACCAGAAGATCGTGGCGGCGGTGCGCGCCGGTACCCTGGATGAAAAGGTGCTGGACAAGGCCGTGGCCCGTATTCTGAACATTGTGCTGCGCCACGCCGACCTGGCGGGCGCCTCCGTGGGCGCCGAGCTGGATCTGCCCGGGGACCATGCCCTGGCGGCCGCTCTGGCTGCCGACTGCGCCGTGCTGCTGCAGAACCGCGGCTCTCTGCCGCTGAAGCAGGACCAGAAAGTGGTCTACATCGGCGGATTTGCCGCCGAACCCCGCTACCAGGGCGGCGGTTCCAGCCATGTGAACTCCTACAAGGTGGAGAGCGCGCTGGATGCTGCCCGTGCCCGCGGCCGGGCGGTGGAGTATGTGGAAGGGTTCCCCGCCGACCGTGACCAGCGGGAGGAAGCGGAGTTCCTGCGTGCGGTGGAGGCTGCCGAAGCCGCCGATGCCGCCGTGATCTTTGCGGGGCTTCCCGAAAGCTTTGAGAGCGAGGGCTACGACCGCCGCCATATGCGCCTGCCCGAAGCCCAGAACAACCTGATCGCCCGGGTGGCGGCGGTGCAGAAGAACACCGTGGTGGTGCTGCACACCGGCAGCCCGGTGGAATGCCCCTGGGCGGAAGAAGTCTCCGCCGTGCTGTGCATGTACCTGGGCGGCGAGGGCGTGGGCCGCGCCACCGATGCCCTGCTGTACGGCGAGGCCGACCCCTGCGGCCGCCTGCCCGAAACCTGGCCCCTGCGGCTGGAAGACACCCCCTGCTATCTGGATTACCCCGGCAACGGCCGCGTGGCCTATTACCGGGAGGGCGTGTTCGTGGGCTACCGCTGGTACGATGCCCGCAAGATGCCGGTGCGCTGGCCCTTCGGCCACGGTCTTTCCTACACCGGCTTTGTGTACAAGGCGGCCGCGCTGTCTGCTCAGGAACTCACCGACGACGGCAGCGTGGATGTGTCGGTGACGGTACGCAATTCCGGCGCCCGCTTTGGCCGCGAGGTGGTACAGCTTTATATCGCCCCGCCGGAAAACTCCGTACCTCGTCCGCCCAAGGAGCTGCGTCACTTTGCCAAGGTGGCTCTGCAGCCCGGGGAGGAGACCACGGTCACCTTCACCGTCACAGCCCGGGACCTGTGCTACTTTGATGAGGAGATAGGGGACTGGTACGCCGAACCCGGTGAATACAAGGTGCTGCTGGGACATTCCAGCCGCAACATCCCCACCGTTCTGTCCCTGCGTTACACCACCGCCCACCGCCGTCCGCTGACGGTGGACGAGAACACCCCCATCGGAGACCTGCTGCGGGACGAACGCACCGCCCCCATCGTGCGGGCCATGCTGACCCGCTTCGGCGGCCTGATGGGCGAAAACGGCGGCGATGCCATCAGCGAGGAAGCCGCCCTGCAGATGATGGATGGTATGCCGCTGCGTTCCATGGTCTCCTTCGGCGGGCCCCAGGCGGCTGCGGCGCTGCCCGGCCTGCTGGCTGCCCTGCGCGGTGCTGTGCCGCCCAAGGCTGACCGCACCTGAATGACTCTTTCCGTATAAAACGACCCCGGCCCCGGGAACTGCTTCCCGGGGCCGGGGCTTTTTGCTGTTCAGATAAATTCCCGCCAGGTGGCTTCGGCCTGGGTCTGGAAATCGCACAGTTCCCGCATAAGCTTGTGGGCGCCCGGAGAAGCCTGGGGATAATCGCTTTCCGCCCGTTTGCAGTCCAGCACGCCCTGGCTGCTGCCCTCTGCCAGCATGGTGGCGATGTTGCGGGTGGATTTGTCCAGCATGGTGCGGGTGCGGATACCCATGCTCACGCTCATACGGGCGGCGGCGCTCTGACCCTTGGCGGGGCGGCCGATGGCGTCCAGAGCGGTGTGGGCCTGCTGGTTCATCCGGCGGTATTCGTTGCGCTGGCGCAGCATCTCGGTCTTGAGGGCCTGGTCATGGGTCAGGCCCATGAGCTCTTCCAGCGTGTTCTTGCCCATCTCGGTGTTCTGCACCACTTCCTGCAGCATGCTTTCATTGTCGTTCTGCATCTGTTCGGTCTGTCTGATTTCTTTGTCCGGCATAACAAAAACCCCCTGTGTACATGGTTCACCGTGTGTTTTGCGGCACGGTTAGTATGTGTACACAGGGGGCTTGTTATTCAGTACAGGGTCAGGAACCCAGACGCTGCTCGGCCAGGCTGATCATCCATTCCCAGCTGCCGGTCTCCGCCCAGTCGGCAGAGGCGACCTTGGCGGTGAATTCGCCGCGGCGGGCCAGGGTGATGGAGAAGGTGCGCCGGGCGGAGTCCAGGGCTTCCCGCAGGCGGTATTCCAGAGCCTGGGCATCGGTGCCGATACCCACCACCAGGAACACGCCGTCCTCCAGGCGGATCAGCGGGGTGTTTTCCTGCTCGGGGCCCACCGCCAGGCTCAGAATGCCGGCGGCGGTGGTCAGGCAGCGGTCGGCGGCGGCCACGCTCTCGGTACGGCACAGGCGGGCGTATTCATTCACCCGCACCAGAGCGGCGCTGACACGCTCGCCCGCCGCAGCGGCTTTGGCCACCCGGTCACGGAACTCCGCGTCCAGGAAGGCACGGTTGTACACGCCGGTGACATAGTCCCGGCACATTTCGGTGCGGCACTGGTTCAGCATGCGGGAAAGAGCGGCTGCCTCACGGGGACCGCCGTTCATCTGGGAGGGCAGGCGATACACCGCCACCAGCACGCAGGGGCGCCGGTCCACCGCCAGGCTCCAGTACTGAGCCATGGAGGCACTGTCCTCGCCGTACAGGGGGCGCCAGGCCCGGCCGCGCTCGTCCAGATCAGGCACATTCTCCACGGTATCCGTCGGCTGCATGGTCTCGGTGTCCAGGCGGCGGCTGGTGGCCGCATCCACCACGAACACTTCATCAAACAGGCGGCGCAAATATTCCATCTGGTCGGTCAACTGCGAACGGGTATATTCCATGCTGCTGCCACTCCTTCGCTCCAACGCGCAAAAAATATCCGGCCCGACACGGCGGGCAACTTTTTCGGTGTTTTATATTTTACCATAAAGTGTTCAATCTTTCACCAGCCGCCTTGTACAAAGAATTCTTTGTACAAATGTGAAAAGTTGGCTTGTTTGCCCAATGCCTTACTCTTCCCCGTCCTCGGCGGGGACCAGTGCGGCCAGGACCGCATCCCGCCAGGTGTCCCGGTCGGTGCGGCTGAACTCGGTGCGGAGGGTGCCGTCCTCGTTGAGGAGCAGGGCCTGCCCGGCGCTGCCCAGGGCCTGTTCCTCGGCGGGCGTCAGGGTCACTTCGGGCAGGATGCCCGCACCCACCTGATCGATCTGCATCTGGCAGGCGGCGCTGGCGTCGGAGGCGGTGCCCCAGGGTGTGATGAGCCCCAGCGTTTCGGTGAGGGTCTCCTCGCCGGGTTCGCTGGTGTACAGCCACAGGATGGCGGCTGCGGCGGCCTTCACGCCTTCCTCGTCGGTACCGGCGGGAATGGCCATCCAGGCGGAGGTAGCCAGAATGGGATAGTTCATCAGGCCGGTGAGGTTGTATTCGGAGGATGCGTCAATGTCGCTCTCCACAAAATCACATTTCAGGGGCAGGCAGACCAGATTGTCCTGCAGGTCGGTGTCGGTGTGGACCAGCAGGTCCGCCAGGCTGCTGCGGCAGAACAGGGCTTCCCCTGCCTGCAGGGCGGCGGCCGCTTCGCTCTGGCCGGGAGTACTCTCGGTGCTGCGGTTGCTCAGCTCCAGGGTCATGGCACTGTACAGTCCGTTCAGCGGGCCGGTGAGGGCATTCTCGGTGCGGCTGTCCCCGGCGGCCAGCAGCACACCGGTGAACGCCGCGGAAGGCGAATGGGCGGCGGCTGTATCCAGCGGAAGGGTGAACACCGCGTTCAGACCGGCGGCGCCCTCCGGCTTTTCGGCAGGCAGGGTGTATTCGGTGCCGTTCAGGGTCACGGTGGTTTCGGCAGGTTCGGCCAGCCATTCGGTCAGGGTCTCGGCCAGGTCGCTCCATTCACTCCAGGAAGAGGCGGTCAGGTCGGCCGCCAGGGTGTCGGTGTCCTCGGTCTGGAACAGCGCTCCCAGCACCCGCTTGTCTGCCCAGTAGCCGTACAGCGTCTTGCCCAAAGGCAGGGCGGTCACGGCGGAAACAGCGGTCTCGGCATCCACACCGGCCCGGATGGCCGCGGTGGAAAGCAGGCTGTCGGTGCCCATGTTCAGCCAGGCTTCATCATCCCCGGCGGGGGCGGCGTTCATTACCACCAGGTCTGCCTGGGCGGGATCGGTGTCGGAGTCGGGTACCAGAACCTCCAGCTCCACACCCTGGGCTTCGGCGTAGCGGTTCAGGGCTTCGGCCGCGGCGGTGCCGGCGCCGGCCTCATAATAGACGGTCAGCTGCTGAGGAGCCGCCGTGGGAGCGGGGGCGGTCTCGGCCGTTTCGGCGGTGGCGGTGCTGCCGGTCAGAGGGGTGCAGCCGGCCAGCAAACCAAGTGCCAGGAACGAACAGAGGATACGTTTCATATGTTGATTCTCCTAAAAAAATCGGGTTGGGCCATATATATCCACCATTATACCGGATTTGCCTGTTTTTTTCTACCCCGGTTTTATGATATAATAAATGTCATATGACACCCGGCCTGTCCGGGCAAGGGACGAAAGGATGGGACACTGTTTGCAGCCGACCGTGAAATTGTATGAGGAGGACGCCTTTCTGCGCCGTTTTTCCGCCTGTGTGCTGGCCTGTGAGCCGGAAGGGGAGGCGTGGCGGGTGGCCCTGGACCGCACTGCCTTCTACCCTGAAGGGGGCGGTCAGCCCGCCGACACCGGTATCCTGGGCGGTGCGGCAGTGACTCACACTTCTGTGCGGGACGGGGTGATCTGGCACCACACCGCAGCCCCTCTGGCTGTGGGCGCACAGGTGGAAGGGGCAATCGACTGGGAACCCCGGCTGGACCACATGGAACAGCACACCGGGGAACACATCCTCAGCGGCACGCTGCACCGTCTGTTCGGGGCGGAGAATGTGGGCTTTCACATCGGGGACCCGGCGGTGCGCATGGACACCAGCATCCCCCTCACCGATGCCCAGCTGGCGGAAGCGGAAGCGGAGGCCAACCGGGTGGTGCGGGCGGACACCCCGGTGCGCTGCTGGTATCCCGACCCTGACGAGCTGGCCGGACTGACCTACCGCAGCAAAAAGGAGCTGGAAGGCCCGGTACGTCTGGCGGATGCCGGCGGGGCGGATCTGTGCGCCTGCTGCGGCACCCATCTGCGCACCACGGGGCAGGTGGGACTTATCAAGATCCTGAGCGCCCAGCACTACAAAGGCGGTATGCGTCTGGCGGTGGCCTGCGGACAGCGGGCCCAGCGGGCGGTGGCAGAGACCTGGCGGGACGCCGAAGAGGCGGGGGTGCTGCTCAGCGCCGGACCGGGCCGCCTGAAAGAGGCGGTGAGCCGGGCCGCCGAATCTGCCGAGGCTCTGAAAGGCCGCCTGGCTGCCATGCAGCAGGCTTTGGGAACCGCCTGGGCCGAAGGCGCCGAGCCCGGCCGCCCAGCGGTGTTCTTCTGCCCCGAAGCCGACGGCGACACCCTGCGCCGCCTCTGCCTGGCGGTGACCGGGCGCACCGGCGCCCTATGCGCCGTGCTGGCCCCCGGCGGGCGGGGACTTTCTTATGTACTGCATCTGCCCGGGGGCGAAGCCCGCACCCTGGCCCAGGCCCTCAATGCCGCCTTCGACGGCCGGGGCGGCGGCCGGGGAGAGATCTGCCAGGGCAGCCTGGCCACCCAAGACTTTGCCGCCGTGCGGCAGTTTCTGCTGCGGCAGGCCTGAAAAGACAACGACGAAAGAGGTTTTTACATCATGCGCATGCGTTTCAAACCCTACGCCCGGCCGGAACTGCTGGCCTGTGATTTCCATGTCCACGAACCCCTGACCCACGCGGGCCACTGGCGGGAACTGTTTGCCCGCCCGGAACAGCCTTTCTGCCTGGAACTGGGCTGCGGCAAGGGCGGTTTTCTGGCACAGCTGGCTCCCTCCGACCCCACCCGCAACTTCCTGGGCATCGACATCACCGACAAGGTGCTGATCCTGGCCAAGCGCAAGGTGGAAAAGGCTTACCTGGAAAAGCAGCTGCCGCCGGACAACGTGCTCATTGCCTCCCTGGACATCGAGCGGATGTCGGGTGCTTTTTCTCCCGAGGACCGGGTGGCCCGCATCTACATCAACTTCTGCAATCCCTGGAGCAAGAATGCCAGCAGCCACAAGCACCGGCTGACCCATCCCCGGCAGCTGCTGCAGTACCGTGCGCTGATGGACGAGGGCGCGGAGATCTGGTTCAAGACCGATGACGACGACCTGTTCCGGGACAGCCTGAGCTACTTCCCGGCAGCAGGCTTTGAGATCACCTGGCAGACCTACGACCTCCATGCCGACGAGCCTGCCTGGAACCTGCGTACCGAGCATGAGGGCATGTTCACCGAGCAGGGCGTCCCCATCAAGGCACTCATCGCCCGTAAGGGGCCGGATTCCGCCGTGACCTGGGTGGAACCCAAGGAACTGGCCCGCCGTCTGGACGGAGAAGACGGGGAGGAAGAAGAATGAACCCGGCGGTGGAGGCGGGGACGCTGCTGCCCCTGTATACGCTGCCCCAGTATGTGGCATTCTTTTTTGTGTATTCGGTGATGGGGTGGTGTGCCGAGGTGGCCTTTGCGGCGGTGAATACCCGCCAGCTGGTCAACCGCGGCTTCCTCAACGGCCCGGCCTGCCCCATCTACGGCTGCGGCATGGTGGCCATGCTGGCGGTACTGGGACCCTGGCAGAGCAATGTGCCGGTGGTGTTCCTGGTGGCCATGGTGCTGGCCACTCTGGTGGAACTGGTTGCCGGATACGCCCTGTTCAAGATTTTCCACGCCCGCTGGTGGGACTACACCAAGTTCAAAGGCAACCTGGGCGGGTTCATCTGCCCCCGGTTCTCTCTGCTGTGGGGACTGGGCGGCGTGGCCATGATCAAGCTGGTGCATCCCCTGGTGGCAGGGGCGGTGCTCTCGGTACCCGCCACTGCGCTGCTGGCGGCAGATTGTGTGGTGGCCGTGGGCTTTGTGGTGGATGTGTGCCTTTCCTTCGCCCAGGCAGCCGGTCTGGAACGCCGTCTGCGCCGTCTGAAAGATTTCTCCGCCGGTATGCGCCGTCTCAGCGATGCCATGACCGAAGCCATCGGCACCCGGGCCATGACGGTGGATACCCTGCTGGACGAGCAGAAGCTGCAGTTGATGCTGGCCGCCATGGAAGGGCGGGAAAACGCCGCGCCCCTGCGGGAACAGCTGCTGGAAATGTCTGCCCGCGCCCGTGCCATGCGGGACGAAGTGGAACGCCTGGCCCGGCAGCAGCATTTTGGTGAAGGCCGCCTGCTGCGCGCCTTCCCGCATATGAAGGCTCCCAGCTATGACGAGACCCTGTCCCGGCTGCGTGCCGCCACCGCACGGTTGGCCCGCACCGCCAGAGACCTGAAAAACAAGGTCTCCGGTCAGTAAGACAAGAAACACAAAGGCCCCGGCCCTGCGCAAACTGCGCGGGGCCGGGGCCTTGTGTATGTGTGTTCAGGCGAAAAAGGAGTTACTCAATGGCGATGAGGTTGGGCTGCTGGGGCAGACGGGGCGCTTCCTTGGGCAGATGGATCTTCAGGATGCCATCCTCAAACTTGGCGGAGATGTCCTCCGGCTTCAGCTGCGTGCCCACATAGAAGCTGCGGCTGCAGGCGCCGGTGTAGCGCTCGCGGCGGATGTACCGGCCGTTCTTGTCCTCGTCGTCCTTGTCCAGGCCCTTGGCGGCCGAGATGGTCAGGTAACCTTGATCCAGTTTCAGGTTGATCTCGTCCTTCTTGAAGCCGGGCAGGTCGATGTCCAGTTCATAGGCGTCCTCGGTCTCCCGCACGTCGGACTTCATCAGGTTCTTGGCGTGCTTGCCGTACACCGGGTTGTGGTTGCCGAAGAAGGGGCGCATACCGTACATATCTTCAAACATATCGTCAAAAAGGTCTTCACCAAAAATGCTGGGCAACATATGTCATACCTCCATTCAACCGGCCTTTGGCCGGTTATCAACGCTGCCCGCCCGGCGGGCCTTTGCGGTGCCGGGCGTTTGCCTTGGAGGGGAGAACCTTTCTCTCTCAAGGTCTGACTATACTATACCACCAAGTTTTAGCACTGTCAAGCTTAGAGTGCTAAAGTTAATATAAAGTTCACAAGTATACGGATTGTATAAAAAAGAGGCGTCCGGCTGCCGCTTTGTCCTTTCTGTACAATGGAAAAGACAAGGGGCAAAACCGGACGCCTTGAAAGCGGAATGTCAGGTACGGGCGGCATACCGGCGGCGGAAATCCAGCAGCAGGACCACCGCCAGCAACCCGGCCAGCAGAGCGGTGCCGGGCTGGTTGCACCAAAGCCCGGTCAGGCCCAGGGGCCACAGGGTGGCGATGAGCAGCACCGGGAACACCAGCGCCACCGATACCGAGAGGATGGACGCCTGCAGCGGCTTTTCCACCGCAGAAAGGAAGCTTTGGGCGGCAAAGCTGAACCAGCGGGTCAGATAGCCCAGGCTGAACAGCTGCACGGCGGGCACGGCCAGGGCCAGCATGGCGGTGTCGGAAGGTCCCACAAACAGGCCGGCCGTCTGGGTAGGGAAGGCCAGCAGCAGCCCGGCCGCCGCCAGAGAGATGAGGGCGCTGGCGGCAAAGCATCGCTTCTCGATGGCCAGTACCCGGTCACGGCGTCCCGCGCCCCAGTTGTAGCCCACGGCGGGCTGCAAGGAGTCGCACATGCCGTAAAGCAGGGGCAGCACAAAGCCGTCCACATACATCAGGATGCCGTACACCGACACCGCCGCCGCGCCGCCCAGGCGCAGCAGCACCATGTTCATCAGGATAGAGGTTACGCGCCCGGCGATATTACTCAAAAAGGTGGGGCAGCCGCAGCTCAGGATGCTGCCGATAATGTGACGGGTAAAGCGGGGCCGAACAAAGCGCAGGGGCATCCGCCCGGTAAAGAAGGGAGCCATGGCCAGCACAGCGCAGACCGTCATGCCCAGGCAGGTGCCCAGAGCCGCCCCGGCAATGCCCAGGCGCATGACATACAAAAAGAAAAATTCCAGCCCGGCACACAGAGCAGACATCAGGACGTTCAGCACCATGCTGGTTTTGATCCGCCCGCAGATGCGCAGATAGTTGTCCGCCGCAAAGACGATGCTCACCACCGGGGAGCACAGGGCGTAGACCCGCATATACTGCACGCCCAGCCGGGCCAGCTCACCCTCGGCGCCCATCCAGCCCAGCAGGGCGGGGGCCAGGGCATAGAGCACGGCGCCGGTCAGGGCGCCAAGGCCCACCACCATCAGGCAGGCACAGGTGAACAGGTTGTGGGCTTCCTCGTTGCGCTTTTCTCCCAGCCGCACCGAGATGGGCACCGCCGACCCCACGCCGATGAGATCGGCCAGGGCAAAGTTGATGATGACCAGGGGCATGGCCAGGTTCAGCGCGGCGAAAGCCTCGTCCCCCAGGATACGCCCCACAAAGATACCGTCCATGAGCTGGTACAGCGAAGAAGCCAGCATACCCACCGAACCGGGCAGGGCGGCACGCAGAAACAAGCGGTGCGGCGGCGTCTTCAGAAACAAAGTCTTTTGATCCATACATCCTCCTGCATTGCAATTGCGTTGAATAGCATTGCCCGGCAGGGGTTGAAAAAAGCGCCGGACAAGGTGCAGGCATTTCAGCCTGTGCCTTATCCGGCGCGTCATTTCTGAACAGTACGTATCCGTATGGAATGACTTGCCCTCCGAGCAACAGCACTACCATACCATAGCCGAAAAGCAAAGTCAAGGGGGCGGCATCAATCCCGGCTGTACAGGTCCCGTGTGTACACTTTTTCCGCTACATCGTTCAGTTCTGGGGCCCGGCGGTTGGCCAGGATCACATCGCAATCCCGCTTGAAGGCTTCCAGGTCCCGTTCCACCCGGCTGCCGTAAAAGTCGTCGCCCGTCAGGGTGGGTTCATACACCACCAGGGGCACACCCTCGGCCCGGATGCGCTTCATCACGCCCTGGATGCTGGACTGGCGGAAGTTGTCGCTGCCCGCCTTCATGGTCAGGCGGTAGACGCCCACCACTTTGGGGTGCCGGGCCAGCACCTGTTCACTGATAAAGTCCTTGCGGGTGCGGTTGCTCTCCACAATGGCGCCGATAAGGTTCTGGGGCACCGCGCTGTAATTGGCCAGCAGTTGCTTGGTGTCTTTGGGCAGGCAGTAGCCGCCGTAACCGAAGCTGGGGTTGTTGTACTGGGCCCCGATGCGGGGGTCCAGGCAGACACCGTCGATGATGGCACGGGTGTCCAGCCCGCGCAGGGCGGCATAGGTGTCCAGCTCGTTGAAATAGGCCACCCGCAAAGCCAGGTAGGTGTTGGCAAACAGCTTGATGGCTTCCGCCTCGGTCAGGCCGGGGAAGAGGGTGGGGATGTTCTCCTTGCAGGCCCCCTGCTGCAGCAGAGCGGCAAATTCATGGGCCTTTTCCACCAGACGGGCATCGTCCTGGGGCGCGCCCACCACGATGCGGCTGGGGTAGAGGTTGTCGTACAGGGCGTGGCCTTCCCGCAGAAATTCCGGGCTGAACAGGATGTTGGGGTTGTGCATCTCTTCCCGCATGCGGGCGGTGTAGCCCACCGGCACGGTGGACTTGATGATGACGGTGGCGTCGGGGGCGTATTTCCCCACCAGGCGCAGCACTTCCTCCACGCTGGAGGTGTCGAAAAAGTTCTTCTGCTCGTCGTAATTGGTGGGGGTGGAAATGATGACCCAGTCTGCCCCGGTGTAGGCGGCCTCGGCGTCGGTGGTGGCGCGCAGGTCCAGGTCCCGCTGGGTCATGTATTCGGCCAGCTCCTTGTCGGCCAGGGGGCAGCGCCGGGCGTTGATGTCCTCCACCCGGGCGGGGACCACGTCCACCGCCCAGACTTCGTTGTGCTGGGCCAGCAGCACCCCGTTGGAAAGCCCCACATATCCCATGCCGGCCACGGCGATCTTCATACCAAAGGCACCTCTTTCACGCAGATATTTATCCCATTATACCACAACCCGCCCGGCGGGGGTAGAGGGCAAATCTTTACGGTTGTTCACACAAAATTTACGGGGCGGCTATTTGACACCCTGTACAACGGAGCGTATAATAAAAATATATTTTCGTTTTTCGGCCGTGGATGCGGACAGTGCCCGGAATGGGGTTTGCCGGTGAAATCAGGACATATATAAAGGTAGAACGGCACGGATTGCGGACAAACTGTGAAAAGGGAGGTCATTTGATATGGGAGAATATGCAGCCATCGAAAAAGAAGCGGAGGTCTTTACCGGCTTGTGCCTGCAGAACGACAAAATCGACCCTGCCCTGTTTGATGCCTACGGTGTCAAGCGCGGCCTGCGCGACAAGGACGGCAAGGGCGTGTTGGCGGGTATTACCAACATCTCCCGCATTGATGCCTTTGAGGAGCGGGACGGCAAAAAGGTCCCCTGCGAAGGCAAGCTGTGGTACCGCGGCTACAACGTCTATGACCTCATCAAGGGTCTGCGGGGCAAGCGCTACGGTTTTGAGGAAGCCGCCTATCTGCTGCTTCTGGGCGACCTGCCCACCCAGCAGCAGCTGGCCACCTTCACCGATACGCTGGTCAAGTGCCGGGACCTGCCCACCAACTTCATCCGGGACGTCATCATGAAGGCTCCCACCAAGGACCTGATGAACAGCCTGACCCGCAGCGTGCTGACCCTGGCCTCCTACGATGATTCGGTGGGGGACAACAGCCTGCAGACCCAGCTGGAACAGTGCCTCAAGCTCATCAGTGTCTTTCCCATGCTGGCGGTCTACGGCTACCATGCCTACAACTATTATGTGAACATGGGCAGCATGTACATCCATCGCCCGCAGCCGGAGCTTTCCACCGCCGAAAACCTGCTGCAGATGCTGCGCCCCGACCGCAGCTACACCCCGCTGGAAGCCCATGTTCTGGACATTGCGCTGCTGCTGCACATGGAGCACGGCGGCGGCAACAACTCCACCTTCACCACCCGCGTGGTCACCTCCTCCGGTTCGGACACCTACTCGGTCATGGCGGCGGCCCTCTCCAGCCTGAAGGGCCCCAAGCACGGCGGCGCCAACATCAAGGTCATGGAGATGTGCGACGACATCCGCAAAAACGTGCATGATGTCACCGACGACGAGGAGATGAAGGCTTACCTGGGCAAGATCGTGGACAAGGAAGCCTTCGACCGCAAGGGCCTGATCTACGGTATGGGCCATGCGGTGTACTCGCTGTCCGACCCCCGTGCCGTGGTGTTCAAGGGCTTTGTGCAGCAGCTGGCCGAAGCCAAGGGCCGCAAGGAAGATTTCGACTTCTACAACGCCATCGAGCGGCTGGCACCCCAGGTCATTGCGGAAAAGCGCCACATCTACAAGGGCGTTTCCACCAACGTGGACTTTTACAGCGGCTTTGTCTACAACATGCTGGACATCCCCGTGGAATTGTACACCCCCATCTTTGCCATCGCCCGTATCGTGGGCTGGAGCGCCCACCGTATGGAAGAGCTTGTCAACGTGGACAAGATCATCCGTCCCGCTTACCAGAGCATTATGGAACCGCGGGATTACAGCCCGCTGGATGACCGCGGCTGATCGTACGCCTTTTCGGGGCGCGGACCGTTTCCCTTGCCGGGGAGCGGCCCGCGCTCCTTTTTTGTGCCACGGAACAGGGCGCGGTTGGGATGCTTGCAATCAGGCAAAACTCCTGTTACTCTTATATATAAAGGAAAAGGAGCCTTGCGGCGGCTCCGATGTGCGGAGGAGGATGTCCCATGAATCTGACCGATTGGCCGGTATACACCGGCAATGACCTGGGCGCGGTATATACCAAACGCGCCACCACCTTTACCCTGTGGGCGCCTGCCGCCGCTTCCGTCACCCTGCACCGGTATACAACCGGCACCGATGCCGAACCCGGCGCCCGGGAGCTGGACCCCGTGGCGCTGCATCCCGGGGCGCAGGGTACCTGGCGTGCCACCGTGGGCGGGGACCTGGCGGGGCAGTACTATGTGTATGAGCTGACCTTTGCTGACGGCCACACCGCCATGGCGGTGGACCCCTATGCCCGGGCCTGCGGCTGCAACGGGCAGCGGGGCATGGTGCTGGACCTGCAGGCGGCCGAACCGGAAAACTGGGCCGCCGACCGCCGCCCTGCCGCCGCCAACGACCCTGCCGCCCGCAGCGTGTGGGAGGTGCATGTGGCGGACTTCTCGGCGGATGAGCACAGCGGCGTCCGTCCCGAATGGCGGGGCAAGTTCCTGGCTTTCACCCAGCCGGACACCACCCTGGACTGTCAGGGGGAATACCCCACCTGTCTGAATTATCTGCGGCATCTGGGGGTCAGCCATGTACAGCTGCAGCCCATCTTTGATTTTGCCACGGTGGACGAGAGCGCCGGGGACAAGGGCGGCTACAACTGGGGGTACGACCCGCTGAACTACAATGTGCCCGAAGGTTCCTACGCCACCGACCCCTTCCACGGGGAGGTGCGGGTGCGGGAATGCCGGGCCATGATCGCGGCGCTGCACAAAGCCGGCATGGGCGTGGTGATGGATGTGGTATACAACCACACCTATTTCAGCGACAACTGGATGGAGCGCATCACCCCCGGCTACTGGCTGCGCCGCACCGCCGACGGGCAGCTGACCAACGGTTCGGGCTGCGGGTGCGACCTGGCCAGCGAGCACCCCATGGTGCGCAAGTATATTGTGGATTCGGTGGTCTATTGGGCCACGGCTTACCATGTGGATGGCTTCCGTTTTGACCTGATGGCCCTCCATGACGTGGAGACCATGAACGCCATCCGCGCCGCCCTGGACAAACTGCCCGGGGGCAAAAACATCCTGATGTACGGCGAACCCTGGCAGGGCGGGGCCACCCGTATGGAAGAAGGGGCTGTTCCCGCCGACAAGAATGCCCTGCCCCAGCTGGACGGGCGCATCGGTATCTTCTGCGACAATACCCGGGACACCGTCAAGGGCGGGGTATTCGACGCCCGTTCCCCCGGGTATGTCAACGGCGCCCCCGGTGCGGGCTACACCCTGCTGCATGCGGTGGGGGCTTTCCGGGATGGGGCCGACGGTATGCGCCCCCAAAATCCGGGGCAGATCGTCCAGTATGTCTCCGCTCACGACAATTTCACCCTGTGGGACAAACTCAAGGCGGTGGCGGGGCGCCACACCTATGACATCTTCGACGGCGACCTGTTGGCCCAGAACCGCATGTGCGCCGCCATCTGCCTGACCTGCCAGGGCATGCCTTTCTGGCAGGCGGGGGAGGAGTTCGCCCGCACTAAGCACGGCGACCCCAACACTTACAAGGGGCCTCTGAAGGAAAACGCCCTGGACTGGTCCCGGGCCGCCCGTATGGGGGAACTGGTGGAATTTTATCAGGGCTTGCTGGCGATCCGGCGGGAATGGCCGGAACTCACCGGTCTGACCGACGCCGCCCAGCCTGCCCCGCTGCTGCTGGCGATGCCGGGGTGGCTCATCGGCTTTGTGCCTGAACGGGCGGACAACGCCCCCAACCGTCTGGTGGTCTACTATAACCCCGAGCGCACCGCCCAGTGGGTGGACCTGCCCGGCGGGCGCTGGCGCACCCTCTGCGACGGCACCCGGGCTCAGGCACGGCCCTTCGGACCTGAGCATGCCGGGCGTATGGAACTGCCCCCGGTGAGCGTGGTCATCCTGGCCGCGCAGAAGGACTGAAAGCGGGGCGGAGGAGGGAAGAAAAAATCTCCTTGCGGGAACTTTATAACGGTAAGCAGGTCTTTTTATTGTCTTTCACAGCCTCGGCCCCTTCCGGGCCGGGGTTTCTTTTTTGAAGCAAAATGAACAGTTGTCTAATTTTTCGTAACAGAAAATCGGGAAATCAACACTTTTTTGTTCAGTTTCACGACTTGCACAAAAAGGGGTTGCAATCTTTAGGCAGAGTGCTATAATTGAGCGCGGAAAGAACGAAGGCGTCCGCAGTGCGCTGAAAAGTTCACCGAGCGGCAATGGGGGCGCTGGCTTAACACCGATAGGTGTAGGCCCGCCCCATTTCCGCTTTTATTGGAACCGTAACACAAAAACCAACGGCATATCGTTCCGGCAGTCTTTCCGAAGTCTGCCGGACAGTGTGCCGGGGCGTTTGCCCGGCGGGTGCGGCTGCGGCCGCTGCCGGTGCCGACAGACCGCACAGGCGTCTTTTCGAGGTGGTAGTATGAAAGATTTGAACGAATTGATGCAGGCGATCCTGGATATGGACGCCGCCCAGCGCAAGGCGGCGGACGAAGCCCAGGCCGAGCGCAACGCGCGTCTGGCCGGGTTGGACGAGCAGCGCCGCAAGATCGCGGCCCAGGCCGCCGCCGACAGCAAGGCCCGGGCCGAAGCTGCCGCCAAACAGGCGTCTGAAGCCAACACCGCCGCCCTGGAGGAGCTGGCCAGGAACCGCGCCGCCGCCGAACAGGCGCTGCAGCAGCGGGCCGAAGCCTGCACCGAGCAGTGGGTGGATGAACTGTGCCGCCGCGCTCTGGCCGGCACGGGTGCCGGGGGTGAGGCCTGATGCTGCCCATTCCGCTGCCCATGAAAACCAGGGCCAGCAATGCGGCACTGGCCAAGGCCCGGGCTATGTACGGACGGCGGCTTACCACCGCCGACTACAAGCGCCTGGCTGCCTGCCGCACCATGCCGGCACTGGCGGCGGAGCTCAAAGCCCTGCCCATGTACGAGGAGGCGCTCAAGGCGGTCAACCCGCCCACCGCCCGCCGTGCTCAGCTGGAAGCTTTCCTCCGCCAGGCCATCTTTGACCGGTACGACAGCCTGTGCCGGTACGAGCTTTCTTCCGGGCATCTGCTCTACGGCTACTTCACCACCAGCTGTGAGGTGGACGAGATCCTCTCCTGCCTGCGCTGCCTGGACGCCGGGCGCCCCGGGGATTATCTGTACAAACTGCCGGACTTTCTGCAGCAGCGTTGTTCGGTGGACCTGTACGCCCTGGCCCGTGTGACCGACGCCAGGAGCCTGCTGGCCGCCCTGGCCGGCACGCCCTACCAGAAGATGCTGGCGCCTCTGGCAGAACTGCCCGAAGGCGCCAAGCTTCTGGTGCATGCCGAGCCCTACCTGGAAAGCTGGCGCCATAAAGCGCTGGTTTCCCTGGCGCCGCAAGCGGCCGCCCGCTCCGCCCCCGGGGCGGAACCGGGGGTGCGGGACTACATCGCTCTGGAATGTGACGCCGCCGCTCTCTCCAACGCGGCGCGGCTCACCCGCATGAAAGCATTGCCGGCCGCCATCGACGCGGTGGCCCGGCGGGACTGCACCAACCTGAGCGATGCCGAATGGAACGCCCTGCTGGGTGCCAAGGACATCGACGCTTTCTACGCCGTGTTGGAAAAGACCCGCTACGGCCGAGCGCTGCACCGGTACCAGTACCGCGTCCTCAAGGAAGGGCTGCAGATGTACCGCTACGACTGGTGCGAAAAATGGCTGCGCTTTTCCACCGACCCCAGCCTGGTCATGCTGTGCTATGTCTACCTGGCCCGGTGTGAGGTCATGAACCTGGATCATATTATCGAGGGTGTTCATTATCAAATGCCTGCCGACGAACTGCTGTCCCTGCTGGTGGGCTGCAAGGCAGAAAACGACAAAGGGAGGGTGAATTGATTTGGTCGAACGGATGAAGCTGGTCCATGTGCAGGGCACCCTGCCCCACCTGGACGAATTTTTGGGCGCCTGCTGCCTGGACGGTCGTTTCGGGCTGGAGCCTGCCGCCGACTACATGTCCGCCTCGCTGGGGTACGCCCCGATGAATGAGGAGGACCCCTACACGCCGCTGGTACAGCGGGTGGAAACGCTGGCCAAGGAGGTCGGGCAGACGCTGCCCGATACCCCGCCGGTCAAAACCCCCGCGGACCCCGAAACCCGGGAGTTCCTGGATGACCTGACCCGCCGCATCGACGCGCTGCGGGACGAAAAGGCCAGCCTGCTGGAACAGCAGAAACTCTGCGAGGAAGGTATCGAGCAGTACAGCCACTTCCTCGGCCTGAAAGCCAACATCGACGACATCGGCAACTGCAAGCACGTGAAGGTGCGCTTCGGCTTTTTGCCCAAGTCCGGCTACAACAAGCTGATGAGCAGCTACGCCGATGACCCCTATATCCTCTTTGTGCCCTGCAGCCAGACCGCCGACGGGTACTGGGGCGTCTACCTGACGCCGCGCAGCAAGGCCCAGGAGACCGACGGTATCTTCTCCATGCTCTTCTTTGAGCCTCTGCGGGTGCCCGGCGCCGCCGGCAGCCCCGACGAGATCGTAGAGCACTTCCGGGAAAACCTGGAAGTGGTGCAGCAGAGCATCGACAACATCGACGCCCGCCTGCGGGAAGTCTGGGAGGCCAACAAGGAAAAGGCCGAAATGATCTACAACGGCGCCCGCTATAACGCCGCGGTGTTCAGCCTGCGGCAGTACGCCGCCGTCAAGGGGGCCCACTTCTTCTGCGTGGGATGGGTGCCCGCGTCCCAGATCGCCGAGATCACCGAGCTGGCCAAGGCCATCCCCAGCATCCGCGTTACCGTGGATGATCCCGATCAGGCCGGCCGCCATACACCGCCTACCAAGCTGCGCAATGCCTGGTTTTTCCGCCCTTTTGAGTTCTTTGTCGAAATGTACGGGCTTCCCAATTATGACGAGACGGATGTGACCGCGTTTGTGGCTGTGACCTTCACCGTGCTTTTCGGCATCATGTTCGGGGACGTGGGGCAGGGGCTGGTGCTCACTGCATTCAGCCTGTTTATGTGGAAGGTCAAAAAGAATCCGTTGTTCCACCTGATGATCCCCTGCGGTATCGCCAGCACCCTGGCCGGTTTCGTCTACGGTTCGGTCTTCGGGTTTGAGGATGTCCTCGATCCCCTGTACCTGGCCGCGGGTTTGCCCGGCAAACCGGTGTCGGTGATGGAATCCATCAACGGCATCCTGCTCTTTGCGGTGTACATCGGTGTGCTGCTGGTGCTGGCCGCCATGGGCATGAACATCTACACCAAGGCCAAACAGGGCCATACCGGTGATGTGCTCTTCGGCACCAACGGTGTGGTGGGCGTCATCACCTACGTGGCAGGTGTGGATCTGGTCAGCGCCTTCATGGGCGCCACCGTCTTTATGCCGGTGCCTCTGGCTGCCGTGCTTCTGGTGCTGGGTCTGGCGGCTCTGCTCTTTGCTGGGGTCCTGGCCCCGCTGTTCAACGGCGAGCCCGACTGGATGCCTGCCGAAGGCTGGGGCGGCTACCTGATGCAGAACATCTTCGAACTGCTGGAAAGCGTGCTCAGCTATCTGTCCAACACCATCTCCTTCCTGCGTGTGGGCGCCTTTGTCATCGTCCACGCCAGCATGATGATGGTCGTCTTCACCCTGGCAGGGGAACCCGCCAACCCGGTGGTGGTTGTGCTGGGCAACCTGGTGGTCATCGCGCTGGAAGCGCTGCTGTCCGCCATCCAGGGCATCCGTCTGGAATTCTACGAGATGTTCAGCCGCTTCTACCAGGGCGGCGGCCACAAGTTCCGCGCCCTGGACCTGAAGGACAAGGCCAGCAGCCTGTCCGGCGATGCTTCCTGACTGTGCCTGCCCCACGGGGCAGACCCCGTCTTTTGCATACAAAACCGTTCAATCACAGGAGGGTATTATTATGAAAACCAACGCTCGCAAACTGATCGCTTCCCTGCTCGTTGTCTTTGCTCTGGTCTGCTTCGGCTGCTTTGCCGCCAGCGCGGAAGGCACCGATACCACCGCCACCACTTCCACCACCCAGACCGCCGAGGAAGAGGCTGTCTCTGAGACCAACGACCACAACACCAGCCTGAGCATCGGCCTGATCGCCGCTGCCCTGGCCACCGGCCTGGCCGGCATCGGCGGCGGTATTGCCGTTGCCGCCGGCGCCCCCGCCGCCATCGCTGCCAACAGCGAGAACCCCAAGACCTTCGGTAAGAGCCTGGTCTTCGTCGCCCTGGGCGAATCCATCGCTCTGTACGGCCTGGTCATCTCCATCATGATCCTGAGCAAGCTGGTGTAAACTATGCGCTTCTATCTCATCAGCGATAACTCCGATGCCATGAACGGGCTGCGCCTGGCCGGCATCGAGGGGACCGTCGCCCGCAGCGAGGAGGATGTCCGTGCCGCGCTGCAGTCCATCGCCCGGCAGAAAGACATCGGCATGATCCTCGTCACCGAGAAGATCGCCGAAGCCTACACCGAGGCGCTGGACCCTGTTCTGGGCAACGCCGGCGGTCCGCTGCTGGTCACGGTGCCTTCCACCGGCGGTTCCGCCGCCGGCAAGGACCGCATCACACGCTACATCCGCGAAGCCATCGGCATCAAGGTCTGAGCCGCTTCGCCCGGCCCGGCGGTTCCGGGAACGTAACAACACAAATTCGTTTTTTGGGGGTGTACCATATGCTGGAATTGAACGTCCGCGCCGAAGAGTTCCTCGCGTCCATCCGGGCCGAGGGCGAACGCCAGTGCGCCGAGATCCGTGTAAAGACCGACGCCGAAGTGGAGGCCGCGCTCAGCGAAGCCCAAAAGACGGAGGCTGCCCGCGCGGAATCCACCGTGGCATTTGAAACGGCCCGCGCCAAGACCCAGGCCAACCGCGCCCTGAGTGCCGCCCGCACCCAGGCCCGCGGCGAACTGGCTGCCCGCCGTGCCCAACTGGCCGACGCCGTATTTGCCAAGGCGCAGCAGAAACTGGCCGACTTTACCCGCACCGCAGAATACGGACCCTGGCTGCGCGAAAGCGCTGCCGCCCTGGCCAAACGCCTGGGCGCAGGCACCGTGCTGTATGCCCGCCCGGCCGACCTGCCGCTGCTCACCGACCTGCCCGCCGGCTGCACCCTGCAGCCCGACGAAAGCAACACCCTGGGCGGCCTGCGTGCCGAGAACCCGGCGGCCAATCTGGCTGCCGACGACACGCTCACCGCTCGTCTGGCGGCCCAGCGCCCCTGGTTCCTGGAGAACGCGGGGCTGGAGATCGCGCTGTAAGGCTACAAAGAGGGAAGGATCACCATGCAAACCTATCAACTTCACAGCATCAACGGACCGGTGGTCACCGTCAAGGGCCGCACTGGGCTTTCGATGATGGAGATGGTCCACGTGGGCAAAGAGCGTCTGGTGGGCGAAGTCATCCGTCTGGACGCCGATGCCGCCACCATCCAGGTCTATGAAGAAACCGGCGGCCTGCGCCCCGGCGAGCCCGTGGAACCCACCGGCGCGCCGCTGTCCGTCACCCTGGGCCCCGGCATCCTGCGCAACATCTACGACGGTATCCAGCGTCCGCTGCCCGCCATCGAAGCCGCCAGCGGCAGCTTCATCGGCCGCGGCGCCCAGGCCCCTGCCCTGGATACCGAACATAAATGGGATGTGACCGTCACCGTCAACCCCGGCGATACCCTGGAACCGGGCCAGGTCTATGCCACCTGCCCCGAGACCCCGGCCATCACCCACCGCTGCATGCTTTCGCCGCTGTACAGCCGCTGCACCGTCACCTGGGCGGCGGAAAACGGCGCCTATACCGTGGAAGAACCCATCGCCAAGGTCAAGGATGAATCCGGCAAGGAGATCACCCTGACCCTGTGCCAGAAATGGCCCATCCGTACGCCCCGCCCCACCGCGGCGCGTATGACTTCGCCCAAACCCCTGATCACCGGCCAGCGTGTCATCGATACCATGTTCCCCCTGGCCAAGGGCGGCGCCGCCGCCATCCCCGGCGGTTTCGGCACCGGCAAGACCATGACCCAGCACCAGCTGGCCAAATGGTGCGACGCCGACATCATCATCTACGTCGGCTGCGGCGAACGCGGCAACGAGATGACCCAGGCCCTGCAGGAGTTCAGTGAACTGACCGACCCGCGCACCGGCAACAGCCTGATGGACCGGACCGTGCTCATCGCCAACACTTCCAACATGCCTGTGGCCGCCCGCGAAGCTTCCATCTACACCGGCATCACCCTGGCGGAATACTACCGCGACATGGGCTACCACGCCGCCATGATGGCCGACTCCACCTCCCGCTGGGCCGAAGCCCTGCGTGAGATCTCCGGCCGTCTGGAAGAGATGCCCGCCGACGAAGGCTACCCCGCCTATCTGCCCAGCCGTCTGGCGGAGTTCTACGAACGCGCCGGCTACTTCAAGACCCTGGGCGGGGAAGAGGGCTCCGTGTCGGTCATCGGCGCCGTCAGCCCCCAGGGCAACGACTTCTCCGAACCGGTCACCCAGAACACCAAGCGCTTCACCCGCTGCTTCTGGGCTCTGGACAAGAGCCTGGCCTACGCCCGCCATTACCCCGCCATCAACTGGAACGATTCTTACAGCGAATACCTGGGGGATCTGTCCGAATGGTACTACGACAATGTGGGCACCGACTTCATGCAGTGCCGCAGCCGTCTGGCCGACCTGCTTCTGCAGGAGACCAACCTCATGCAGATCGTCAAGCTGATCGGCTCCGACGTTCTGCCCGATGACCAGAAACTGACCATCGAGATCGCCCGTGTCATCCGCGTGGGCTTTTTGCAGCAGAACGCTTTCCATGCCACCGACACCTTTGTGCCGCTGGAAAAGCAGCTGAAGATGATGGAGATCATCCTGTACCTCTACGACAAGTGCAACGCTCTGGTCGCCAAGCAGGTGCCGGTCAGCACTCTGCTGGCCACCGGCCTGTTCGACACCCTGGTCAAGATGAAGTACGACATCCCCAACGATGATTTCAGCCGCTTCGACGCCCTGCGCGCCGAGATCGACACCAAGCTGGCCGCCGCAGGCGCGGGAGCCGGCAATAAGGAAGGGGGCAGCGCCCAATGATTCTGGAACATATTGGTCTGAGCCAGATCAACGGCTCTCTGGTCGTGCTGGACGATGTGCCCGGCGTCAGCTATGACGAAGTGGTGGAACTCCGCCTGGATAACGGCACCACCCGCACCGGCCGTGTGGTCATGGTGGAAGAAAACCGCTGCGTTGTCCAGGTCTTTGAAGGCTCCACCGGCCTGAGCCTGGTCAACACCCGCACCGTCTTTACCGGCCATCCCATGATGATGGACCTTTCGCCCGAACTGCCGGGCCGTATCCTGGACGGCCTGGGCCGCCCCATCGACGGCCAGGGGGATATTTACCCGGTGGCCCGCCGTGATGTGAACGGCGCCCCCATCAACCCGGTCAGCCGTGTGTATCCCCGGAACTACATCCATACCGGCATCTCCTCCATCGACTGCCTGACCACCCTGATCCGCGGCCAGAAGCTGCCCATCTTCTCCGGTTCCGGCATGCGCCACAATGAACTGGCCGTGCAGATCGTGCAGCAGGCCAGCGTGTCCGACGGGTCGGACTTCGCCATCGTCTTTGCCGCCATGGGCGTCAAGAACGACGTGGCCGAATACTTCCGGGATTCCTTTGTCAGCACCGGCGCCATGGACCGCGTGGTCATGCTGCTGAACCTGGCAAACGACCCCATCATCGAACGTATCATCACCCCCCGTGCCGCTCTGACCGTGGCCGAGTACCTGGCCTTCGACCTGGGCAAGAACGTGCTGGTCATCCTCACCGACATGACCAGCTACTGCGAAGCCCTGCGTGAGTTCTCCTCCTCCAAGGGTGAGATCCCCGCCCGTAAAGGCTTCCCCGGTTACCTGTACTCCGACCTGGCCAGCCTGTACGAACGGGCCGGCATCATCAAGGGCAGCACCGGTTCGGTCACCCAGATTCCCATCCTGACCATGCCCGGCGACGACATCACCCACCCCATCCCCGACCTGACCGGCTACATCACCGAAGGTCAGATCGTGCTGGACCGTGCCATGGACGCCACCGGCATCTATCCGCCCGTGGCCGTACTGCCCAGCCTGTCCCGTCTGATGAAGGACGGCATCGGCGCCGGCTACACCCGCGACGACCACGTCACCCTGGCCAACCAGCTCTTTGCCTGCTACGCCAAGGTGCAGGACGCCAAGGCACTGGCCAGCGTCATCGGTGAGGAGGAACTGTCCGAGAGCGACAAGCTGCTGATGCAGTTCGGCCGCGAATTCGAGCACCGCTTCATCGGCCAGGGCAACACCAACCGTTCCATGGAAGAGACCCTGGACCTGGGCTGGGAACTGCTGGCAGGGCTGCCCCGCGCCGCCCTGGACCGCTGCGACGACCAGCCGCTGGATACCTATTACGAGCCGGCCCGCAAGCGCCGTCTGCGCCGCCAGGCCATGCTGGATGCCCAGCCCGCCCCCGGCGCAGCCAAATAATGTCCGAACATCCACTTTCCGGCAAAGGCAGGTGAATCACCGTGCAGCAGGTATTTCCCACAAAATCCAACCTGATGGCCACCAAGCGCAGCCTGGCGCTGGCCGAACAGGGCTACGAACTGATGGACCGCAAGCGCAACATCCTTGTGCGCGAGATGATGCGCCTGATCGACCGCGCCGCGGCCATTCAGGACAAGATCAGCGCGGCTTACGCCGAAGCGTACAGCGCTTTGCAGCGTGCCAACGTCATGCTGGGCTCGGTGGGTGAGTTCACGGCCAGCGTGCCGGTGGAACATGGGCTTTCCATCGAGCGGCGCAGCGTCATGGGCGTGGAACTGCCCACCGTCACCCTGGAACCCAGCGCTCCTCTGGGGCTGTATTACGGCCTGGAATCCACCAACGGCACCCTGGATGCCGCCTACATCAAGTTCAACGAGGTCAAGACCCTGACCGTGGAACTGGCAGAGGTGGAAACCAGCGTGCTGCGCCTGGCCGAAGCCATCCGCAAGACCCAGAAGCGTGCCAATGCCCTGGGCAACGTGCAGATCCCCCAGATGGAATCCACCGTCAAGTTCATCGACGAGGCACTGGCCGAGAAGGAGCGGGAGGAATTCAGCCGCCTGAAGGTCATCAAGAATCAGAAAAGCAAATAAATGCTTTTTCGGGCGGCCTTCGGGCCGCCTTTTTTTGGGGAAACGGCATTTAGCCGTTTAGTCCTTCCTTTTCGTGCCCGAAAAGGAACAACACATCGGCTGCCAGCCATTTCCCCGGCAGCCTGCCGTCCGCCCAGAGCCCCCCAACAAAACAAAAAAGAAAACCAGCCAAGGAGCCAAGGGGCAAAAGCTGCGCTTTTCCCCCTCGGCCCCTTGCCAAAAAAGCATGGCCGCGTTATAATTAAGTTTCAGCAAACCAAGATTCGCACCAAAAGGGGATAGAGAGTATGGAAACGATGGGCAATCTGCGCCGCACCAACTATTGCGGCGAAGTCAGCCTGAACGACGCGGGCAAGGAAATGACCGTCTGCGGTTCGATCGCCCGCGCCCGTGACAAGGGCGGCATCATCTTTGCCGACCTGCGGGACACCACCGGCATTCTGCAGATGGTTTTTGACGAGGATACGCCCAAGGACGTCTTTGCCAGGGCCGAAAGCCTGAAGAGCGAGTACGTGGTCATTGCCCGGGGCACCCTGCGGGAACGCGCCGCCAAGACCGACAAGATCGCCACCGGCGATGTGGAACTGTATGTGAGCGAGCTGCGCATCCTCAGCGAAGCCCAGACCACGCCCTTCGAGATCCGCGACGGCATCAACGTCAACGACGACCTGCGCCTGCGCTACCGCTACCTGGACCTGCGCCGTCCTTCCATGCACGAACCCATCGTGCTGCGCTCCAAGATCTGCCAGGTGGTGCGCAACTATTTCTATGAGCAGCACTTCTGCGAGATCGAGACCCCGACCCTGATCAAGTCCACCCCGGAAGGTGCCCGTGACTATCTGGTGCCCAGCCGTGTGCAGCCCGGGCATTTCTACGCCCTGCCCCAGAGCCCCCAGCTGTACAAGCAGATCCTGATGCTCTCCGGCTTTGACCGTTACTTCCAGGTCGCCCGCTGCTACCGCGACGAGGACCTGCGCGCCGACCGTCAGCCTGAGTTCACCCAGATCGACGAAGAGCTGTCCTTTGTCACCGAGGACGACGTGATGACCATCAACGAAGGTCTGATCAAGCGTCTGTGGAAAGAAATTCTGAATATCGACGTGCCCACGCCCTTTGTGCGTATGCCCTGGGACGAGGCCATGGGCCGCTTCGGCTCCGATAAGCCTGACACCCGCTTCGGTCTGGAGATCCAGGACGTGAGCAGCGTGTTTGCCGGCACTGAGTTCAAGCCCTTTGCCGATGCCCTGGCTTCCGGCGGTACCATCCGCGCCATCAATGCCAAGGGTATGGCCGACTGCCTGACCCGCAAGAACATCGACAAGCTGGGCGACGTGGCCAAGACCTACGGCGCCAAGGGCCTGGCGTACAGCCGCCTGACCGTCGAGAACACCACCTCCAGCTTTGAAAAGTTCCTCACCGAGGAAGAAAAGACCGCCCTGTACTCCGCTCTCGGCGCCGAGACCGGCGACGTGCTGCTCATCGTCAGTGACACCGACTGGGTGCGCGCCTGCACCGCCCTGGGCCAGGTCCGTCTGGAACTGGGCCGCAAGTACGACCTCATCGACAAGGACGCCTTCAACTTCCTGTGGGTGGTGGACTTCCCCCTGTTCGAGTACAGCGAGCAGGAAGACCGCTGGATGGCCATGCACCATCCCTTCACCATGCCCAAGCCCGAGGACCTGGACAAGGTGGAGAGCGACCCCGGCGCCTGCCGTGCCCTGGCTTACGACATCGTGCTCAACGGCGTTGAGCTGGGCGGCGGTTCCATCCGTATCAACGACCCCGCTCTGCAGGATCGCATGTTCCGCGCTCTGGGCTTCACCGAAGAAAAGGCCCGGGAGAGCTTCGGCTTCCTGATGGACGCCTACAAGTACGGTGCGCCCCCTCACGGCGGCATGGCTTACGGCCTGGACCGTCTGGTCATGCTGATGCTGAAGAAGGATTCCATCCGCGACGTCATCGCCTTCCCGAAGGTGCAGAACGCCGGCGAACCCATGTCCGGCGCTCCGGACGTGGTGGACCCCAAGCAGCTGAGCGACCTGTCCATCGCCCTGGTGGACAACCACTGAAATAACTGAATAAGGACCCGCCGCCGGGTGGGTTGCAAAAACGCTGGGCTTTGCGTCGTAGGCCATTGAAGACGCGAAGCACCGGCGTTTTTTATGTGTCAGACCCGGTGCGGGGAGAAAATGCCAATCAAGAAGGAGGCAGAACCATGAAACCCAACAATCCGACCCTTCGGGCCGAATTCGGCCGTTACGCGGTGCTCAGTGTGCTGGGCATGATGGCCGTGTCCTGCTATATTCTGGCGGATACCTTCTTTGTGGCCCAGGGCCTGGGCAGCGCGGGCCTGGCGGCTCTGAACCTGGCTATTCCCGTATACAACATCATCCACGGGGTGGGCCTGCTGCTGGGGATGGGCGGGGCCACCCGCTTCTCGGTGCTGAAAAGCCAGCAGGCTCACCGGGAAGCCAACGTGGTCTATACCCACACCCTGGGCATGACGGCACTGGCCGCCGTGGTCTTTATGCTCGTCGGGCTGCTGGCAGCGGGGCCGCTGGCTGCCCTGCTGGGGGCAGAAGGGGAGGTCCACACCATGACTTCCACCTACCTGCGGGTGCTGCTGCTCTTTTCTCCAGCCTTTATTTTCAATGACGTGCTGCAATGCTTTGTGCGCAACGACGGCGCACCCCAGCTGGCCATGGCTGCCACCGTCACCGGCAGCCTGGCCAACATCGTCATGGACTATATCTTCATCTTCCCCTGCGGGCTGGGAATCTTCGGCGCCGTGCTGGCCACCGGCTTTTCGCCGGTCATCGGCATCCTGATCCAGTCACCCCACTGGCTGGGCAAAAACTGCGGGTTCCGCCCGGTGGCCACGGCCCCCGGCGGCCGCACCGCCGGGCATATCCTGGCGCTGGGGGTGCCCTCCTTCCTGGAACAGCTTTCCGGTGCGGTGGTCATGGTCACCTTCAACTGGCTCATCCTGCGTCTGGCGGGCAACACCGGCGTGGCAGCCTATGGCGTGGTGGCCAACCTGTCCTTGGTGGTGCTGGCGGTATACTCCGGCCTGGCCCAGGGAATGCAGCCCCTGGTCAGCCGGGCCTGGGGCCACGGGGACCGAGGGGATTTGTTCCGCCTGCTGCGCTACGCCCTGATAAGCATGGCGGCGGTGTCGGCGGTGGTCTACCTGGGCATTTTTGCCGGGGCCGGGGCCATCGCGGCGGTGTTCAACAGCGAGGCCGACCCCACCCTGCAGGCCATTGCGGTGCAGGGGCTGCGGCTGTACTTCCTCGGGGCACCTTTTGCCGGTGCCAACGTGATTCTGTGCATCTGGTTCACCTCGGTGGAGCGGGCGGTGCCCGCCCAGACCATCTCCCTTCTGCGGGGGCTTATCGTCATTGTGCCCGCTGCCCTGGCCCTGGCGGCAGCCCTGGGCATGACCGGCGTGTGGCTGGCCTTCCCGGTGAGCGAAGCCCTGGTTTTTGGGGTGGCCTGCAAGCTTTTCTTCGGCTGCCGGAACAAACTGTATCCCCCTTCCCACGAATCTGCATAAAAGAAGCCCCCGCAGTCGAAAGGCTGCGGGGGCTTCTTTATGGCGGGAGAAAATCAGTATTTCGGGGTGCCTTCCTCCGGCTTGGGGGCCGGGGATTCGTTGGCGGCATCCTTGGGGGCTTCGGCGGCCGGGGCTGCAGGGTAATTGTACGGCGTGCGGCCGGTTGCCCGGGCGGCCTGACGGGCGGCGCGGCGGGCAGCACGGGCCGGTCGGGTGACGATCAGCACCACCACGACCACCACAGCCACGATCACCAGCGGCCACAGATAGACCAGGCTCAGCACAATGGCTTCCAGCACCTCCACAAAGGCGGTCCAGCCGTCGCTGAAGGCCCGGCCCACCTTTTCGGGGAAGCTGGCGGGGGTCACGGGGGTGAGCACGGCCACCTCGTACAGGCTGATGTCCACGGTGGAATAGGTGATCTGGTCATCCATGGACCGCAGCTGCCGGGTGTAGTTCTCCAGCTGGTACTGCACCTCCGAAAGCTGGCTTTCGATCTCCAGCAGGTCGGCGGTGGTCTCGGCGGTCTCGGCCAGGGCGTTCAGCCGGTCCCGCTGGTTTTCCAGGGCAGCCAGGCGGGCTTCTACGTCCACATAGCTGCTGGTGATGTCGCTGGCGTCCTCGCTTAAGTAAAGCTGGTTGCCTGCCTGACCGGCGGCTTCCAGGAAGGTGCGGTAGTTCTCTGCCGGGATGCGCACGGTGTAATACAGGTTGCGGTCGTGGTCCTCGGCGCTGCCGCTCTGGTTGCTGTGTTCCAGATACCCGCCCTGGGCTTCCACGGCGGAGAGCAGGGCGGTGCGGGCGGCGTCAAAGTCGGTGGCTTCCAGTTCCAGGCTGGCGGTGTACACGATCTTGCGGGCGCTTTCCTGGGTGGCGCCGGGGTCCAGGGTCACCGGGCCGGAAGCGCCTGCTTCCCCGGATTCGGCCATGGCGGCGTCGGATACGCTTTCATCCTGGATGGCACCGGCAGCCTCGGTGAAGTTGGTGCTGCCGCCGGAAGAGGCTCCGCAGGCGGTCAGGGTCAGGGCCAGTGCCAGGGCGGTCAGCCCGGCGCACAGGCGGACGGGCAGATGGGTTCGTTTCATGGTACATCCTCCTTTTCGGCGGGGAATTTCCTTTTCACCAGTATAACACGGAAAAATCACCGTGGCGTTACAAATCGGTGCCAAAAACAAAGCGGGAACGCCGCTTTTGGGCATTCCCGCTAAATGTTTATGCTGTTTTTCAGCCCTTTTGACCAAGGACCTTGATGTCGTCGTTGTCCGCAAAGGCCACGGCGTTGAAGCCGGCGGCTTCCAGTGTGCCGAACTGCTTGCCCAGCTTCTTGGCCTGGGGCAGCACGGTCACATCGTATTCGCTCCGCAGGGTCTCGGCCTTGGTGAGCACGTCGGCGAAGTCGGCTTCGGGCAGATAGAGCAGAGCCAGCTTGGCCTTGGCGCCGGGGATGGCGTAGCCCTGTTCCAGCAGGATGCCGCAGACGCGCTCGAACCCGATGGAGAAGCCCACCGCCGGAACGGTCTGGCCGATGAACTTGCCCACCATGTTGTCGTAGCGGCCGCCGCCGGCCACAGCCCCGGAGAACTGCGGGCAGGTGACCTCGAACACCATGCCGGTGTAGTAGCCCTGACCGCGCACCAGGCTGGGGCAATAAGCCACGCCGTAACGCCCGGCGGCCAGCTTTTCGGCGGTGGCCAGTACATAGCGCAGGTCGGCGGTGAGTTCGGGACCCTTTTCGCCGCAGGCGGCGGTGACGGCCTCCAGGCTGAAATCTCCGCCCCGCAGGAAGGCGTCCAGGGCATCCACTGCCCCGGCGGGGAAGCCCTTGCCCTCCAGTTCGGTCCGCACGCCGTCGGCGCCGATCTTGTCCAGCTTGTCAAAGCTGATGCAGACGGAATCCAGGGTATCTTCCGCAAAGCCCATGCCTGCCAGCATGGCCCGCAGGATGCGGCGGTCGTTGATGTTCACGGTGAAGCCGGAGAAGCCGATGCGCAGCAGGGCGCGGGCGGTCACGTCGATGAGTTCCACCTCGGCGTTGGGGCTGGAATCCCCCAGAATATCGATGTCGCACTGGACGAATTCCCGCAGGCGGCCCTTCTGGGGACGCTCGGCCCGGTAGACTCGGTCAGTCTGGATGACCTTGAAGGGATGGGGCAGGGAATTGCGGTTGGCGGCGTAGTAGCGGGACAGGGGCAGGGTCAGGTCGTACCGCAGGCCCATGTCCGAAAGCTGGGATTCCTCTCCGCTGCGCAGGGCGGCGGCCAGCTTGTCGCCGCGCTTGAGCACCTTGAAGATCAGGTTCAGGTTGTCGCCGCCGTCGCTCTTGTCCAGGTTCTCCATGTCTTCCAAAATGGGGGTGGAAATACGCTGGAACCCGGCGGCACGGTAGGTGGCCAGGATCTCAGCCTGGATGTGGTCGCGCAGGGCCTGCTCGTTGGGCAGAAGATCGCGCATGCCTTTCAAGGGTTGGGTTTTCATCGCTTGGCAGCTCCTTACTCTATTTGAAATGTCCGCACGCTTGTGCGGGAAATGGCTGTGCTGCGGCTTTTTGCCGCGCTGTACTGTATATCATAGCCCCCGGCCGGTGGTTTTGTCAACCGAAAGAAGGCTTTGCGGCGGGGAATTTCCTTCCTCCCGGCGGGAAATACTGAAAGGAAGCAAAGGGGGGCAAAACTGTGAAAAAAACCAAAGGTGCGCCGCAGATCCTGGCGGCGGGGGCGGCGGTACAGCTGCTTACCGGCATCCCGGCGGCGTGGGGCGTGTTCCAGCGCCCGGTCATGGAGGAATACGCCCTTACCCGGGCCCAGGCCAGCATGGTGTTTGCGGTGCTGGTGGCGGGGTACGGGGTGGGCTGTGCCATCGGCGGGCTTCTGCAGGATTCCCGGGGCCCGCGCTTTGCTGCCGGGTGGGGCACCCTGTTCATGGGTGGGGGCTTTTTGCTGGCGGCGGTGGTCCCGGCAGGCAACGCACCCCTGTTTTTGCTGGCATACAGCGTGCCCGCGGGGGTTGGCAGCGCCTTTCTGGCCCCGGCGGTGCTGGCCTGTGCCCAGAAATGGTACGCCGGGCGCAAGGGCCTGGCCACCGGTGTGACCGGGGCGGCTATGGGGCTTTCGGGGGCCTTCCTCACACTGTTCGTGCGGGGCGTGGGCGGGAACTTCGGTATGCGGGCCTGTTTTGCCGCCCTGGGGGCGGTGATCCTGGCGGTCTGCGGGGCGGGAGCGGCGGTGCTGAAAGATCCCCCGCCCAAACCCGGCGCCCCCGCGGGCACCGCCGCCGACCTGCCGCCCCGGGCCATGGTGCGCACGGTGCAGTACAAGCTCTGCCTGGCGGGGGTGGCCCTGGGCTCGCCTCCGGTGCTGCTGTTCAGCCCGGACCTTTTGCAGATCGCCGCTGACCGGGGCATGGCGGAGAACCTGGCTCCTCTGTGCGTGGTCATCGGGGCAGCGGCCTCGGCGGCGGGGCGGCTGACCTGCCCGGCTCTCAGCGACAAGGCAGGGCGCAAACGGGTGCTGTACGGGGTGTACGCCGGGCTGGGCATCGGGTCGGCGTTGTTTGCCTTTGCCCAGGGGTGGTGGGTGGCTGCGGCCTACGCCCTGCTCACCTTCTTCTATTCCGGCGGGGCGGCGGTGCAGCCCTCTTTGAACACCGACCTGTTCGGTCTGCGCCATGCGGGGGTGAACTACGGTTTCCTGGCTTTGGGCATGAGTGCGGGCAGCCTGCTCAGCTATGCGGGCAGCCAGTTTTTGCCCATGGGGGCCCGGCACTGGGCGGCGGGCATCAGCGCAGTGGCGGGCCTGGCTTGCTTCGCACTTGTAAAACCTTTGTGTCAAAATGGTACAACAGTTGCAATAAAGGGCGAAGGAAGGTAAAATAACTAGGTGACCCCGGGTGCGGCCCGGCGGGGCTTTATTTTTGTTCCAACTTTCAGGAGGTTTTCCGTTTCTATGCCCAAGCACACCCTTTCCGCGCAGCAGCGTCAGCAGCAGGCCTTGGCCGGGCTCACCGCATCGGGCGCCACGGCCATGCTGGTGGCGGTGCTGTGCGTCTTTCCTTTATATATCGATAAATTTTCAAACCTGGGCCTGACCAAGTTCACCGGCGGGGTCACCCTCATCCTGGTGTTTGCCCTGATGCTGGGGTCCTGCCTGCTCATCGGCGGCAAGGTCCCGGCGGGACGGTTTGCCAGAAAAGACACCGGTACCCTGTGGCTGTTAGCCTTTGTGGTCACGGGATTGTTGTCCACCGTGCTGTCCCTGTCTCCGGTATCCTCTTTGTGGGGGCTGGGGGGCTACTACGGCGGCTTTGCCCTGGTGGCCATCACCGCTTTGGGGTATCTGTGCATCCGGGCGCTTGCCTCGGCCCAGGATATTTCCTTCCTCTTCTTCGGGGTGGGGGTCACGGCATCCATCGTCACTGTGCTGTATGTGCTCAACATCTTCAACATCGACCTGATCGGATCTTACCGGGACACAGCGGTGGTGGAACGGGCGCAGTTCTTCTCTACCCTGGGGCAGAAGGACTTTAACGCCGGGTTCTTTGCCATCGTGCTGCCCATCGTCTTTTACGCCTGGCTGAAGGCCCGGGGCCGTGCCCAGAACATCGTCTACGGCATCCCCATGGTGTTCGGCGGGCTGGCCCTGGCGGTGGTGGACGCCGAAGCCCTGACCCTGGGCGTGGTGGCTGCCGCCATGATCCTGGTCTGCCACAAGGATTTCGATACCCGTATGGTGCGCCGGGGCGCGCTCATCGGTCTGGCGTTCTTTGCCTGGGCTGCCTGGATGCACTACATGCGGGAAACCGTCTACACCCAGGGCGGCCGGTCGCTGCTGTCCCACTTCGGAGACCTGCAGCTGGCGGTGCCGGGCATGGTGTTCTGTGCGCTGGTGTGGGCGGTGCTGAACTGGCGGGCCCGGCGGGGCAAGCCGGAACGCAGTCTGTACAAAGTGGGCCGGGTCATGACCGCTGTCACCGTGGGGGCGGTGGCCGTGCTGTTCCTGCTGGCCAACCTGTGGCCGGGCCTCCCCTCCCTGGGCAAGCTGGACAACTTCCTTGTTTTCAACGATGACTGGGGCACCTACCGCGGCACCGGCTGGCGGGCGGCCTGGGGCACCTGGTGGGACGCTTCCCTGTGGCGCAAGGTCGTGGGCTACGGTCCCGGCACCATGCACAAGGCGATGGTGAACTGGGCGGGGGATGCCCTCACCGACCGGATGAATACCTTCTATGCCGCCCACAACGAATACCTGGAACAGCTGCTCACCACCGGCATCCTGGGCCTGGCAGCCTGGCTGGGCTTTGTGGGGGTTCACCTGCGCCGCGGCTTTGCGGCCTGGGCACGCCCCGGCGTGGCCCCGGTGCTGCTGGCCCTTTGCAGCTATCTGGTGCAGGCGGTGGTCTCCATCCGGGTGTCCATGCTCTTCCCCCTGGTGATGGTGCTCTTTGGACTGCTGTGGGTGCTCAGCGCCCCCGGCAAGGCGGCGGAACCTGTCCCCGCCGGGCCTGTGAACCGCGCCGGTGCAGTGCGGTACGGCAAAATCACCCTCTGTGCCGTGGCAGCCATGGCGCTGTCCGCCCCGCTGTCCCACCTGGTGCTGTGGTTTTTGTTCTAAGGCGACAGACAACTTGTAAAATATACGTCTTTTCGTTGACAGTATAAGGAATCCGGTGCTATATTGAAAACACTAACCGACCTATATTAAGACGAAAGACCTGCTAATAAAAGTCAAGTGGAAATTTCAAAATATTGAATTCGAGAAA
>CAJMLV010000021.1 GCA_905214345.1 uncultured bacterium
GGCGGGTTGCCCCGCAGGCGGTAGCTGAGCAGCACGTTCTGGAATTCCTCCATCAGCATGGGCAGAATCCGGTAGGCGTAGGAGATGGAGAAGGACAGCCGTTCCGGGCAGCCGTACCACATCAGGCCGTTGGCCAGCCGGTCGGGGTCCAGGCCGGAAAACACCGTTACCGACGCCAGGGAGATGGTGGCTACCTTCAGGGTCAGGATCAGCACAGGCATGATGGCGGAGGCATCGCCCCCGAACAGCCAGGTCACCAGCAGAAGATACCCGGTCTGGGAGAATACCCCCACCCCGAACAGCAGCAGCACCAGCCCCGCCACCCGGGCCAGCAGGGTGGTGATCATCACCAGCACAAAGCAGCCCAAAAGAAAGGTCACGTCCTGCACGAACCAGGGCACGAGCCCGAAGAACAGATACCAGGCCAGCAGCACCCGGGGGTCCCGGGCGGCGATCACCGTATCGTTGTTGCCGTAGGCGTTTTTCAGCACCTGGCTGCGCAGAAAGTCCATGGAAAATTTATCGAGGATATTCTCGGAAAGTTTTTGCATCATCACGCGTCCGCTCCTTCAAACTGGCTGAGAAATTCCGGCACGGTATAGCACAGGGCCTTTTCGTCCAAGGCGCGGCCCATGGCAAAAATCTCCGGCGGGCGGATGCCCACCCGGGCCGCCAGTTCCCTGTTGCCGAAAATTTCGTCCCGGGTGCCGTCGGCCACTACCTTGCCGCCGCACAGCACAATGATTCGCTGGGCCCACTCGCACACCAGCTGCATGTCGTGGGTGGCAATCAGCACCGTTTCGGTGATCTCCTTCATCTCGTTCAGGGTTCGCAGAATCTCCCGGCGGGTGGCAATGTCCAGGTTGGCGGTGGGTTCGTCCAGCAGCAGGATGCCCGGGTTCAGCGCCACGCCGATGGCCAGGCTGGCCCGGCGCATCTGCCCGCCCGAAAGCAGCCGTCCGTCCCGCTGGGCCAGTTCGGTCAGCCGGAACCGTTCCAGCAGCGCCTTGGTCTTTTCGGGCCAGTTTTCCACCCCGCGCACCTGCATGGCGTAGGCAATGTCCCCTTCGATGCTGTCCTTGATGAACATTTCCTCCGGGTTCTGGTACACCAGCGAGATCAGCCGGGAAAGCTGCTCGGGTTTGGTGTCCCGCAAAGGCGTGCCGTTCAGGGAAACCGTGCCTTCTTTCGGGCGCAGCAGCCCCACCAGCAGCTTCATCAGGGTGGATTTGCCCGCACCGTTGGAACCGATGAGGGCAATCTTTTCTCCTTTATACAGAGAAAGGTCCAGCTTGTCGAAGACCACCCGGGGCTCGCCCTTCACGCTGCGGTAAGAGACCGTCACCCCTTGCAAAGCGGCGGCTTCGGGGCCGCGGTCGGTGGTGTGGGCAGCGGGACGGGGAAGGGCTTCTTTGCGTGCCAGCGGGGCAAAGACGGCTTTGCCTTCCTCCACGGTGGTGGGCAGTTCCGTCCCGGCGGGCAGCAGTCCCCGCACCTGCAGGGCATGGGCCGCCTGGGTCACCTGGGGCGGGAAGATGTTGCAGCTTTGCAGCTCCTCCACCCGGGCCAGGGCCTGCCGCGCAGGCAGCATCCAGGAAACCCGGCCTTCCTTCAGCAGCAGAACATGCTTGCAGAAATCGGCAATGTACTCGGTGTGATGCTCAATGACCAGGATGGTCTTGCCGTATGTTTCGTTCAGTTCCCGCAGCACGCCGTAAATGCGGTCGGCGTGGCCGGGGTCCAGCTGGGCGATGGGTTCATCCAGGATCAGGATGTCCGGGCCCAGCGCCACCGCACCCGCCAGGGCCAGCAGATGGGTCTGCCCGCCCGAAAGCTGCCAGACATACTCTTCTTCCCGCCCTTGCAGTCCGCACCGGGCCAATGCCTGGCGGCCCTGGTCCAGATAATCGGTCATGCCGTAGTTCAGGCAGGCGTAGGAAGCATCGTCCAGCACGGTGGGGCGCACGATCTGGTTCTCAAAATCCTGGTATACATACCCGACTTTGCGGGCCAGGGTGCCCACGTCGCTTTCCAGGGTATTCTGGCCGGATACCGTTACTTCTCCCGAAAACTGCCCTGTGATAAAATGCGGGATCAGCCCGTTGAGCACCTTGCACAAAGTGGATTTCCCGCAGCCGTTGTTGCCAACAATCGCCAGGAAATCCCCTTGTTCCACCGTCAGGTTTACATGATTCAACGTAGGCTGAGCCGCACCGGGATAGGTATAACACAGGTCCCTGATCTCGATGATGCCCATATTGTTTTACTTCGCCTCAGCTTTTTTCTTCATAACCATCAGAACGGCCAGCGCCAGCACGGCGGCTGCGATCATGCCCACGGCCACAGCGGTGCCGCTTTCCGCCCAGGAAGCTTCCCAGTCGATGAGTTCCAGGCCGCTGGTGGCCAGCAGTTCCGCCGCCACGGCGCACACAAAGGCGATGGCGCAGCCCGCCAGGGTCTTGGCGCTCAGCGCAGGCGCGGCGGTTTCGGGGGTGCGGGGGCTCATGCCCAGCAGCGGCTCGATCTTGCCGTAGAGCTTGGGAACCAGATACAGGGTGGGCAGCAGGCAGAACAGAATACCGGAGAAGAGCAGGTCGTTCAGGAACGCGAAGCCCTCAGTGGCAAAAACGCTTTCCGGCAGACCGGCCACGGCCTCAAAGTCCTCCACCGCAAACTGCACCTTGCAGATGTCCACGATGGTGCCCATGAGCAGCTGGGCGCCGGTACCCAGAATGGCCGCAATGCCCACCATGCGGGTGTTGCGGGGGTCGCGCACCAGCCGGCCCGCCAGATACACACCCAGGGTCACGGTGATGAACTTTTCCGCTTCGCCCAGACCGCCGAACTGCCCCAGCATGATCTCGCTGAAAACCAGCTCACCGGTGGCAGCACCCAGCGCCGCCGAAAGGGGATCGAACAGCATGGTCAGCACCAGCGGGATGAACAGGAAATATTCGACCGAGAATTCCACGATGCCCACCTGGAACTTGGGAATCAGTTCGGTGAACAGGGTGGCCAGACCGTACAGCGACATGGTCAGAACAAAGACCATCAGCTTCTGGGACTGGTTCATGGTTTTGTTTTGCGCTTGATTCATAGTGGATTGCCTCCCCAATGTTTTACTCTCCGTTTTTGTGCCCCGTTTGCGGGGTACGGTTTCATTGTAGGCTTTGAATGAAAGTTTCTCCACCACAAAGCAGTAAAATGAAAGTTAATTTTCAGTAAAGTGGACAGGGTCGGCTGCATTTTCAACAAAAAGTGACGGGAAGTTCAAAAGTCATGGCATTGGAGCACCGGCTGCGGTATACTGGAAAAACAAGAAACAAAAAAGGAGCCTGCCTTATGAAAATCGTCATTGCCATGGATTCCCTGAAAGGAAGTCTTTCTTCCCTGCAAGCGGGAACGGCAATCCGGGAGGGGATTCTGCGCGCCGACCCTGCCGCCCTGGTGGAAGTGCGGCCTCTGGCCGACGGGGGAGAGGGAACGGTGGAAGCTTTGGTCTCCGGCATGGGCGGTACGCTGCATCATGTCACCGTCACCGGCCCCATGGGAGCACCGGCAGACTGTGCCTACGGTATCCTGCCGGACGGCAAGACCGCCGTGGTGGAAATGTCCGGTGCGGCAGGCATTACCCTGGTCCCTGCCGAGGCGCGGAATCCTTTGCGGGCTACCACCTACGGTGTGGGCCAGGTGCTGCGGGACGCCATCAGCCACGGCTGCCGCCGGTTTATTGTGGGCATCGGGGGCAGCGCCACCAATGACGGCGGTGCGGGTATGCTTCAGGTGCTGGGGTTCGGCTTCCTGGATCAGAAAGGCTGCCCCATTGCGCCGGGCGCGGCCGGGTTGGAGGAATTGTGTACCATCACCGACGAACATGTTCTGCCGGAATTGGCCGAATGTACCTTCAGGATCGCCTGCGATGTGACCAACCCTCTGTGCGGACCCCGGGGCTGCAGCGCCGTGTACGGTCCCCAGAAAGGGGCGACACCCGATATGGTCCGGCAGATGGACGACTGGCTGGCCCGGTATGCCGCCCTGGCTGCACAGTGCCGTCCGGCATCCGCCGACCCGGAATACCCCGGTACCGGCGCGGCGGGGGGCATGGGGTTTGCTTTTCGCACATTTACCAATGCTGTGCTGGAATCCGGCATCGACATCGTGCTGGAAGAAACCGCCCTGGCCGTCAGTGTGCGGGACGCCGACCTGGTCATTACCGGAGAGGGGCGTCTGGATGGCCAGACCGCCATGGGCAAGGCCCCGGTGGGGGTGGCGCGGCTGGCCAAAGCTTGCGGTAAACCGGTGATCGCCTTTGCGGGAAGTGTCACCCCGGACGCCGTTGCCTGCAACGGGGCGGGTATCGATGCCTTTTTCCCCATTCTGCGGAGTATCTGCACCCTGGAACAGGCAATGGACCCGGAAACGGCCCGCCGCAATCTGGCGGATACGGCGGAGCAGGTGTTCCGTCTGTGGCAGGCGGCCCGGCGGGAATAAATAAGCGTTTTTGCTTCTTGCGGACGAAGCGGGATATGGTATGATAAAGAAAATGCCGCCATAAAGTGAGGAACACTGCCATGACCTATACCTTTGCGCCCTATTCGTCCTCCGTTTTGCTGAAAAATCACCTGCGTATGGGCGGGAGCAACCCTGCCGGGGAACGTATCGACGTGACCAGCCTGTACCTGACCAGAGGCGGAAACCCCTGGCTGCCGGTGATGGGGGAATTTCATTTTTCCCGCTGTGACCCCGACCAATGGGAAACGGAACTGTGCAAGATCAAGGCCGGCGGCGTGACCCTGGTGGCCACCTATTTGTTCTGGATCTATCATGAGGAAGAGCGGGGCCGGTATGATTTTGCCGGAAGCAGGGACATTGGCCGGTTTGTCCGGCTGTGCCGCAAGGTGGGGCTGGAAGTGGTGCTGCGCATCGGCCCCTGGGCCCACGGCGAATGCCGCAACGGCGGTTTTCCCGATTGGCTGCTGGAACAGAATATCCCCCTGCGCTGTGACGATGAGGCATATCTTGCCCTGGTACGGCAGTGGTACGAGGTCATCTATGATCAGGTGCGGGGCCTGTTTTACAAGGATGGCGGGCCCATTGTGGCCGTTCAGCTGGAAAACGAGCTGGTGGACAATGCCGGACATCTGGCGACCCTGAAGCGGATGGCGGTGGAGATCGGTTTTGATGTGCCGCTGTATACCGTGACCGGGTGGAACTCGGTGAGCGGGGCACGCATCCCGGTGGATGAGGTCCTGCCCGTCTTTGCGGCCTACGCCGACGCCCCCTGGACCCCCGGCAATGACCCGCTGCCCCTGTCGCCCCATTATGTGTTTGACCCCACCCGCAATGATTCTGCCGTGGGGGCGGACCTGATGGCCCGGGTGGCGGATGACGGCTGGCACCTGCCCTATGAGCGGTACCCCTACGCCACCTGCGAGATCGGCCCCGGGCAGCAGTCCACCTATCATCGCCGGGTGCGCATCTCTCCCATGGATGCCTACGCCATGACCCTGGTGAAGCTGGGCTGCGGCAACAACCTGATGGGATATTATATGTACCACGGCGGCACCAACGGGATGGGCCGGCATTCCACCCTGCAGGAAAGCCGTGCCACCGGCTACCCCAACGACTATCCCATTCTGGACTATGACTTTGACACGGCGCTCTCCCAGTACGGAGAACCCCGTCCCCAATACGGCCTGCTGAACCTGCTGCATCTGTTCGTGCAGGATTTCGGCAGCCTGCTGGCGCCCATGGAATTCACGGCGCCCCGGGTATCGCCCGCCCCGGATGACCGGCATACCCTGCGCTATGCCATGCGTACCGACGGCCGGTCCGGCTTTGTCTTTGTCAACCACCACCAGCGCCATGAGGTGCTGGAACCGGCGGCAGACGCCGTGCTGGACACCGGCACCGTTGTTTTCCCGCCGGTCACGGTGGCGGGGGAGGTGGCCTTCCATTTCCCCTTTGGCCTGATCCTGGGCGCACAGACCCTGGAATGGGCCACCGCCCAGCTGGTCTGCCGCCAGGGCCAGGATTACTTCTTCGCCGCCGTTCCCGGCATTCCGCCCCGGTACTGCCTGGACGGGACCACCTTCACTGCCCCGGAAGGGGAGGTGTCGGTGCTGCAGCAGGGGGATGTGCGCATCATCACCCTGCCCCTTTCCCAGGCTGTATTCCTGCGCAAGCTGGACGGGCAGGTGTACCTGGGGGACAACTGCGACCTTTACAGCCGGGATGGGCAGATCCTGGCCGCCCGGCCCGGCAGCTATTCCTACCGGGTCTGGCAGGACGGCCGGTTTGTACCCCACCGGGTGGAACGCCCGTATCACCCGGCAGAACTGACCCTGACCCCCTGTGCGGAACCCTTTACGCCTCCGTATGCCGAAGAACTGACGCTGGGCGGTAATGCTCCGCGCAGGTGGTACCGCCTGCATGTGTACACCGATGAAGGTTTTGTGGAATTGACCGAACCCTGCGATGTGGAACAGATCTATGCCGATGGACAGCTGGTGGCGGATCACTTTGACATCGGTCGGCCCTGGCGGGTCCCGGCGCCCCTTTTGTTCGGCAGGGAATGTTATCTGGTTCTTACATCCCCCAATCCCCGTGTTTACCGGGAATGAGCCGCCTGCCCGCAGAACCACCATCTGGAATAAGGAGAAAAGCGCTATGCAATTTCTGCAGGACCTGTCCGGCCGGTGGCAGGCTGAAGTGCCCGGACTGGGGCATTTCTCCGTCCTTTTGCCCGGAACACTGGACGAAAACCATATTGGTGCCGCCGATACCCCCGGCCTGGCCACCCGCCTGACCCGGCGCTTTACCTGGGAGGGGGAAGCTCTGTTCCGGCGGGAACTGGAATTGCCCGAACTTCCGGGGCGGCGGCTCTTTCTGCTGGCCGAGCGCAGCCGGGAACTGACCCTGGAAGTACAGGGGCAGACTGTTCCGGCGGCGGTGCCGGGCACCCTGAGCACGCCCTACCTCTTTGAACTGACCCCCTGGGCAGGGCAGACCATCAGCCTGACCCTGTGCAGCGACAACCGCTACCGTACCTGGCCCAGAGAGTCTATCCTGAATTCTTCCGCCGCCACCGACGAGACCCAGACCAACTGGAACGGCATTGTGGGGCATCTGTGCCTGTTGTCCGCTCCGGAACAGGCTCTGCTGGCTGCCCGGGTCTACCCCGGGCAGGACAGGGTGGATGTGGCGGTAGACCTTCTCCCTCCGCCGCAGGGGCTGCCCCGGGATGCGGAACTGCTGCTGGAATGCCCGGCCTTTACCGAACCTTTCCGCTGTGCCTGGGATGGGGAAGGGGATACCTGCCGGGTGCGAGAGATTCCGCTGCGCCCGGATGCCGTGGGGTGGAGCCCTGCTTCTCCCCGGATGCAGCCGCTGACAGTGACCCTTTGCCGGAATGGGCAGGTGTTGGACCGTCTGCAGACTTCCTTCGGCATCCGTGTCTTTGATGCCCGGGACGGCCGCCTTTGCTGCAACGGGCAGCCGGTGTTTCTGCGGGGGGAAGCCAACTGCGCCGCTTTCCCCAAAACCGGCCATCCGCCTATGGAGAAAGAAGCCTGGGCGGACATCTTTGCCCGGTACCGGGCCTACGGCGTGAACTTTGTGCGGTTCCATTCCTGGTGCCCGCCCCGGGCTGCTTTTGCCGCGGCGGATGAGTGCGGCATGCTGCTGCAGCCGGAACTGTCCCAGTGGAACTTCAAGGATGCCCTGGAAGTGCCGGGCGGTGTGGAATATTATTCCCTGGAACTGGAACGGATTCTGCGGGAATACGCCAACCATCCCTCCTTTGTCATGCTCACCCTGGGCAATGAACTGGGGACCGGGGAACAGGGCCACCGGGCCATGGACGCTCTGCTGGACCTGGCCCGGCGGCTGGACGCCACCCGACTGTACGCCAACTCTTCCAACGGTCATTACGGGGAACAGGGACCTGATCCCCACAGTGACTTTTTCACCGCCATGGCAGACCACGGACGGATGCTCCGGGCCACCAGTTCGCCTCTCATCGGGCATCTGAATGAGCAGGTCCCGGATACGCTCCATCATTACGGCGATGTCACGGGACCCATTACCCGCACCGGCATGCCGGTGTTTGAGTTTGAGGTGGGACAGTACGAAAGCTGGCCTGACTTTGCCCAGCTGGATGAATTTACCGGGGTGACCCGGGCGGTCAACCTGGAACAGATCCGGGACCTGGCCCAGCGTACCGGTGCGGAACGTTACTGGGAAAAGGGCGTCCGGGCCAGCGGGGAACTGGCTCTGCGCTGCTACCGGGAAGAGGCGGAAGCCGCTCTGCGCACCCCCGGCATCAGCGGTTTGTGCCTGCTGGGGCTGCAGGATTTTCCCGGTCAGGGCACCTCCCTGGTGGGCATGATGGATGCCTGCCTGCAGCCAAAACCCTTCCCCTTTGCCCAACCGGAACGGTTCCGCACTTTCTTCGGGGATGTGGTGCTGCTGGCAGGATTTTCTTCCTATACCTGGGAAGGCGGGCAAAGCCTGTCCGCCCGGGTACAGGTGGCTAATTATGGCGCCGAAGCACTGCAGGGGCCGGTGTGCTGGCAGCTGAAAGAAAAAAGAGAGGTTCTAGCAGAAGGCCGGACGGGAGAAACAAATTTTCCCTGCGGCAATGTTTCCGAAGCCGGGAACTTGCAGTGCATCCTGCCCGGGGATGACCATGCCCACACCCTGACCCTTCGCCTGACATTGGGCGGCTACACCACCGAATATCCCCTGTGGTGCTACCCGGCCTGTAAGGAACCGGTGCCGGAGTGTATCCTGGTGCTGGATTCAGTGAGTGAGACGGACCTGCGCCGCATTGAGGCAGGCGCCACGGCCTTCGTGGAACTGGAAGCGGACGAAGCCCATTATCCCGGTTCCGTGGCCTGCCATTTCAGCACGGATTTCTGGTCGCCGGTGACCTTCCCGGAGCAGAGCGGTACCATGGGGCTGCTGATCCAAAACGACCACCCGGCTCTGGCGGAGTATCCCACCGACTTCCACTCCGACTGGCAGTGGTGGGCGCCGTCCCGCGGGCGGGCGATGGTGCTGCCCCGAGTAGCGGAACCCATTGTGCGGGTGCTGGACCACTGCAGCCGTCTGCGTGACCTGGGGCTGCTGGTGGAAGTGGGATTCGGCAAAGGGCGCATCCTTCTCAGCGGTATGGGGCTGCGGCAGAACCCCGACCGCCCCGAATGCCGCTGGCTGCGCCGGTGCCTGCTCCGTTACCTGCAAACCCCGGCACCTGCCCCGCTGTATCCGGCGGACGAGACCCTTCTGCGTTCCTGGATCGCGGTGGAAAAATAAGATCGGCGTCAGGCGAAGGCATACTGACAGCAAAGCCTCCGGATTCCGGCAAACCAGCCGGTTTCCGGGGGCTTTTGTTGTGCAGACGGTAGGGGAAAATTGCCGGCAAATGACGTGAAAAGGCCGAAACTTACTTCGCGGGCAGCCAAAAAGCCTTTCCCTTTTTGGCTAAAAGTATTATCTTGTAAAAAAGTATTATCGTTTGCCCGGTACCCGGCACGGTCGTTGAAAAAAGTACAAGAACTTTCCAAAATCTCAAATTTACCCTGCAACGTCAAACCGGTATAATACAATCAAACGAGAGGGCGGCCGGCTCGCACATCCGGCTGCGTATCCACAGAAGGAAAAAGGAGAGAATCAACATGAAAAAGGTATTGTCCATGCTGATGGCCCTGGCCATGGCAGGTACCCTGCTGGCAGGCTGCGGCAGCAGTTCTTCCACCACCACTTCCGAAGGTACTGCCTCCAACACCAGTGAGAGCGCCTCCACCGCCACCGGCGAGCAGGTCACCCTGAAACTGGCCAACTGGGACACCAGCACCCAGCCCGCCGTGACCCAGCTGGTAAGCGAATTCGAAGCTGCCAACCCCGACATCAAGGTGGAGATCATTGACGTTCCTTCCGCCGACTACACCACCAAGCTCAGCGTCATGCTCAACGCCGGCAGCGACGTGGACGCTTTCTTCATCAAGGACGCCGACACCATGATGTCCATGGTCCAGAAGGGCCAGATGGCCGACCTGAGCGGCTATATTGCGGACGAGGGCATCGACCTGGCGGCTTTCAACGGCCTGGCTGACTACTACAACGTGGACGGCAAGCAGTACGCTCTGCCCGCCCGTACAGACTACTATGTCATGTTCTACAACAAGGACGTCTTTGACGCCGCCGGTGTGGAATATCCCACCAACGACTGGACCTGGGACGACTTTGAGCGCATCGCCGGTGAACTGACCAGCGGCGAAGGTGCCACCAAGACCTACGGTGCCTTCCTGCACACCTGGCAGGCCTGCGTGGAAAACTGGGGCGTCCAGGACGGCGTGAACACCATCATGGACTACGAGACCGGCTATGACTTCTTCAAGCCCTATTACGAGATGGCTCTGCGCATGCAGGACGCCGGCAGCATCCAGGACTACGGAACCCTCAAGACCGGCAACATCCATTACTCCGGTCCCTTCTCTCAGGGCACCGTGGGCATGATGCCCATGGGCACCTGGTACATGTCCACCCTGATCCAGAGCATCAGCAACGGCGAAAACAGCGTCAACTGGGGTCTGGCCACTCTGACTCATCCGGACGGCGTGGAAGCCGGTTACACCGTCGGTTCCACCACTCCCATCGCCATCAATGCTGCTTCTGAAAAGCAGGACGCCGCCTGGCGTCTGGTCAGCTTCATCACCGGTGAAGCCGGCGCCATGATCTACGCCCAGAACGGCGCCATCCCGGGCCGCTCCAACGACGAGATGATCGCTACCATTGCCGCCATGGAAGGCATGCCCGAAGGCGCCGCCGACGCCCTGGCCGTCAAGAACATCTCTCTGGACCGCCCCATCGCGGACAAGGTCAGCGAGATCAACCAGATGCTGGGCGAAGAGCACAGCCTGATCATGCTGGGCGAACTGTCTGTGGACGAAGGCCTGGCCGAGATGGCTGACCGCGCCGCCGAGATCATGGGCTGAGCCCATCCCGATCCGGCAGCCGCATCCCACACAACACACGGGCGGGCGCACAGCGCCCGCCCCCCCTTTTTATGGGAGGAGGAACCACCATGCCCCGTGCAGCCAAGACCGCCGCGGCCACCCGCCCCGGCCTGTCCCTCAAAGCCCGCAACACCCTGGTGGGTATGAGCTTTATTCTGCCGAACTTCATCGGCTTCTTCATCTTCATCCTGATCCCCGTCGTCTTTTCCTTTGTGCTCAGCGTCATGGAATGGGACGGCTTCACCGAGATGAAATTCGTGGGTCTGCGCAATTTCATCGAGATATTTGACGACCGTGTGTTCCGCGCCGCTCTGTGGCAGACGGTGGTGTTCAGCGTGTTCACCGTGGCGCTCAGCATGGTGGCGGCCCTGGGCCTGGCCATTCTGCTGAACAACAAGCTGCGGTGCGTCAACTTCTTCCGTTCGGCCATCTTCTTCCCCTATGTAGCATCCATCGTGGCGGTGGCTGCGGTGTGGAAGGCCATGTTCATGAAAGACGGCGGCCCCGTGAACGAGTTTTTGAGCCTGTTCCTGCCCGCCGACGCCTTGCCCGGCTGGCTGGCCTCCACCAAATGGGCCCTGGCTGCCTGCATCATCGTCCAGGTGTGGAAGAACATGGGCTACTTCATGATCATCTACCTGGCTGCTCTGCAGGACATTCCCACCAGCCTGTACGAGGCCTCCAGCATCGACGGCGCTACCAAGTGGCAGCAGTTCCGCTACATCACTCTGCCCATGCTCACCCCCAGCCATTTCTTTGTGTTGATGATGCTCATCATCAACAGTTTCAAGACCTTCGACCTGATCTTTGCCCTGAGCGAAGGCGGTCCCGGTACGGCCACCACCCTGCTGAGCCTGTACATTTATAACGAAGCCTTCATCTCCTGGAACTACGGCGGCGTTTCCGCTGCGGCGGTGGTGCTGTTCCTCATCGTGGGTACCATTACCGTGATCCAGTTCCGCATGGAAAAGAAGTTCAACGACTTTATGTAAGGAGGATGCCGCCATGGCCAACAAGAAAACCTTTACGGTAGGGCGCGGGGTGCTGTACCTGGTGCTCATCATCATCACGGTTGCCACGCTGCTGCCCCTGGTGTGGATGGTGTCTGCCTCCTTCAAGCTCAGCACCGAGGTCTTTACCGTCCCCATCCGCTGGATTCCCGAAACTTTCCACTTTGAAAACTATCTCACCATCTGGCAGAAGATCCCCTTCGCCCTGTTCACCTTCAACAGCTTCAAGCTGACCATCATCGTCACCCTGATCCAGCTGCTGACCTGCTCTTTTGCCGCTTACGGCTTCACCAAGTGCAAGTTCCCCGGGCGTGACACCATCTTCCTGTGCTATGTGGCCACCATCGCCATTCCCTGGCAGATCTACATGCTGCCCCAGTACTCCATGATGCAGAAGATGGGGCTGGTAGATACCCACCTGGGCTACATCCTCATGCAGGCTTTCGCCGCTTTCGGCGTGTTCCTGCTGCGTCAGTTCTACCAGAGCATCCCCAATGAACTGCTGGAAGCCGCCCGCATCGACGGCCTTTCGGAATACGGCAGCTACTTCCGCATCGTGCTGCCCCTGGCCAAGCCTGCCATGGCGACCCTGGCCATCTTCACCTTCGTGACCATCTGGAACGACTTCATGGGCCCGATGATCTACTTCAACAGCGAAGCCAACAAGACCATCCCTCTGGGTATCCGCATGTTCCAGGGCCAGTATTCCAGTGACTGGAACCTGATCATGGCAGCCAGCGTGGTCAGCCTGGTGCCGGTATTCATCATGTACCTGTTCTGCCAGCGTTTCTTTGTGCAGGGCATTGCCACCAGCGGCCTGAAAGGCTGATCTCACCAGCCATCCCGCGCCGGGCCGTCCCGTATGGGCACAGCCCGGCGCCCTTTGTTATAAGGAGGAATCTTCCATGCAGACCATGACGCCTGAAGCCGCCCGCGCGGCCCTTGACGCCGCCTGCGGCATCCTGCGCGGCAACCTGCCGCAGTTTACCCACAGCTTCCAGAGCTCCAACAGCGAGCATAACTTCTATCTTCCCAGCGAAAACGTGGAATGGACCACCGGATTCTGCACAGGGGAATACTGGCTGGCCCATGAACACACCGGGGAAGAGGCTTTCCGCCGGGCGGCCCTGTGCCAGGTGGGCAGCTTTCTGGAACGCATCGAAAAAGGCATCGATGTGGACCACCACGACATGGGCTTTCTGTACACGCCGTCCTGCGTGGCGGCCTGGAAGCTCACAGGCAGCGAAACGGCCCGCAAAGCCGCTTTGATGGCTGCCGACCGGCTGTGCGGCCGCTTCCGGGAAAAGGGAAAAATACTGCCGCCTTTGGGAAAAATGACCGAGAACGGGCAGGGAAAGTTGTGCAATCTGGCGCGGGCGCAGCAAAAAGCGCCAAAGATGTCAAGCTTGCAGTAAAAAGTGTTCTGTTTGCACCGGAAATCGGGTGCTATGATGGTACCATATCATTCCGTACCCATGTCCGGATTCTGCAAAAAGGGAGTGCGCAATATGAAAGAGTACATAGAGCAAAGGATTTTGCCCCGTATCCAGGGGGATGGCGGCTGGTTGGACCTGCTGCGTGAGGAAGGCGATGTCCTGACGGTACAACTGCAGGGCGAATGCTCCAAATGCCATGTGGCTGACCGCTGCATGGATTGGGTCCGGGCGGAGATCAAACGGGATTTGGGCCGGGACGTTACCATCCGCTATATTCGCAAAAAGCCCTTTTTCTGGGATGTCCAATAAGGCAGGAGGAGAGAAAAATGGCATTTGTTCAGGTTGTGCGCCGCAGCATGCGGCCGGAAGAGTATACCGATCTCCGGTTTGACTGGCTCAAGCGCTGCATTTATCAGGAAAAGTTCGAGATCACCGATCTGTATGTGCGGGATGCCCGTCAGATTGCGGAAAATGAATACGAGGAATCTCCCGAAGGTGTTCGCCCGCTTCACCGGGGAGATCTGTACTATACGCCGGACGGGACGCTGTTTTTTGAAGCACAGGTCACCGTGCCGGAACATCTGCGGCACAAGGAACTCTGGCTTTCCATGTGGACTGCATCGGAGGTGATCGTCAAGGTCAACGGCCGCTACGCCGGCGGCATCGACCCCAACCGCGACCGGCTGCCGCTGCCCGCGTGCGATGAAGACTATCACCTGCACATCCAGATGGAAGGCTACAACCGCTCCAAGCCCGACGACGAGCGCAACCCCGATTCCATGCGGCTGCGGGGCTGCCGTCAGGAATTCCAGGGGCTGTATCTGGCCACCATCCGCCACGACGTTCTGGACCTGTACTATGACCTGCAGCTTTTCCTGGATGTGGCAAAGAGCCAGTATTTCAATGAGGACTACCGCAAGTTCCTCAATAAAGAACTGAGCCTGGCGCTCAACCGCATTGACTTCGACTTCCTGCGGGAGCGTATGGACGGCGAGGACGGGACCCTGCGCCTGGATCCGGAGGAAGAAGCTGCGTTTGCGGCCCAGGTGGCGGCGGCACGGCAGTATATCCAGGATGTGATCTACGCCAACGACGACTACAAAGGCTGCGGTGACGTGGCGGTGGTGGGGCACTCTCACCTGGATCTGGCGTATTACTGGCGCAAGATCCACACGGTCCACAAAAACGCCCGCACGGTGCTGATCCAGATGCGCCTGATGGACCGCTACCCGGAATACCGCTATACCCATACCCAGGCCTACACCTATGAACTGCTGGAAAAGTACTACCCGGAACTTTTTGAAGAACTGAAGGAAAAGGTGGCTTCCGGCAACTTTGAACCCACCGGCGCCATGTATGTGGAGCCGGACTGCAACATTCCGTCGGCGGAAAGCCTGATCCGGCAGCTGCTTTACGGGCAGCATTACTTCCGCGAAAAGTTCGGCCGCACCATCGATAACGTGTGGCTGCCCGACGTTTTCGGCAACAGCTGGATTTTGCCCCAGATCATGAAAAAGTCCGGGGTGGATTATTTTGTTTCCAACAAGATGTCCACCTGGAACGACACCAACCGTTTCCCCCACAACAACTTCATCTGGAAAGGCATTGACGGCAGCACCGTTTATGCCTGTGTTCCCCCCACCCATTTCATCACCTGGAACATGCCCAGCCAGATTCAGGAAAACTGGGAAGCCTACCAGGACAAGGAGACCGGCGGCCAGACCCTTTCCATGTTCGGCTATGGCGACGGCGGTTCCGGCGCCACCGAAGAGATGCTGGAACTGATGCGCCGGTTCGATAAGCTCTCGGTGATGCCCAAGGTGGAGCACACGGGCGCCCGGGATTTCCTGCACAAGAATTTTGACGGCAACGACAAGCTGGAAACCTGGGACGGCGAACTGTACCTGGAAATGCACCGGGGCACGTTCACCACCAAGATGGAACTGAAAAAGGCCAACCGTGAACTGGAGTTCGCTCTGCGTGACTGCGAGATTTTGTCGGTTCTGCGCAAATCCGCGGGGGAAGAGGTGGACCTGGCCCTGCTGCGGGATACTTATAAGAAGTTCCTGGTCAACCAGTTCCACGATATTCTGCCAGGCAGCCACATTCATCCCGTTTATGAGGATGCCATGGCCAGCTATGGGGAAGTGCGGCAGGTGCTGGATGCGTTTGCCGGTCAGGGCCGCCGCTGGCTGAACACCCTGAACTTTGATCGGACTGCTCCCGTTTTTGTGGAAGAAGAGCAGGGCAGTGTGCTGCGCTGCGGGCGCCGGGGCCGTTTTGTGCAGCCTACCCTGCCTGCCTTCGGCACTGCCGAAACCCTGCCCGGGCTGCAGCCGGTGGAAGAATGGCTGGAACAGGACGGACTCCGGGTGGATACGCCTTTCTACACCCTGACCTTTGCCGAGGACGGCAGTATCCTGAGCCTGTATGACAAGGAACTGGAACGGGAATGGGTGGACGGCGTCTGGAACAAGCTGCATCTCTACCAGGATCTGCCCGGCGTGTATGATGCCTGGGATATTCTGCCCAACTATAAGGAAAAGGAAGCGGAAGTGACGGTGTCCCAGCCGCTGGTGATGACCGCGAACGACGGCGCCATGGCAGAGTTCAGCTGCCTGCTCACCACCCCGCAGAGCCGGTGGAAACGGACCATCCGCCTTTTTGCCCAGAACCGTATGATCGAAGTGGAAAACGATGTGGACTGGCAGGAAAAGCACAAGCTGGCCAAGGTGGAATTCGGTGTGAATGTCCTTACCCGGGAACTGGTCTGCGACACCAGCGCCGGTTTTATCCGGCGGGAGACCCACCGCAACACCAGCTGGCAGCAGGCCCGCTTTGAAGTATGTTCGCACAAGTGGTGTGACCTTTCCGAAACGGACGCGGGCGTGGCCTTTGTCAATGAAGGACAGTACGGCGTGGGCGTTGACGGGAACCACATTTCCCTGAGCCTGCTCCGGGCCACCATGCGCCCGGACATCACGGCCGACAGAGGCAGCCACAGCTTCTGCTTCCAGATCCTGCCGCACGACGGCAATCATGTGGAAGCCCGGGTCAACCGCTTTGCCCTGGAACAGAATGTGCCTCTGCGCCGTCCGGCACTGCCGGAACAGCTGTCCGAAAAACTGCAGGACCTGCTGACCGATCTGCGCAGCGTGGGCGGACGTCTGATTCTGCAGGCTCTCAAGCTGAGCGAGGATGGCACCCGGGCAGTGGTCCGTCTGTCGGAACAAGATGGCCGCCGCGGTGTGCTGAAACTGCGCAGCGAGGTCCAGCCTGTGAATATGCTGGAAGACCCGGAAGGTGAGCCCTGCCGCACTCTGGCGTACAAGCCTTTTGAAATTCTGAGTTTCGCCTGCAATATCGGCTGATCCTCCTTTTTGCAAAACACCCCGGTTCCCGCTGCGGAACCGGGGTGTTTTGCCTGCGTGGGGCGGAAAGACTAGAACAAAAATAAGTACTGATTATGGAATGAGAGCGCCTTTCATATTTTGTGTGTTGTAGGAACCTTACAAAAAGCCCCCTCTTTATTTATGAAAAAGGAACGATATAGACGGAAATCGGGTAAAAAACGCTATGCTGCACTTAGAAAATGTCATGTGAGAACAAAAAGTGCGGTGCTATAATGATGGCGATGAAAAAAGTTGAAGTGAAGGATCTTACACACCAATCAACAGGAGGAGAAAACACGATGAAAAAAGTAAAAATCCTTTCTGCTGGTCTGGCCTGCTGCATGGCTCTGTCGATGGCAGCCTGCAGCTCCAATGGTTCGACCGGTACATCCAGCTCCACCCAAACTGCGGAGACCGGCACCGCGGCCAGCGGCGACAAGGTCACCATTACGGTGTGGACCAAAAACCGCCACGACCTGGAGTACATGACCGAGGTCGTGGAGAAGTTCAACGCCTCCAATGACCACATCTACATTGACTATGTGGTCCAGAGCGACAACTTCGAGAACCTGGTCCAGATGGCGGTTTCTTCCGGCGACGCCCCCGACGTCATCAGCAACGGCAACGACGCCAGCTTTACGGACTTTGCCACCAACGGCATCATCCTGCCGATCAACGAATACCTGGAAAAGGATGAAACCTACTGCACCGTCAACGAAGCCTACGATCATCTGTACGAAGGCATCAACGTGGTGGGCGAGGACATCTACTGGATTCCCTGCGGCAAGCGCAGCGGCACCCGCATGATCGTGAACCAGGACATCATGGACAAGAACAGCCTGGAATTCCCCACCACCCTGGAAGGTCTGGTGGAAACCTGCGCCACCATCTCTGAAAACGGCGGCGGCGTGGAATACGGCATGGTCATCCCCGGTGCCAGCAGCCCCTTCGAGCGCTGGATCGAAGGTTCCGCCGAAATGAGCGGCGTGGTTCCCTATGACTACGTCAACGGCCGCTTCGACTTCTCCGGCTATGCAGAGATCCTGCAGTATGTCCGCGAGATCTTCAACACCAACGGCATGCTGCCCGGCAGCTCTTCCATGAAGGTTGACCCCTCCCGCGTGCAGTTCTCCGAAGGCGTTGTCGGTATGATGGGCAACGCTTCCCAGGAAGTTACCGTTCTGACCGAACAGTTCCCCGCCAAGTGCAACTGGAGCGTCTACGACATCCCGACCCTGACCGGTGAGATCAAGGGTGCCCTGTCCTGCAGCGCCAACAACGGTTACCAGATCGTTTCCACCACCAAGCATCCCGACGAAGCCTGGGAAGTCATTTCCTACTTCGGTTCTGAAGAAGTCCTGAAGGGTTACCTGGAAGGCGGCTACACCCTGCCCATGTCCGACTACATGGACGGCGTCATCGACAAGAGCAAGATCGGCCGTCTGGCAGACTTCTCCGGCGCTGATTACGAAGCCATCTACCCCGTCTGGCCCTCTGTGACTCCGGAAGGCGAAACTTACGATGTGGCCCTCTGGAACGCCTGCCTGCCCGACGGTCCCGACATTCAGCAGACCATCGACAACCTGAACGAAACCTATAACAAGGCTCTGGACGACGCAGTGGCCATGGGCAAGGTGCAGCGTCTGGTCATCAAGGACTTTGATCCCATGAACCCCGGCGCCGGCACGGTGGAGTACCTGAGCGAGTAAACCTGCCGGGTCTGAAAGACCCTCACAGAAAAAATCGGACATCACGATGACAGAGCGGAAGCACTGCAAAATAGAATGCCGTTGCAGTGCTTCCGCTTTTCAGTGAAAGCAGGGAGTCTGCCCAGGTCGTTACGGCCCAGAAAATACAGAAAGGAATGCCTGCAATATATGAACAAGACAAAGAAATTGGCTGTTGCCGCAAACGGCGGCCGGCAGAGCGGAAAAATTGCACGTTGGGTGATGCTGGCACCGTCGCTTTTCTTGCTGCTGGTCTGCTCCATCTATCCCTTTTTGTGGATCTTGAAATATGTCTTTTACGACTATAACGGTTTCAAGGCTTATTTTGTGGGGCTCGACAACTTCGTCAGAGCATTTCAGGACAAAATTTTCTGGAGCAGCGTTGTGCATACCTTTGAATATGCTTTCCTGAAACTGCTGTTCATCCTTCCGCTGTCCCTGACCACGGCCGTGCTGCTTCAGCGCAAGCGGCTGGGCGGCGGCCTGTTCCAGGGCATCTATTTTCTTCCCACCGTCATCAGCTCGGCAGTGTACAGCCTGATCTGGTATTTCATCTTCGCCACCTATAACGGTGTTCTGAACGGCTACCTGGAGATGGCCCATATCATCTCCAATCCCATCGACTGGCTGGGAAGCAACAAGACCGCAATGATCGCCGTGGTCATCGTGGCAATCTGGGGCGGCTTCGGCAACTATATGATCCTCTTCCTGTCCGGCCTGACCAGCATTGACAAGTCGGTGTACGAAAGTGCCGAAATCGACGGCGCCAGCGGCCCCACCATGTTCTTCAAGATCACCCTGCCCATGCTGGGACCCGTTCTTAAGGTGGTTATCATGCTGGCCATCACCACGGCGTTCAAGGATTACCAGTCCATCTTGGTTCTGACCAACGGCGGTCCCAACAACCGGACCCATGTTATGTTCTCGTACATTTATCAGATGGTCTTCGGTACCTCCACCGGCGGCGCACAGCTCCAGATCGGCTACGGCTCGGTCCTGAGCATCATCGCGGCTGTGATCATTGGCGCTGTTACCGTCGTGTATCTGAAGTTCTCCAAGAAGATGGATGAAATTTACTGATGTGGGAGGCTAACATGAAACCCAGAGAGACCCATTCGGTAGAATCCACCAAGACAAAGGTCGTCAATTTCTTCGTCTTTGTCTGGCTGGCAATTCTGGCAATTTTTACCGTGTATCCGATCGTTTATATCGTTCTCGGCTCCTTCAAGACCAACAGTGAGCTGGTCAGCGGCGGCCTGAACATTTTCCCCGAACACTTCAACTTCGATAACTACGCCCAGGCGTGGGAAATGGCAAACTTCGCCCAGTATACTCTGAACAGCTTTATCATCGCGTTCGGTGTTATGGCAGTGTCTGTGTTCGTTTCCAGCATGGCGGGGTATGTATTTGCCCGGCAGGAGTTCCGTTTCAAAAAGGTGATCTTCGGCCTGCTGACCATGTTCATGTTCATCAACGTGGGCAGTGTTTCCCTGCGCCCTCTGTTTGAGCTGGCCAGCAAACTGGGGCTGAACAATTCCCTGTTCCCGGTCATTCTGATCTCGGCAGGTCTTTCCCAGGCTACCTACATCTTCCTGGTCAATGGTTTTATGCGTTCGGTGCCCCGTGAACTGGACGAGGCGGCCGCCATCGACGGGTGCTCTTTCTTCGGCACCTACTGGCGGATCATCCTGCCGGTCCTGCGTCCCGCCATGGCGACGGTGGCGCTGCTTTCCTTCCGCGGCGGCTGGAACGAGTACATTCTGCCTCAGGTCTTCACCATGACCCGTGAAGAACTCCGCCCGCTGACCGTTGGCGTTGTGGCCCTGCAGTATTCCGGTGACGGTGCCGCCGCCTGGAACATTCTGTTTGCGGGTTCGGCCATCGCCATCGTGCCGATTGTTGTGATCTACATCATTCTCAACAAACAATTTATGAACGGTACAACGGCCGGTGCTGTCAAGGGATAACCTGGTCCGCACGCACAGCCTTCCCGGCATTTTGCCGGGAGGGCTGCGTTTGTTTGTCTGGCAGGTGACTTTTCCGGCAAACATGGTAGAATAAGCATAACGAATTGTGGAAAAACAATAGGGGTTGCACGAGCAATGGAACAGGAAATTACAGTATTGATCGTGGATGATGAGGAAGAAATCCGCAGAGGTCTGCGCCGGGTCATCCAAAAAGAACAGCCGGGGCTGCGATTTTTGGACAGTGTCGCCAATGGTGAGGAAGGCCTGAAAATGATCCGGGAATATCTGCCGGACATTGTGATCACCGACATCAACATGCCTGAAATGAGCGGCCTGGAGATGATCGCCAAAGCCCGGGAAGAAGGGTACAGCGGCAACTTTGTGGTCCTGAGCGGCTACGATGACTTCAAATATGCCCAAAAAGCCATCCGCTACGGGGTGGATGATTACCTGATCAAACCGGTGGTGATCGACGACCTGCGGGAGATCGTGGAGCGTCTGAAAACCAAGATCCAGAAAAAATGGGAACAGCAGCATACCAAGGTGCAGCTTTCCCAGAACCTGAACAAGGCCAACCGGATCATTACCGAACAGAACTTTATTTCGGAATTTCTGCGCCGGGAACTCAGCGGCCGGTATCTCGGCGAGGCCATCCGGAAGGTGGACCCGGCCTTTGAAAACAGGCCCGCCTGTGCGGTGGTCTTTTACTTCTACCGGCAGGATATCACCGAGGATGAGGCGGCAGCCCGCAACGGTCTGAATGTGCTGTGCGGTTTCATCCGCCAGGAACTGTCGTCGTACCGCATCTGCATGGGGTACGACGGGCGCAACAGTGTGGTGGTGCTGCTCAGTGTCGATGCCCAGACCGAAGTCCGGGCGCTGCTGGGGCAGATCACAGACCATCTGTACCACCATTACCGGGTCCGCTGCTTTGCCGCTGTGGGGGATACTGTGGAGGATTTCCGGGACATCACCCAATCCTATAAAAATGCGGCGCTGATCTCCACCTGGCATATATATCCCCAGTTGGGCAAGGTGGGGGACAAATCCTTCCTTGAAAAGAAGAGCGTCTATTTTTCGGTGGACACCCAGCCGCTGATCCGCTGTGTCCGCTATGGGGACGCTGCGGCGGTCAAACAGGAGTTCCGGGAATACACGCAGAATCTCATGCTTCACGACGCCAAACCGGCACCGGCCTATCTTTTCAGCATGTATCATCTGCTGATCACCGAGGTGCGTACCCATGCCGGGGTGCCCCTGGATTCCTATACCGGCGATGCCTACCAGGCTATGCGGCAGTTTGACACCTTTGACGAGATCTACGATTGGGTGGAAAAGATCCTGGTGGACTATGCCAAGGAAATCTCCATCCATTATGTGGAACGGCAGGACCCCATCATCGAAAAGGCCATCGAATATATCAAATCCCATATCTGCCAGAAAATTTCGGCCGAGGATGTCTGCCGGCACATCGGTTTGTCCAAAACCTATTTCAGCAAGTATTTCAAGGAAAAGACTGACCTGAATTTCCGGGATTATCTCCTGGGGTTGAAGATCGACTATGCCCAGCAGAAACTGATGGAAAACAAGTACACGCCCAGCGAACTGGCCTCCCTGCTGGGATATGAGGAATACAGCTCTTTCAGCCGGGCGTTCAAGGCCCGGACCGGGTTCTCGCCCCAGGATTACCAGAAAGCCAACAGCGATTATCGCTTCTAAAGGAATCATAGTATGAATGCAGTCAAAGTCTTTTTTGCCAACCTGAAACTGCAGCACAAGATGATGCTGTGCTTTACACTGATTACGGCATTGCTGTTTCTGGTTATGGGCGTCTGTATCCGCAGCGAATATTCCAGCCAGCGCATCTCGGACGAAAAAGCCAGGGTGGAGCAGGTCATGGAGGAGGGCAACGACACGTTTGCAAGAAACTACTCGCTGCTGCTCAGCAATACCTCCCGTATGCTGCTGGAAACCAACGTATTCAACGCCCTCAGCGACATCCGGACGGGGGAGAACATCCAGTATGCCCAGTATTACCAGCAGTTCAGTGAGCGGCTGTCGGACTTTGTCTTTCAGATGGAAATGCTGGATTCGGTCTGCTTTTTCTATAACGGTTTTTCCTACGGGTCACTGTATGGTGCGTGGAGCAACAATCCATACGGTGTGATGGACAAGTTTGAGGAAAGCGAGCAGGCCATCAACTTCTACCCGGCCAATTACACCGACCAGACCGAAAAAGCCGGCGTTTTTCCCATTGCCATCCAGGTTTCTTTTGAACGCACGCTGCGGGGCGAATCCCTGAGCTATTCAGGAAAGCGGGAAGATGAACCGCTCATTGTGTTCTGGGTCTTTGTCAAACAAGACTACATTGAAAATCTGCTCCAGATCCAGGCCACCAGCGCCACGGACCGGTTTTTCCTGGCCAATAAGGAAGGGGACTGGTTCACCCCGCCGGATTCGGCTTTCGTGAGCGAACCTTATCCGGAAACGGTGGAAACCTTTATCCGCGAGACGGAACCCTGCCTCAACAAGGAAATCCAGACCGTGGGGGATACCTTCTATGTCAGCAAGATGCAGACGGATGTGCCGGGCATCTACCTGATTCATGTCTTTGCCAAGAGCACTGTGGAATACCAGAACCGCACCATATACTCCATTCTCACGGTGATCTGGGTCATCTCGGTGCTGGCATTTTCAGGGCTCACGATCCTGGTCACCACCTTCCTCACCAAACCTTTTGAAGGGCTGCGGGAGATCATCCGCCAGATCAACAACGGCAGTTATGAACAGCCCAAGGTGTTCAAGTACCGGGACGAAGTGGGACTTCTGGGAACACAGATCAACCAGATGTACCAGACCATCCAGAAACAGATCGAACAGATCAAGGAGGAAGAATCCCAGAAGGCCAAGGCGGAGATCCAGATGTATTCGGAACAGATCAACCCGCACTTTTTGTACAACACACTGGAGTGCATCCACTTTCAGATCCTCAATGAACATACGGAAACTGCTGCCAAGATGATCGAAAGCCTGGGCCAGTATCTGCGCATCACCCTCAGCCAGGGGCAGCTGATGATTCCGCTGGAGCGGGAAATCTCCCACGTTACCCAGTACATGAACATCATCAATTCCCACTCGGAGGAAGCCAAGATCGCGTTTTCCTGCCACTGCGAACCGGAAGCGCTCCAGATGCCGGTCCTCAAACTGATTTTGCAGCCTCTGGTGGAAAACGCCGTCAAGCACGGATTTTCCAAAGACCTGCGCAGCTATATTCTGCCGCCGGAAATATCCATTGAGATTCAGCAGAACGATGGATTCCTGGTGTATGAGATCATAGACAACGGCAAAGGCATCGACGTGAATCATGCCTGGGACTGCATCCGGCGCAGCTATGAGGAAAACGGAAAGCATTTCGGCCTGCACAACATCTACCAGCGCCTGATTTCCACCTATGGGGAATCGGCGGGCATTGAGTTCGAAAGCATCCCGTACTTCCGCAATGTGGTACGCGTCAAGATCCCTTTGGACAAGGATTGAATCCAATTAAAAAAGCCGCATCCCAAAACGGGATGCGGCTTTTTGTGTCAGTGCAGGTTACCGGACGTCATACATCTTGATGTCGTCGCGGGTGTTGCAGCTGCGGGGGACCACCTGGAAGTTTTCCAGCGTGACGTGGTCGGCATGGCGGACCCAGATGCCGCAGGCATCCACGTCGCCATGGGCGTTGCTTTCGGGGTAATCGTAAAGGAATTCATCGAACTTTTCGGGAATGAAGATCTTTTCTTCGTTGTCCCGGTAGACCATCTTGAAATCCTTCACGGTCAGGTTGCGGATGGGCTTGCGCACCTTGGTGCCGTCCGGCTTTTCGGTCTCAAAACCGGTGACGATGCAGGGCAGCTCGGCGTCGGTGGCGCTCACGTCCTCGATCAGAACGTTGCTGATGCTGCCGCCCCAGTACCGGTTGGCGTCCACCTGATCGGTATAGGGGTCCTTGTAACGGTTGCGCATGTTCAGGCAGATATACAGGGGGCAGACGATCTTGTCCATGGTGATGTGGCGCAGGGTCACATTCTCCAGGTGAGTGCCGTCGCAGGAAACCAGCGTGATGCCGGAAACGGAACCGGGGTAGATGTCCGGCATGCACAGATGGCAGTTTTCAAAGTAGACATTGCGGATGTCCCGGCCGGTCTCGGTGCCCACTTTCAGGGCGTTCATGACCGAAAGAACGGTGCAGTCCCGCACCACGATGTTTTCCATGGCGCAGTCGCAATGGCCCATGCTCTTGATGACGATGCCGTCATCGGCGCAGGAAACAAAGCAGTGCTCGATCAGGACATTGCTGCTGTTGCTGATGTCGATGCCGTCGGTGTTGGCCACATGACGGTTGTCGTCAATGACCATATTGCGGACGGTCACATCAAAGCTCTTTTCCAGATTCAGGGTCCAGGCCATGGAACCGTGCAGGATGACGTTTTCGATGGACACATGGCGGCTGTTGCGTACATGGACCAGGAATCCGGGCCGTTCCAGGAAGGCCTTGCCTTCGCCGTACTTATCCTCGGCATAGCGGATGCGCTGCCGGTAGTAGTAACGCACGGTATCGGGAATGGTGTTGATCTCCTCCGCCTGGTCGCGGCGGGGAATGGCGGTGAGAGGGAAGGGTTTCAGGCTCGGCAGTTCACGGGGCTCGTAGACGTACCATTCGCCGTTTCCGCAGATGCGGCCGCCGCCGGTGATGACGACATTCTCCGCATCGGACACCAGCACGAAACCGCTGTTGCCGTGTTCGTTGCCCGCAATGCCCTCAGACAAAGCGGCCATCTCCCGCACATTGCGGGAGGCGACGATCTCGGAATCTCCGGCAATGAAGAGGGTGGTGTTGGAAGGCAGGTACACGGCGCCCATCCAGTAGGAACCGCCGGCCACCAGAATGGTGCCGCCGCCGGCCTTTTCGCAGGCTTTGGCTGCAGCCAGGAAAGCCTGGGTGTTGAGCACTTCCTTTTCGGCTACCGCGCCGAAATCACGGATGTCAAAGACGTTTTCGCCCTGGGGCAGGGGCTGATGGGGATCGATATACTTTTCAAAAGGCAGATCGGCATAATAATCCCCGGGGTAAATGTGGCCGAATTCGGGATAGGTGGGTTCATCATAAACTTTTGTTGCCATGAGAGGTGACTCCTTTTTCGTGTTTGTTTGACAAGACAGCCGGAACCAACGAAAGAGCAGCGACAACAGTTTGATGAAAAAAGTTTTGATGAAAAGTGAATTTTGGAGGATCTTTTGGGCGATTGAGTCGCTTCAAAGAATAATCCCAGCCATAGTTATTCTACCGCGAATACGGGAAAAGTCAATGCTTTACCTGTGAGCAAAATGGACAAGAATTTCACTTTTTACCGACCATAGTTGTGGAAAAAGCGAAGGGGTTGCAGGGCGGAGCAGGCCGACGGGGCAAAAGGTTTTGAAAATGGCGGAAAAGCGCGTTGATAGGAGGAAAAGACGCTGATAGGCAGTTCCGGCCGGATAATAAAAAGGGTGAAAGGCCCGGCCTTTCACCCTTTTTATTATGTATGGCGCTTACCCTTCCAGAGAGAAGGTGCAGATGGCGGTGGGATCATCGTAGTTTTCGTTGGAAACCCACAGCACGCTCTTCTGGGTCAGATTGTACACGGCACTGTGTACGGTGCAGCCGTTGCTGTCGTCGTTGTTCCAGCTGCGGCGGCCCACAATGCTCAGGATGTCCATGGCAGCCTGCTCGTCTGCCACCAGGGCGTTGGTCTTCTGCAGCTCCTCATACAGGCGGTCGTAGCGGTCGGCGCCCTTCTTCTCCTCGGCGGGCACGCCGTCGTAGTAGCCGGGCTGCAGCACAAAGTTGGTGATGACCTGGTAGTCGCTGGCGGCTTCCCGCTCGCCGATGTGGTCGTCCTGGTAGTTGTAGATGACCTTCAGGGTGCGGGCTGCGCCGTCGTTGTCGGTGGTGTCGGTGGCGCCGTCGGCAGTCCACTCCAGAATGGCGCTCTTGCCGCTGGCATCCGCCACCATGTAATGGTAGGAGGTGTTGGCAGAGTCGTGCAGGTCATAGGTGGAGGCGATCTCCACCGCTTCCTCCACATTGTCGGCATAGTCCAGGATCAGGCGCAGCAGGGTAGTGGAGGTAAAGTCGGGCTTGTCGGTGTCCTGGCTGGTGGCCACGGTGGTCTCGCCGCCCTGGTAGGTCATGTAGATGCCGCAGCTCACGCCGGCGTCGTTCACACCGTCCAGGGGGGCATAGGGGGCCGCCAGGCAGATGACCTTGTCCATCAGGCTGGTCATGTTCTGGTCCACATCCACGCCCAGGAACTGCAGGTCCACGGTGGAGATGGTGGCATGGCGGCCCTCGTTGGCTTCGGTAAAGACCAGCATGGTGTTGGTCTTGGAGAAGTCGTAGTTGCGGGCAAACAGCACATCGCCGTTCTCGGCGGTGGCGGTGAAGGAAGAGCAGCCGATCTCGGGAGCGGTCATGTTCAGGTCCACCACGCCGTGGGTGATGTTGTCGGTGATGAAGCCGATGAGCTCACTGTCGCTCTTCACGCCGCCCTGGGCCACAAAGTCATCCAGATAGAAGTCGCCCTTCACATTCATGGAATACACCGCGCCGTCCAGGTGGTCGTCGTTGCGGTCCCGCAGCATCTTGATGCTGGCCACGGTGCCGATCTCGTTGTGCCACACCGCAAACACGGCGGCCACGGCAATCACCAGCAGCGCCACGATCACCGCCAGCACAGCCAGCAGGATCTTCTTCAGGCTTCTTTTCGGTTTTGTCTCAACAGCGTTCATGAATACGTCCTCTCTCTCATCCTCTTATTGGGGAATCCCCTCGTTGGTCAGGGTGCGCAGGTTGTCGGTGATGGACCCCAGCGCCTTGTAAAAGACCGCCCGTTCCTCGTCGGTCAGGTCCTTGCCTGCCGATTCCACCGCCCGGGCGGCCCGGCCGCAGACCTGGCGGGCCGCTTCGGTGCCGGCCGGGGTCAGTGCCACCCGGCCGCCGTAGCCGCCTTCCTTATGTACCAGGCCCTTGTCTTCCAGAATGGCCAGCATCCGGGAAGCATCGGACTTGTCCTTCAGGCACAGCTCGCACAGCTCCGGTACGGTAACGCCTTCGGGATGGCGGTACAGGGTGGTCAGATAGGTGGCGTGGGCACCCTTGAGGCCGTAAGCCTTCATCTCCTCACTTGCCAGCTTGTGCCAGCAGCGGGAAATTTCGGCAATGGCCAGGGAAAACCGTTCAAACCGCTCGACCATGGGAACTCCTTTCTCTCATACATGCCAAAAAAAGCAACCTTTAGAGTATAGCCCCAAGAAGTTGAATTGTCAACTTCTTGAAATGAAACATTTTTTTGCATCCGGCACGGCATATTTGCCCGCCGGTCCGGCTCCGTTGGGCAGACAACCGCTTTCCAAGGGGAAAAGGCGCATACTGTGACTACAGGGCGAGGAAAGAATACCGCCCCGATAAGAAAGGCAGACAAGCTTATGACTACAAAAATCAAGTTCGACCGAATCCCCACAGCAGACGAAGCCCTTTTGGCAGCGCTGCGCACAGCCCACGGTATCACATCTCCCGGTTCGGTTGAACCGGAAGACCTGAAACGCCAGCGCCTCGGACAGGAGGCATTGGGACGGCTTCTGACGCCGCCCATCGGGTTCAGCTGGGAACCTTTTGAAGTAGAGGGCATCCCCGCAGCCTGGGTCCGGCCGGAACACGGCCACGACCACAGTAAGGTCATTCTTTACTGCCACGGCGGCGGATACACAAGCGGTACCCTGGGGTACGCGCGATTGATGGCAGCCAGGATGGCCATGGCCACCGGGTATGAAGTATTGGCGTTCCAGTACCGTCTGGCACCGGAACACCCTTACCCCGAAGCGCTGGAGGACGCACGCCTGATTTGGGAGCATTTGATGTTTCTGGGTTGGGGTGCCAGAGAAGTGATCCTGGCCGGTGATTCTGCCGGTGGGAATCTGGCGTTGGAACTGGCCCTGGACCTGCGGGACGCAGGTCGCATGCTGCCCTGGCGGCTGGTACTTTTTTCCCCCTGGACCGACATGACTGCGTCGGGGGAAAGCTATACCGAATGCCGCGACCAGGACCCTCTGCTTACCATGGAATATATCGAGGCCGTGCGCGGGGCCTTTGCGCCCCAGGCAGACTGGAGCCAGCCCGCCTATTCACCCCTCTTTGCCGACCTGCGGGGGCTGCCGCCCACGCTGATCCAGGTGGGAGGACGGGAGATCCTGCGGGATGATTCCACCCGACTGCAGCAGCGCATGCAGGAAGCCGGGGTCCCGGTGGTCCTGCAATACTGGCCGGAAATGTGGCACGTATTCCAGATGTTCCCGCTGAAAACCGCTTCCGAAGCCATGCAGAAGATGGCGCAATATCTGGAATACCTGCGCTGAAAAAACCGCAACGGGGCGGCGTATTCAGGCACGCTGCCCTATTTTTCTCTCCACCCGTCAAAACAGAGCAGGGAAGGTTTGAGCCCTCCTGCAAAACAGGACAACAGAACAAAGAGCACGCCCGCTGCCGCTTTCAGGCACACCTGGTGATGAATCGGTTCTTACAAGCAGACAAGGACAAGGTGTACAAATGACAGTATGGGTATTGGCGGCGGTAGCCGCGGTATTGATTTGGAGCTGGGGGACCGGCTCCCGGGCAGAACTGGCCTCTCTGGGCTGGTACGAAATATTTTTCCTTTTTGTCAGCAGCGCATTTTTGGGCGATTGCTTCGAGACCGTGTTCGTCTGGCTGACCAGGGGCGTGCTCATGAGCCGCAGCAGCCTGCTGTACGCGCCGCTGAGCCTGGTCTGGGGTCTGGGCGCCATGCTGATGACCCTGGCGCTCTTCCCCCTGGCCCGCAAGGGAAACCTGGCTCTGTTTACCGCCGGTGCGGTGCTGGGCGGCGGGTTTGAGTACCTGGCCAGCCTTGTGCTGGAACTGGCCACCAACCGCCTGTTCTGGGACTACTCCAACATCCCGCTGAATCTGGACGGCCGCACCAATCTCTGGTTCGCCCTGTTCTGGGGCGCGGCGGCGGTGTTCTGGGTGCGCATCGCGGCCCCCGGCCTGCTCCGCCTGCTGAAAAAGATCCCCCGCCACGGCGGGCAGGTCGCCGCATTGGTGGTCGCCGTCATGCTGATGGCAGACGTGAGCCTTTCCGCCGCCGCCCTGCTGCGGATGGAAGAGCGGGACCGGGGGGCGGCGCCCTCCAACCGGGTGGAACAGGTGCTGGATACCTGGTACAGCGACGCTGTCCTGCAGGTCCGCTACCAGAACATGCAGCTGCCCGTGGCCGACGCAGCCTGAAGCGAAACTTCGCCGCCGGGCCGGAATTTCCGGCAAAGTTCGGTTCCGTTGTCCAACAAACCGAAATCCCGGCCCCAAAAGGGTATGATATAGATACGTTGAAAACATAAGTCCAGCCCACGCCGGTATCGGTAAGTCCGCAAAATGCGGTACACATGGGGAACGAACTTGGTCTTTCAATTCCGAAACATACAACAAAACGGCATATCGCCGTCACACAGGAGGTACATGATGTACTATACCAATGGAAACTATGAAGCCTTTGTCCGTCCCCGCAAACCGGAGGGCGTCGAAGAAAAGCAGGCGTGGCTGGTAGGAGGCGGGCTGGCCAGCCTGGCCGCCGCCGCCTTCCTTATCCGGGATGCCGGTATGGAAGGCAGCCGCATCCACATTCTGGAAGAAAGCCGGGTCCCCGGCGGTGCCTGCGACGGCATCCTGTACCCCGAAGCCGGGTTCGTGATCCGCGGCGGCCGTGAGATGGAAAACCACTATGAGTGCCTGTGGGACCTCTACCGCTCCATCCCTTCGCTGGAAAATCCGGGGGTGAGCGTTCTGGATGAGTTCTACCGTCTGAACCGGGATGATCCCAATGTGTCCCACAACCGGGCCACCCTCCAGCGAGGGCGCAGCGCCGAGACCGGCAACCGCTTTGATCTGGAGGACGAAGCCGCCCTGGAACTGATGGACCTCTTCCTGACCCCGGACGAAAAACTCTACGACAAGACCATCGCCCAGGTGCTGGGGGACAAGTTCTTCCAATCCAACTTCTGGCTGTACTGGCAGACCATGTTCGCCTTTGAAACCTGGCACTCCGCCCTGGAGATGAAACGCTATCTGCAGCGGTTCGTGCACCACATCGGCGGCCTGCCCGACCTCTCGGCCCTGAAATTCACCAAATACAACCAGTATGAATCCCTCATCCTGCCCCTGGTGGATTTTCTGCAGGAACACGATGTGAAGTTCGAGTACGGTGTGCGGGTGGAAAACGTCCTGTTCAACTTCCTGCCCGGCAAAAAGGTGGCTCACCAGCTGGTGCTGGTCCGCAACGGGAAGGAAGAGACCATGGACCTGACCGAGAACGACCTGGTCTTTGTGACCAACGGTTCCTGCACCGAAAGCAGCGCGCTGGGCGATAACGATCACCCTCCCGTGCTGGAAGTGGAATCCGGCCAGGGTTTCAGCTGGCAGCTGTGGAAGAACATCGCGGTACAGAACCCTGTGTTCGGCCGCCCGGAGGTGTTCTGCTCCGACGTGGATGCCACCAAGTGGGAATCTGCCACCGTCACCCTGCTGGATGACCGCATCGCCCCCTATGTGCAGCAGATCTGCGGCCGCGACCCCTACGCAGGCAAGGTCATCACCGGCGGCATCGTCACCGTGAAGGATTCCGCCTGGCTGATGAGCTGGACCTTCAACCGCCAGCCGCACTTCAAGGCACAGCCGGAGGAGCAGCTGGTGGGCTGGATCTACGGTCTGTATCCCGACCGCCCCGGTGACTATGTGGGCAAGCCCATGAGCGAGTGCACCGGCGCCGAGATCTGCATGGAATGGCTCTATCACCTGGGCGTGCCGGAAAACGAGATCGAGCGCCTGGCCTATGAATCCGCCAACACCGTCCCCTGCATGATGCCTTACATCACCGCCTTCTTCATGCCCCGCAAAGCGGGGGACCGCCCCGCCATCGTCCCCGAAGGCTGCGTGAACTTCGCCTTCCTGGGCCAGTTCACCGAAACGCCCCGGGATACCGTGTTCACGGTGGAATACTCGGTACGCACGGCCATGGAAGCGGTCTACACCCTGCTGGATGTGGAACGGGGCGTGCCGGAAGTTTTTGCTTCGGCCTACGACCTGCGCTGTCTGCTCAACGCCGCCCACTACCTGCTGGACGGCCGCAAACTTACCGAGATGAAACTGCCTCTTCCCTATAAACTGGCCCTGCACGCAGGGCTGGAAAAGGTGCGGGGCACCACCCTGGAAGAACTGCTGGAAACCTATCAACTGATCTGAACGGCTCATGCCGGAGGAGGAACACCATGAAACAAACCATGATCGCAACTTTTGAACAGGCTGCCCAGGCCGCCCGCCGCCGGGTCTTTGTCGGCGGGGTGGCAGCGGGTGCGCTGATGATCGGCATCGGCGCCCTGGCCCTGCTGGCCCCGCTGGTGCTGGGCTGGTCCATCACTGCCATTCTCATGATCGGCTTTGCGGTTTACGGCGCCGCCCAGCTCTTTGCCTACTTCGAAACCCCCAAGGAAGAGCGGGGCCTGTGGAACCTGATCGGGGGCGCTGCTCTCATCGGATTCGCGGTGTTCGCGCTCTGGATGACCTTCCAGACCACCGTGGGCGCGGCCGCCGCCCTGACGCTTCTGGCCAACGCCGTGGCCTTCTTCACCGTCCTGCAGGGCATCGCCCAGATCATCCTCTACGCCGAGATGAAGGAACTGGCCGTTCCCGGTTACGGCTGGGTGCTGGCAGGCGGGCTGCTGAACGTGGTGGTGGGCAACCTCATCGTGATCCGGCCCATCACCGGCTGGATGGCCGTCAGCACCGTCTGGGGCATCTACCTCATCGCTTCCGGGCTGGCGCTTCTGGTGGAATCCCTCTCCGATCACCGGGGCCGCAGAGTCGACGCTGAATAAATAAAAAAACGCCTTCCGCTTTCAAAAAGCGGAAGGCGTTTTTGTTATGCTCATTCGTCGTTGGGGTCGGGCTCGTTTTCGGTGATGGGCATCTCCACCAGCAGCTCGAACTTGCTGCGGTCAAATCGCAGCAGTCCTTCGTCCCGCATCTTGCACAGTTCATTGGACATGGCGCTGCGGTCCACAAAGAGGAAATCCGCCAGGTCCTGCCGGTTCAGGGGGATGACAAAGGTGCGGCTGCCCGCCTTGTGGTACTGGGCGGACAGATAATCCTGCAGCCGTTCCCGCATGCTGCGGCGGACGCTGTCCTCCAGTTTGCGGGTCAGGTACTGGTCTTTCTGGGCCACGGCCAGGGTCAGGTTCTGCAAAAAGCGGATCTGGGTGGGGGCGGTGAGTACGTTCTTCCGCAGCAGCTGGTCCACACTCATGTACAAAATCTCGGTGGGTTCCTCGGTGGCGATGGACAGGTGCAGGCGGTACCGCCCCACGGCGTTCACTTCACCCACCGTGTCCCCGGCCTGCAGCACATACAGCAGGTTGTTGTTGCCGTTGCTGTCGATGTGGGCCAGGTGCAGGCTGCCCGAAAGAATGATGCCGATCTCGGGGAACAGGTCTCCGTCCTGGGCCACCACCGTCCGACGGGGGTACTGCACCCGGTGGGGAGACATGGCCGCAATACACTGCCGGATCTCCTCGTCCGTCATGTTGCGGAACAGCATCCCTTTTTTCAGCAGGCTCAAATCCAGTTCTTTTTCCATAGAATCCGAACATCCCTTTCCGCATAAAACGAAACATTGTACTGTTATTATAAACCTGCCTTTCGCCGGTGACAAGACTCTGAAAGGACGTTTTCGGCCTCGCCTGTATCCGTACCGGAAAGAAAAAGGATGCGTTTTTATTTTGTGTCCGGGTCTAGGCAGGCGCATCCGGATGGGGTACAATGAAGCTGATATTTCCGGGAAAGGAAGGTACAGGCATATGACCCGGCAGACGGCGGCGGATATCAACATTTTGGGGCGCTTTTGTGGAAAACGGGACGTGGAGGAACTGACCACGGCCTGCCTGCGGGAGAGGTTCTCTCTGGACCAGGCCGACGTGATGGTGCTCTTCGGGGGAAGTATCCTGGCCGGCGGGGATATTCTGGCCCGGGCCATGAAGGACGGCGCGGCCCGGAAGTATATCATTGTGGGCGGGGACGGCCACACCACCGAGACCCTGCGCAGCCGTGTGCGGCAGGAGTACCCGGATATAGAAACCGCGGATCAGCCCGAAGCCGTGATCTTTGACCGGTACCTGGCCCGGGTGTACGGTCTTCATGCGGATGCGCTGGAAACTGCCTCCACCAACTGCGGCAACAACATCACCTTTCTGCTGGACTTGCTCCGGGAGCGGAACATTCCTTGCCGCAGCATCATCCTCTGCCAGGATGCCACCATGCAGGCCCGGATGGAAGCAGGGCTGCGCAGGCATGCCCCCGGCATCACCTGCATCAACTATGCCGCCTACCGTGCAGAGGTCACAGCGGCAAACGGCCGCCCGGAATACACCCGGCCTATCCACGGCATGTGGGATGTGGAACGCTATGTGAATCTGCTGATGGGAGAGATCCCCCGCCTGACCGATGACGCCGAAGGCTACGGTCCGGCAGGCAAAGACTTTATTGCTCATGTGGAGATCCCGGCAGAGATCCGCGCCGCCTTCCAGCGGCTGCAAACCGTCTACGGCAGCAGAACGCGGGAAGCCAACCCGCTTTTTGCCTCTCGCCAATAACCCCCCTTGTGCTTTGTGCCCGAAGGTGGTATAATGCGTACGCTCCAATAGGGGCTTCGTTTGATACATTATCGCCAACAAGTGTATGCTTGCTGGCGATTTTTTGTTGTCTGATTGCAGGAGGAAATCCATGAACAACATTGACCAGAAAACAAACAGCTTTTTGTCCGGGCCTATTCTGCCCCCGCTGCTGCAATTTGCCCTGCCGCTCATGCTCTCCCAGCTGCTCCAGGCGTTCTACGGCGGCGTGGACCTGATGGTGGTGGGGCGGTATTCGTCCACCGCCAGCGTTTCCGCCGTGGCCACCGGCAGCCAGATCATGCAGACCCTCACCGTGCTCATCACCGGCCTGACCATGGGTGTCACTGTGCTGGTGGGCAAGGCGGTGGGGGCCGGGGACCGCGACCGTGCCGGCCGTGTGGTGGCGGGGCAGATCCGCCTCTTCGCTCTGGTGGCGGTGGTGCTGACCGCTGCCATGCTCACCCTGACCCCGGCCATCATACAGGTGATGAACGTGCCGGAGGAGGCGGTGCCCGAAACTTTGCGGTATGTGCGCATCTGCTCCGCGGGCATCATCTTCATCACCGCTTACAACGGCATCAGCGGCATTTTCCGGGGGCTGGGCAATTCCCGTTCCCCTTTTCTGTTTGTTTCCATTGCCTGCCTTGTGAACGTGGTGCTGGACCTGGTGCTTGTGGGCGGCGTGGGTCTGAATGCCGCGGGGGCGGCCCTGGCCACCGTCATTGCCCAGGCGGCCAGCGTGGTGTTTTCTCTTGCGTATATGCGCCGGCATCCCTTCCCGTTCTCGGTGCGTGAACAGTGGCACAAGGGGACTGCCGCCATGGGCCGTATCCTGCGTCTGGGCACCCCCATCGCTTTGCAGGATTTCCTCACCAGCCTGTCCTTTTTGATCATCACCAGCATCGTCAACACCCTGGGCGTGGTGGCTTCCGCCGGTGTGGGCATCTCGGAAAAGCTCTTTGTCTTTCTTTCCATTGTGCCCATGTCCTTTATGTCCGCCCTGTCCGCCTTTGTGGCTCAGAACATGGGCGCCGGGCAGAAAAAACGGGCGGAGGAAGCCCTTTTTGCCGCGCAGAAGGTCTCCATCTGCTTCGGCGTGGCTATGTTCCTCCTCACCTGCTTCGGCGGGGGAGGGCTGGCAAGCCTGTTCACCGATGACCCCGCCGTGATCACCGCCACTGCCCAGTATCTGCGGGGCGGCTCGGTGGAGAATATCCTCAACGCCCTGATCTTCTGCCTGCTGGGCTATTTCAACGGCCGGGAACACACCACCTTTGTGATGGCTCAGGGCATTTTTGCCGCCTTCCTGGTGCGCATCCCCCTGTCCTATTTCCTCAGCCAGCTGCCCAACACCGGTATGTTCCTGATCAGCCTGGCCATCCCGGCCACGGCGGTGGTCAGCCTGGTGCTTTGCGCGGGCTACCTGGTCCTGCTGCGGCGCAAGGACCGGATGAGCAAACCGGAAGACGTTTTGAACGGGGCAGATTTCTGATCCAGCCTATTTGTCGGCTATATAAAAAACGCCGGTCACCTGTCGTGACCGGCGTTTTTTATATCAGGCGGATGCTGAACCGTTCAGTTCATGGGCCCACTCAAAGCCTTTTTTGGCGGTGATCACGGCGATGATCTCATTGATGACCGCAGCAGCCGCAATGGTGCCCTGCAATACCTGGGCACATTCGGGGGCAGGGCCTGTCAGCACCGACACCGCAATGCCTGTAAACACCAGGGAAACCCCCGAGTGTGGCAGCAGGGTAAGACCCAGATATTTCCGCACAGTGGCAGGGGAATGGGTGATGGAAGCCCCGAAGTAGGCGCCGAAGTACTTTCCCGCTGCCCGGGCCAGAATATAAATCAGAGTGAACAACCCGGCACCCAGAATCAGGTGGTAATCCAGCGGGGCGCCCAGATTGAGGATGACCACGATCATGGAAATACCCAGAACGGGGTTGAAGTATTTCATGATCTGCTCCAGCCGTGTTTCCGGAATCATATTGGAGAAGGTGGCCGAAAATGCCATGCCGATGAGCATGAAATTCAAAACAGGACGGGGGAGAACCAGGGCGTTGAAAGCAAACCCGACCCCGGCTGCGACCAGGATCATGGCACCCAGCAGGGCCAGCGTTGCGGACTTGCTCCGCTCTTTTTTCAGGAGCAGACCGGCGGGTACGCCCACGGCTACACCCAGAACCAGGGGCAGAACAATCACCAGTGCCACCAGATACAGGGGCAGTTCTCCGGCGGAAAGGTGACCTGCCACCACGGCAATGGTGATAAAAAAGACGATGCAGCCTACGATGTCATCCAGCGCTGCCATAGGAATCAGGGTACGGGTGACCGGGCCGGATGTTTGGAACTCCCGCACGATGGACAAGGCCGGAGCCGGTGCGGTGGCCAGAGCAATGCCGCCGAAGAGAAAGGCCAGGTACAGAGGCAGGCCGCAAAAATGGAACACAATTCCGAATACCAGCGACACTACCAGAAAAGTGCCCAGGGATTGAGTCAGGGTAGTGATGATAATGGCCTTGCCGGAACGCCTGAGTTTGTTCCAGACCAGTTCGGTACCGATCATCAGGCCCACCGCGCATTCCAGAATATGTACCACGGCATTGTACCATGCTGCGTCCAGAATGGGCTGGTTGATCACTGACAAAGCGTGGGGGCCCATGGCCATCCCGGTAATGAGCCATCCCAGAATGGAGGGCAGCTTGATTTTGGCAACCAGTTTTCCGGCAAAGTAGGCAAATCCCACCGTGACCAGTAATCGTAAAATTGCCACTGTGTTCACCCCCGCATGTCCCGTGCCGCCGGTTTTTCTTTGGCGATGCCGTACAGCAGGATGTCCAGCATCCCCGAAAGCTGGTCCTCGTGGTCCTCGATCAGAGGATGGAAATCACCGCACTGCCGGGCTTTTTTCTGAAAGTAACCGTTGAACATTTCCTGCATCAGGGCAAAGTATTCCAGTGCCATATCGGCCGAAATCCCATCCCGCAAAGAAATCTGTGCCAGGATTGAGCGGTATTCCTCCTCCAGATACGCATCGAAGTCCCGGCGCAGCAGAGCCAGTTCTTCTGTCAGCTGCCTGGGCGGGTAGAGCACTGTGTTGAAAAAAATGTTGGCAAGGCCGGGGTTTTCTGCAAAAAACTGTTGACGTACCATCAGAAAATTCTGCAGCCGTTCCCGTGGATTCCTGCTTTGGGAAGCATGCTCCTTCATGCAGGCGGTCATGCGGTCATAACAGACGCCCACACAATGCAGATACAGTTCGTCCTTGCTTTTGAAATTGTGATAGAGCAGGCCCTTGGAAACCTGCCCGGCTTCACAGATGCTGTTGACGGAAGCTGCCTCATAGCTTTTTCTTCCAAACTCGGTAAGGGCAGCGGCCAAAATGCGCTCCCTGGTTTTCTGTGTCTTTTCCTGCTGTTTCATACGGACCTCCAAAAGTTGACTACATGGTCTATTATAATAAAATAGACTGAATGGTCAATGTTTTGGCCGGCTTTTTCTCAAATCTTTCATAAACGGAACAAAAAAGCAAGTTCAAGGATGCAAGGCTTTGTTCTGCGCAGCCCGGCATGGTACAATAAGGCCGGAACAAATAAGGGGGGATGTCTGTGAAATTGCAGGATCTGTGTATTGCCATCGAATTGCCGGCGGAAGTAGGCCGCATGGTGCTGGCTGCCGGGGATTTTCCGCCGGAAGCAACCCTGCGGGCCCTGACCTGCCCACAGACCGCAGCCGGGGCCTACCGCGAACTGTTGGACAGGACATCGGCAGAACTGCGGGGGCTGGATATGCTGGCCTGGATGCTCCGGGCAGCGCTGTATACCCATGAAGAGTATGCCCGGCGGGGCATGGCGGAAGGGGTGTACCTGGATACCATGAAGTGCTTTTCCCGTTTTGTCCGGGAACACAAAGCCAGTTACGGCATCTATGGGTTTGACCGGGGCTTCTGGACATACCGGCAGCTGTCCCTCAGCCTGTTCCGGCTGGGAGAGTTAGAATACGAATGGCGGCAGGATGTGCCTTCGCTCAGTCTGCATGTGCCCTCGGACGCCGACATCGCTCTACCCTTGTGCCGCCGTTCCCTGGTGGAATTCGACCGGTTTGCCGCCGAATTCTTCCCCGGGCGGGACCGCCGTCCCATCGAGATCGAATCCTGGCTTCTCTCCCCGGCGTTATCGGACCTGCTGCCGCCCGATTCCAAGATCAACCGCTTCCGGAACTGCTTCCGCCTGACCCGCTGGGAAAAGGAGGATACCGGTTTTCTGCAGTGGATATTCGGCCGGGAGGACATCCCTGTGCAGGACCTGCCCGAAACCACCAGCCTGCAAAGACGTACAAAGGCCCGTCTGCTGCAGGGGCAGCCGGTGGGCGCCGGGACCGGAACACTGGTAAGCTTTGCCGACCCCTGAATATCTGTGTGAGTGTATACAAATCGTATATATTTGCGATTCTATACAGTTATGGCGTAAAGGCGCCCGGACAAAGCAAATGCCACGGAAGTACGATTCGTCGGAATCGTGTTCCCGTGGCTTTTTGCATCTATATCAATGGCGCGAGGCCTTGTTTGTTGTCTGCTACCGGCCGGGAGCTATTGCTCTGGCATGGCCGGATGCAGTGGGAAACGGGTTCGATATTTCATTGCCGCTTGTTTGTATGCTTATATATTATCCCTGATTTGTGACGGGGTTATAAAAGCGTTTTGAAGAAATTGGAAAGAATCCATTGCCAAATTGTGAAGGAACTTTCCACCCGGGCAGGGGCCTCAGCCTGCCTGGGAACGGCGTGCCGTGAGCACCACGGCGAAGTCGATGATGCCGTCTGCGATCAGCCCCAGCCCGAAGATACGGACCACCAGCTGTACGGTCTGGAACGGATTGATGACGATGAGCGCGCCCAGCACCACCGGCAGAACGGCGGACAGGATCAGGGCGAGGGTGTCGGGGGTACCGGCTTTGGCGGCCAGGAACGCCAGCGGGATTTTACCGATGCCGTCCAGCAGGAGCAGGGAACCCAGCACCAGCGGCAGGAAGGAGAGCAGCGTCTGGGGCCAGATCATCGCAAAGACGGCGAAGGCCAGAGGCAGTACGGTCAGGAACAGGTCGGACGGGGCAGAACCGCCGGTTTTGCGGGTCTGCAGATAGCGCAGCAGGTGGCTGAAACCGTAGAAGGCGCTGCCGCCTGCCAGGGCCCAGACAAATACCGTGCTGGTGGCGGTGGGGTAGGCGAGCAGCAGCCCGCCCATGAGGATGTAAAGCAGCGCGATCCAGACGGAAGCACTGCGCTCCCAGAAATACGATACCATAATACGTTCCTTTCTTGCCGCAGTTGTGCGGCCGTTTACAAAATGACCCGATCCATCAGGGCGCAGACGCCGAAGAGGTCGGAACCGGAGAGAAATTCCAGGGTGACGCACCCCAGACCGGACAGCCAGACTTTCATTTCGCTGTCAAAATCCAGCAAACCAGCCGATTCCACGGCGTATGCCTGGATGCGGTGGTAGGGCAGCACGGCAAACATCTTTTTCTTGCCGGTGACCCCCTGAATGTTCAGTGCAATGATGCGCCTGTCGGTAAAAACCACCCCGTCGCGGATACCCTGGTACTGCTGTACGATTTTTTCTTCGGGCAGCAGCAGGGGTTCCACCAGCTGGGTCAGCTTGGTGTCCTGTACCGGGCGCAGTTTCAGAAACGCGCGGTTTTCCAGATCCATGTTTCATTCCTCCTTTTGCGGGGCCTTCTGGCTCTTTCGCTATGTTACCAGTATAGGCTTTTCCCGGCATAAAATCCGTTGTGGGGACAACGGCGGCAAAGATTTTGCGCGGCCCTTCCGATTGTCAGCACCGCGGGGCCGTGGTATGATAAAAACAGGAACCAAGGAGGTGTTTTCCATGCCTTTGCATATTGTACGCAACGACATCACCACCATGAAGGTGGACGCCATCGTCAACGCCGCCAACGAAAGCCTGCTGGGCGGCGGTGGTGTGGACGGCGCCATCCACCGGGCGGCGGGGCCGGCGCTTCTGGCCGAATGCCGCACCCTGGGCGGCTGCCGGACCGGCCAGGCAAAAATCACCGGCGGATACCGCCTGCCCGCCGCCTATGTGATCCACACCGTGGGCCCGGTCTGGCACGGCGGCTGCTATGGGGAGCGGGACCTGCTGGTTTCGGCCTACCGAAACTCTCTGGAACTGGCTCTGGCGCATCAGTGCCGGACGGTGGCTTTTCCCCTTATCTCCTCGGGCGTTTACGGTTATCCCAAGGACCAGGCGCTGAAGGTGGCGGTGGATACCATCGGGGAATTTCTGCTGGCCCACGATATGACCGTCTATCTGGTGGTCTTTGACCGGGCGGCCTACACCATCGGCGCAAAGCTGTTTGCGGATATTGCCGCTTACATTGATGATCGCTATGTGGACGACCATACCGGCAGCGCGGAAGAGGAGTATCGCCGGAACATGGCTTTCGCCGCCGCACCGCCACCCGCGGCGCTGTGGGAACCGGCTCCCTGTGCCGCCGCACCCCGTTCCCTGTACGATGCCCTGGGCCAGCTGGACGAGAGCTTTTCCCAGATGCTGCTGCGCAAGATCGACGAAAAAGGCATGACCGACGCCCAGTGCTACAAGAAGGCCAACATTGACCGCAAACTTTTCTCCAAGATCCGCTCGGACGTGCATTACAAGCCTTCCAAACCCACCGCCATGGCCTTTGCCATCGCCCTGGAGCTGCCGCTGGAAGAAGCTCGGGAACTGCTGGAGAAGGCGGGGTTCGCCTTTTCCCACGCCAGCAAATTCGACATTATTGTGGAATATTTCATCGCCCACAAAAACTATAACATCTTCGAGATCAACGAGGCGCTGTTTGCCTTTGACCAGAGCCTGCTGGGCTGACGGGATTTGTCGCCCGGCGGGCGACCTCTGCAAACCAAAATCCCCCTATACTGTGGTTGTAAACCAAACAACACAGAACAGGGGGATTTTTTATGAAACAAAATTTGACCGAACTGGTGTTCATCCTGGACCGAAGCGGCTCCATGGACGGGCTGGAAGACGATACCATCGGCGGTTTCAACGCCATGCTGGAAAAGCAGAAAAAGGAAGAGGGGAAAGCTTTCGTTTCCACCATCCTGTTTGATGACAAAACCGAAGTGCTCCACGACCGCCTGCCTCTGGACAAGGTCAGGCCCATCACCGAAGAGGAATACTACGTCCGGGGCTGCACGGCACTGCTGGACGCGGTGGGCGGCGCCATCCACCATATCGGCAACATCCACAAGTATGCCCGGCGGGAGGACCGGCCGGGACGCACCCTCTTTGTCATCACCACCGACGGGATGGAGAACGCCAGCCGCCGGTACACCGCCCCGCAGGTGCGCCGGATGATCGAACGACAGAAGGCGCGGTACGGCTGGGAATTCCTTTTCCTGGGTGCCAACATTGACGCGGTGGAAACGGCGGGGCAGCTGGGCATCGGTGCCGACCGGGCGGTGAACTTCCACTGCGACAGCCGGGGCACCCGGCTGAATTACGCCACCGTCTGCCAGGCGGTGAGCGCGGTGCGCAGCTGTGCGCCGCTGGATGCACACTGGAAGGATGCCATCGAGGAAGATTTCCGCAAACGCCGGACCGGATGCCGGTAAGGCAGCATCCAAACAGGCAGGGGCCGTAAGGCTCCCGCCTGCTGCATGTTCAAGCCCTGCCGGGCGGCAGCAGGGAAGACTGGGTGTGGATCTTTTGATAAAAAAAGTCGGCCATTTCCTCCGGCGGGACGGGGTTTTCGTCGGAAAGCCAGGTGACGGTGGTGTTGAACAGTGCCCCGATGTACATGTACAGGGAATACCGCTCCATAGAAGAGGAGGGCATGGTCCCCTCCATGCTTTCGTGAAAGTGGTTCAGTTCTTCCAGCATCAGGCTGGCAAAGCCGCAGCGGCACAGGTCCAGCAGATACCGGCGGTACCGGTAAAAGAACCGGAAACTCATCAGGATGTTTTCGCAGGCATACAGGCCTTCCGGGCTTTCCTTTACATTGCGGCGGAAGAGTTCCAGCACATCCCGGATCAGGGTGACCAGCACGTCCTCCTTGGACTCATAGTTACGGTAAAAGGATGCCCGGGCCACGCCCGCCCCTTTCACCAGCTCGGTGATGGTGATCTCTGCCAGGCTCTTTTGCTCCATCAACCGGAACAGAGTGTTGGTGATGTTGATTTTCACCCGCAGATTTTCTTCTTTCCTCTTGTCCACCGTGCCGCTCTCCTTTGTAAATGTGAAACACAACCCCGTTCTTTGTCTCATGACCGGGAATTGATGTGAATCGGCTGATGTGATACACTTGTCTCGTATTTTATCATGGAAAATTTCCCTGTCAATGGGGAGATTCCGCTGCCGGGTGCGGCCCGGGCGGCGGAATGAGTGAAGAGAGCAAAGAGGTTCTTACATATATGAAAGTGGCAATCGCAACCGATACAAACAGCAGCATGAACCGGAAAGATGCCCGCAAGAACGGGGTGTATCTGCTGCCCATGCCGGTGATCGTGGACGGCACCGTGTACCTGGAGGGCATCGACATCACCAACGCCCAACTGTATGCGGCCATGAAAGAGCACAAATCCCTGTCCTCCTCCCAGCCTTCGCCGGGGCAGCTGGTGGAGTTCTGGGACGGTATCCTGCAGGACGGCTATGACGAGGTGGTGTATATCCCTATGTCCAGCGGGCTGAGCAACTCCTGTTTCAATGCCATCCAGCTGGCCAAGGACTACAACGGCAAGGTGCAGGTGGTGGATAACCACCGCATTTCCCTCACCCAGGAAGCTTCTGTCCAGAGTGCCTGCAAGCTGGCCAGGCAGGGCATGAACGCCACGGCCATCAAGGCGTATCTGGAAGAACGGGCCTATGATGCCAGCATCTACATCACGGTGGATTCCATGGAATACCTGAAAAAAGGGGGCCGTGTCACTCCTGCCGCCGCTACCTTTGCCACCGTGCTGAACCTGAAACCCGTGCTGACCATCCAGGGGGACAAGCTGGATACCTTCGCCAAAGCCCGGGGAATGCAGCAGGCAGAACTGAAGATGATCGAGGCCATCAAGAAAGACCGCGCCACCCGGTTTGCCAATGTGCCGGACGAGCTGCTGCGGGTGGAAACCGCCGGTACCTTTGAAAACGACGAGAAGGCCAAGCGCTGGCGCAAGATGGTACAGGCGGAGTTCCCGGGCATCAAGGTGTCCTATGCCCACCTGCCCTGCAGCATTGCCTGCCATGTGGGCATCAACGCCGTGGGGACCGGCATCATGAAGAAAGAGATTCTCTGACACACCAACCATACGGAAAACGCCGCGGAAAGCGAGTAAACTCTTCGCTTTCCGCGGCGTTTTCCGTTTTCGATACCAAAAGACTCAGCCTTTGGCGGTTTGTTCAAAGTTTTTCTGCATATCCCGGTAAAACTGACGGGCGTTTTCCAGGTCGCGGTCGTCGGGATGACCTTTGGCTAGACCGCCCACCAGCTTGAAGGGCCCGAAGGTGTCGAAGCCTTTGCAGCTGAATTCACCCAGCACCGGGCAGCCCTTTCCGGCGGCAATCTCCTTCACGGCTTTGGCACCGGTACCCTTGGCCCCGCCGTAGGTGTACACAAAGAACACCGGTTTGCCCTGGGGCAGGTATTGCCGGGCAAATTCCACCACGGACTTCTGGAATTCAAAACCGTAAATGCCCGAAGCAAAGCCGATGCAGTCGTAATCATCCAGCCGCACGGTCTGCCGGGCGGTCACATCGATGAGCTCCACATCCCCTTCCGCGGCCATGGCCTGTAAGACCTTCAGGGTGTTGCCGTGGTGGCGGGAATAGTAGCAGACAGCGGTTTTCATTGGTCGGTCCCCCCTTGCAGCGTCCAGCCGAAGTCATTGTGATAGATCATCTGGCGGGTCATGCCGCCGTCAATGCAGATGTTTTCCCCCGTGATGAACCCCGCCTTGTCGGAACAGAGATACAGCACCATGTTGGCGATGTCCAGTGGATTGCCCACCCGCCCGGCGGGCTGCTGGCAGGCGTCCGGGCCTTCGTATACGGTATAGTCGGTATCGATCCAGCCGGGAGCGATGGCATTCACCCGCACCCGCCCCGCCAGGCTTACCGCCAGTGCGTGGGTCAGGGCGGAGATACCGCCCTTGGCTGCGGTGTAGCTTTCGGTCTGGGGCTGGCTCATCCGGTCCCGGGAAGAAGAGATGTTCACAATGGCTGCCCCCGGGGCAAAATGGGGAGCAAACAGCTTGGCCAGATAGAACGGTGCCGTGACCCCCACCCGCAGGGCGTAGTTGAACTCCTCATAGCTGCACGCATCGATGCCCTTCATCAGGGGCAGGGCGTTGTTGATCAGGTAGTCCACATGACCGTGCTCCGCAATGACCTTGCGGGCAAAGTCCTCCAGAACCTGTTGGTCGGCCAGATCTCCCACATAATAGTCGTTGGGCAGCAGGTCAATGATACATACCCTGGCCCCGGCTTTGCGGAATTCCTCCGCAATGGCCTTTCCGATGCCTTTGGCGCCGCCGGTGATGACGGCTACTTTGTTTTCAAACATAGGAATCCTCCTTATTCCGCGTCCTCGTCCAGGGCTTCCACCAGAAAACTTACCGGGCGGAACCCGTCGTTGCAGGAAAGCATGGCGGATTTCGGGTTCTTCATCCAACCGTCATAGAAGTTCTGGCCGCCATGGCTCAATGCCAGTACAAACGGGGAGAGGGTATCCCAGGCGCTCTGGCAGAATCCCTCCGGCTTTTCCCAGCCGTTGGCGATAAAGACCTGCCCTTCCCGCATATCGCAGGCGTGGGCGATGGGATTCTCGTACCGGGCCATCAGGTCTTCATACTTGGTGATGCGCATGACGGTGATACGGCACTTTTTCATATGATGATCCCCTCGCAGTGGTCGATCTCATGCTGGATGATCTGGGCCGTCCAGCCGGTAAAGGTCTTGATGCGCTCCTGGAACTTCTCGTTCTGCCAGCGTACCTTGATGGTTTTCCACCGCTTGACCGGGCGCACCCCGGTCAGGGAAAGGCAGCCCTCCTCGGTATCGTAAGGGCCGGATTTTTTGAGGATCTCCGGGTTGAACATGACCATGTAGCTGCCCTCGTTGTCAAAGGCAATGATCCGCTTGTTCACTCCGATCATGTTGGCGGCCATGCCCACACAGCCCTCCTGGTGGTGTTCCAGCGTCTCCAGCAGGTCGGCGGCCACAGTCAGGTCGGCAGGTCCGGCGGGTTCAGCCTTTTGGGCCAGAAAAGTCTCATCCTTGCAGATTTCACGAATCATGACGGTTTCTCCTTTATGTGCGTATCCGGCAGGCGGCGGGGCTCCGGTCCGCTGCGGCGTTATGAGTAAAATTATAAGCGCCATTGCTGGGGAGTGCAAGATGGGACAAAACGGTATGGGAGGCAAACGGAGATGTCAGGACCGGTCGGAATCGTGGATGCGCATTCTGCAAACGATGCAAAGGGTGGCTTACAGGAACAACTCACATTCCTTCCGGCCGGCACAGGCTTTTTTCAGGACCAACCCCACAACGCTTTGCATAACGGGGGAAATCCGGCGGGCCTTTTGCGGGCATACCGCGACACAGCGCATGCAGGAAATGCAGGCAGCCTTGTCCACCTTTTTGGGATCGTGCAGGTCAATGGCACTTACCGGACATTCCCGGGCACAAACGCCGCAGCCGGTGCAGCTGCCGGTGGGTTTGGGAACGGCACCTGCACCACTGGTTTTGCGGTAAGGCCGGTTGCCGGGCAGGGTGGGGGAGGTGTCGCTGCCGTTTTGCAGCTTTTGGGCAATGCGGTGCCCGAATTCCGTAAGACGAGCCGAGTCGGCTTTGTCCGGGCGCCCGGCGGCAATCTGCCGGGCAATGGAATGTTCCGCCAGGGCAGCAACCCCGGCTACGGGGCGGAACCCGGCCCGGCGGGCGGTATCTTCCAGTTCTGCCAGGGTGTCCTCATAGGCGCGGTTGCCGTACACGCAAAGCAGCACGGCGCGGGCATCATTGCCCTGCAGCGCTTCGAGCCGCTGCGCTGCCGCCGAAGGGACCCGCCCGCCGAAGGAAGGGACCGCCAGCACTGCTACATCCTCCGGGGAAAGGGACGGCAAATCTTCAACAGGGTGGATCAGGTCGACAAAGATGACCTCGCCGCCTAAAGCGCTAGCCAGAAAATCGGCGCATTTGCGAGTGCCGCCGGTGGGGCTGAAGCAGAATTCGTATACCTTCATCTGAGAAAACCTCCGCATTTTGGGGACACGGCATCCCGGAAGGTACTGCGCTCTTTCACAAAAAAAGCTTGCACATCAGGGCCGTTCCCGCTACAATACATGTAAATTGTAAAATTACATCCACCGGCACTATACCATGACACAGATGTAATGTCAAGAATTACATCTGCGCATCCGCGCGGCGGAAGGAGGTTCCCATGCAGCTCAGCATGAAATGTTCGGTAGCGGTGCATTGTCTGATCTTTATCTGGGAAGCCCGGGGCAGGCAGCGGGTCACCAGTACGCTGCTCGCCCAAAGCACCGGCTGCAATCCCGTTATCATCCGCAATATTCTCAGTTCGCTGAAAAAGGCGGGGCTGATTACCGTATCCCGGGGGCCCGGAGGAGCGGAACTCTGCCGGGACCCTGCCGACATCACCCTGCATGAGATCTATGCCGCTCTGGAACCGGACGGCCTGTCCTCCATCATCGGCATCCATCCCTGCGGCGGTCGTCCTTGCCCGGTAGCCCGCAATATCAGCCGGGTGCTGAAACATGCCTATCATGAGATCGAGGATTCCATTGACCGGACCATGGATGGAATTACCCTTGCATCCATGATCGATGACCTGGAAAAAAACGAAAACACCGCCGGATAAAGAATCTCCCCGCCGGGGCCTGCCCTGACGGGGAGATTTTTTATGGGAGAAGAAGAGAATCAACGGTTGAACTGTTTCTTGATGCGCACGAACAGGCGTTCGATGGTGTAGGCGACGGCGAACACCAGCAGGATGGCCACACCGGCGGTGCCTTAATCATAGCCCTGCAGGCTGTTGGAGATCACATAGCCGATGCCGCCGGCACCCACCATGCCCAGGATGGCACATTCGGAAAAGTTGGTTTCCAGGCGCATGCCGGCCCAGGCCACGATCTGGGAAAAGGCCGCCGGCAGGATGGCGTTGCAGAAGATACTCAGCCGGCTGGCACCGGTCACCTCCAGAGATTCCACCGTTTCGTCCGGGATGCTTTCAAAGCTCTGGGCAAAGGATTTGGTGAAGAAAGCGGTGGTGTGTACACACAGGCCCGCCACACCGGCTTCCGGGCCCATGCCCAGGCAGACCAGCATCAGCAGGACCCACACGGGGGGGCACCGCCCGCAGGAAGGTGAAGAAGGATTGGGTCAGTACCGACAGAACCGGCAGACGGAAGACGTTGCGGGCTGCCAGCATGCCAAAGACGATGCCCAGCAGCAGGCTGTACAGCAGAGAGAGCACAGCGATGGAGATGGTTTCCACCAGCGAGGAGAAAATCAGGTCCATGTTGGAAAAATCCAGGTGTGCCAGATTCCAGAACACGATGCCTATATCCGGCACACGTGAAAGCATCTTGCCCCAGTCGATGCCCAGATACCACAAACTCAGCATGGCCAGCAAAGCGGTGCCGGTGAGGAAAACCGGGATAAAGGGATTGCGCTGACGGCACCGGACGGGGATACGGCCCCGGGAATCCCGGGGGATGGCGGCTGCTTTGGCGGAAGAAACCGTCGAGGGTTCGCCTGTTTCCAGGCAGGGAGACAGCTGCGGGCTCATTTCAACAGCTCCTATTACAATAAATTTGGACAGGAAAACCGGGCAGCCAGTTCGGCTTTCCCT
>CAJMLV010000022.1 GCA_905214345.1 uncultured bacterium
TTCAGCGCCTGCCGTCCCTCGCGAGACAGCTTAGATATAATACCACCCGGCCAGGCATTTGTCAACACCTTTTTTCAAGATTTTTCAAAATACTTGCGGCAGTATTACCGGAACTTTACCGGCATGTTGTAAGTTTAGCATGCGATCCGAATTTCGTCAAGCAGTTTGCTTCGCTACAACGCAAATTTGGCGTTTTACCCATCCCCGGCCCAACCGATTGGATAAAACGCCCAAAAAATCATACTTTTGTTTTTGTCCCAACTTTACCTTCCGTTTTCTCTTTCTTTTCCTCCCCTGTCAGTTCCTGGCGCATCCATTTCAGGATTTTTCGTTCTCTGCGGGAGATTTGAACCTGGGTGGTATGCAGGACCTTTGCCGTTTCGCTCTGCGTCCGACCGCCGAAGAACCGCAGTCTGATCAGCGCTTTGTCCTGTGGCGGGAGCTTGTCCATCACTTCTCGCAAACCGATATGCTCCGACAGCTTTTCTTCCGGGGACTCCACAGGGATGTCCCATTCCCGGCTGCCATCCTCATTTTCGGCCGGTGTGAGGGATACCACAGGCATGGATGCCCGTATTGCCATGGCCACCTGTTCCGGCGTGGCCCCCAGGGCTTCGGCCAACTGGGTGACACTGGGCTCTGTGCCATTCTGTTTGAGGCAGCGCTCCCGCTCAACATTGATTTTCAGACCCAGCTCCTTGATGGAGCGGCTGACCTTGACCGTTCCTCCGTCCCGGAACAGCTTTTTGATTTCCCCCAAAATGACCGGCACCGCATAGGTGGAAAAGCAGACGCCCCGGTCCGGGTCAAATCCGTCGCAGGCTTTGACCAAGCCCAGACAGCCTGCGGCATACAGATCCTCATATTCGATGCCCCGCCCGGTGAAGCGTCCCGCACAGGTGCGTGCCAGCCCCAGGTTTCGCTGGATGAACTCGGACCGGGGAATCTGGTCGAAGAGAGCGGTGGTGTTGGCCTGGCCGGGTACGGCAGAGACTGATACGGACATAGCGGTGACCTCCTTATGTTTCTATGTAGGAAGTCAGCCTTTCGCCTCCAGCCGCTTGGCCATGGTGACCCGGGTCCCTCGTCCCGGTGTGGAGCTGACCTTGACCTTGTCCATAAAGCTCTGCATCACCGCAAAACCAAGTCCTGCCCGTTCATCCGGGTTGCCGGTGGTATACAGCGGCTCCATCGCCTTGCTTACATCCGGAATGCCCACACCGCGGTCGGTGACGGTTATGCGCACCAGGCCGTTCTCATACAGCGCAGCGGTCAGGGTCACAAGCCCCACCGCGTCCGGGTAAGCATGTACAATACAGTTGGTGACCGCTTCCGACACAGCGGTCTTGATGTCGGCCAGCTGAGGCACCGTGGGGTCCGCCTGGGCCAGAAAAGCCGCCAGCGCCGCGCGGGCAAAACTTTCATTGACGCTGCGGCTGAGAAAGGTAAATTTGACCTGATTGACCATTTTCATGTAATTCCAATCCTCCGTTCATACATAGGAGATCCGGGCCAGGTCCAGCATACGCCGGACGGCGGCGGGCGGGTTCTGTACCGTGAGGTGGCCGCCCAAAGAGGACATATACCGCCCGCGGCCCAGAATCAGCCCCACGCCGGAGGAATCCATGAAAGTCACACCCGAAAAGTCCAGCGTCAGCAGTTCCGGCATGCGGGCATCGATCTGGGCGTCGATTTCCCGCCGCAGTCCCTGGGCCGCGTGATGGTCAATCTCCCCCGAAAGATAGGCTGCCAGAGTGCCGCTGGCGGGAACGAAACAGATCTTTGCCAAGTTTGTCCACCTCGATCATTGCAAAACAAAAGCGCCCCGTGGGCTGGTTTGTACTACCAGTATACGGGGCGCCATGCAAATATTTTGTTGAAACGCGGCAGCGGCGGAGGCAAAAGCTCCGCCGCCGCTGGTTTATTGTAAATGGGATCAGGAATCCAAAATCAACGGTCCGCCTCTTCCAGCAGGATGGGACGGGCTTCGGCAGCCAGATACAGGCTGCCGCAAACCACCACACCGGCCAGATTGTGATAGTCGGCGTATTCCACCGCCTTACGGATGGCCTGACGGACACTGCCGCCGACTTCCACATCCAGGTGATAGCGGGCAGCCTCTTCCAGCTCCTCCGCCGTCATGGCCCGGGGGCAATCCGGGGTGACCGTAAACACCTTGTCGAAAGTATCGGACAGAGCTTCCAGCATGGGGGTGTGGTCCTTGTCCTTCAGCACCCCCATCACCCCCACCAGGTTGCCTTCATACCCGGCATCTGCCAGGGTGGACGCCAGAGCGGCGGCGCCGTCAGGATTATGGCAGCCGTCCAGCAGAAGCAGCGGATGGCGGCGAATCACTTCGATGCGGGCAGGCATGCGGGCAGCCTGCAGCCCTGCCTCGATGGCTTCGTCGGAGATTTCATAGCCGTACTGCCGCCACAGGGTCAGCGCGATCTCAATAGCCATAGCGGCATGGTTGGCCTGATGCTTGCCGGGGAACGCCAGCATGACCCGATACCCGCCGTAGTCGATATAGTTCTGCAGCGGTCGGCACTTCAAGGGCAGAATGTTGTCCATTTCCGGCGTCTGGATGGAAGTATGCGCTTCCGCCGCCGCGGTGAGCAGCGGTCCCATGGCTTCAGGAGGCTGATCCGGGTAGCAGACCACAGCGCAGCCTTCCTTGATGATGCCTGCCTTTTCGGCAGCAATTTCCGCCAGGGTATCCCCCAGTATGTCGGTGTGGTCCATCCCGATGCGGGTAATGGCCGCCACCAGCGGGGACGGAATGGCATTGGTGGCATCAAAACGGCCGCCAAGACCGGTTTCCAGCACCACAAAGTCGCAATGTTCCCGGGCAAACCAAAGCATGGCAATGGCCGTGACCACCTCAAACTCCACCGGAGAAGGCTGACCGGCGGCACACAGGCCGTCCACCGCGTCCAGCACCTCCTCCGTCAGGTCGGCCAGGGTCTGGGGCGGGATCATCTCGCCGTCGATCTGGAAGCGTTCCCGGAAGTCCACCACATACGGGCTGATGGTCATACCGGTCTTGTAACCGGCATGGGCCAGGATAGACGCCGTCATGACGGACAGCGTCCCCTTGCCGTTGGTACCGGCAATATGGATACATTTCAGCTGCTGCTCGGGGTTGCCCAAGGCGTCCAGCAGCGCGTGCATACGTTCCAGGGTGGCGCCGCCCATGCGCGGCAGCGCGTGAATAGCCTGTACGGCCTGTTGTTCGGTCAAAGCAATTCCCTCCTGTCGGGTCTTTCCTGATACGGCGGCGCCGCGTTGATGCGGTCCTCTTCCTGCTCCCGCAGAAGCCGTTCCCGTTCCGCCCGCAGGCGGCGGTTTTCCTTCTTGATCCGGTGGAAGGCACCAATGACCCGCACGATCAGCAGAAGGATCAGGGCCACGAACAGCCCGCACACCACACCGGCCATATCGATCCACACGTCGGTGACCTGGGAGGAGCGATTGGGGATGAATCTCTGGATGGTTTCGTCCATCAAAGCAGTGGACATACCGCCCAGCAGCGGCCAGCTGACATGACGGACAAAGTGGGCGGTGTACACCCGCAGGCAGAGCATCAGGAGAAAACCTTCCAATGTAAACTCGGCAAAATGAGCCAGTTTGCGCACCGTGTGCTCCGAAAGAGGTCCCAGGCCGACATGATCCAGCATTTCGTTCAAAAACCGCATGACCGCCTGGCTGCGGGCAGAAGAAATAGCCCCCTCCTGCAGGGAGTTGCGGAAGATAAATGCAATGCAGGCAATCAGTGCGATGGTAAAGATCACCCGGAAGGCGATCAGCCACGGACTTGTTTTTTGATGTTCCATGTCATTCCCTTCATTTTTAAAGCGATTTGGGTCGGGTTCCCATGATTATAGCACCGACCGCGCCATCAGGCAAGCGCAGGCGCCAAAAAGCGGAACCGCCGCGCCGCAGGTTCCGCCGCCCCAACAGGGACGGAAAGCCGTGCGGGCAGCAGTTCCGCTGAATGATCATATTACCGGGACGATCACTGGATGAACGCGTCGTGGATGGCGGAAACGGCGCGGTCGGCGTCGTTCTTGTCGATGATGACGCTGATCTTGATCTCGCTGGTGGAGATCATGCGGATGTTGATGTTCTGGCCGGACAGAGCTTCGAACATGGTGGAAGCAACACCGGGATGGCTCTGCATGCCGGCGCCCACCACGCTGACCTTGGCGCAGGTCTTATCCACAGCGATCTCGCCGCCGCCAAAACGGCTCTTGTGATCTTCCAGCACGGAAACAGCGCTTTCAGCGTCGGTCAGGGGAACAGTAAAGACCAGGTCCTTGGTGGCCTCGGTGCCGGAACTCTGCAGGATAATGTCAACATTGATGTTGCGCTGAGCCAGCAGGCTGAACACCTTGAAGGACATACCCGGAACATCGGGCACTCCCTTGATCGAAACCACGGCCACGTTGTCGTCCTTGGCGACGCCTTTGATGAGCATACCTTCCACTTTCGTTTCCTCCTTCACGATGGTTCCCGGGATGGGATTGATGCTGGAGAGGACCTCCAGCTCCACGCCGTACTTTTTGGCCAGTTCGACGCTGCGGTTGTTCAGGACCTGGGCACCCAGAGAGGCCAGTTCCAGCATTTCGTCAAAGGTGATCTCCTTGAGCTTGGTAGCCTTGGGGATCTTGCGGGGGTCGGCGGTGAACACGCCTTCCACGTCGGTGTAGATCTGGCAGCGGTCGGCGTGCAGGGCGGCGGCCAGAGCCACAGCCGAGGTATCACTGCCGCCGCGGCCCAGGGTGGTGATATCGTCGGAACGGTTCAGACCCTGGAAGCCGGCCACAACCACCACGCGGTTGCGGGCCAGTTCGCTTTCCACACGCTCGGTGTCCAGCCGCTTGATACGGGCCTTGGAGTAGGAGCGGTCGGTGACGAAGCCGGCCTGCCAGCCGGTAAGGCTGACGGCGGAAACACCGATCTCCTGCAGGGCCATAGCCAGCAGGGCGATGGAGATTTCCTCGCCGGCGGCCAGCAGCATATCCATCTCGCGGTGGGACGGGTCGCTGGTGATCTCGGCCGCTTTGGCGATGAGATCGTCGGTGGTGTCGCCCTGGGCGGACACCACCACCACCACATCATTGCCCGCGTTGCGGGTGTTGGCCACAATGCGCGCCACGTTGAAGATGCGGTTGCGGTCCTTGACGGAGGTGCCGCCGAATTTTTGTACAATCAATGCCATTGGTGAATTTCCTCCCCTTCTATGCTGTCACGCCTCAACGGTCGCGCCGGTATTGTCGGCCAGCAGGCGATAGACGGTGAAATGACGGAGTTTTTCGTTCTGCGGCAGCGCTTCACGGGTGCGCTCGAAGAACTCCTGGTCGTCCTTGTGGACGACCGCGATAATGGTGGGCCCTGCGCCGGAGATGTATACCGCCTGGGCGCCCATATCCTGGGCCAGCTCAAAGACCTCATCGCCGCCCTCAATCAAGGGCAGGCGGTAACGCTGGTGCAGGGAATCCTTGGTGGCCACCCCCAGCAGGCCGTAGTCACCATCACAGAAAGCAGCGGTGGCCAGCGCCGCACGGGACAGGTTATAGACGGCATCCTTGTGAGAGACCATCTGAGGCAGCGCCGCGCGGGCCTTGGAGGTAAGCAGGCGGAAATCCGGCACAAAGGCCGCGAAGGCCAGGTCGGGGTCGATGTTTTTCTTGACGGTGTAGACCAGGCCCTCATCGTAAACGCTGGTGACAAAACCGCCCAGCATGGCAGGGGCCACGTTATCGGGGTGACCTTCGATGGCGGTGGCCAGGGTCAGCATCTGACGCTGGGTCAGGGGCTTGCCCAGCAGGGCGTTGGCACCCAGCAGACCCGCCACGATGCAGGCGGAGCTGGAACCCAGACCGCGGGCCATGGGAATATCATTGCGCTGGGTGATGCGCAGGCCCTTGAGGGGCACGCCCAGCTGGTCGTAGACGGCACGGGCGCTGCGGTAAACCAGGTTGTTGGCACCGCCCGGCACATGGGTATCATCCACAGAGGTGATGTGGATGCGGTCGGCTTCTTCAAAGGTAAAGACGTTGTACATGGAGAGGGCCAGACCCAGAGAGTCGAACCCGGCGCCCACGTTGGCGCTGGTGGCGGGTACGGTAACTGTGACCATTTTCTCTTCCCTCCCCTGTTTATTCATCCATCTGTTTCAGAACCAGTTCCACATGGCCGCCCAGCAGTGCGATCTTCTCGCACACGGCGTCCACCACGGCGGGAGTGGCGTCTTTCATCAGGTAGCTGACGCCTTCGGGGCTTTCGTCCACCGGAGAACCATACCCCGCTACCGAGGCCAGCACCGCCGCCGAAACGCCCTTTGCCCGGATATACCACGCATATGCGGCATCGTCCGGGAGCATGTCTTCCCGCTTGGGAGCGGGCTGCCAGAACAGGCTGTCATGGATGGCGGAACCTTCCTTAAGGGCGTCGATAATATCGGCCACCACGGCACTGGCGGTGGGCAGTTTGCCCGCGCCCTTGCCGTAGAAGATCACATCGCCCAGCATATCGCCCTTCATCAGCACGGCGTTGAACACATCGTCCACATTGGCCAGCTGGTTGGTGTCGGGCACCAGCATGGGCTCCACACCGGCGGAAACGCCGCCGTCGGGCAGTTCCTTGTACCAGGCAATGAGCTTGATGGCGCTTTCCAGCTTTTCCGCCGCCTTGATGTCGGCCACGGTGATCTGGCGGATACCCCGGGTGGGGATGTTTTCGGGATAAACAGCCTTGCCGCTGGCCAGAGAGGCCAGAATGGCGATCTTGCGGCAGGCGTCCCGGCCGTCCACGTCGTCGCCGGGGTCCTTGGTCTCGGCGTAGCCCAGCTGCTGGGCGATCTTGAGCGCGGCGTCAAAGCCCATATTTTCCCGCTTCATTTTGGTGAGCATGAAGTTGGTGGTGCCGTTGACGATGCCTTCGATGGAGCTGATATGGTTGGCCGCCAGGCACTGGTGCATGGGGGTGATGATGGGGGTGCCGCCGCCCACGCTGGCTTCAAACAGAAAAGCCGCGTTGTGCTCCCGGGCCAGGGCCAGCAGTTCGGCGCCGTAGGTGGCTACCATCTCCTTGTTGGAGGTGCAGACGCTGCGACCGCTTTCCAGGCAGCGGCGCACATACGGATAAGCAAACTTGGTGCCGCCGATGGTCTCCACCACAACCCGGACTTCCGGGTCATTGAGGATAATATCCAGGTCCTTGACGAACAGGTCCGCGTCCGGCGAACCGGAGAAGTCCCGCACATCCAGGATATATTTGGCTTCCACGGGTTCGCCCACCCGCCGCGCGATGGACGCGGCGTTGCGGCGGCACACTTCCAGCACGCCGCTGCCCACGGTGCCGAACCCCATGATCGCGATTTTTGCCATAACTGCACTCCCTCTCTCACATAACTTGGGCGCCGGGCATCAGGTGCCCCGGTGTACTTCCACCACAAACGGCTGGCGGGCCAGCTTGAGCAGCATGTCTTCCACCGACATCTGCATGGTGGCGGTGCGCACGGTAACTTCCACCTGCGCGGTGCCGTTTTCCGGCCGGGACTGGGTGATGGTAACGATGGACGCGCCCGCAGCCGAAATACCGGACAAAAGTCCCTGCAGTGCACCGGTCTTATCCAGCAGGGTCGCAATGACCGTCAGGGTCTCGCGGCCGGATTCGGCGTCAAAGACATAGTCCTTGTATTTATAGAACGCGCTGCGGGAAATGCCCGCCCGGCGCGCCGCCGAAGAAATGTTGGTAACAGCGCCGGAGGCCAGCAGCTCTTTGGCTTGCAGGACTTTCAGAAACACGTCCGGCAGGACTTCGGCGTCCACCAGAAGAAAACGTCGTTCCGCCATAGGTGTACCTCCTTCGGAAACAGTTGTATTTGCGACAAGGATTATGATAGCACAAGCCACCCCGGGATGCAAGGGTTCCCACCGGAGAGGCCCCGATTTTGGGCAATGTGCACATCCGCCCTATTTATTTGTGGATTGTTTTTGTCGCGCGCACAAAACTTGTATGCCCACTGTGTACACACAAGGTCCGGCAAAACCCCGGGCAAGCCGGTTGGCTCGTCCGGGGTCGGAAAAGTTTTACCTGTCAGCTCAGGCGGCCGGATCGGTACCGGCCAGAGCGTCAACGGTGGCCTGTGCCAGAGCGTCATCGCTCAGCATGGAAGTGCTGGAATCAGGCAGGTTGTCCTCGGTGTAATAACCGGTGCGTCCACCACTGGAAACAATGGCGCCCGTGGATTCGCTGAACTGGAGTTTCTGCACATCCTCATCCCAGAAGAATTCCTTGGCAGCCTTATCTGCCTGGATTTCTTCCATCAGCTGCTTGAAGGCACGCTGGGTGGGCTTACCGTTGTTACCCAGGGAGCCATCCACGCCCCACATGCTGTAAGGCTTGTCATAGCCCCACCAGACAGCAATGGAGTAATAGGGGGACAGACCGGCAAAGGTGTAGTCCTTGAAGTCAGAAGTCGTACCGGTCTTGCCCACGGCATCAATGCCCTCGGTTTCGGGCTTCATGCCGCTGGCAGTACCGGGGCTGACCCAGACATTGGACAGCAGACGGTTCATGATGACGGCGGTCTCGGGTTCGATGGCCTGGGTGGTAGTGGTCACCTTGTCCATATCCAGCACCGGATTGCCCTGGTAATCTTCCACGCGGGTGTAATAGTGGGCAGTGGTGTAGGTGCCGTCGGTGAACATGGAGTAGGCGTTGGCCAGTTCCACCATGGTTAGACCCATGTTCTGGGAACCCAGGACCAGAGGTGCCAGGTCTGCGTCGTTTTCGTTGATATACTCACACTGAAGCGTTTCGGTGACGAAATCATACATATAATCCACGCCCACCATGGAGCCGACCTTGACGGCGATGGTGTTGTAGGACTGACGGATGGCGTCCCAGATCAGCATGGGAGAGCCGTCGCCGCCGGCGCCGCCGTAGTTGGTGGGCCATTCTTTCCAGACATCGTCACGGGCCTGGTTGGCGGGGTCGTTGGGGTTCAGGGACAGGCCGAGCTTGAGGCACTTTTCAGTGTCCAGCATCTCCTTGCCTTCCTTGGTGTACAGAGGCGCATCCTCCAGCGCAGTGGAGTAGTTGATGAGGTGGTCGTCCAGCGCCAGGCAGTACGCGGCGATGGGCTTCATGGTAGAACCGGTCTGATGGTACACCAGTGCACGGTTGGTGCCGCGGTCCACCGTCTTTTCGCCCAGACCGCCGCCCACGGCGACGACCTCGCCCTTGTGGCCTTCCTCGGTGCTGGTCACGGCGATGGCGGCTTCGGTGCGTACCTGCTCATAGAAGGTCAGGTATTCCTGGCCGTCTTCCGCCGTATAAGAGCCAGTCTTGAAGGTCTGGTTGGTCTTGTCGGTATAAACGGGAACGTCGTCCTCCGCAAAAATAGAGCTGGAGGTCTCGTCGGTGGGGTTCATGGGCAGACCGTTGGCATCGTAGGTGATCTCGGCACCCACGGGAATCTTGCTGTTGATCTCCTCCTCATGCCACAGGGCATAGAAGAGCTCACCGTCGTTCCAGGTATTGTTCAGCATCAGCTGTTCCACCGAGTTCTGGACAGAGGGGTCCACGGTGGTGTACACACGCAGGCCGCCGTTGAAGATCATATCCTGGGCTTCGGCGTCGGTCTCCAGGTTATAGGCTTCCTTCAGATCCTTGGTCAGCTGGGTGATGACAGCTTCGGTGAAATAAGAGTTGTTGGAGCTGACAGCCACGTTCTCGGTCTTGGACTTGCTCTCCGCCAGGGTGATGGTCTCGGCGGTGGCGGAATCATACTCTTCCTGGGTGATATAACCCTGGCTGAGCATCTCGTACAGCACGTGGTTGCGGCGCTGAATCAGGTTTTCCGGGTTGGTGAAGGGGTTGTAGCCGGTGGGGTTCTTGGAGATGGAGGCCAGAACGGCGCACTCGGACAGGGTCAGTTCACTGACGCTCTTGCCGAAGTAGGTGTTGGCGCCGGCTTCCACGCCCTCAATGGTGCCGGTCAGAGGCACGGTGTTGAGGTAGGCTTCCAGGATGGTCTCCTTGCTGTACCGGTTGGCAAGGCCGATGGCGCGGAAAATCTCGCGCACCTTACGCATATAGTCCACTTTGTTGTCGTCGGTCAGGTTCTTGACCAGCTGCTGTTCCAGCGTGGACGCGCCCTGCTGGCCGCCCAGCAGCTGCTGGCCGGTCAATTCGTTGAGGGCGGCGGCGATGGTACGCTTGAAGTTGACGCCGATGGAGTCGTAGAAATCCTTATCCTCGATGGCGACCACGGCATGCTGCAGGTTTTCGGGAATTTCCGAAAGGCTGACCCAGATGGAATTGGCATCACCCGAAAGAGTGGTGTACTCCTCGCCGTTGCGGTCATACAGAATGGTGGTCTGCTGGTCCTTCTTCTTTTCCAGGTCCAGCTTGCCCTCCGGGTCGGCGGTGACCTGCACCACATACATGGACAAAAGCACCGCGCCCACGCTGCCCAGCATGATGCACACGCAGAACACGCAGCCGATAAAGCGCAGGATCATTCCGGGAATGCTGCGGCGCTTTTTCCCGGTGTTTTTCTTGCCGCCTTTGGCGGAGTTGGGCGAGCCGCCGGGAGCTTTCGCCCCTTGGGTGGACAGATGCCGTTGTTCTTTGGGGTCTATGGGGACCGCCTCCTTTGCGGATTTTGGGTATATGGCAGGTGCGGCGCCGGCGGCGTCACACAAACATGGACAATACCATACCCTGAATTATAGCACAAACCGTTGCCAAAAGTACAGGCATGGAATGTAAAATTCACAAGAAATTGTTTTTTGCGCGTTCTGGCGGGCAATACTTGATTTACCGCCGTTGTTTTTTCACAACAGCTTTTACGGTTTTGTCATTTTTGACAGCGGCGCGTCACAGCACAAAAGGGGGAATCCGTATGGAAAACAAACTGCCGAAATGGGTGCGGCTGTACCTGGCCTTTCTGGGCGGCGCAGCCCTGCTGTGCGTGGTGGCGGCCGCCGTCTGGTTTGCCCGGGCGGAGTATGACGCCCGCACCAAGGAGGGCCCGCGGTATATGCTCAAGGACAATGCCGGGTATCTGGCGCTGTACACGGCCGAGGGGGAAGGCCCCCTGGCTGAATACGACCTGCGCACCCGGCTGCTGCCCGAGCAGGACGTACTGGCTTTGCAGCAGGGCGTGCCGGTGCAGGATGAGGCGGAACTGCAGCAGAGGCTGGAGGATTACGGCTTGTAAAGAAGGTGTTTATGGTTGAAAATACCAAGAAAATGTGGCATAATGTGAAAGAAGACGCTAGTCGTGAATATATAAAAGGAGCGTAACGCCATGACCGAACAAGCGATCCTGGACGCCGTGCAGGAGATTTTCCGCGATAACTTTGACGACGACACCCTGGTGATCACCCGCAGCACCTGCGCCGATGACATCGAGGACTGGGACAGCCTGGAGCAGATCAACCTGCTCACTGCCATTGAGAAGAAGTTCTCCATCAAGTTCAAGCTGGCGGATGTCCGCGACCTGAAGAACGTGGGCGATCTGCTGGATCTTGTTGCACGCATGACCGCGTGACCACCGAAACCGTGGGCGGCCGCTGCTTACCCCTAAGCGGCGGCCGCCTTTCCATATATAGGAGGGTTTTTATGAACCAGTATACCCTGGCCGACATGACCCCCGGCCTGACCGAAAGCTTTACCGTCACCGTAACTGAAGGAATGATGGCTGCCTTTGAAGCCATCACCGGAGACTGCTCCCCCATCCATGTGGACGCCGACTACGCCAAAGGCCGGGGCTATCCCGGCCGGGTGGTGTACGGCATGCTGGGGGCCAGCTTCTTTTCCACCCTGGCAGGGGTCTATCTGCCGGGTGAGCATTGCCTTCTCCACGGGGTGGAATGCAAGTTTGCCAAGCCCATCTTCATCGGAGATACCCTCACCGTGACCGGCACCGTGACCAACGTGAGCGAAGCGGTGGCCGAAGCGGAGATCAAGGCAGTCATCACCAACCAGGACGGCAAGCGGGTGACCCGCGGCGTGATCCGGGCCGGTCTGGCAAAATGACCTTGCGCGGGCCGTACTGTCCGCCCCCTACTTTTTGACCTGGAGGTTTTACCTATGGCTTATACTTATCTGATTTCCGGCGCCACCAGCGACGTGGGCCGGGCTTTGATCCGTCGCCTGCTGAAAGACGCCCCCGAGGGCACCCTGGTTCTGGCCCAGGGCTGCGGCGATGTGGACAAACTGGCCCCTCTGTGCCAGGAATTTCCCGGCATGATCCGCCCCTTTGATGTGGACCTGTCCGACCCGTACAAGGTGGATACCTTCTGCCAGCTGCTGGGCGCCACCTGCCCCGCCCCCACCCATTTCATCCACCTGCCTGCTCTGCCGGTGGTGAACGCCAAGTTCAAGGCTTTTGACGAGCCCCGTTTTGCCAAGGATATGGAGATCCAGGTCCACAGCGCCGTCAAGCTGTGCAAGGCGGTACTGCCCGCCATGACCAAAGCAAAGTTCGGGCGCATCCTCTTTATCCAGACCAGCTACACCCTGGGCGCTCCGCCGAAGAACACCGCCGCCTATGTGATGGCCAAGCAGGCCCTGGGCGGGCTGTGCAAGAGCCTGGCGGTGGAATACGCCAAGTTCGGCATCACCGTGAACTGCGTGGCTCCCAGCATGATGGAGACCAACTTCCTGAAAGACACCCCCGACCTGATCGTGCAGGCAGCCGCTGCCGACAACCCCATGGGCCGCAACGCCACCCCCGACGATGTGGTACCGGCCATGGCGTTCCTGCTTTCGGAGGAAGCGCAGTTCATCACCGGCGTGACCCTGCCTGTAACGGGAGGTTCCGCTCTTGCCTGATGTGCATTTTCGGTTGGCTCATCCCGGGGAAGATGCCGCCATCCTGGATTTCATCAACACACATTTTGATATGCACCTGCCCTTGATCAACCGGCCGGAGTTCTACAACTTCTACTTTGCCGGGCCGGAGGACGGTGCTCCCCACTTTGCGGTGGCCGAAGAGACCGAAGGGCATTTTCTCAGCGTTGCCGGATATATTCCCGCCGGGCGGGACCCGTCCGCCGGGGTGTGGGTTTCCATCTGGGTGGCCGCCAAGGGCCACAACGGCGTGGGCCTGGAACTGATGGACGCCCTGCCCGATCTGCTGGGCACGCCGGTGCTGGCCTGCAACAACATCCGCCCCGCCACCTGCAAGCTGTACCATTTTCTAGGCTGGCAGGCCGAACGGCTGCGTCACTACTACCGCCTGGGCACCCCCGGACCCGAAGGCTGGACCCTGGCCGTGCCGGGGGATGCCGCTCCCCTGCCTGCCCCCGCCAAAGACCTGGACCTGGAACCTGTGACGGACGCCGATGCCCTGGAAGCCCTGGGCCTGCCCGAAACGCCCCATACACCGAAAAAGGATTTGTGGTATCTGCGGCGGCGGTATTTTGACTTTCCCCACTTTCATTATGATGTGTGGGCGGTGCGGGAGAAGGGCCGCCTGCTGGCTTACACCGTGACCCGCACAGTGTCGGCGGCAGACACCGGCTGCGCCCCTGTTCTGCGGCTGGTGGACCTCATCGGCCCGGACGATGTTCTGCCCCGCATCGGCGGCACCCTGGACGAACTGCTGTGCCGCACCGGGGCCGAATATCTGGACTGCTACAACGCAGGCATTGACCCGGATATATGGCGGCAGGCCGGTCTGACCGAACGGCGGGAGGGGGACGGCGTCATCATCCCCAACTATCTGACTCCGCCCTTGCGGGACAACACCGAATACTATTACTTCGTCAACCGGCCCGAAAACTTTGTGATGTTCAAAGCCGACGGCGATCAGGACCGCCCCAACCTGTCCTGACGCCCGTTCTTCCGCCCCGAAACGGAGGTTGTCGTGATGAAAAAGACGCTTTTGGTCCCGGCGGCATTGGTCCCTGTTCTGGTGGGGATCGTGGTCAACTACACCCTGGCCATTCCCCTGATCGGTTCCGCCCTTTTTACGCTGCTGCCCCTGCTGACCACGGCCTTCTGGGTCTTTCTGGGCTGGCAGTACGCCCGCGCCGGATGGAAAGCCCTGCCCGCGGTGCTGACAGCCAACTCCCTGGGGATTTTGTCCCTGATCGTGTATCTGTGGCAGTTCTTCGGTTATACCGACGAAAACCGGAACCTTGCACTGGCCGGTGCCTCCCAGATGTTCAGCGCTGCCACCCCCACCTGGTTTCTGGGACGTTTTGCCATCCTGTTTGAGAGGCAGCCCAACTATGTGGGACGGGCGGCCATGATGGGACTGCAGATCGTGGCGCTGGTGTACATGCTTTTGGTGTTCCTATGCGGCTTTGCTGCCGAAAAAGTTGTCCACAAAACAAACCTTTTCAGTTGAAAGTTTTTCCCGTTATTTCTTCCGCGCCCGGTGGCTTCGGTCCCCGGGCGCTTTTCTTTTATCAAAAAGAGCGGCACAGCCGAAGCCGTACCGCTCTTGAAAGGGTTCGTTTTTGTATCAGTTGCCGTCGTCACTCTGATAGACAGGCACATTGGCATACTCGTCCGGTTCATCGTCGGGCAAAGACTGCATGTACTCGTGCATGGCCTCGGCCACCTTCTTGCTGTACGCCACCGCTTCCACCACCGTGCGCGCGCCCTTGACGGCGTCGCCGGAGGCAAAGATACCGGGGCGGCTGGTACGGCCCACCTCGTCGGTGACAAAGAGCCCCCGGGGATTGACCTTCAGCCCTTCGGTAGATTCGGTGATGGTGGTGCAGGCGCCCTGGCTGATGGAGACCACCACGCTGTCTGCGGGATACAGCATCTCGCTGCCCGGAATCTCGGTGAGGGTGCCGTCTTCCGCCTCGTTCACATCCCGGAAGATCACGCCCTGGTCGGTGATTTCCACCGGCTTCTTATTATAGAAGAAGTCCACACCTTCCAGTTTGGCATAGCTTTCCTCATAATGGCTGGCCGCGATCTTTTTGGTCAGGGAGAAGCACTGCAGATGCCGGGTACCGTGACGGATAGCGGTACGGGCCACATCCATGGCGGCGTTGCCCGCGCCGATGAGCACCACCCGGTTGCCCAGATGATACACATCGGGGTTCTGCAGATAATTAATGGCAAAGTGCACATGGCCCAGGCTTTCCCCCTTGATGCCCAGGGTATTGGGCCGCCACACGCCGGTGCCGATAAAGATGGCCTTGTAGCCGTCCCGGAACAGATCGTCGATCTTCAGAGCCTTGCCCACGTCGGTGTTGGGGCGGACCTTGATGCCCTTCAGGCGCAGATGGCGGTACTCAAAGTCATCCAGCACGCTCTTGGGCAGGCGGAATTCCGGGATACCGTAACGCAGCACGCCGCCGATCTTATCATGGCTTTCAAAGATGGTCACGTCATAGCCGTACCGGGCCAGGATCACCGCGATGGTCAGCCCTGCCGGGCCGGAACCGATAATGGCCACCCGCTTGCCGTTGGGCTCGGCAGGCCCTTGGGTCATCTGGGAGGCATAGGTGGAAGAAATATAGTTTTCGATGACCGAGAAATGCACGGGAGCACCCTTGATGCCCCGGACGCAATGGCCTTCGCACTGATTTTCATGGTTGCAGATCAGGCTGCACACGGTGGTGAGGGGGTTGTTCTCAAAGAGCATACGGCCCGCCTCGTTGAGCTTGTTGTCCTTGAGCAGGCGGATCACTTCGGGGATGTTGGTGTGAATGGGACATCCCTGTTGGCAGCGGGGATTTTTGCATCCCAGACAGTGGTTGGCTTCGTCCATAACGTGCAGGGCCATGTCGTTCCTTCTTTCTTGTTCACTGTTAATTTTGCAACAATGTGTCAATACAGGCAATGAAAATCCATGTCTTATTTATAATACCACCGGCTTTGCCGTATACGCAAGCCCCATCGGCTGGGTTTTCTCCCGGCATAGTGACGAAAAATCCGTAAACGCCCCCTGTAACGCAATGACATTCTGCGCATGGGGCAGCGCCTGTTCCAATTTTGCCAGGGAAGTGGACACCGGCAAAGAGGCTGCCCGCAGCAAAGGCATGGTCTGTTTGCGTGCCCCCAGCACATGCAGGTAGGGCGGCAGCGGCGGCAGCATGTCCCTTTCCACCCCCATAGCGGCATCCAGTGCCAGACGGCGCAGACGGGCATGGGGATAACGCTTGGTTTTCATGCAGGCATACAGGTCCTCGGCATCTTTGGCCTGGCGGACCGCGGCGGCAAGGCGATGCTCCAAACCTTCGTTCACGCCCCGGATGCGGGCAAATCGCGCCGGGTCCCCTGCCCGGAGCAGGGCCAGCAGTGCCACACTGAACCGACCGGGATCGGCAGTCATCCCCTGCCGCGCCGCCTGGCGATAGACTTCCAGGGCAGGTTCCGGCACATAGGGTGCCAGCGCATCCAGGCCGCTTTTGCGCGACATGGTCCGCAAAAGGCTGGCAGAAGCCAGCAGCGTTTGACCTTCCCGACCGGTTTCTTCCGACCCGTGGTGTGCCCCCAGCCGGGGCAGGGCCAAGGGCTGCATGGGGCTGTGCTGCGCCAGCAGGGCTTTGCAGTATTCGATGCCCAGAATATTGTTGGGCCGGGCCAGCAGATCGCTCAGACCGGGTTCCAGTTCCTCGGCGGCGCGGGCACGGGCAGCCGCAAAGGTAAGCCCCTGCCCCAGATAGCGCCGCAGCCCTGCGGAAAGGTCCGGCTGATTCAGCAGGCGGGCCGCCTGCATCAGGCGGTCGGCGTCGGGGTCTTCGGCGCCAAAGGCCAGGGTATCACACCCCAGGGCGGTGAGCAGCGCCACCCCCGCCGATGCAAACGCCTCGGCGCCGGTATTGGCGTAGGGGGCAGGCAGCGCCACCACCAGGTCGGCCCCGCCCAGCAGGGCGGCCCGCACCCGGACGGGTTCAGGAAAAAGCGGGACCCCGCCCCGCTGCACGGCGCCGCTGCTCATGCAGACGGCAATAGTCCGGGCGCCCTGCTCCCGCAGCATCCGCAGCTGGGCGGCATGCCCGTTGTGGAAGGGATCGTATTCGGTGATGATGCCCACAAAATTCATACTCGACCTCAAAATCAATATATACCCTCGATTGTTTTTCTTGGGGAAAAATCCATATCGACATTATACCATATCTGTGCCCCCTTTTGCGCCCGCCGGGCCCGAAACCAGCTATGCGATAGGTCGCAAAACGGCCCTTCGCCACACATTTTATACGTTATTGCGTCATTTTATTTCCAAAAAATTCCGTTTCGGCCCCGGAATCGCCCATTTTCCTTTGTGCAATATGTCAAAAATTTGTCAGGTCATACGGCTTCCAGTTAGCTGTTTGCACCGTAAACTGCGCAATATATGCACAGTTTTAGCAATTTCCGCCTTGAAAAGCGCCGTTGTTCATACTATAATGAATTTGTAAATTGAACATATGGGGCTTGCGCCCAAAATCAATGAAGGAGAATTGATGATGAAAGTCCTGGTTATCAACTGTGGTTCGTCCAGCCTGAAGTATCAGCTGATCGATATGGAAGGTGAACATGTACTTTGCAAGGGCCTGTGCGAGCGCATCGGCATGGAAAGCAGCATGATCACCCATGAAGCCAACGGCCACAAAGCTACCACTCCCGCCATCTTCCCCACCCACACCGAAGCTTTCCTGGAAGTCGTGAAGAAGATGACCACCGGCGAGGGCAAGGTCATTGATTCTCCCTCCGAAATCGACGCCATCGGCCATCGCATCGTACACGGCGGCGAAAAGTTCAAGGAAAGCTGCCTGATCACCCCCGAAGTGGTGGATGCCATCCGCGATCTGAGCCCTCTGGCTCCTCTGCACAACCCCGCCGGCATCCTGGGCATCGAAGCCTCCAAGAAGGTCTTCGGCGACATTCCCAACGTGGCGGTGTTCGATACCTCCTTCCACAGCACCATGCCTCCGCGTGCCTACATGTACGCCATCCCCTATGAGTACTATGAAAAGTACGGCGTGCGCCGCTACGGCTTCCACGGCACCAGCCACAAGTACGTCAGCCATCGTGCCGCCGAATTCCTGGAAGAGCCCATCACCCGCCTGAAGCTGATCACCTGCCACCTGGGCAACGGTTCTTCCATTGCCGCCGTGGACCAGGGCCGCGTGGTGGATACCTCCATGGGCATGACCCCGCTGGCCGGCCTGATGATGGGCACCCGCTGCGGTGACCTGGACCCCTCTGTGGTCAACTACCTGAAGTACACTCTGAACATCACCGGCCATCAGCTGGACGAGATCCTGAACCGCAAGTCCGGCCTGCTGGGCATCTCCGGTGTTTCCAGCGACAAGCGCGACGTGGAAAAGGCTGCCGCCGAGGGCAACAAGCGCGCACAGCTGGCCAGCGATATGCTGAACTACCAGATCAAGAAGACCATCGGCAGCTACATCGCGGCCATGGGCGGCGTGGACGCCATCGTCTTTACCGGCGGTATCGGCGAGCATGACGCACCTTCCCGCGCCCGCATCTGCCATCACATGGACTGGCTGGGCATCCACATCGACACCGACAAGAACAACAACGCCCACAAGCAGAACAAGGACGTTGTGGAAATCACCGCCTGGGGCGCTCGTGTCCGCACCCTGGTCATTGAGACCAACGAAGAGCTGATGATCGCCCGCGACACCAAGGAAGTTCTGGAAAAGCAGTAATTTTCCACAGAACTGTCCAAAACCGTTGAATCACCGGGACCGCATTGGGAAAATGCGGTCCCGGTTTTTTATTGGCATTCCGCCTTAAATATGATAGAATGTGAAAAAGTCGTGAATTTGCCGCGGGGGCCTCTGGATTTTCCCCCGCAAAAGGGAGAATGGATATGCAGAAACACCTGACCCGGGCTTTTTCTGCCGGGTTTGCCCTGGTCTGGGGCTGGGTGCTCCTCCATAGCGTGCTGCGCTGGCAGCACAACGGCCCCGCCGCCCTGATGGCGGGGCTTGCTTTGGGCTTTGCCGCCTTTTTCGCGGCACGGCTGCTGCTCCCTTTGCTGGATTCCGTTCCCCTGCCCCGGTTCCGCCGCTGGATGGCCATTGCGCTGGCGGTATACGGGCTGATTCTGTTTCGGATGGGATTCTGGCTGGCGGAAATGCCCATCATGGACATGGCCACCGTCCTGCAGAGCCTGCCGGATTTTCTGGATGACGGCGTTCCTCAGGTGTGGGGCGCCTATTATATCATCTGCAACAACAACCTGGGCCTGGCACTGGTACTGGTGGCCTGGTACCGGCTGGTGGGACTTTTCGGCATCACGCCGGACACCGATGCCGGTATCTATGCGGGAATCGTGCTGAACGTACTGGTCATTCTGTTCTCCGTGTTTCTGATCTGCCTGCTGGCACGGCGGATTCTGGGGCGCAACAGCGCCGTGGCTCTGGCATTTCTGCTGTGTGCCGGATTTCTGCCCTTTGTGCTCTGGTCCCCCTGCTTTTATTCCGATACCCTTTGTCTGCCCTTCGCCTTGCTGGTTTTGCTGGGCTGGACCTGTTACCGTACCGAACGCCGTCCCGTTCGCCGGCTGCTCTGGCTGGCGGGGATGGCAGCGGCTGCTTTTTTGGGGTATGCCGTCAAGGGCAGTGTGATCGTAGTGCTGGTGGCGGTGATGATCCAGCTGTTTCTGGAGGAAAACGTCCGCCGCGCCCTGAAAGGCACTGTGGTTTTGCTGCTGGTGTTCGGCCTGCTGCTGGGCGGGTACCGTGCCTGGCAGCGGACATTCCTTGATTTTTCGGTGGAGGACGCGGTGGGCCTGCCCATCGAACTTTGGTTCGCCTACGGCAGCACCGGTGACGGCAACTACAACGACGAGATCTGTCAGGCCGCCAAAAGCCTGCCCACCATGGACCAGCGGCGGCAGATGCTGCGCCAGTACATTGCCGCCCAGTACGGCGCCCGTACCCCCGTGGGGCAGGTGGACTTCATGACCCGGAAAGCTGCTGTCACCTGGGGCAACGGGTTATATGATGCCCAGGAGTTCCTGGCCACACCGCTGAAAGTAAACTGGACCCACCGTTTTATCCTGGAGGGTCAGCCCGGCTACATGCCCATGGTCTACTATTGCCAGGCCTACCTATATTTTGTGATGATCCTGGTTCTGCTGGGCACGGTGGGCGCCATCCGCCGCGCCGCACCGGGACCTCTGACCCTGACCCGGGTAAGCGTTTTCGGGCTGATGTTTTTTTTGAGTTTTTGGGAAACCAAGGCCCGGTACGCTTTCCAGTTTACGCCCCTGTTGCTGCTGCTGGCGGCCGCCGCCCTGTGGCAGCTGGCCGGTCTGGACCAAAAGCAGCCGCTGGCTGACAAGGAACCCGCTCTGGTGGGATAAACGCCAAAAGAGAAAGCCGCTCCGGCCTGTGCCGGGGCGGTCCTTTTTTGCTGCTGTGCGCAGAAAAAGCACCTCTCCCATTGACTTTCTCGAATATCGAGAATATACTGAAGGCAGAAGAACTCGATATTCGAGATTGTATTGGAGAGAAGGTGTTTTCCATGCCCCGGGAACGGTTCAAGACCCTGACCGAACAGATGTTTTATCTGCTGCTTTGCCTGCGGGAGGAATACCGGGGCATGGAGATTCTGGAAAAGGTGCGGCAGATGACCGACGGACGGGTGAGCATCGGGTCCGGCACTCTGTACGATCTTTTGGAACAGTTCACCGCCGAAGGCTGGATACAGGAGACAAAGTCTTTCGGTCGGCGGCGAAGCTACCGCATCACCGAAAAAGGGTCCGAGATGTTGGCTAAAGAGTATGACCGGCTGCGGCAGCAGGTCCGGGATTATGAGCGCTATGCCGGAAAGGAGGCACAGCTATGAGCCGAACGAAACGCCTTTTTGTTCCCCTTTCCCCTTACGAACAGCAAGCCATGGAAACCTTGCTGGAAAAGCAGGCGGCCCAGGGTTGGCTGCTGACCAAGATGGGCAGTTGGTTCTGGACTTTTGAGAAAACGGACCCCCGTCCCCTGCAATTTGCCGTCACCTATTTTTCCAGGGCCACCGAGTATGATCCTTTGCCCACCGACGGCCAACAGGACAAGGAAGCGCTGTGCGCCCAGAGCGGTTGGCATCTGGCCGCCCGACGGCATGATCTGCAGGTATTTTACACCGCCGATGCCGACGCCCCGCCCCTGGAGACCGACCCGGTGGTGCGGGTGGAAAGCATCTACCGGGCCATGGTCCGCCTGACCATACGCCCCCGGCTGTTTACGGCAGTGTTGTGCCTGTTCTGGATGCTGCTGTGCTTTCTGGACTTCCGGAAAGATGCCATCCGGTTTCTCTGCGACAGTATCGATGTAATCACCATGCCGGTGTGGGGGTTGATGTTCCTTGCCTGCCTGGTGGATGTCATTGCCTGCCTGGCATGGCATCCAAAAGCCTACCGTATGGCGGAGGAAGCCGGCACATTTCTGCAGCCCCGTATTCCCCTCTGGGTAAGTTGGTTTTGCCTGGCAATTGTCGTGATTCTTTACATTGCCGCCGTCTTTGGTTCTGCCTTGCCTCCGGAATGGTTTCTGGTCTGGCTATGCATATGCGCCGCTGCCATCGGTGGCGGTACACTGATGAGAAATCATTTGCGGCGCAAGAAGTATCCCTCTGAACTCAACAAAGCAGCCACCGGTTTTGCAGTACTTGCGGTGTATGTGGTTGGGTTGGCGATACTGATGGCTGTGTCCATTTCTTCCCATGCAGGCCGGGCTGACCATGTGGTGGCCGGCAGCTATGAGAGCAACGGCCGTACCTATGAAATCTACAACGATCCCCTTCCCCTTTCAGTAAATGACCTGATGGAAACGGATGCGGTCTATTCCAGCACGGCGTTCGCCGACTCGTCCAGTCCGCTGCTTCGTCAGAGGATGTACGATCACTGTCCCATCGTCCCCCAGTATGCCGGGGCACCGGCGATATGGTACACCATCTACGATACCGACTTCGACTTTGTGCAGGACATCGTGGTGAACCAACTGCTGGACGAACATCAGAATGAAGTCCAGGAGGACGGCACGGTATTTACGGATTGCTATGTTCCCATCGATTCCGCCCCCTGTGGGGCAGAATCCGCCTACCAGCTGCGCTGGAGCACCTCCGGACTCATCCCACAATATCTGCTGTGCTGGCCGGGGCGTGTGGTGGAACTTAGTTTTGCCTATCTGGAACCCAGCGAAGAGCAGCTGGCAAAGGCTGCCGAACTCCTGGCCCCTTAACCGAACTCCATACACAAAAACAGCGTGCATACCGCTTTGGTATGCACGCTGTTTGCGTTTATTCAGGATATGGACAAAGACAATCAGAACAGACCGGTGATGCGGCCTTCCTCGTCGCAGTCAATGTCCATGGCGGCGGGATGACGGGGCAGGCCGGGCATGGTCATGATAGAACCGCAGATGACCACCACAAAGCCCGCACCGGCGGACAGACGGACTTCCCGCACGTTCATGCGGAAATGTTCCGGCGCGCCCAGCAGAGAGGCATCATCGCTGAAAGAATACTGGGTCTTAGCGATGCAGATGGGCAGCTTGCCATAGCCCATGCTTTCCAGTTCGGCCAGCATCTTCCTGGCGGCGGGGGCATAGCTCACACCGTCGGCGTGGTAGATCTTGCGGGCCACCGCATCCACCTTGTCGGTCAGAGAAGCATCCAGATCATAGGTGAACTGGATGGGATGAATCTCGGGGTTTTCTTCCAGAACCTGCAGCACGGTTTCGGCCAGTTCCTTGCCGCCCTCGCCGCCCTTGGCAAACACTTCGCTCAAGGCGCAGGGCACCCCGGCTTCGGCACAGACACCGCGGATGACTTCCATCTCCTCTTCGGTATCGGTGGGGAAGGCATTGATCGCCACGCACACCGGCAGACCGAAACCGTTCTTCAGGTTGTCAATGTGGCGGGCCAGGTTCACCGAGCCCTTGCGCACCGCTTCGGCATTGGGAGCGTTCAGGTCAGCCTTGGCAACGCCGCCGTGATATTTCAGGGCGCGGACGGTGGCCACCAGCACCACGGCGGAGGGATTCAGCCCCGCATAACGGCACTTGATGTCCAGGAACTTTTCTGCGCCCAGGTCGGCGCCGAAGCCCGCTTCGGTGACAACATAGTCGGCCAGCTTCAAACCCAGTTTGGTGGCGGTGACGCTGTTGCAGCCGTGGGCAATGTTGGCAAAGGGACCACCGTGGATGATGGCGGGGTTGTTTTCCAGAGTCTGGACCAGGTTGGGGTCGATGGCGTCCTTGAGCAGAGCGGTCATAGCACCGGCGGCGCCGATGTCCCCCGCCGTGACAGGCTTGCCGTCAAAGGTATAGGCACAGACGATGCGGGACAGACGCTCTTTCAGGTCTTTCAGGTCGGTGGCCAGGCAGAAGATAGCCATGACCTCGCTGGCCACGGTGATGTCGAAACCGTCCTCACGGGGGGTACCGTTGACCTTGCCGCCCATGCCGTCCACAATAAAGCGGAGCTGACGGTCGTTCATATCCATGCAGCGCTTCCACACCACACGGCGGGGATCGATGTTCAGGGGGTTGCCCTGCTGGATGGAGTTGTCGATCATAGCCGCCAGCAGGTTGTTGGCGGTGCCGATGGCGTGGATGTCACCGGTGAAATGCAGGTTGATGTCTTCCATGGGCACCACCTGGGCATAACCGCCGCCGGCGGCGCCGCCCTTGATGCCGAACACGGGACCCAGGGAAGGTTCACGCAGGCAAAGCATGGTCTTTTTGCCCATGGCGCACATGGCATCGGCCAGGCCCACGCTGGTGGTGGTCTTGCCCTCGCCCGCCGGGGTGGGGCTGATGGCGGTGACCAGGATCAGTTTGCCCTGTTTGCCCTCCCCCTTGGCCAGTTTATGGTTGATTTTGGCTTTGTACTTGCCGTAGGGAATCACATCATCGGCCGACAGCCCCAACTTGTCTGCCACCTCGGTGATGGGGAGCATGTGGGCGTTTTGGGCGATCTGAATATCGCTGAGCATACTGATCTCTTCCTTTCCTATCTGTTGACATGTTACATTCCGGAAATTTACAGACGCTATATTGATTGTAACAAACTTTGGAATAAAATACAAGGTAAGGGAATTTTCGGAAGCGCCAAGCTCCGGGTTTTATTTTACGGGCTTCCATGTTATAATAAGTGTTGACCTGCGGGGTTTCCGCAAAAAAGGAGGACCGCGATGCCCGCCACTCTTTTGCAAAAACGTACTTCGAGCCTGGCCGACCGCCAGGAGCTGGGACAAATCGTTTACTGTGTCGCAATCGCTTTGCTGCTGATTCTTTCGGAAGTATTCAGCTCAAGTATACAAAATACCTTACCCGCCTTCAGCCGCTTTGCCCGCATGGCTCTGAGCGGGGCAAGCCTGGGATTGCTGGGTATAAAATGTCTGTTTCTGACCCGGTACGAAAGCCTTGTGCAATGGGTCATTCTGGTAGCTGCCGGGCTTTACGCCGCGTTTGCCAGCGCCCACGGCGGCGACACCTGGTTCCTGCTGGCGGTGCTGGTGGGCCTGGGTGCCAAAAACGTAGACCTGCGCCGCGCTCTGAAAGTTTACCTGATCACAGCGGTGGCCGGACTTGTGCTGGTACAGCTGCTGCACTTCACCACAGACCTGATTCCCTTCACCGTTTATGCCCGCAACTGGGATTACGGCTACGGCCATTATAACGGATACGGAGCCCGGATCTTGGGCGTATTCCTGGTGTGGAGCTGGCTGCGCTGGCCACGGCTGCGCTGGTTCGACTGGGCAGGCCTGACCGCTCTGGCCGCCTATACCCTGTTTGTTCCCCAGTGCCGGGGCGCGGGCGGTGCCATGTTCCTGATCCTGCTGTTCTTTGTCGCCCAGAAACTGCTGCCCCGCTTTTTTGAAAGCCGCATCTGGCATGGACTGGTGATGGCGGCCTATCCCCTTCTCACCGCGTTCAGCCTGCTCACCGGGTATTTCTTCGACCCACAGGCATCCGACCTGACCCCTCGCCTGTCCTTGCTGAACCGGCTTTTCTCCGGGCGGCTGGAGATCTGGCACCATGTGTTCTGGGCCTTTGATTATCTGCATCCCGCCGAGGAAGGCGCCGAGGCCTGGCTGCACGCCGACATGCCCAACGTGATCACCTTCCTGGGCGGCATCGCCACCGACTCCGACGTACACCATTCCATCGACAACACCTACCTGGCTCTGGTGATGAACAAAGGTATTCTGGGTGCGGTGCTGGTGGCAGGAGTCGTGCTGTTCCTTTTGTGGCGGCTTTGCCGCGGCGGTCATACCGGCGAGATCCTGCTGATCTGCGCCATGCTGTGCTACCTGCTGATGGAAAACAAGATATTCCTTGTTTCGGCCAATCCCCTGTTGATGCTGCTGCCCTGTGCGCTGCTCACCCCACGCGGAACGCCGCTGCCCACCGTCTGCCCGCCTGCGTCGGAAACGGAAAAAGCAGGTTCTGCCGCCTGAGCGATTCTCAAAAAACAACAAACCGGACACCGTTCTGAAATGACGGTGTCCGGTTTTTGTATAGTGATCTCCGCCCGCAGGCAGGCAAAAGAAATCGCCGGGGCCAAAAGCCTGCTCCGGCGAAATCGTTCCGTGTATCGGCGGGCGGCGGGCCGTATGCCGCAATCCATTCTGTTCGGCTGCCCTAAGCCAGGTTCCGGGCCGCTCACTGCTCTTCTTCGGCCGCACATTTGCTGCAAAGGCCGAACACAGTCAGGTTCCAGTCCTCGGGCATGATGCCGGGGCAGGCCTTGACCAGCTCACTGAGTTTTGCCGGGTCGATATACAGACTTTCTACCTGATGGCACTTGGTGCACCACAGGTGCTGGTGGCATTCGGTCTGGCCGTCGAAACGGTCGGCCTCACCGGGGATGGAAACACGGCGGATCTTGCCGATCTCCACCAGGGTATTCAGGTCACGGTAAACCGTGCCCAGGCTCAGGCGCGGGCACTCTGCGCGCAAAGACGTGCAGATCTGCTCAGCCGTGGGATGATCGGTGCGTTTGAGCACCTCGCGCAAAATCAATTCGCGCTGATGAGAATAACGCATGGGAGCTCTCCTTACCAACTGAAAATTTTGTCATCCGGCAAACCGGACACTTTCCCCCTCACACGTTTTTATTCTACTGAATATTATTGTTCTTTGTCAACACTTTACAACAAATAAAGATGTAAAAACAGGTTCATTTTGCCCCACCGGACACTCCGGCGAATTTTTGTCCGCCGCCCGTGCGCATTTTTCGACACACCGGTAAAAAGTGTCCGCTTTATGTTCACAATCCCGCAAAGATTATTCCTCAGTCCATGGAACGGTTTTTGACCCGTTTCCAGTACTGAGCCGCAGCCTGTTCTGTTTTATTGTCACCAAAATGGTAGTAGGTTTTGCCCTGCAGCGCATCGGGCAGATACTGCTGATTTACCCAATGATCCGGCCATTCATGGGGATATTTGTAGTGCTGACCCTTGACGGCAGCGTCCTCGCCGTCATAGTGCTTGTTCTGCAGCTGACGGGGAATCGGCCCGCCCTTGCCTGCCTGCACGTCCGCCATCGCTGCATTGATAGCGTCGTGGGCGGAGTTGGATTTGGGCGCCGTGGCCACCAGCACCACCGCGTCGGCCAGCGGCAGCCGGGCTTCGGGCAGCCCCAGCATGTTGGCGGCATCCACCGCCGCTTTCACAATGGGAATGATCTGGGGCCAGGCCAGGCCCACATCCTCGCAGGCGGTGACCATCAGGCGGCGGCAGGCGGAAGGCAGGTCCCCTGCTTCCAGCAGGCGGGCCAGATAGTGCAAAGCCGCGTCCGGATCGGAGCCGCGCATGGATTTCTGATAGGCGGAGATGATGTCATAGTGGTCATCCCCCTGCTTGTCGTACCGCATGGCGGTACGGCGGGCCACCTGTTTGGCCATCTCCAGGGTGACCACCCGCACGCCGTCCTCCTGAGGGGCTGCGGTGACCACAAACTCCAGATTTCCCAGAGCTTTGCGCATATCCCCCCCGGCGCTTTCGGCCAGGTAAGGCAGTGCCTCCGGCTCAATGCGGACGGGGATGCCGTCTTCCTCGCCCAGGCGCTGCACCGCCCGTTCCAGCCCGCTGGCGATGTCTTCCGGAGTCAGGGATTTGAACTCGAACACGGTACACCGGGACAAAAGGGCATTATATATATAAAAGTAGGGATTCTCGGTGGTAGAGGCAATGAGGGTGACGGTGCCCTCCTCAATACATTCCAGCAGGCTCTGCTGCTGGCGTTTGTTGAAATATTGTATCTCGTCCAGATATAACAGGATGCCCCCTGAAGCATGCAGGGTGCCGATCTCTCCCAGAACCGTCTTGATGTCGGCGGTGGAGGCAGTGGTACCGTTGAGCTTGTGCAGCCGCATGCCGCTGTTTGCCGCAATGATGCTGGCCACGGTGGTCTTGCCCACTCCGGAAGGGCCGTAGAAGATCATGTTGGGGATGCGGCCGGTTTCTTTAGCGGCTTCCATTGTACGGCGGAAGACCTGGCCTTCCCCCAGCAGATGGCGCTGGCCGCAGACATCGGCCAGGGTGCGGGGACGCAGGCGCTGTGCCAGTGGTTCCATGAAAAATTCTCCCTTTTTCGCGAATAAGTGACTTACCCTTGCATTATAGACGATTAAAATGGTAGAATCAAGGCAGATAAAGTAATACCCTTGGAAAGCGAGAGACCATCATGACCAAAAAACAGCTGGCCGCTGTGTGCATTGAGCGGCTGAAAGAAGAATACCCTCTGGCAGACTGTACCCTGGATTATGATCATGCCTGGCAGCTGCTGGTGGAAGTGCGTCTGGCCGCCCAGTGCACCGACGAGCGGGTGAATGTGGTGGTCAAGGACCTGTTTGCCAAATATCCCAGTGTGCGGGCTTTGGCCGACGCCGAACCGGAAGAGATCGAGGCCATCGTGAAGCCCTGCGGCCTGGGCCGCAGCAAGGCCCGGGATATTTCCGCCTGCATGCGGATGCTGCGGGACAAATACGACTGCAAGGTACCGGACGATTTCGACGCCCTGCTGGAACTGCCCGGTGTGGGCCGCAAGAGTGCCAACCTGATCATGGGTGATGTGTTCGGCAAGCCCGCCATCGTCACCGACACCCACTGCATCCGGCTGTGCGGGCGCATCGGCCTGGTGGACGAGGGCGTCAAGGAACCCAAAAAGGTGGAAATGGCTTTGTGGAAGATCATTCCGCCGGAGGAAGGCAGCGATTTCTGCCACCGGCTGGTGTACCACGGCCGCGCCGTCTGCACCGCCCGCACCCAGCCGTATTGCGACCGCTGCTGCCTGGCCGACGTGTGCCGGTACGCCCGCAAGAACAACAAAACCAAGAAAGAGGAGGCGTAAAGGTGGAGCAGCACGCAAAAGCCCCCGTCCAGCTGGGCGGGGCGTTGATCTCCGCACGGGTGGTGGACCGCCTTCTGGAAGAGATGGCCTGCGGCGCCTACGCCGGTCTGGACCGGCTGCCCCCGGAACTGGAACTGGCCGCCCGCCTGGGCGTGAGCCGCACGGTGGTGCGGGACGCCCTGAGTGAACTGGAGCGGGGCGGTTATCTGGAACGGGTGCGGGGCATCGGCACGGTGGTAAACCGGGATGTGGTGCATCTGGGGCACCGGATGGACCAGAAAATGGAGTTCCACAAAATGATCGAGGCCATGGGCCGCACGCCCCACACCGACCATCTGATGGTCACCCGCCAGACGGCGGACGAAGCCCTGGCGGCGGCCCTGGACCTGCAGCCAGGGGAAACGGTGCTGGTGGTGGGCAAGCGGATGCTGGCCGACGATGTGCCGGTTCTGTTCTGCACCGACGTGATGCCCCTTTCCCTGTTTGGCGGAAGGCTGGACGGCATCGATTTCAGCCGGCCCATCTTTGATGTGCTGCAGGACCACTGCGACATCCAGACCACCAGCACGGTGGCGCGGCTGCACGCGGTGACCGGCGAAGCAGCGCTGCGCCGTCTTTTGGGGCTGACCCCGGACAAGGCACTGCTGGAACTGGAAGAGACCTGTTATTCCCGCCTGTGCCGCCCGGTGGTACGCAGCCGGACCTTGTACACAGATTTTTTTGATTTTGCTCTTGTGCGCAAGCTCGTATAGTTGTAGAATAGGTGAGGCTTACAGGCCGCCGGTCTTTCGGGCAGGGGTATCCCCGCCGCGCCCGGCGGCTTTGCCTTGTACGTTCAAACCCGAAACAGGAAAGGAAAGGTTGTTGCCCATGAGACACCTGATCGATCCGCTTGATTTCACCTACGAGGAAACGCTGCGTCTGCTGGATCTGGCCGACCGCATCCACGATGACCCGGCCGCATACCAGGACGTGGCGTACCGCAAGCGTCTGGCGTCGCTGTTCTACGAACCTTCGACCCGTACCCGCCTTTCGTTTGAGGCCGCCATGCTGAACCTGGGCGGCCAGGTGCTGGGATTCCCCGATGCGGGTGTATCCAGCGCTTCCAAAGGCGAGACGGTAGCGGACACCATCCGCATCGTCAGCTGCTACGCCGACATCGCCGCCATGCGCCATCCCAAGGAAGGCGCCCCCCTGCGCGCGGCACGGTATTCTCGCATCCCGGTCATCAACGCGGGCGACGGCGGCCACAGCCATCCCACCCAGACCCTGCTGGACATGATGACCATCCGCCGCCGCAAGGGCCACCTGGACGGCCTGACCATCGGTTTCTGCGGCGACCTGAAGTTCGGCCGCACGGTTCACTCCCTCATCAAGAGCCTGTCCCGCTGGCCCAACATGAAGTTCGTGCTCATCAGCCCCGAAGAGCTGCGCGTGCCGGACTACATCCTGACCGAAGTGCTGGACCCCAAAGGCATCCCCTATGTGGAGACCCGCAGCCTGGAAGAGGCCCTGCCTCAGCTGGATATCCTGTACATGACCCGTGTGCAGCGGGAACGCTTCTTCAACGAAGAAGATTACATCCGCCTGAAGAACAGCTACATCCTGACCAAGGCCAAGCTGGCCCAGGCGCCCGCCGACATGGCAGTGCTGCATCCCCTGCCCCGTGTGAACGAGATCACCCTGGACGTGGATGACGATCCCCGCGCCGCTTACTTTGAGCAGGCGCAGAACGGCGTGTACATGCGCATGGCACTGATCATGACATTGCTGGGTCTGAATGACCCCAAAACCGGGGAGGTGGCTTTCGAATGCTGAATATCGACGAGATCCAGAACGGCGTGGTCATTGACCACATCACCGCCGGCACCGGGCTGGCCCTGTACCACATGATGGAGCTGGAAAAACTGAACGACGCCAGCGTGGCCCTGCTGCAGAATGTGCGCAGCCAGAAGAGCGGCAAGAAGGACATCATCAAGATCGAAGGCGACATCAGCAGCCTGGATTTTGCCGTGCTGGGTTATCTGGACCCCCAGATCACCATCACCTACATTGAGAATGGTCATGTGACCCGCAAGGTCCGTCCCGATCAGCCCAAACAGCTGGTGAACGTGATCAAGTGCACCAACCCCCGCTGCATCACCTCTCTGGAGGAGGGCTGCGACCATATCTTCGCCCTGACCCCCAGCGGACGGTATCGCTGCATCTACTGCGAGCAGGAATTCCGGGTCAAGAATTCCTGATTCCCCTTCCATAACAAAAACGAAAAGCCTTTCCTTTTCAAAAGGGAAGGCTTTTTGCTTTATACGCAGGCGGCAAAATCGCTGTCGGTGAGGATGATTTTCCCCTCCCCGTCCACATCCGCCGTGTACGTCACTCCGGGATGGGCAGTACCGTCGGCAATGCGGTCGGCCAGGGCCTGTTCTACCGCACGGCTGACCTTGCGGCGCAAGTCCCGGGCTCCGTAGGCGGGCACCTCCCGCCCGGCCAGTGCCCGGGCGGCGGCTTCGGTGTGGCGCAGTGTATACCCCTGCCGGGCAGCGCGGCCTTCCAGTTCGGTGAGCAGCTTGCCCGCGATGGCCGCCAGCTGGGCCGGACCCAACGGGTCGAACACCACCACATCGTCCAGGCGTCCCATGAGTTCGGGACGGAAATACTCCTTGGCCTCCTGCAAGGCCTGCTTGTTCCGGCGGGCGGTATCCTCCGCCGCCGTGCCGAACCCCATAGGCGCCGCCTGCCCCACCAGGCACCGGGCGCCCAGGTTGGAGGTCATGAGGATGATGGTGTTGGAAAAATCCGCCTTGCGGCCCTGGGCGTCGGTAAGCATGCCGTCCTCCAGAATCTGGAGAAGTATATTCTGGATGTCGCCGTGGGCCTTTTCGATCTCATCAAACAGCACCACGCTGTACGGACGGCGGCGCACTGCCTCGGTGAGCTGACCTCCCTCCTCGTGCCCCACATAACCCGGGGGCGATCCGATCAGCCGGGCCACCGTGTGCTGTTCCATATATTCCGACATATCAAAGCGCAGCAGGGCTTTCTCGCTGCCGAACCAGTTTTTGGCCAGGGTCCTGGCCAGCTGGGTCTTGCCCACACCGGTAGGCCCCAGGAAGAGCATGGCGCCGATGGGCCGCCCCTCTTCCCGCAGCCCGGTGCGGCTGCGGCGGATGGCCGCCGCCACCGCGTGCACCGCCCGGGGCTGCCCCACTACCTCCTCGCTCAGACGGGCTTCCAGCTGGTCCAGGCGTTCCCGTTCCGCTTCCCCCACCCGCTGGGCAGGCACACCGCTGGCTTTGCTCACCACCCGGGCAATATCCTGGGGTGTCAGGGACGCCAGTCCCCCGCTTTTTTCGGTACCGGCAATGCGGGCGGCAGCGGCGGCCTCGTCCAGCAGGTCGATGGCTTTGTCCGGCAGGAACCGTCCGGGCAGATACCGCACACTCAGTTCCACCGCTGCATGGATGCTTTCCGGCGGAATGGCCACGCTGTGATACCGCTCATACCGGGGCATCAGCCCCCGCAGGATAGTTTCGGCATCCGCCGGGGCAGGCTCTTCGATCATCACCTTGCCGAACCGGCGGTCCAGGGCAGTATCCTTGGCGATGGTCTTTCGGTATTCTTCCGGAGTGGTGGCGCCGATGAGCTGCAGTTCTCCCCGTGCCAGCATGGGTTTGAGGATGCTGGCTGCATCGATGGCGCCTTCCGCCGCGCCCGCCCCCGCAATGACGTGGATCTCATCGATGAAGAGGATGGTCATGCGGTCCCGGTAGAGTTCTTCCAGCAGGCTCTTGAACCGCTCCTCAAAATCGCCCCGGTACTTGGTGCCCGCCACCATGGCGGCCATGTCCAGAGCCAGCACCCGGCGGCCCCGCAGGCTCTGGGTGACCTGGTCGGCGGCGATGCGCTGAGCCAGGGCTTCGGCCAGAGCGCTCTTGCCCACACCGGGTTCCCCCAGCAGGCAGGGGTTGTTTTTCTGGCGGCGGCAGAGGATCTCGATCATCCGGTCCAGTTCCTTGTCCCGGCAAAGCACCGGGTCCAGTCTGCCTTCCTGCGCCAGGCGAGTCAGGTCCCGGCCATACTTTTCGCTGGGTTTGCTGCCCCGGCTGGTGCTCATACGAGGCGTGCCGGAAGGCAGGATCAGCTGCCCGGACAGCTGGCGGCATTCCCGGGCGGCCTGGGGGACCTCCACCCCCAGGGAAGCCAGCCAGACGCTGGCGGTGCAGGCGCAGTCCTCCAGCATGGCACAGAGCAGATGTTCGTTTTCCGCCTTGGGCACTCGGGCGGCATGGGCACCCAGCACCGCGAATTCCAGTGCCTTGCTGGTTTCAGGGGCCAGGTCCCGCCGGGTCAGGCGGATGCTGCGCCCGGTGCAGACCCGTCCGGCGGCGCAGTTGTGCAGCGCGGTCTCGCTGATATTTTTGCGGCGCAGGAAATCCGCCGCCGGCCCCTGTGCCGTCTGCAGCATGGCCAGCAGAAGGTGGCCGGTATCGGCAGCGGTGCAGCCCTGCTGCCCGGCCAGAGACAAAGCCCGCCCCACCGTTCGCGCGGCGGAGCAGGAAAGACCTTTATGAAAATACAGCATATTCCTCCCCTTTCGGCGCACCGGAAAAGGCACGCCCGCTGTGTGAATAACTACAACAAGTATAGGCGGAGCGGCTGCAAATAATCATCGAAACCGGGCAAAAACGCTGACAAATACGGGGGTACGTGGTATAATATTTCTTGCATTTTTATAAAGGTGGGTGAAGCATGCGTAGATTGCTGCATTATCTGAAAGGCTACGAACGGGAAACCGTACTGGCTCCCCTGTTCAAGATGCTGGAAGCCTGCTTTGAGCTTCTAGTGCCGCTGGTGGTGGCCGCCATCGTGGACACCGGCATCCAGAACCGGGACGTGGGCCAGATCTGGCGCCAAGGCGGGCTGTTGGTCCTGCTGGCGGTGGTGGGCCTTGTTTCCAGCGTGACGGCGCAGTATTTTGCCGCCAAAACCGCTTTGGGATACGGTACCGCATTGCGGCGGGACCTGTACCATCACATCAACACCCTATCCTATACCGAGCTGGACGGCATCGGCACCCCCACCCTGGTCACCCGCATGACCAGCGACATCAACCAGCTGCAGAACGGCGTGAACATGACCCTGCGTCTGCTGCTGCGGTGTCCCTTTATCGTTATTGGCGCCCTGATCATGGCACTGACCATCAGCCCCCAGATGACCGCCTGGTTCCTGCTGGTCACGGTGCTGATCTCTCTGGTCATCTACCTGATCATGCGCATGACGGTGCCCCGCTATCATCAGGCCCAGAGCATGCTGGACAAGGTCACCCTGCTGACCCGGGAAAACTATGTGGGTGCCCGTGTGGTGCGAGCCTTCTCCCGCCAGGAGGACGAGATCCGGGATTTCACCCAGACCAACGACACCCTGAAAAAGGTGCAGACGGTGGCGGGGCGTATCTCGGCCCTGATGAATCCCATGACCTACCTCATCGTCAACTTCGGCATCGTGGTGGTGCTGCTGCGGGGCGGTGTGCTGGTCAACGAAGGGGCCCTGACCCAGGGCGCCATCATCGCTCTGATCAGCTACATGAACCAGATCCTCACCAACTTGCTGCGCATGGCCGACCTGGTCATCTCGGTGACCCGTGCCCTGGCCAGCGGCATCCGTGTGAACGAACTGCTGAACACCACCTCCGGCATGCCTGACCCCGCCGATTCCGGCGCCAGGGAACTGACCCCGGTGGCCGAAGCTCCCGCCGTTGCTTTCGAGCACGTCACCTTCACCTACAAAGGCGCCGGTGCACCCAGCCTGACCGGTCTGGATTTCACCGCCTTGCGGGGCCAGACCATCGGCGTCATCGGCGGTACCGGCAGCGGCAAGAGCACCCTGGTCAATCTGGTGGCCCGATTCTATGACGCCACCGAAGGCAGCGTTTCGCTGTACGGCCACGACGTGCGGCAGTATCCCTTTGCGCAGCTGCGAACCATGATCGGCGTGGTGCCCCAGCGGGCGGTGCTGTTTACCGGCACCATCCGGGACAACATGCGCTGGGCCTGCCCCAACGCCACCGACGAACAGATCTGGGCGGCGCTGGAGATTGCCCAGGCGGCGGATTTCGTCCGCGGCAAACCGGGCGGGCTGGATGAAAAGGTAGACACCGCCGGGCGCAATTTCTCCGGCGGTCAGCGCCAGCGCCTGACCATCGCCCGCGCACTGGTCCCCCGCCCCTCCATCCTGATCCTGGATGACAGTGCTTCGGCCCTGGACTATTCCACCGACGCCGCCCTGCGCAAAGCACTGAAAGAAAAGACCGCAGGAATGACCGTGTTCATCGTGTCCCAGCGTGCCACCGCCGTGCAGCATACCGACCGGATTTTGGTGCTGGATGACGGTGAACTGGCGGGCTGCGGCACCCACGCCGAATTGCTCAAGACCTGCGATGTGTACAAAGAGATCTGCCTGAGTCAGCTTTCCCGGGAGGAGGTGGAGAAAACCGTATGAGTAAGGCAAAGAAACCCACCGGCGGCAGCTCCGCCACCGTGCGCCGGGTGCTGCGGCTCATTGCCCCGTACCGCGTATTGGTCCTTCTCTCCCTGCTGCTGGCCGCCGTTACGGTGGTGACCACCCTGTACGCCCCCATCCTCACCGGTCTGGGCGTGGACCTGATTCTGGGCCCCGGACAGGTAGACCTGCCCGCTCTGGCGTCCCTGGCGGTGCAGTTCGGCATTGTGGTATGCGTTACCTCCCTGTGCCAGTGGCTCATGAGCCTGATCAACAATCGCATCACCTTCCAGGTGGTACGCGACATCCGGGTGCGGGCGTTCAGCCACATGGAACAGCTGCCCCTGAGTTACATCGACGCCCATCGTCCCGGCGAGACCATCAGCCGCCTGACCACCGACGTGGAGCAGTTTTCCGACGGTTTGCTCATGGGATTCACCCAGCTGTTCACCGGTGTACTGACCATCCTGGTCACCCTGGGATTCATGTTTTCCATTGATTGGCGCATCACCCTGGTGGTTGGTCTGCTGACCCCTCTCTCCATCTTTGTGGCCAAGTTCATTGCCCAGCACACCTACTCCATGTTCCGGGTACAGAGCGAGACCCGGGCCGAAATGACCGGTCTGGTGGAAGAGCTGGTGGGCAACCAGCACCTGGTGCGGGCCTTCGGTTACGAAGACCGGGCCGAGGAACGGTTTGAGCGCATCAACCTGGATCTGCAGTCCTGCGGGCTGCGGGCCACCTTCTACTCTTCCCTGTCCAACCCCTGTACCCGCTTCGTCAACTCGCTGGTATACGCGGCGGTTGGCGTGCTGGGCGCACTCTTCGCCATTGCGGGAGGCATCACCGCAGGCAGTCTGTCAGCCCTTTTGCAGTACGCCAACCAGTACACCAAGCCGTTCAACGACATTTCCAGCGTCATGACCGAGCTGCAGAACGCCCTGGCCTGTGCCCAGCGTGTGTTTGACCTCATCGACGAAGAGCCCATCGTTCCCGATGCTCCCGACGCGGTGAAACTGCACCAGGGAGCCGGCCGGGTCACCTTTGAGCATGTGAAGTTCCGTTATGTGCCCGACGTTCCCCTGATTGAGGATATGAACCTGCGGGTGTGGCCGGGTCAGCGCATCGCCCTGGTGGGCCCCACCGGCTGCGGCAAGACCACCCTGGTGAATCTGCTCATGCGGTTCTACGAGATCAACGGCGGGTCGCTGAAAGTGGATGACAATCCCATCGACACCGTGACCCGGGATTCTCTGCGGAGCAACCTGGGTATGGTATTGCAGGAAACCTGGCTGAAATGCGGCACCGTGGCGGAAAACATCGCCTACGGCAAACCGGATGCCAGCCGGGAAGAGATCATCGCGGCGGCCAAGAAAGCCCGCGCCCACAGCTTCATCTGCCGCCTGCCCCAGGGCTACGATACCATGATTGCCGAGGATGGCGACAACCTGAGCGCCGGGCAGCGGCAGCTGCTGTGCATCGCCCGGGTCATGCTCCGCCGCCCGCCCATCCTGATCCTGGACGAAGCCACTTCCAGCATCGATACCCGCACCGAGGTGCTGGTGCAGGACGCCTTTGAGGAACTGATGCGGGGACGCACCAGCTTCATTGTCGCCCACCGCCTTTCCACCATCAAGAATGCCGACCGCATTCTGGTGATGAAGAGCGGCAGCATCATTGAGAGCGGTACCCACGAAGAACTGCTGGCCAAGCAAGGGTTCTACGCCCAGCTGTACCAGAGCCAGTTCGCACCGGCCTGAAGGTCAAAACAAGGAGGAAAATGAATATGTCCAACACGCAGATTCCGCAGAACTACAAAAGCCTTCTGGGCCTGTACGATACCCAGAAAGCCATCGGCCTGATCAAGACCATCTTTCAGGAAAAGCTGTGCGCGGCGCTGCACCTGAAGCGGGTCACCGCTCCCCTGTTCGTGCTGCATGGAAGCGGCCTGAACGACGACCTGAACGGCGTGGAACGCCCTGTGCGGTTTGACGTTCCCTGCCTGGACGGTGAGGCGGAAGTGGTACACAGCCTGGCCAAGTGGAAGCGCTTTGCCCTGGCCAAATACGGGTTCCGCCCCGGGCAGGGCCTGGTGTGCGATATGAACGCCATCCGCCGGGACGAGACCCCGGACAATCTGCACAGCATCTATGTGGACCAGTGGGACTGGGAGCGGGTGGTCACCGAAAAGCAGCGCACCATCCCCTTCCTGAAAGACACGGTGCGGGACATTGTGGACGCGGTGTGTGCCACCGCCGACGAGCTGCGCTGGAAGTTCCCGGAACTGAAAAAGGTCCGTCTGGGCCGGGAGGTCACCTTCATCACCACCCAGGAACTGGAAAATCTGTACCCCGACCTGACCCCGAAAGAGCGGGAAAACGAGTTCACCCGTCTGCATGGCACCGTCTGCATCATGCAGATCGGCGGCAAGCTGGCCAGCGGCCAGCCTCATGACGGCCGTGCCCCCGACTACGATGACTGGACCCTGAACTGCGACATTCTGTTCTGGCACAAGCCCCTGGGCTGCGCGCTGGAGCTTTCCAGCATGGGTATCCGCGTGGACGCTGCCGCCCTGCGCCGCCAGCTGGAGGAAGCCGGCTGCCCCCAGCGTGCCGAATTGCCTTTCCACCAGATGCTGCTGAACGGCCAGCTGCCCCTGACCATGGGCGGCGGTATCGGCCAGAGCCGTCTGTGCATGCTGCTGCTGGGCAAAGCCCATGTGGGTGAAGTCCAGGTGAGTCTGTGGGACGACGAGACCCGCGCCGCCTGCGAGAAAGCCGGGGTGACCCTGCTGTGACCGGAGAGGAACGCCTGGCGGCCTTTGAGGCAATGCTGGAATCGGTACAGAAGCAGTACGCCGAAACCACCGCCCGCATGGACAAGATGAAGCAGGAAGGCAAGGTCAAGACCGCTACCTACCGCCAGTTGTTCGCCCGCAAACTGAGCTTGCAGGATGTGCTGACCCTGTACGAACTCTACGGGCTGCTGCCCAAAGGCGAGGCGGAAAAGTAATTTTCCTTTTTCCATGATAACGCAAGAACCTCCCCCGGAATGGTAATGTCATTCCGGGGGAGATTTTCGTCTTTACAGGCCAATGCGGGGCAAGGCTCCCTTTGCCCGCGGAACAGGCACCAATTTTCAGTTTTTCGGAAAAAGTAGTCAAAAAGCAGTCAAATTTCAAAGAAAACAAAAAAAGCCGCGTCACTGATTGCAAGATGCAACGCAATGACGCGGTATTTTTGGAGCTGGCAACAGGAATCGAACCTGCAACCTGCTGATTACAAATCAGCTGCTCTGCCAGTTGAGCTATGCCAGCGGGAACCATATTATTGTAACATGGCGCGGCGGATGTGTCAACCGGCGAGGGCCGATAACAGGTCGCAATAATCCTGCAGGGTCAGCTGTTCGGGACGCAGGCGGGCATCCAGCCCGGCGGTCTGCAGGGCTTCCAGCACCCGGGGCTTGGGCAGATTGAGGCCGGAGGCCACCACGTTGGCGATGGTTTTGCGCCGCTGGGAGAAAGCCGCCCGAATCAGGCGGAACAGGCCCGCTTCGTCCCCGTTGGGGACCTGCACGGCGGGTTCTTTGTGGACATCCAGGCGGATGACCGCGCTGGTGACCTTGGGCGCCGGGTAAAAGCTGCCCGGCTGCACCGTAAAGAGCATTTTGGGTGTGGAGTAGTAGGCCACGGCATAGCTGATGGCACCGGCTTCCCGGGTGCCGGGGGCGGCGCACAGGCGCTGTGCGGCTTCCTTCTGTACCATGACGGTAATGTTCTCCACCGGGAGTTTCTCTTCCAGAAGGCGCATCAGAATGGGGCTGGTGATGTAGTAAGGCAGGTTGGCACAGACAGCCACCGGACGGTCGCCGAATTCTTCTTTCAGCAGCTTTGCCAGGTCTACCTTGAGCACATCGCCCATGACCAGCTTGAAGTTGTCGTATCCGGCCATGGTCTCGGCCAGGAGGGGTTCCAGCCGCTTGTCCACTTCCACCGAAACCACCTTGTCGGCCCGCTGGGCCAGCTGTTCGGTGAGCACCCCGATACCGGGCCCCACCTCCAGCGCGCCCCAGCCGGGGCCGATGCCTGCCGCTTCCGCAATGCGGGGGCAGACGCCGGGGTTGATGATGAAGTTCTGGCCGAAGCCCTTGGAGAGAGCAAAATCATACCGCGCGCAGAGGTCGCGGATGGTGGAAAGGTCGGTCAATGCCGGCATAGACATCCCCCTTACCCTACCATGGCCATGACCGAAGTCATCGCCTTGTTGATCTGCGGGTCGGTATCGATGGTGAAATCGTAGTAGCTGTTCTGTTCATCGGCGGTCAGGGTGGCTTCCACATCCGGAGTCAGGCCGGTGCCGTTCCAGGTCTGGCCTTCGTTGTCCAGCAGCAAGCCGATGGTGATCACCGCGGCACTGCCGTCAGAGAAGCTCTGGGGCTCGCTGAGAACGACGCCCTTGCCTGCGGTGGTGGTGCCCACAATGCTGGCCCCTGCCATCTTGCGCAGGGCGTTGGCAAACAGTTCGGCGCCGCCGGCGGTGCTGCCGTTGACCAGGCAGACCATGGGCACGGTGACTTCGTGGTCATCCGAAATACGCAGGTCGGTGAGGGTGCCGTCCTTGGCCTGGCTCTGGACCATGAGGCCCGCAGGCACGCAGTAGTCGGCGGCCACCAGCGCGGCATCCAGAGAATCACCGGTGTTGTTGCGCAGGTCAAAGACCAGCGCTTTGGCACCCTGATTGATCAGGTTTTCCACCGCGGTGCGGAATTCGGTGCCGGTGGTGGAAGCAAAGGCATCGATGCAGACATATCCGCAGCCGTCCTCGGTCAGCTGAGAGAACACGGTGGTGGTGGTGTAATTGGAGCGCACCAGTTCCACCGCCGGCTGTTCCTGGCGGTCAGGGGTCAGATAGGTGATGCTGACGGTGGTGCCTTCCTCCCCCAGAAGGGCGGAGTTGATGGCGGCGGTATCGGTCATGGTGCGCACGCTCACATCCCCGATCATGGTGATGAAACCGCCGGTCTGCAGGCCGATCTCGCTGGCCGGGCTGTTGTCATACACACGGATGATGCGGGCGTAGCCGGAGGACGTATCCTTAATGACAGACACACCGATGTTCATCAGACGGCCGCTTTCCACACCCACCTTTTCGGTGTAGGCCTTGGCGGAATAATAACGGGCGTATTTATCGCTGATGCCCAGCATATAGCCGGAGGCGATGGTGTCGTTGAGGGTATCCTCATTGATGTCGAAGTATTCGTTATCGCGCACATAGCGGTCGATCTCGGACAGCTTGTTGTACATCCGCTCCTTGTTCTTGACGCTGGAAACGGTGCTGTTGAACATGTCCATCGAGATGACCATGGTAATGGAGAAGGTCACAGCCATTGCGATCAGGGTAATGGTCGCGGCCACGGCCAGATTGACTTTTCTGCTCATGAATCAGGTGATCTCCTTATCCGGCAGACGGCGGGAACCGACTGCCACAGTCTTGGCGGTGGGGTCAGACCAGGGTATACACAACCGAGGAAAACAGACCCACAACCATCAGCACAGCGATGACCAGGCAGACCACGCGGACGCCTGTCTTGTGATGTTTTTCCATGGTGAAGCCTCCCAAATGGATTAAGCCGGAATGTACAGAGCCGGGTTGATGCGGCTGCCGTTCTGGCGCAGTTCGATATGCAGGTGGTTGCCGGTGGAGTTGCCGGTGGAACCCACATACCCGATGATATCGCCCTGGGAAACACTCTGTCCCACGCTCACCGGCGGCCAGGACTGCATGTGGGCATACAGGGTGGTGTAGTTGTTGCCGTCATCGGCGGTGCCGTGGTAGATCATGACATAGTAGCCGTAGCTGGAATGGCTGTCCACGGTAATGACCTGGCCGGAAGCCACCGCCCGGATGGGGGTACCGCCGGGTGCAGCATAGTCACGGCCCTTGTGGCCGCCGCTGCCGTACTCACAGGAAATGTACTTGTAGCTGCCCAGGGGGCAGATGAAGTTCAGGGAGCAGGACAAGGTGGCGTTGGAACCGCCGGTGCTGTTGTTGATGATGGAACGCAGGTAGGAGTCCAGTTCATCGGCTGCCTTGTTGAATTCGGCCTGCTTGTCGCTCTCGGCGGCTTCCAGGGCCTGGGCACGGGCTTCGGCTTCGCTGATGGTGGAGTCCTGCTGCTGGATGTTGGCCACGATCTTGTCGATGGTGGCGTCCAGCTGGGTCTGGTTTTCGGCCAGGGTGGCTTCCTGGGCTTCCAGCTGCGCCTTCTGGTCTTCCAGTTCCTGCTTTTCCTGGTTCAGGGCCGCTTTTTCCTCGTCCAGCTGCTGGCAGATTTCCTCATCCTTCTCGGAGATGTCGGCCAGAGCCTGGGTGAAGTTGAGAAGCTGGAACAGGTTGGTGGCATTGGACAGAATATCAATGCCGCCGCTGTAATGGATCATCTGCATGCTGCTCATGCGCTCTTTGAAACCGTCCCAGCGCTCGTCAAACTCAGCCTGTTTCTGGTCCACTTCCGCCTGCTTGGCGGTGATGGCATCCTCGGTTTCACCGATCTTGGTCTTGATCTCATCCATCTGGTTGCTGAGCTGCTGCGCCTGCTGCTGCAGTTCCTGGTTCTGGGCTTCCAGCTGATCCTTCTGCGCCTGGGCGGCTTCCAGGTTCTCCTGGTTTTCGGCCTGTTCGTTGTGGATCTCTTCCAGTTCCTGCTGAAGCTGGTTTTTCTTGTCTTCCAGTTCCTGCTGTTTATCGTCGGCATACGCCGTGGAAGCTGCCTGGCAGAAAAGCACCCCTGCCATGACCAAAGCCAGGGCCAAGGAAGCGATCTGCCGGATACGGGTTTTTACTGCAATGGACATGGTTTGCTCGGTTCCCTCCCTTGGGTGATCAGACATTCAGGTGCTTGCGGATGCTGGTGGCGGTACCGATGCCGCACATGATGAAGCCAAAGGCCACAAAGCCCAGCACAATGTAATACCACGCATCCTGCAGAGGGACCAGGGTGCCGCCCAGCAGATTGGACAGGGTGGTGGGGTTTTCCAGGTAGAAGCGGTACAGCGCATAATAAGCGCCGCACACCACACCGGAAGAAACGGCGGCGGAAATCAGGCCGGAGGTAACGCCTTCCACAAAGAAGGGGAATCGGATGAAGCCGTTGGTGGCGCCCACCAGCTTCATGATGCCGATCTCCTTGCGGCGGGCAAAGACGGTAAGGCGGATGGTGTTGTTGATCACCACGATGCTCACCAATGCCAGCACCGCCACCAGACCGTAGCTGATGTAGTTCACCACCGTCTGGATGGAAACAAAGAGCTTGGACAGTTCGCGGGTGGCGCTGACACTCTCCACATTTTCGATCACACTCAAATCCTCAATGATATGATCGATATTTGCCACATCGTCCACCACAACCTTGTACATGGAGTGGAAGGGGTTATCTTCCGCAAAGGTATCCGTCAGGTTGGTGTAGGACGAAAGCATATCATCAAATTCGGTGAGTACGTCGGTGGGCGATATATATGTGACCGAAACCACACCGGGCACCGCCTTGATGGCATCGCCGGCGGCAGTGATCTGTTCGTCCGAAAGGCCGTCCACCAGGTAGACATAGCTTTCGTTCTGTTCGCCGATATATTCCACCATGGCGTCGATGTTCATACTGAACAAGAGCGCCGCGCCCACCAGGATCATGCAGACGGTCTGCACACCCATGGACGCAAAGGTCATCAGGCGGTTTGCCCGCATGTTGTGCAGGCCCTGCCCTACCAGATAAGCAAAACTGGAAAAACGCATCCTCTAGCCCCCTATTACAGATAAGTCGGTTCCATACCCATTTCCCGCATGCGGGCTTCATACGTTTCGGCCACTTCCGGGTGGGAAGTATCCGAAGCCACCTGCCCGTGGGCCAGGGTAATGACGCGGTTGTTGTATTTCTGGGCCAGCTTCTGCACCAGCTCATGTTCGTGGGTAACCACCACCACGGTGATATGTACCTTGTTGATGGCCTCGAAGAGCTGCATGATGTCCATGCTCATTTCGGGGTCGATGTTGCCGGTGGGCTCGTCCGCAATGATCAGTTTGGGGCCGTGGGCCAGGGCACGGGCAACCGCCACACGCTGCTGCTCACCGCCGGAAAGCTCGTCCGGCAGACGGTCCATCTTATCCTCCAGGCCCACCAGGCTCAGGGCAAAGGGCACGCGGTTCTTGATGGTCTTGCTGGAAATGTTGGTCACCCGCATGGCGAAGGCCACGTTTTCGTAGACGGTCATGGTGGGGATCAGGCGGAAGTCCTGGAACACCACGCCCATCTGGCGGCGCATATAGGGCACCTTGCGGCGGCGCAGGCGGGTGAGGTCCTGACCGTTGATGAAAACCTTGCCCTCGGTGGGCTTTTCTTCCATCAGCATCAATTTGAGGAAAGTGGATTTGCCCGCGCCGGAATGGCCCAGGACAAAGACAAACTCCCCTTCTTCGATCTGGATGTTAATATCTTCCAGTGCGACGTTCTCGTCGTTCTGGGTCTCATACACTTTTGAAACGTGTTCAAACTGAATCATGGCAATCTCCTGCACTTCATGACACTTCCCTGCCTCAAACGGACAGAACGATACAGATACTAATGTACCATGAATCGCCCTTTGCGTCAAGATTCGCCGGCCCCCGCATCTTTTGTACAAACGTGATTTTCCCGCCTGAAAAAGGTGGTTGTGATAAGTTTGTAAAATTTAGGAAGAGGCATCTCCAATGATAAAAACGGAGGATTTTTTTCCTTGTTACCGGGCCCACGGGCCACAGACAAAAAAACGCCCCGGTCCTTGGGACCGGGGGCGTTTCAAAAGCGGTATCAGTATTTGGCCGGGTTGGCGGACAGATACTTTTTGACCATCAAGGCCACCTTGAAGACGATAGCGTCATCGAACTTGCGCAGGTCGAGACCGGTGAGCTTCTTGATCTTTTCCAGGCGGTAGACCAGGGTGTTGCGGTGCACAAACAGGCCGCGGCTGGTTTCGGAGACATTCAGGTTGTTCTCAAAGAAGCGCTGGATGGTGAACAGCGTTTCGGAGTCCAGGCTGTCGATGCTGTCCTGCTTGAAGACTTCCTTCAGGAAGGCATCGCACAGGGTGGTGGGCAGCTGGTAGATCAGGCGGGCAATGCCCAGGTGATCGTAGGAGATGACCTGCTTTTCGGTGTCGAACACCTTGCCCACTTCCATGGCGATCTGGGCTTCCTTGAAGCTGGCAGCCAGATCCTTGATGTTGCCGATGGGGGTACCGATGCCCACCACAGCCTTGATATAATGTTCGCCCTGCAGGTTATCCACGATGGAGGCAGCCAGCTTTTCCATATCGCGGGTGCTGGTGTCGGGGCGGATCTCCTTGACCAGGACGGTATCGCTTTCGCTGATGTTGAAAACGAAGTCCTTCTGTTTGTCGGGGAACAGGCCGCTGACCACATCATAGGCGGAAATATCGTTGCCGCTGGTCACACGGATGAGCAGGACCACCCGCTGCACGTCCGAAACGAAGTGCAGCTCCCTGGCCTTGGCGTAAATATCGCCGGGCAGGATGTTGTCCAGCACCACATTCTTGATGAAGTTGGTCTTGTCGAACTTTTCATCATGGTACTGCTTGATGCTCTGCAGGCTGATGGACAGCAGCGCCGCAAACTGGCTGGCGGTGGTATCGCCGCCTTCCACAAACACCGCGTAATCGTTGTGCTTGGCGTTGGAGAACTGATGGTAGGCATACCCGTCCTTGACAAAGGCATCCCCCGCCGTCAGGCGGATGGCGGCAAAGCCTTCCCGCATCTCACCGATCTGCCCCAGCTCGGAGCAGGAGATCACGGCACCCGTTTCATCTACCACACCCACAACGCGGTCGATTGCGTCTTTCATCTGGTAGACCACATTCTGGAATACCCTGTTCGCCATAAACTGCCTCTCCTTACCATTGTGCTGAATGACCAAACCGCCGCAAAGGCTCTCCCCGGTCACTCTGCCGTTATTTTGACCCAAACCGACGGGCCCTTGATGTATATTTTACACAATCAACTTGACTTTTGCAACATATTTCAACGAAAATTTCAATATTTTCTTGTGTAATTTTGTTTTGGGGCAAAAAATATCCCTTTTTCCCGGCAAAAAGCCGGGGCAAAACTTCCGTCAAAATGACAACGCCCGGCCAAAAAGCCGGGCGTTGCGGACAAAAACAGTATACAACGTCACTTTTTGGTTTCGTCGCGCTGTTGCTGTTCCATGGCGCCGGTGCCGCCTTCCACCACACCGCGGCGCTGGAACACATAGGTGATGGAACGGAAGAAGATGGCCAGGTCCTTGCGGAAGGTAATATCGGCGGCGTATTCGCCGTCATATTTTGCCTTCACGTCGATGGGCAGCTCATCCCGTCCGTTGACCTGTGCCAGGCCGGTCAGGCCGGGGCGGATGTCGTTGGCATGCACGGCGTCCCGGGCTTCGATCAGGTCATACTGGTTGTACAGCGCCGGACGGGGGCCGATGATGCTCATCTCCCCTGCCAGGATGTTATAGATCTGGGGCAGTTCGTCCAGGCTGGTGCGCCGCAGAAAAGCTCCGCTCTTGGTGATGTAGGAATCCGCATTCTTAAGTAGATGGGTGGGCACATCATGGGGGGTATCCCCGCGCATGGTGCGGAATTTCAGGATGTTGAAATGGGTCTTGTGGGCCCCCACCCGGCGCTGGCGGAAAAAGACCGGCCCCGGGGAGTCGATCTTGATCCAGACGGCCAGGACCGCCATGGGCAGGGCCAGCACGATAGCCGCCGCTGCGGAAAGCAGAAGGTCCAGCAGGCGCTTGATATAGTTACGATACATCTTTGCCCTCCTCTGCGTTCTTCTTTTGGGCTGCCGCCTGTTCCAGTTCGCTCTTGCTGATGATGGCGGTGTTGCCGTGGGCCGCACTGACAGTGTGGTCCTCATTCACCTTGCGGTTGGGGTGGTAACGCCCCACAATGCGCTGCAGGCCCATGACCACGGCTTCATCGTTATGCTCCGCACACACCTGCAGATTCTGCAGCTCGGTGTAGAAATGGGCCAGGTCGATGTCCATGGGCGGGGCGATAAAGATCTTGTTATGGGCGGTGCTGAGCATCTTGTCCTGCTCGGAATCCAGCATCAGTTCCTCATACAGCTTTTCGCCCGGGCGCAGGCCGGTGATTTCGATGGGAATATCCACCCCCGGCTCATAGCCGTAGAAGCGGATGAGGCGGTTGGCCAGGTCCATGATGCGCACCGGCTCGCCCATATCCAGCACATAGATGCTGCCGCTCTTGGCCAGACCGCCGGCCTGCAGCACCAGCTGGGCGGCCTCGGTGATGGTCATGAAGTAGCGCACAATATCCGGGTGGGTGATGGTGACGGGACCGCCCCGCTTGATCTGTTCTTCAAACAGAGGGATAACGCTGCCATGGCTGCCCAGCACGTTGCCGAACCGCACCGCCATGCACTTCATGGAAGTGTTGCTGGCAAAAGTCTGGATGAGCATTTCGCAGATGCGCTTGGTGCAGCCCATAACGTTGGTCGGGTTGACGGCTTTGTCGGTGGAAAGCTGCACAAAGCGCTCCACATTGTGTTCCGCCGCCGAGGTCAGCAGATTCTTGGTACCGAAGACGTTGTTCTTCACCGCTTCGGCAGGGCTGGTTTCCATCAGGGGCACGTGCTTGTGAGCCGCGGCATGGAACACCACCGAAGGATGGTAAGTTTCGAACACTTCATCCAGACGGTCCTTGTCGCGGATGGAACCGATGAGGGTGATGATGGGAGCATCGGCGCCATATTTGTTGCGCAGTTCCATCTCCAGCTCATAGGCACAGTTTTCGTAAATATCGAAGATCAGCAGCTGCCGGGGGCTGTACCGCATGATCTGTCGGCAAAGTTCGCTGCCGATGGACCCGCCGCCGCCGGTGACCAGAACCACCTTGTCGTGCAGGTACTCCGAGATCTGGGCATTGTTCAGCTGGATCTCGTCCCGGGAGAGGAAGTCCGCGGTGTTCAGTTCACGCAGACCGGCCACCACCGGTTTGCCGCTCTCGTCCACCGCCTGGGGGTCATTGAGCATCCGCACCCGGCAATGGGTGGAATTGCAGAGGTTGATGACCTCCCGCAGGCGCTCGCCTTTCAGGGTGGTGATGGCGATGACGATCTCCACAATAT